>NZ_JADYVD010000053.1 GCF_020193575.1 Ensifer sp. IC4062
ACCAAGAAGACCGTAGACGATCGACGGCACGGCCGCGAGATTGTTGATGTTGACCTCGATCAGGTCGGTCAGGCGGTTCTTCGGCGCGAACTCCTCGAGATAGATCGACGCCGCAACACCGATCGGCAGCGACAGAACCAAAACGATCAGCATCATATAGAGCGATCCGACGAGCGCCACGCCGACACCTGCGGCCTCAGGACGGCTCGATGCGCCGAACGTGAAGATACCCGTGTTGAAGCTCTTCTTCAGCACGCCGGCATCGGCAAGCTGGTTCATCCAGGCGACCTGCTGATCCTTGACCTTGCGGTTGGCTTCGGCGACCGAAAGATCGATCTGGCCCTTGAAGGCTGAGTCGATGTTCGCTGCGGCAAGCAGGGTCACCGGCACGGTCTTGCCGATAATCGACGGATCGGCGACGACGATATCGCGCAATTGCGTGCGAGCGCTCGCGGAAACCATGTCGGTCGCCTGTTTGACCAAGGGCCGCTTCGTCGCATCGAGCCCGAGCTGCTTCACGAGCGCATCGCGAACGAGCAGCGGATAGTTGGCCGTCATCAATTGCTTGGCGTCGGTCGCGCGCTCGTTCTTCGGATCTATGATCTTTTCGGAGAACTCAATCGGCAGCGTGATCGTCGTCTGCAGGAATGCAGTATAGCCGTTCTTGACCACCGTCGAGAGCAGGACGGCGAGGAAGAAAAGACCAAGAACGATGGCACTGATGCCATAGGCCCGAAAACGGCGCTCGGCAGCATAGCGGCGCTTGATACCGATATCGCGGCGGCTTTCGGCAGGACGGGTAGAGACCCTTACCGTGGGGGAAGCAAGGTCGGTCATTCGTACTGTTCCCGATATTTGCGCACGATATAGAGCGCATAGATGTTGAGGCAGAGCGTGATGACGAAAAGCGTGATGCCGAGCGCGAAGGCGACGAGCGTCTGCGGCGACGTGAACTCGAGGTCGCCCGTCAGCTGGTGGACGATTTTCACCGTCACCGTCGTCATCGGCTCGAAAGGCGTCAGTTGCATGCGCGCGGCAACGCCGGCGGCAAGCACGACGATCATCGTTTCGCCAACCGCGCGGGAAGCCGTGAGCAGCAACGCGCCGACAATACCCGGCAGCGCGGCGGGCAGGATGACCTTCTTCACCGTCTCCGAACGCGTCGCCCCGAGACCCAGGGAGCCGTCGCGCAGTGCGCGCGGAACCTGCGTGATGATGTCGTCGGAGAGCGAAGATACGAACGGGATCAGCATGATGCCCATGACGATGCCGGCCGTCAGCACGCTCTGGGCCTGAATGAAGTTCTGGTAGTTGCCGGTAACGAGGCCGTTCAGTTGCGTCGAGATATCACGCAGGAACGGACCGACCGTGACGAGCGCGAAGAAGCCGTAGACGATCGTCGGGATGCCGGCGAGCACTTCTAGAAGCGGCTTCGCCGTCGAACGCAGCCGCGGGCTTGCGTATTCAGCCATGTATATGGCCGCGAAAAGCCCAATAGGCACCGCAAAGAGCATGGCGACGAAGGCGATGTAGAGCGTGCCGCCGAGAAGCGGCAGGAGGCCGAACTGACCCGATGCGCCGCCGCTGCCGGCTGCCGCGAAACGCGGGTCCCAGACGGTGCCGAAGAAGAACTCGACGGGCGACACCATGCTGAAGAAGCGGCCCGCCTCCGAGAGCATCGACGCGACGATGCCGATCGTCGTGAGGATGGCGATCGACGAGGCCACAATCAGCGACCCGAGCATCACGCGCTCCACCTGGTTGCGGGCGCGAAAACGTGTGGTGATGTTGCGGAGCGCGTAGATGCCGCCCGCAACGGCGACGAGAAGCACGACGGCGCTCATCAGCCAACGGCTCGTGTTCCGCATCGCATTGAGCTGCTGAGCGGCCCTCACCATGTAAGGCTCGCCTTCGCCGGCAAGCGCCACGCCCTTGGCGGCGAGCGTTTCGCGCAGGTTGGCGGAACCATTTTCAAGCGCGGCGATTTCGTCCGCGCTCAAGCGGACGAGACCGACGGCGACAGATTTAACCTGACCGAGCGCAAGCTGCGTGGTCGCTCCACCCTGGCTCTGTACGGAATCCGGAAGCGACGAGCGAACGCTGGAGTCGATGTAGAGCGGCGATGCGATCAGCCACGCCGCGAGCACGAGCGCCGCCGGCAGCATCGCCCATATGGCAACGTAGCTGCCATGGTAGCCGGGCAGCGAATGCAGGTTCGAGAGCTTGCCGCCCGACTGCGCGAACGAGCGCGCACGACCGGCAAAGTAAGCAATGAAACCAATCAAAACAATCAATAAAAGGAGGAGCGAAGTACTCATCGGCACGTCTCCCTGGTAAAGGCCATGCCAAGCCACCGGCAATATGAATGAACACACACACCCCGGCGCAACAACGGGTCGCGCCGGGGTGCGTCTTTAAATCAGAGCATGTTGCCAGCTTCGAAGGACTTGCGAATTTCTTCGCGCTCGGCGTCCGGAGCAGCAACCAGGCCGTATTCAGCGAGCGGGCTGTCGGGGCCGATCATCTGGTCGTCGATGAAGAATTCGACGTATTCCTTGAGACCCGGGACCACGCCCATATGCGCCTTCTTGACGTAGAAGAACAGCGGGCGGGAAACCGGGTATTCACCGGAAGCGATCGTTTCGGTGGAGGGAACGACGCCGTTGACGGTCGCAACCTTCAGCTTGTCGGCATTGTTTTCATAGAACGAAAGGCCGAATACGCCGATGCCGCTCTTATTGGAAGCAATGCGGGCGAGCGTTTCGGTGTAGTCGCCGTCGATGTCGACAGCCATGCCGTCCTTGCGAACAGCGACGCACTTGGCGAGTTGTTCCTTCGCATCGCTTACAGCAGCCTTGATGACATCCTGCGCGCCGGCTTCCTTGCAGCCCTCAGCGAGGATCTTTTCCTCGAAAACTTCGCGCGTGCCGTGCTTCTGGCCAGGAATGAAGGCGGCGATTTCGGCGTCCGGAAGCGAAGCGTCGACTTCCGACCACTTCTTGTAAGGGTTGGCAACGAGCTTGCCGTCGACAACGACCTCAGCGGCGAGCGCCTTGTAGAGGTGCTCCGGCTTCAGCGCGAGATCGGCATTGCCGGCGTCGGTCGCGAAGACGATGCCGTCGTAGCCGATCTTCACTTCCTGAATCTCGGTCACGCCAGCAGCCTTGCAGGCCTCGATTTCGCTGTCCTTGATCTTGCGCGAGGAGTTGGCGATGTCGATCGTGTCTTCGCCGACGCCCTTGCAGAATTCCTTGAGACCAGCGGACGAACCACCGGACTCGACGACCGGCGTCTTGAAGTCGGGGAAGGTCTCACCGAAGGTTTCGGCGACGATCTTTGCGTAAGGAAGAACGGTCGAGGAGCCGGCGACCTGGACCTGATCGCGAGCCGCGGCGGCGCCCGCGAATGCGGCCGAGGCGACCAGCGCCGCTACAGTGAGTTTAAGAGCTTTCATAGATGTTCTCCCGGAATGGGCTTGTGTTGGTGCGCTTGGGTTGCAGCGCTCTCTTCGCCGTATGATCGGCTGCCCCTTGTTAGCCGCCGATGGCTACACCTTTTATGTCAGTTTGGTGAAACATTTATGACAGCCTATAACATTGAATACGCTGCATGATTTGGAATTTCGCGATCAGGCGGCGGCGTTTTGTGTCAGAAGCGAACCGTGAAAATCGTACCCTTGCCGACCTCCGAATGGACGAGGAGACGGGCTCGGTGACGCGTAAGGATATGCTTGACGATGGCAAGCCCGAGACCGGTGCCCTTCTTGGACCGGCTCGCCTCGACGTTAACCCGATAGAAACGCTCGGTAATTCTCGGTACGTGCTCGGCCGGTATACCCGGGCCGTGGTCCTCGACCGTCACTTCGGCCTTCTCTCTCTCGCCGCCTGCGAGACGCACCTCGACTCTCTTACCTTCCTGCCCGTATTTGCAGGCATTTTCGATCAGGTTCTCGAAGACCTCGATCAATTCGTCGCGATCTCCCCGGACGAAGACCGGTGCATCAGGCACGTCGAGCGATATCGTCACGTCGAGCTCGGTCGCGAGCGGCAGCAGGCTGTCGCGCACGTGCCCGAGCAGCGGCGTCAGATCGACCATGTCCTCCGGGGCAATATGCGACTTCAATTCGAGCCTGGAGAGCGACAGGAGATCGTCGACGAGACGACTCATGCGCGTGACCTGCTCGTGCATGATGCCGAAAAACTTCTCCTGCGCCTTCGGATCGCCGCGCGCCGGCCCCTGCAGCGTTTCTATGAAACCACGAAGAGAGGCGAGCGGCGTGCGCAGCTCGTGGCTGGCATTGGCAACGAAATCGGAGCGCATACGATCGATCCGGCGCGCCTGTGAGATGTCGCGATAGGTGAGCAGGAATATACGCCGGCTCGAAGCATCGGTTCCAATTTCGGCAGGCGCAACTCTCACCACATAGACGGCATCCGACGGCAGTCTCTCGGTGTGTTCGATCTGGTTGATCTTGCCAGTGGCGATTGTCTCTCGAACCATATCGAGGATACCCGGGGAACGAACGCGCGCGGAAAGGTCGCTGTTCGGGGGAATGGTGCCGAAGGCCTTTTCAGCGGCACTGTTCTGAAACACCACTGTCTCGTCGGCGGCGATCACGAGCACGGGCATATCGAGTGCGTTCAACGCCGGAACGAGCGGGTCGCTCACCTTCTCGGCAGCAACGGCGCTAACCGGTGCCGGCTGCTCGGGCGGCACGTTGCGATTGAGCAGCGCCGCGGCAAGCACGATCCAGAACGGTAGCACGGCGAGGATATGAATGCCGGCGAGCGTGGCGAGAATGGCTATCAGGACCGAAAGGCCGATAACCCACCGTTCTGCCTTCAGCTTCGGCAACAGCGTTCGCCAGAACACCTTTGCGTCGTCCAACACAACATCCTCACGACTCAATTGCAGTTCCCTCCCTGATCACGATGCCGCGAAAGCAGAGAGATAGCGCTGCTTCATGACATGATTTTCACGACATGCTTGAATCCGCAATGCAATTATGGCCTCTTTCGAGGAAATCGAGCGCCAGCGGGAGGCAAAGCAAATGGCAGCAGAAACAGCGGCAGCCGTGGCCAAACCGGGCAGCCGGGCGGTCGAATTGCGGATCGGCGGCAGGTCCCGCGTCTTCGATGTCGACAACCCGGAATTGCCCAAATGGATCGATGACGAGGCTTTCTCTTCCGATGATTATCCCTACAAGAAAAAGCTCGAAGAGGACGAGTACGAGGAAACGCTGAAGAAACTGCAGATCGAACTCGTCAAGGTCCAGTTCTGGATGCAGGCGACCGGCAAACGGGTGATGGCGCTTTTCGAAGGACGCGACGCGGCCGGCAAGGGTGGCGCCATCTATGCTACGATGGCCTATATGAACCCTCGTTCCGCCCGCATCGTCGCCCTCACCAAACCGACTGAGACCGAGCGCGGCCAGTGGTATTTCCAGCGCTACGTGGCGACCTTTCCGACGGCGGGCGAATTCGTGCTCTTCGATCGCTCCTGGTATAACCGCGCCGGTGTGGAACCGGTCATGGGCTTCTGCACAGCCGAGCAGTACGAGCACTTTCTCAAGCAGGCTCCCCGCTTCGAGAAAATGATCGTCCACGAGGGCATCCAGCTCTTCAAGTTCTGGCTCAATATCGGCCGAGAGATGCAATTGAAGCGATTCCATGATCGCCGGCATGATCCCTTAAAGATCTGGAAGCTTTCGCCGATGGACATCGCTGCGCTGAACAAGTGGGATGACTATACCGAGAAGCGTGATCGAATGCTGAAGGAAACGCATACCGACCACGCCCCTTGGACGGTCATCCGCGGCAACGACAAGCGCCGTGCCCGGATCAATCTGATCCGCCACATCCTCAAAAATCTGGACTATGACGGCAAGGAGAAGGCCGCAATCGGCGAGATCGACGACAGGATCCTGGGCTCCGGACCGGGCTTCCTGAAATGATCTGAACATTGGAAGGTGCGTTCAAATGAACGCACGCGCCGCGCGTCTTGTCAGGCGCACATTTGCGACGGAGGGCGCCTGACCGTGTTACTGCCCCGGCAGCACACGAATTGCGAAAACGTCCAGGCTGTTGCCTGCTCCGCTGACGTCGCTGTTGAGCACGAGCCTGCCGGGTCCGCTTGGCGCACTACTGCGATCAAACGAGATCTTGAAAAGCATATCCAGTCGCTCGTCATGCACGGTGAACCGGTGGCGGCCACAGGCACCGAGCGAGGAGAAGTCGCATTCGACGGAAAATTCCGCCGTCTTGCCGGGCATGGCCTGGACGGTCAGCGCCAATGTAGATGATTTGCCCGAGAGCTGTGCCAGTATATCGGCGGGAATTTCGAAGACGAGATCCCCATCCCTGCCGGCGACTGCCGACGTCACGCGCACGCGCTCACCGCCTTCGTCATTTAAAGGCTCGACGGTGGAGCGCGCGCCCGGCTTGATCGCCGCGACCTCGGCCGGCGTGAATATCTCGAGCCACTCGCCGGAGAAGCCCTCCTGTGCAGCGAGGTTCTGAAGACCTACCGCGCCATCGAAATCTTCCGATTCCACCGTGGCAGGCGGATTGGCAACGCCCGTGTCGGCCGGAGATTTCAGCAGATCGTTCGTCTGGATCCACCACACCGTGGCGCCGGCAGCCGCCGCGAGCGTTGCCATGACCATGGCAAAGGAAAGCAGGCGCCCACGCCGACGCTTGCGCGGCCGCCTATCCGCGGCGCCGATGTCCGGCGCGGCCGACTCGACCTTGCCGCCCGCAGCGGCAGATTGCGACGTGGTAGTGGTCCGCCCCGTGGCCAACGAGTCCTCGCGATCGGCGCGCAGGGCACCAAGGTCGCTGTCGCCCCGCCCGGCGCGTCCTTTTTCACCGGCAGTCGGCTCGCGACGGGGGGAGACGGAGAGATCCGCAGCCGCCGGATTGGTGGTCGTCCGCTCGCCCGCTCCACCGAGGCTGACGACCGGTGCTGCAGCCGAACGCGCCCGCAAGGCCGCGCGTTCTTCCGTCTCGATCGCGTGAATGACCGCTTCGAGCCGGTGGCGCTGTTTCGCGATCACATCGGGGTCTTCGATTTGCTGCTTCTTCAGTCCGTTTTCCAGCGCCTGACGGGCCGACTGATAGATGCGTGCACGGATTTCCGCGTTGGTTCTGTCCGAGCGTTCCAGCGCATTCCTGATCGCAGTTTCGAGTCCGCTCACATCAAGTCCTTTGTGCGACGAAGATCACCGCATGTTTCTGAAGAAACATGCACCAATTCAAAGCACTACAGCGAGCTTTGCGCGTCTTACAAGACGCGCGGACGCTATAGCGGCCGCGCCGCGGTCGAGCGGGTATTTCCCTTCCTTCAAGAAGGTAACGGTCCCCTTCTCGATCCACGCCGTTGGTTTATTAACGACTGGGTAACCGCTGCTTTCGGAATCTGCAAGTCCGGCCGCAAAACCACCGGCAGTTGGGCGGGGAAAAGCGAGGCGAGTCCCGACGAATGTGCGGAAAGCGGTCCTTGCAAATTCACTGCTTGCTGCTATTTGTTTTGACGTTTACGCAAACGTCAAACGATAGGATGGAGAAACCCGATGCCCCTGCCGCCAATCCTTTCCGGAACAACAAGACTCCCGGTGGTCGGCGCACCGCTCTTCATCGTCTCGCATCCCCGGCTGACGATCGCCCAGTGCAAAGCCGGCGTCATCGGCTCTTTTCCCGCCCTCAATGCGCGACCGCAATCGCAACTCGATGAGTGGCTTGCGGAAATCACCGAAACGCTCGCCGACCACGATGCCAAGCATCCCGACCAGCCCGCCGCGCCATTCGCGGTCAATCAGATCGTCCACAAGTCGAACGTGAGACTCGAGCAGGACCTGATGCTCTGCATCAAATACAAGGTGCCCATCGTCATATCGTCGCTCGGCGCGGTTCCGGAAGTGAATGCCGCCATCCATTCCTACGGTGGCGTCGTGCTCCACGACGTCATCAACAATCGGCACGCCAACTCGGCGATCCGCAAGGGGGCAGACGGCTTGATTGCGGTTGCCGCCGGGGCCGGCGGCCACGCTGGGACGCTCTCGCCTTTTGCGCTTGTCCAGGAGATCCGAGCGTGGTTCGACGGACCGCTGCTGCTTTCCGGCGCGATCGCTACCGGCGGCGCTATCCTCGCTGCGGAGGCGATGGGCGCGGACATGGCCTATATCGGCTCCCCCTTCATCGCCACCGAAGAGGCACGCGCCAGCGATGTCTACAAGCAGATGATCGTCGACAGCAGCGCCGCCGACATCGTCTATTCCAACTATTTCACTGGTATCCACGGCAACTACCTCAAGCCCTCGATCAGCGCGGCCGGCATGGACCCGGACAGACTGCCGGAAGCGGCCCCGTCCAAAATGGACTTCGGCAGCGCCGCCGAAGGGGCAAAGGCGTGGAAGGACATCTGGGGCTGCGGCCAAGGCATCGGTGCCATCCGCGAGATCAGCACGGTCGCACAGCTCGTCGACCGGCTGGAACGGGAATACGACGCGGCCCGAAGACGGCTCGGCCTCGGCGCCTGCCGCCATGTTCAACCGCCCAAGGAATTTTCAAGTTCTCGAAACTGATGGCTTGAAATCTTGCTGCTTTGCGTTTATCAGCGCCTCACACTTCGTTCCGCGGCTTTTCCGCGGGACCATAGAGGGCCGCTTTAGCTCAGTCGGTAGAGCACATCATTCGTAATGATGGGGTCACGTGTTCGAGTCACGTAAGCGGCACCACTTCTTTTCAAGCACATGACAAGAAGCCGCATAAGCGGGTCGCTTCGGCAATGCTGCGTGTCCTCGCGTTAGAAACATGCGCGGCCGCTTTCTTGAGGGAAAATCCGACTGGTCCAGCGCGGCAGGAGTTTCTGGCGCCTGGCACCAGCACATATCAGGTCTTCGCGCTTGAATTCGGGTTGTTCTTGTCGTTTTGGCTGACGGATCCTTTCGAGGCCTTGGAGCCCCCGCCCCACTCTTGCGACTTGCGCGCCTCGGCGCCACCGACGTGACCCGGCTGATTTTTCTTGGCAGTACCGCTTTCTCCCTTGTTCTTCGCACGATCCGATTTGTTTTTCATTTCGCTCTCCATATGTTTCACTCAAGGTGCAACGCACCCATTTCCGCGTTCGGACCAGCATATGCGCGAAGTGTTCATCCGCAGGGTGATACGCTGCCGGGAGCTCACCGAACCGTGAACCACTGCCGCCCATCGGCTGGATACCGATCCGAACAAACGGAGAAATGATCGGTTCCAAGCTCGCTACGAGGCTCTAAACCAGCGCCGGCTTCGCGGAGGAAATCGAGCGGACTTCCAACGAGACTCAAGGGTACGCCTGGCCAGCCAGTCCTATCGTCGTGTGGCAGGTTTGGTGCCCCTGACTCGTGGCAGTCCAGCGCGTTCGCGTCGCCAAACCCTCAAGGGCGATATTCGGGAACAACATCCGTTTGGGTTCGTTGGGACCGTAGGCCCGCGCGGCGTCGGCCTTCTAACGACAGATCGAAACAGAGTTCAGGAGATCGTCATGAGCAGCCGCCCACCCCCAATACCTCCGGAAAATCGAAGCGAGAAGGGAACGGGAGAAACAGCAACGGCATCGGTCGAATCCAAGAAGCCGGAGACACGCCCAGATCCAGAGAAGAAGGGGCAGCAAGGCAATACCAAGGTCAATACGACCCATCAGGGCTATCAACAGGATCGATGAGAGGTACTATGTCCACGTCCAAGAAGACGCCGGCAAGCATTCGTCAGGGAGGCCCCGGTGCATCGCACGAAAATGCCAAGGCCCCCCTGGACATTCCGAAGCCACCTGCCGAACCTGAGAATCGTACCCGCAGCAAAATTTCCGGCGGCGGAGGCGAGCACGACCGCCATCATAGCCACGATCCAGGCCGGAAGGGCGGTCAACGGTAGCGAAGCGCCGAGGTAGAATTCCGCGCGCCCGACGCCGCTCCTGCTGATCCCTTCCACGATGCCCGGCTGGGTCCCCATAGTCTCCAGAAGTGTCGATCATTCAATAGCCGACCTTCAGGGCAGTCGCGATCGTGTCCGCCGTGTCGGTCGTCTGACTGGCATCTTGTTGCCGGTGTGCAGGGTTAGTTCGGTCCTCGGGTCGATGATTTGCACCTTTGCCTTGGTGGGGACGGTTCGATCCACGGCGTCGCCGCGTTCTGCACGACCAAACCTGTGCTCTGGAAAACGGTTCCAGCCGATCGTCTGGTGAAGCGGGAACAATCGGCGCGGGCGGGGATTGGAGCACATGGCGACCGGAGATTCGGGTTCGGCGGACAACTCAGGCGGACTATGTGGCCGCGGGAGCCCGCGCCGCGACTGAGAGGGCAAAAGAGATGGCCTTTTCGATACCTGAAGATGTGCAGCCCGTAAGAATTGATCCACCGGGTATCGAGGCCTTTCTCGGCGTTCCTTCCGGCGCGCGAGGCCTCGTGATTTTTGCCCATGGCAGTGGAAGCGGGCGCTTCAGTCCCCGCAACAATCGCGTTGCCGCGGCACTGAGGGAAGCAGGATTGGCGACGCTTCTCGTCGATCTTCTGAGGCCGGACGAGGAGCAGGATCGCCGGAACGTCTTCGACATCACCCTCCTTGCTGAACGGCTCGTGGCGGCCAAGCGTTGGGTCACCGAAGTTCCCGAGATATTGCACTTGGCGGTCGGCTACTTCGGCGCGAGCACAGGCGCCGGCGCGGCGCTTCAGGCAGCTTACGCTGAACCGGATGTAGGCGCGGTGGTATCGCGCGGCGGCCGCCCTGACCTTGCCATACAGATGCTACCGGGGGTTCGCGCTCCCACACTCCTTCTCGTTGGAAGCCTTGACGGGCCGGTGATCGAAATGAACGAACGCGCCTTCGACACGCTGACCTGCGAGAAGCGCCTCATCATTATCGACGGTGCGGGCCACCTGTTCGAGGAGCCTGGCACGATGGACCAGGTGATCCGGCATGCGACAGACTGGTTCTTGATGCATCTCGGCAAGACTCCAAGAGGGACATGAGACCATGACGTCTCCACAGCGGAAATTTGCAGATCGTCGGGATGCCGGACGGCAGCTCGCAGACGTTCTGGGAAATACGCCCAGTCGGATCCCCTGGATCTTGGCATTGCCGCGCGGCGGCGTGCCCGTGGCATTCGAAATGGCCAGCGCCTTGCACGCACCGCTCGAACTGATTCTGGTGCGCAAGATCGGCGCGCCCGGATCCCGAATACTGCATCGGCGCTGTCGTGGATGGCAGTGATCCGCAGTTCGTGTACAACGAGGAGGCGATGCGTATAGTCAAACCGAACGCAGCATACGTCGAAGCCGAAAGCCGGCGCCAGCTCTCGGAAATCGTGCGGCGGCGCGAAGTCTATCAGGGAGCCAGATCTCCGACGCCAACCAAGGGGCGCACGGTCCTCGTCGTGGACGACGGTGTCGCGACCGGCGGCACTGTGAAGGTCGCTATGAAGGCGTTGCGCAAAGCTGGAACGGGCAAGGTCATTCTTGCTATTTCTGTCGCCGCGAGCGACGCCCTCGAGCATTGCTGGCGATCACCGCGACCGCGAGAAAGAAGACGAGCGCCAGGACGCTCTCCGGGTCATCGATCGTCAGGGTGTAGCGCGGATCGAGGAAGAAGAAGTTGAAAGCCAGTGCGCCCACGACGCAGGCATAGAGCCAGCGGTCAGCGCCGAAGTACCGCCATCAGGAAGACCAGCGCGATGTTCTGGACGTCCAGAACCTGGTCCAACAGCGCGCCGACTACGAGTGCGACGGAGATATAGACCGTGCTCAGGAGATAGGGCTGGAGCTTGAACTGGTTCGGTGGCGGCGCCGTCTTGACGCCGCGCTGCTCGGCCGGCGCTTGCCGCCGCTCCCGAACCCACATGTACGCTGATGTCGCCCGCATGCCGGATCAGGTCATGGGAGACAGATCCCTCGACGAGCTCGCGCCATCGGGGGTACGCGCTGCAAAACTCTAAACCGTTGAAAATTCGAGCTTTGGCTGAATCAAGGAAGCATTAGCGCCAGCCGAAGCTTCGAACTCTGATTTTGGGGCTGTCGCTGCCAGTCGCCCGAAGCCATCACTTCACGGATATATCCGCCCGCGAGATGTGGTTGACGGTCGGCTGATCGGCGGGCTGCGTGGTCACCTCGCGCAGCCATTCCCGCCAGATCGCGACAAGCAAGGCCATAAGCACCGGACCAACGAACAGGCCGAGGAAGCCCATCGTCTTGACGCCACCCACCAGGCCGAAGAAGGTCGGCAGGAACGGCAGCTTGATCGGCCCGCCGACGAGTTTCGGCCTCAGCGTCTTGTCGACGATGAAAAGCTCGGTCGTGCCCCAGGTGAAGAGCGCAACGCCCTGCACCGGCGAGCCGCTTGCGACGAGATAGATCGACACCAGGGTGAAACAGAGCGGCGCACCGCCGGGCACCAGCGCCATGATGCCGGTGATGATGCCGAGGGTCACCGGAGACGGAACGCCGGCCAGCCAATAGGCCACCCCGAGAACGATGCCTTCGCCGATCGCGATGATGCCCATGCCGGTCACCGTCGAGCTGATGGTCAGCGGCACGACGCGGGACAGGCGCTCCCAGCGCATCGGAAAGATCCGCTCGCCGAGGTGGTCGAGCTGCTTCGAGAAGGACTGACCGTCGCGATAGACGAAGAACAGCGTGATCAGCATGAAAAGCAGCGTCAGGAAAGACTGGAAGGCCGATGCGCCGACCACCAGCACGCCGCGATAGATATTGCCGATGTTGGAGCCGCTGACGAGTTGCACCAGTTCGCCGAGCGCCCCCGGATGGCCGATATATTTCACCCATTGCTCGCCGAGCCAAGCGCCCGCAATCGGGATCGTCGTCAGCCAGGCGGGCACCGAGGCGCCATTGGCATTGGTCTCGACCGCCCAGACCAGCCAGTCGCGCACTTCGTCGACCGCGTAGACCGCGGCGAGCGAGATCGGTACGACGATGAAAGCGACCACGGAGACGATGGCGATCGTTGCGGCGAGCGTGCGGTTCCCGTTTACCGCCTGCAGCAGCCATCGGTAGATCGGCCAGCTGGCAAAGCCGATGACAACGGCAGCGAGCACCGGCACCACGAAGCCGTGGAAGAAATAGACCCCTGCCAGCAGAACGAGGACAAGCAGCCAGCGAGCAGCCGAGATCGGCAGAACAAGGGCAGAACGTGAAGGGGCCGGCTGCCCGAAGAGCCTCGGCTCCGCGGGAAGGTTTTCTCGTTCACGATTGCCCAATTGCACCTGTCATCCTCCGTCTTTTAGAAACTTTACAACAAAGCCGACGCCTTGCCAGCCCATCCGCTGTGTTGACACTCAGTTTCCCAGAAAGCCCGATCGCCGCGAACGTTAGCGGCGGGACATGACAGGGAAATTTAGGCACACTCAAGATGTCGTGCGAAAATTCGACTCGACAGGTCTCTGTGCAGGCTCATTTTGCCCGCCGCTCATTGCGGTCGACGAGGACCGAAGCGAAAAAGATGGCAAAGCCGGCAATACCGAGAATGGCACCGACGAGCCCGGTCGAGGTCCAGCCGTAACCGGCGGCGATCGACAGGCCGCCGAGCCAGGCCCCGAGCGCATTGGCGAGATTGAAGGCGGAGTGGCTGAGGGCGGCGGCGAGCGTCTGCGCCTTGCCCGCCACGTCCATCAAACGTGTCTGCACGCCGGGAACCACAGCAAAGCCGCCACCGATGAAGAGCACGTTGATGATCGCTATCCACGGGCTGGTCATGGTCAAATAGAACAGCACGTAGGCGAAGATGTTGAAGGCGATCGCAATGCCGATCGCCGGCAGCAACGACCAGTCGGCGAGCCGTGAGCCGACGATGTTGCCGAGTATCATGCCTGCGCCGAAGACGGAAAGCATGATCGGCACGTTGCCGAGCGAAACGCCCGCCACTTCCGTCAGCGCCGGCGCGATGTAGCTGAAGACCGCGAACATCCCGCCGCAGCCGATGGCGCAAATACCGAGCAGCAGCCAGACCTGCAATTTCCCGAGTGCGCCGAGTTCGCGCAATGGCGTCGCCTGCGGATCGCCCTCGTCCTGCGGCACATGGAGCCAGATCAGGACGATCGTCAGCAAGCTGATGCCGCCGACGGCGGCGAAGGCGGTCCTCCAACCGAGAGCCTGGCCGAACCAGGCGGCGAGCGGCGTGCCGAGGAGCGTGGAAATCGTCAGCCCCATCATGACCCGACCGATCGCCCGCGCCCGCTGGTTGGGTACCGCAAGGCCGGCAGCGACGATCGCCGCAACGCCGAAATAGGCGCCATGCGGCAGCCCGGCGAGGAACCGCGCCGCGACCAGCGTGTGAAAATCGGGGGCTACCGCGCTAGCAAAGTTGCCAATAGCGAACAGCGCCATCAGGACGAGAAGAACGTGAAAGCGGGCAAAGCGGGCGGCGAGAACGGCAATCAGCGGGGCGCCGACCACCACGCCCAAGGCATAGGCGCTGATCACCGCCCCGGCCTTCGGCACCGATACGGCAACGTCATCGGCGACCTGCGGCAGCAGACCCATGATTGCAAATTCACCCGTGCCGATGCCGAACCCGCCGACCGCGAGTGCAATCTCGGGGGCCGACACGCGGCTGCGGGGCACGACAATGGAGGGCAGGACGTCATCGGACATGGAACAGCCTTGCTGCGGCGCTTCAACCGCTGCTCAAAAATCGATATCTGGGAATGCCGCGAACGGCATGGCACCAATGATGCCGAGGGGGGACTATGCTGCAGCGCAGTGTAGATTGTTCGCCAACTATCGCAAGGAGTTATGCTGCCGCGCGCATCAAAAAGTCGTGCATTCTGTCGGTGTCTCGCGCTGTGAGCATTGTTGACGTTTACGTCAAAGTCTATAATCGGAATCACGGCTTGAAGAGATGCTGCAAAAGCTTCATCTTCGGCGGAGAGGAAGATCGGGAGGGATTTTTCTTCGCCGTCAGCACGGCCGGTCAAAGGCGACCACAGGGAGAGAGGTCATGGCGGAAGCAAGCACGCAGCAGGCGGGTTCCAATGCGGGAAAAATCTGGCTGAAGTCCTATCCGCCCGGCGTGCCGGCCGAAATCGGTCCCCTGCCCTATCGCTCCATCGGCGAGTTCTTCGACCACGCGGTCGCGCAATATTCCTGGCGCCCGGCGTTTACGTGCATGGGCAAGTCACTGAGCTTCGCCGCTCTCAACACCCATTCGGCCGCGATCGGCGCTTGGCTGCAATCACTAGGCCTCAGAAAGGGTGATCGGGTCGCGGTGATGCTGCCAAACGTCCTGCAGAACCCGGTGGTCGTCTATGGCATCCTGCGTGCGGGCTTGACGGTGGTCAACGTCAATCCGCTCTACACGCCGCGCGAGCTCGAGCATCAGCTTGTCGATGCTGGCGCCAAAGCGATCTTCGTGCTGGAAAATTTCGCCCACACGGTCGAGCAGGTCCTCGCCCGCACGGCAGTCAAGCATGTGGTGGTTGGCAGCATGGGCGACATGCTCGGCGTGAAGGGTGCGGTCGTCAATCTCGTCGTGCGGCGCGTCAAAAAGCTCGTGCCGGCCTGGTCGATTCCCGGCCATCTCTCGTTCAGGGCCGCGCTTGCCAAGGGTGCGAAACTGAGCCTCACGAAACCCCATGTGGCGCCGTCAGACGTTGCCTTCCTGCAATATACTGGCGGCACGACGGGTGTCTCCAAGGGCGCCACCCTCACCCATTCCAACCTTTTGTCCAACATGGCGCAGATGGAGCTGTGGCTGGAAACCGCCTTCCGGCGCAAGGCACGCCCGGAAAACCTTACCTTCATGTGCGCGCTGCCGCTCTATCATATCTTCGCGCTGACGGTGAATTCCCTGATGGGCCTCTCGACGGGCGGCAACAACATTCTCATCCCCAACCCGCGCGACATTCCCGGCTTCGTCAAGGAGCTCGGCAAGTACAAGACCAATATCTTCCCGGGCCTCAACACGCTGTTCATCGCACTGATGAACAATGCCGAATTCAAGAAGCTCGACTTTTCCTCGCTGGTGCTGACCTTCGGCGGCGGCATGGCCGTACAGCGGCCGGTGGCCGAGCGTTGGCTGGCGATGACCGGCTGCCCGATCCATGAAGGCTACGGACTTTCCGAAACCTCTCCGGTCGCCACCGCCAACCGACTCGATACGGGCGACTTCACCGGCACGATCGGCATGCCGCTTCCCTCCACTGAAGTCGAGATTCGTGATGACGGAGGCAACACGCTGCCGATCGGCGAAATCGGTGAAATCTGCATCCGCGGCCCGCAAGTCATGGCCGGCTATTGGCAGCGGCCGGACGAGACGGCCAAGGCGATCTCGCCGGACGGTTTCTTCCGCACCGGCGACATCGGCTTCATGAGCCCCGAGGGGCTGACAAAAATCGTTGATCGGAAGAAGGACATGATTCTCGTCTCCGGCTTCAACGTCTTCCCGAACGAGATCGAGGAGGTCGCGGTAACCCACCCGGGTATCCTCGAATGTGCCGCCATCGGCATCCCCGATCCGCATTCCGGCGAGGCCGTGAAGCTCTTCGTCGTACGCAAGGATCCGGACCTCACCGAGGCGGAGGTCAAGCGCCACTGCGCCGCCAACCTCACCAACTACAAGCGGCCCCGATTCGTGGAATTCCGCACCGAGTTGCCGAAGTCGAATGTCGGCAAGATCCTGCGCAAGGATTTGCGCGAGTAGCCGCGTTCTCCCAAAAGCCGCGAAACCCTCATCCGGCGTGCCGGCCACCTTCTCCCCGCAGGCGGGCGAAGGGGAGCTGCCGCAAACGCTCAGCTCCTCTCCCGCGTGCGGGCGAGAGGGCTAAGGGGCAATCCACGCTAGAAACCGCTGCGCGCTTCAGGGCTGATGCGGCGGGGGCGGTGCAGCGCCGGTTGCTTTTTTCGCTGCAGCGCACACATGCCCTTGATTTACCGCAAACAAACCGACTAGCTATCGCAGCCAATTTCCGATGCAAGGAGCCTGCGATGAAAGCGCTTGTCGAAAACCTCAAAGCCACTGCACGCGAGACCAATGCAACCGACATTCGCGCCGCGTTCGCGGCCGACCGGAACCGCTTCTCCCGCTTCAGCACCACGTTTGGCGACCTCCTCTTCGACTATTCGAAATGTGCGGTGAATGACCGGATTCTCGACGGTCTCGAGGCACTCGCAAAGGCGGCGAAGGTCGAAGAAAAGCGGGACGCCATGTTCCGCGGCGACATCATCAACATCACCGAAGATCGCGCTGTCCTGCACACGGCGCTCAGGAATCGGAGCAACCTGCCGGTGCTCGTCGACGACAAGGACGTCATGCCCGACGTCAACGCGGTGCTCGATGCGATGGGTGCCTTTGCCGATGGCATCCGTTCGGGTGCGTTGAAGGGCGCCACCGGCAAGAAGATCACCGATGTCATCAATATCGGCATCGGCGGCTCCGATCTCGGCCCGGTGATGGCGACGCTGGCGCTCGCTCCATTCCACGACGGCCCGCGGCTGCATTTCGTTTCCAACATCGACGGCGCGCATATCGCCGACACGCTGAAGCTCATCGATCCGGAAACCGCACTCTTCATCGTCGCCTCGAAGACCTTCACAACCATCGAGACGATGACCAACGCCGCCACCGCCCGCGCCTTCATCGCCGGCAAGCTCGGCGAGTCGGCAGTCGGCTACCACTTCGCGGCGGTTTCCACCGCGCTCGACAAGGTCGCGGCATTCGGCATCGACCAGGCACGTGTCTTCGGCTTCTGGGACTGGGTCGGCGGACGCTATTCGATCTGGTCGGCGATCGGTCTGCCGCTGATGATCGCGATCGGCAAGGAGAACTTCGGTCGCTTCCTCGACGGCGGCCACGCCATCGACGAACATTTCCGTGATGCGCCGCTGCGCCAGAACATTCCCATGCTGCTCGGTCTCATCGGCTTTTATCACCGCAACGTGCTCGGCTATCCGTCGCGGGCGATCCTGCCTTATGACCAGCGCCTTGCGCGCTTCCCAGCCTATCTACAGCAGCTCGACATGGAATCGAACGGTAAGGGCGTCACCATGGACAGCACGCCGGTCGAATTCTCGACCGGGCCGGTCGTCTGGGGCGAACCGGGCACCAACGGCCAGCACGCCTTCTACCAGCTCATCCACCAGGGCACCGACATCATCCCGGCCGAATTCATGATCGCCGCAAACGGCCACGAAAAGGAACTGCGTCACCAGCACCAGTTGCTGATGGCAAACTGCCTGGCGCAATCGGAAGCCTTGATGAAGGGCCGCACGTTTGCCGAGGCCAAGGCGCAGCTCACCTCGAAGGGCATGGATGACACCAAGGCCGACAAGATCGCCCCGCACCGTGTCTTCACCGGTAACCGGCCGTCTCTCACTTTCGTCTATAATGAACTCGATCCCTTCGCGCTCGGTCGCCTGATCGCCCTCTACGAACATCGCGTCTTCGTCGAAGGTGCGCTCTTCAACATCAATTCCTTCGACCAATGGGGCGTCGAGCTGGGCAAGGAATTGGCCACGGGATTGCTGCCGGTCGTCGAAGGCAAGGAAAGCGCCGAGGGCCATGATTCCTCGACTGCCGGTCTTGTCGCGGCATTGCTGAAGGCGGCACGCTGAGCGCAAGCGGCGAATGACACCCCTCTGCCGGGCAGGGCAGAGGGGTGTCAACGATTCCGGTCCCTGCTGCAATCAAAACGCCGATCATATCGGCCAATAGCCCAGCGCCGCAGGTATCGACCTCAAACCCCGAGCTCATGCAGCCACGGCGGGTTGGCGCCGGCACGCGAGACGGTGACGGCGGCGGCCTTGGCGCCGAGCGCCAGCGCCTGGCGGACCGCCTCGTCGCTCAGATTTGCCACGGCATCCTTGGTCAGCAGGCTGTTGAGCTTCAACGAAGCCAGCACCCCGGCGTCGAACGTGTCGCCCGCACCGACCGTATCGACCACGGTGACCCGCTCGCCGGCGACCTCCACCTTGTGGTTCCTGGTATAGCCGACCGCGCCATCGGCCCCCTTGGTGATCAGCACCAGTTTGGGGCCACGCTTCAGCCATTCCGCGGCAAGCTCGTCATGGCTGCCTTCCATGCCGAACCAGGCGAGGTCCTCGTCCGAGAACTTGATGATATCCGACATCGCGGCCATGCGGTTCATGCGGCCGAGATGCGCCTCGCGATCCTTGATGAAGCCGGGGCGAATGTTCGGATCGAAGGAGATCACGCGCTTCTCGTGCTCGCGCACCATCAAGGCCTCGTAAGTCGAGCCGCACGGCTCGGGGATGAGGCTGATCGCACCGAAATGCAGTGCTTCGCAGAAATCGCCGAGCGCCGGCAGATGCTCCTTGGTGATCATCCGCCCCGCAGTGTTCTCGTCGAAGAATGCGTAGCTCGCGTGACCGTCGACGAGTTTCACGAAGGCAAGCGTCGTGTGCAGCGGCAGGGTCGCGCAGGGACCAAAATCGACATTCGCGGCTTTCAGCGTGGCACGCAGGATATCGCCGAACATGTCGTCGGAAAGGCCGGTGAAGAAGCCGGTTGGGATGCCGAGGCGCCCGAGCGCAATAGCGGTGTTGAAGATCGCGCCGCCGGCATAGGGCGCAAAGGCGCTCTCCCCGGCTGCCGTGTCGCGCGGCAGCATGTCGATCAAGGCTTCCCCGCAACACACGATCATCGGCATTCCTCCCTTAACCGGTTATTTCTTCGATTATTCAATCGATTTAAGTCAGATTTCCCGCCAAAGCCAGCGGGAAGCTTACTGGGCTGCAAGCGCGCTGACGCCGCCCTTGCGACCGGACCAGGCGAGCGGAGCGTTGAGGAACGCCTCGACTTCGTTCAGCGTCTTTTCGTCGAACAGCGCCTGCTCGCGGGCAACCGCCAGCACGTTGCGCCACGTGGCGATGAAGTGCAGATCGACGCCCTTGGCTTGCATGTCCGCCCGCGCTTCCGGGAAGATGTCGTAGTAGAAGAGCGCGATGCCGTGATCCACAATGCCGCCCGCCGCGCGGATCGCATCGATGAACTTGAACATCGAGCCGCCGGCGGTCGTCAGATCCTCGATCACCAGCACGCGCGCGCCCTCCGGCATATGGCCCTCGATCTGGGCATTGCGCCCGTGGCCCTTCGGGGCCTTGCGCACATAGATCATCGGCAGACCGAGGCGCTCGGCAAGCATGGCAGCGAAGGGAATGCCGGCCGTCTCGCCGCCGGCGACGACGTCGAACTGCTCGAAGCCGGCTTCGCGAAGGATCGTCGCCGCGGCGAAATCCATCACCGCAGAGCGGATGCGCGGATAGGAGATGAGCTTGCGGCAATCGATGTAGACAGGGCTCGCCATGCCGGAGGAGAGCTTGTAGGGCTCGTCGGCGCGGAAATGTACCGCCTTGATCTCCCAGAGCATTTTCGCGACCAGCTCGGCCATCACCGCCTTGTCGGTGAACGCGTTGGAAAACATGAAACTCTCCTTTTAGCGTGACCCCGAAAAGCGGGAACGGGCTTCAGTCACGCGGCAAAACAAACCCTCGTTAATCAGACAACCGCCCAGTGGAGCGGGAACATCGGATCGAAAACCGTGACCGGGCCCGCTTCCGTCTCGACCTTGGCGGGGTAGCGCACCGGCTCTTCGTTCTTGCGCAGCGTGATCATCTCCTCGTTGACCGGCAGGCCATACCAGGCGGGACCGTTCAACGACGCGAAGGCCTCGAGGCGGTGGAGCGCACCCTCCTCCTCGAAGACATGGGCAAGGCAGCTCAGCGTGTTGATCGAGGTATAGATGCCGGCGCAGCCGCAGGCGCATTCCTTTAGCGGATCGACATGGGGCGCGGAATCGGTGCCGAGGAAGAAGCGGACATCACCGGACGTCGCGGCCGCGCGCAACGCCAGGCGGTGCGTCTCACGCTTGGCGACCGGCAGGCAGTAGTAGTGCGGTTTGATACCGCCGACGAGGATGGCGTTGCGGTTGATGATCAGGTGATGAGTCGTAATCGAGCCGGCAAGATTGGCCTTCGACGCCTTGATATAGTCGATGCCATCCCTCGTCGTCACGTGTTCCATCGTGATCCGAAGCTCGGGCAGGCGCCGGCGGAGCGGGTCGAGCACGGTTTCGATGAAGACCGCTTCGCGGTCGAAGATGTCGACGTCTGCGGTCGTCACCTCGCCGTGGACGCAGAGAGGCACGCCGACCTTCGCCATGCGCTCCAGAACCGGCATGGCCTTCTCGATGTCGCGAACGCCGCTGTTGGAGTTGGTCGTCGCCCCTGCCGGATAGAGCTTGACCGCCTTGATGAGGCCACGCTTGAAGCCGGCCTCAACATCGTCCGGGTCGGTGCCTTCTGTCAGGTAGAGCGTCATCAACGGCTCGAACCGATCCTGCGCAGGAACGGCGGCAAGGATGCGCTCGCGATAGGCGGCGGCATCGGCGGTGGTCACGACCGGCGGCACCAGGTTGGGCATGATGATGGCGCGGGCGAAGTGGCGGCTCGTGTCCGCAATCACGCCGCGCAGCATGCCGCCGTCGCGCAGGTGAAGGTGCCAATCATCCGGGCGGCGGATAACGAGGTCTTGCATGGTCAGCGTTCTCCCGATGCTCGCGTCCGATCGGCGCGAACGGCGTTGCGGCCGGTCGGTGCGCTCGATGGGCGGTACTTCATTTGGTGAAACCGCGCCTCGATATCATCATTGCGCCGCAAAACACAATGGCGATTCGAAAATCACAGAGCGGGATGCGGGCGGAAAACCGCGCACACTTTTCCTCATCCCGCTCCAAGGCCATCTCTCAGAAATCCCGGATGACCAGGTCAGCCGACCGGCGGCTGCCGATAACGCGCCGGGCGTTCGGGATGTCGTTGCCGAACGCCTTCATCTTCGCGGTCTCGTCGTCGTAGCCGTGATCGAACCAGCGTTTGAGCAGCCGCCGCTCGATCACCTCAAGGCCGGGATCGATGAAGATCGAAAAATCGAAGCTACCGTCGAGCCTGTTCCACGGCGCCTCATCGAGCATGAGATAGTTGCCTTCGACAAGAACGATGCGCGTTTCCGGGGCGAT
Organism: Ensifer sp. IC4062; assembly: GCF_020193575.1. GTDB lineage: Bacteria > Pseudomonadota > Alphaproteobacteria > Rhizobiales > Rhizobiaceae > Sinorhizobium. The sequence goes on from NZ_JADYVD010000053.1 coordinate 22,012, forward strand.
TACCCGCGCAGATGCAATTGCCAGTTCGCGCGACCGATCGAAGATCGGCACCAGGACTTCGCCATCATTGGCCCGAGCGGCGACGATCGTCGAGAGAAACGATCGGAAGTCGAAGGTTTCGGGTGCGCCCTTGCGGGCAAGCAGCCCCTTCTCTTCGAGGACGGCATTGTCCATGTGGAAGCCATCCATCGGCAACACCGCTGCCTTCTCCCCCACTGCGACGAGCGCCTCTGCGAGCGCTTCGGAGAGGGTTGATTTACCAGCGCCCGGAGGGCCGGCAATCGCAACGATGAAACGGGCGGCGCCGGCCGCCCGTTTCAGGATCTCGTCGGTCAAGGCCTGGAGATTCATGCGGCAAGCGCCTCTCCGGGCGGGGCTTTCGCTCCGGTCATGAAGGCGACCGCATCCGACATCGTGTATTCCTTCGGATTGATGACGCAGAGCCGACGGCCGAGGCGGTGGATGTGGATCCGGTCCGCGACCTCGAAGACGTGCGGCATATTGTGCGAGATCAATACGATCGGCAGGCCGCGGCGGCGAACGTCGAGGATCAGTTCCAGCACGCGTCGGCTTTCCTTGACGCCCAGCGCCGCCGTCGGTTCGTCCATGATGACCACCTTGGAACCGAATGCCGCGGCACGCGCGACGGCAACACCCTGACGCTGACCACCCGACAGGGTCTCGACCGCCTGGTTGATGTTCTGGATCGTCATCAGTCCGAGTTCGGAGAGCTTTGCCCGCGCTTGCTTTTCCATGGCCGCGCGGTCCAGCGAGCGGAACCACTTGCCCATGATACCCGGTTTGCGGATCTCGCGACCGAGGAACATGTTGTCGGCGATCGATAGCGCCGGCGACAGGGCAAGGTTCTGGTAGACGGTCTCGATGCCGGCCTTCCTGGCTTCCATCGGAGAGCGGAAATGCACCGGCTGACCCTCGAGTTGGATCTCGCCCTCGTCGGGGGTGATCGCACCAGAGATCGCCTTGATCATCGAGGATTTGCCGGCGCCGTTGTCGCCGATTACGGCCAGGATTTCACCCGGGTAAAGATCGAAATCGGCGTGGTCGAGAGCGGTCACACGACCGTAGCGCTTGACGAGACCGCGAGCGGTGAGAATGGGTTGTTGTGCCATCAGGCTGCTACCTTTCTGATCCACTGGTCGATTGCGACGGCGATGATGATCAGCAAGCCAATCAGGAGATAGGTCCATTGCGGGTCCGTGCCCATGAGGCGAAGCCCGAGCGAGAAGACGCCGACGATCAGCGCGCCGAAGAGCATGCCAAGAATGGAGCCACGGCCGCCGAAGAGCGAGATGCCGCCGATCACCACGGCGGTGATCGATTCGATGTTCGCGAACTGGCCTGCCGTCGGGGAGACCGAGCCGATACGACCGATCAGGGCCCAGCCCGCAAGCGCGCAAATGAGACCCGAGAGCGTGTAGATGGTGACGAGCATGCCCTTGACATTGACGCCGGCGAGCTTGGCCGCCTCCGGGTCGTCGCCGACCGCGTAGACATAGCGCCCCCAGGCGGTGCGGTTGAGGACATACCAGAGCAGGGCCACGAGAAGCACCATGGCGACGACGCCATAGGTGAAGACGGCATTGCCGATGCGGAAGTTCTGACCGAAGAACTGCAGGATCGGCGCGTTGGCGGAGATGTCCTGGGCGCGGATCGTCTCGTTGGCGGAATAGAGGAAGTTGGAGGCGAGCACGATCTGCCACATGCCGAGCGTGACGATGAAGGGCGGCAGCTTCATGCGGGCAACAAGCGTGCCGTTGATAAAGCCGCAGAGCGCCCCCACGCCGAGGCCGCAGAGGACCGACAAGGCCGGCGGCAAGCCGTAGCGGAAGGTGAACTGTCCCATGATCACTGACGACAGCACCATCATGGCGCCGACCGAGAGATCGATACCCGCCGTCAGGACGACGAGCGTCTGCGCGGCGCCTACGATGCCGACGATCGCCACCTGCTGCAGGATGAGCGTCAGCGTGAAGGCAGAAAAGAACTTGCCGCCAAGGATGGCGCCAAAGGCGATCAACGACAGGACCAGCACGATCAGCGGAACGGCGGCCGGGCTTGAATGAAGGAAATGTTGGAGCTTCTGAAGCGGCGTCTTGTCATGCGTGTCGAAGGACGCCACTTCCGTCGAGCTGTTGACCAGGACCTTTTCGAATTCCTGGGATGTCGGTGCGGCTGTATTTGGTTCGGCCATGGAGACTCCTCCCGTGAACCCCACTCCCAAGGGGGGTTGCATTGCTGCCGGATGCGGCCCGCCTGTGATCGCGGCGAGTTTCAGCAATCACTAAAAATTGTGCAGGTTTTCCGCGCCTTGTCAAAGACTGCGGCGCTTACACGAAGGGCGGCCGGGGCCGCCCTTCCCTGTCACATGATCTGTCTGGACTTTGGGGGGCCGATCAGCCCCAGCACTTGTCCGTGCCGACTTTGGTGTCGATCGACTCGATGCCCGCGACCGGCTTGTCGGTGACGAGCGAGACGCCGGTATCGACGAAGTCCTTGCCTTCGGTCGGCTTCGGCTTTTCGCCGGTGTCGGCGAACTTCTTGATCGCTTCGATGCCAAGCGCGGCCATCATCAGCGGATATTGCTGCGAAGTCGCACCGATGACGCCGTCGGCGACGTTCTTGACGCCCGGGCAGCCACCGTCGACGGAAACGATCAGCACGTCCTTTTCACGACCAACGGCCTTCAGCGCCTCATAGGCGCCGGCGGCGGCCGGTTCGTTGATGGTATGGACGACGTTGATGGTCGGATCCTTCTGGAGAAGGTTCTCCATGGCCGTACGACCACCCTCTTCGTTACCGTTGGTGACGTCGTGGCCAACGATGCGCGCGTCGTCCTCGTCGCCGATCTTGTTCGGGTCCTTCGGATCGATGCCGAAGCCGATCATGAAGCCCTGGTCGCGCAGAACGTCAACGGTCGGTTGCGAAGGCGTCAAGTCGAGGAAGGCGACCCTCGCGTCCTTGGCGGCGTCACCGAGCGTTGCGGCCGCCCATTGGCCGATCAGTTTGCCGGCGAGCAAATTGTCCGTCGCAAAGGTGGCGTCGGCGGCATCGAGCGGCTCAAGAGGCGTGTCGAGCGCGATGACCAGCAAGCCGGCTTCGCGTGCCTTCTGCACCTGTGGCACGATGCCCTTGGTGTCGGATGCCGTCAGCAGGATGCCCTTGGCACCATCGGCAATGCAGGTTTCGATTGCTGCAACCTGGCTTTCGGAATCACCATCGATCTTGCCGGCATAGGATTTCAGCGTCATGCCCAGTTCCTGGGCCTTGGCAGTCGCGCCCTCCTTCATCTTCACGAAGAAGGGATTGGTGTCGGTCTTGGTGATGAGGCAGGCGGAGATATCGGCCGCCTGCGATGGCGAAGCGCAGGCCACGCCAAGCGCGAGCGCACCGAATGCGGCAGAAAGAACTGTTTTCTTCATAAAACCCTCCCAAGGATAAAAACCGCCGGTGGACCGGCACGGGCATCGCCGCCGCAGCATTCTCCTCCTGCGGACGGCGCTTCCGAAGCTAAGTCAAACACCAAACTTTGTGGGTGTCAATAAATAAATCAAATTGAATTATTATTAGGTTGTGGCATTCTTAGGCTCGGGACGAGCTCGGAGGAACTCGGACCGACCGGCAAATTGACAGATCGACCTGAAGTGGAAACAACAGAGTCGCGCCAAGCGAGCATCGGCAGCGCCTTGCATCCGATCAGACCCGCAAGGACCGCTGGAGTACTTTGAATTTGCTGCATGATTTGTTCTTGGATCGGTTTCGATACAAGAAATCAGCCGCGGTGCCAACGGGAGGAGACGGTGGCATGTCACTGACAGACGATTCCCGTGGGGGATCAACGCAACCGGACGTGATCGATCCAAGCGGCGGAGCGAACCAGACGCGCGTGCGCGCCTATAACGAGCGCCTGGTCATGTCGCTGGTCCGCCGCCACGGCAGTCTGTCGAAAGCGGACATCGCCCGGCGCTCCGGCCTCTCCGCCCAAACCGTTTCGGTCATCATGCGCGCGTTGGAACGCGACGGCCTCCTGATCCGCGGCGCCCCGGTACGCGGCCGCGTGGGTCAGCCCTCGATCCCCATGCGCCTCAATCCCGACGCAGTCTACTCGTTCGGCGTCAAGATCGGCCGACGCAGCGCCGACCTGGTGCTAATGGATTTCGTCGGCAATATCCGGCTGCATCTGCATCAGATCCATACCTACCCGCTACCCGAGGACCTCGTCACTTTCATCGTCGGCGGTATCGAAAAACTCGAGCAGCAACTCGCGCCCGAGCAGCGCGCGCGGATCGCCGGCGTCGGTATCGCGACGCCATTCGAACTCTGGAACTGGGCCGAGGAAGTTGGAGCGCCACGGGAAGAAATGGACCGCTGGCGTGACGCGAACCTGCAGGCGGCCGTGGCCGCGCAGATACGCCACCCGGTCTTTCTGCAGAACGACGGAACGAGCGCCTGCGGAGCGGAACTCGCCTTCGGCGTTGGCTCGAGTTACCCCGATTTCGTCTATTTCTATATCGGCTCCTTCATCGGCGGCGGGATCGTCCTCAACTCCGCCCTCTTTTCCGGGCGAACCGGGACCGCAGGCGCGGTCGGCCCGCTGCCGGTCTCGGGCAAGGACGGCAAGTCCACGCAATTGCTGAAGATCGCTTCAGTCTTCGTGCTTGAAAACCTCCTGCGCGAGCGCGGCATCGATCCGCAGCCGCTCTGGTATTCGGCGGACGATTGGATCGATTTCGGCGAACCGCTCGAGATTTGGATCCAGGACACTGCCGCGGCCCTTGCTCAGGCCGTTGTGTCCGCCGCATCGATCCTAGATTTCTCCGCGGCAGTCATCGATGGCGGCTTTCCCCCCTGGGTGCGGACGCGCATCCTTGCGGCGACACGCCGGGCCCTGCAAACGCTCGACCTCCAGGGCGTGACAGTCCCGGATCTCGTCGAAGGCGCGGTCGGAAGCCACGCCCGGGCGATCGGCGGCGCGAGCCTTCCGCTGTTTTCCCGTTATCTCTTGGACACCAATGTCCTCTTCAAGGAGCTTAGTTGATGCTGAAAGGAATAAACCCGCTGCTCAGCCCGGAACTTCTCGCGGCACTGCGGGCAATGGGTCACGGCGACGAGATCGCGCTCGTCGACGGCAATTATCCGGGCCAGGAGCACGCGCGTCGCCTCGTCCGCCTCGACGGACACAGCCTCGTCCCGGTGCTCGACGCGATCTTAAGCGTCCTGCCGATCGACGATTTCGTGCCCGAAGCTATCTTCCGCGCCACCGTCAAACAGGATAAACAGGCGCTCGACCCCGTTCATCAGGAAATCATCGAATGCTGCGGCAGGCATGAGCCGTCACGCACCGTCGTGCCGCTGCTCGGTGCCGACTTCTATCCGCGCGTGAGGGCCGCCCACACGGTCGTGCAGACCAGCGAACCGCGCCTTTATGGCAACGTCATTCTCCGCAAGGGCGTCATCTATCCCTGACATCACGCAACGATGCAAAAACCCGCCGAGACGGCCGGCGGGCTCTTTGTCTTGAACGGAAACGTTTCGTCGCACCTTATGCGGTGGCGAGGGCCTTTCCAGTGCGGGCATCGACCGAAAGCGCGCCCGGACCAAAGGCGGCGAGCACCAGGAAGGCACCGGCGATCGTGATATTTTTCATCAGCATGATCTGGTTGAAGACGGTCAGCAGGCCATTGGCAGCCGGCGGGAAGTCCGGAACGTTGATGGCACCGTTGTGGAAGACGAGACCGGTAACCAGGCAAAAAGCCGCCAGCAGATAGGACGCAATGCGCGTCTGGAAGCCGACGAGGACTGCGACACCCGCGACCAGCTCAAACAGGCCGGCGAGGTAGGCGAGTGCTGTTGCAGCCGGCCATCCGGCGCCGGTGATCATGCCGGCAGTTGCCGCCGGGTCGGTCAGCTTACCGAAGCCGGACATGATGAACATGATCGAAAGGAGGATGCGCCCGATGAGGACGATGACATTCTGAGACATGCGCGAGGCTCCTGTTGGAAACGTATTGAGAGCAGAAATATCAGCATTTTCAAAAACATCTAGCTCCACAACGACGACAGATCGTTCACAATGTGGAGACAGACGCACCCTATCGTCAACCGGCGCCTGGTTCAAACAACTCTTTTCTGTTGCAAGGAAGGACGGACTGGGTGAAGAATTTTAAGCGCTTTGCAAGGGGAACGCAGGGGAGAACTCATGAGCGAAGTCAACAGGAGCCCGGCCTTCTGGCGATCCTTTCCGATTTTCGAGGAGTTCGACAAGGAGACGCTGATGGAGCTCGCCGGTATCGCCACGTACCGGAGATGGCCGGCAGGCACGGTCATCTTCCAGCGCGGCGACGAGGGCAACTACATGGTTGTCGTGGTTTCCGGCCGCATCAAGCTCTCGCTTTTCACACCTCAGGGGCGCGAATTGATGCTGCGTCAGCATGAGGGCGGCGCACTCTTTGGCGAAATGGCTCTGCTCGACGGCCAGCCGCGGTCGGCCGATGCGACGGCGGTCATCGCGTCGGAAGGCTACGTGATCGGCAAGAAGCCTTTTCTCGATCTCATCATCCACAGGCCGCAGATCGCCGAGTCTGTGATCCGCTTCCTCTGCGCGCAGCTTCGCGATACCACAGAGCGGCTGGAAACGATCGCACTCTACGACCTCAACGCTCGCGTTGCCCGGTTCTTTCTGACAACGCTCAAACAGATCCACGGCCAGGAGCTTCCTAGCAGCGCCAATCTGCGTCTGACCTTGAGCCAGACCGACATTGCCGCCATTCTCGGAGCGAGCCGGCCAAAGGTGAATCGCGCCATTCTGTCGCTTGAGGAATGCGGAGCGCTGAAGCGCACGGACGGCATCATTTGCTGCAACGTCGATCGCCTCCTGAATGTCGCCGATCCCGAGGAGGGCTAGCTCGGTTGCGTGCGAAGCACCGCCGCCGCCATCGCGTCACCCCGCTCTTCGGCGGGATCATCGCAAGCCTGGCGGCGGCACTGCTTCTCCATTTCTATGGCGAGACCGTCCTCAAAACCCCGCGCGAGCTTTTCTTCGACAATCTCACGCAATGGGTGACTTCGCCCCGGTCATCGGACATCACCGTTATCGACGTCGATCGCAAGGCGCATGTGGCGCTGGGATCCGGAAACTGGGACCGGGCGGCGACAGCAGCGCTGATATCGCGGCTGGCCGCGGCGCGAGCGAAGGTGATCGCGGTCGATTTCGTCTTCAGCTCCGATTGCGAGGCTGACGCCGCCGGCAATCTCGCACTTGCTTCCGCGATCGCGGAGGCGCCTGTCGTTCTAGGGTTTCTCGCCGCGGACCGTGCCCTGGAGCATCCGCGTCCCGTTCCTCCGCTCGCGCTCAGACGCCCGCTTGCGGTGCCGGAGCCGTGGTTCATTGCCGGCGCGGAAACATCCTGCCCAGCGTTCATGGATCGGTCCAGGGCGGCGGCGACTGGCTTCCTCGTCGGTGACGAGGATGCGCGCGTGCGGCGGGCGCAGGCTTTCGCGATCCTCGGCAACGACGCCTACCCCGCACTCGCAATCGAAGCCGGACGGCTCGCAGCCGGGAGCAGCACGCCGGTACTCGGCGGCGAGCCAGCCTGGCTCAGGCTCGATCACGCCATCATCCCCCTGGACGAGGCCGGAAACTTGCGCTTCGTGGCAAGCTCGGAAGATGCAATTGCCGCGCGCACCCTCTCGGCGGCCGACGTCATGGCAAACACGGCCGATCGGCACCGCCTTGCGGGCAAACTGGTCTTCATCGGCAGCAGCATGCCTAGTCTCGGCGGGCTGAGGCCCAGCGCCTCGATGCCGCTTCAGCCTTCGGTGCAGATCCACGCCGACATCGCCAATGCCGTCATCACCGGCTTCGTTCCCTATCGCTATGGCGGGCTGCCGCTCCTGGAAGCCTTGTTCAGCTTTGCGGCCGGCACACTTGCAGCCGTTGGCGCGACGCGGCTTCGGCCGCTCGCAACGCTCGCCCTCGGTCTCCTCGCGCTACTGTTAGTCGTCGCCGGCGCCGCCGGGATTTATGCCGTGACCGGCTGGCTCGTCGATGCCTTCGGTATCGGTGCGGCGCTCATTGCTGTGCTCGTGGTGACGAGTGCGCTGCAACTCGCCCACGTGCGCCGCGCCGAGGCGATCGCTCGGCAGAAATTTTCGCAGTACCTGCCGCAATCCGTTGTCGCGCGTTACATCGACCAGCCGAATGCCGGCCGCGTGGCGGGCGAGGAACGTGTGGTCACCGCGCTCTTCACCGATATCGAGGGATTCTCGACGCTCGCCCACAAGCTCGGCCCTCGCGAGCTCGTAGCGCTCCTCGACGTCTATTTCGCGGAGGTGAACGCGCTCGTCTCCCAGCACGGCGGCATGGTCGACAAAGTGGTCGGCGATGCCGTGCACGCGCTCTTCAACGCGCCAGAAGATCTCGACAATCACGTCAACAAGGCGATCGAATGCGCCGTGGCGATCCACGCCTTGACCGAAGAAATGCGGAGGCGGTCGAAATTTGCAGAAAACCGTTTCGGCCGAACCCGGATCGGCGTCGAAACGGGGCCTGCCGTCCTTGGCGAGGTGGGCGCGGGCGGCAAGCTCGACTACACCGCTCATGGCGACGCAGTGAACCTGGCGGCGCGGCTTCAGGACGCGAACAAATTCCTCGGAACGGCAATCTGCATCGGGCCGGCGGCGGCGGCGCAATCGGACGTGCCTCTTCGAGCGCTCGGACGCCATGATATCCGCGGTTTCGGACCGATGGAGCTCTTCACAGTCGCTGGCACGCCATCGCCAGCAGAGTGACGGCGAGCGCGACTACAGGCCGACGCTCGCATAGGCTTCCCGGATGCGGGCCTGCCCCCAGTTCGTCGGCTCCGATGGTGCCGCGCCGGGCCGGTCGAAATCGACGCCCTGGCCGGCTGTAACCGTGCGTCTCACACCGCCGCCCTGGACCGAAACCGCTCCGCGCTCCACGAAGACGGCGAACGCCGCCCGGCTCGGGCCGCAGAAGAATTTCGTGCCGCGCACGCCGATCATCCCGAAAGCCGTGCGCACTGCCACGTCCACCTTCGAAAGCCCTTCCGGCCGGTCGAACACCATCCGGCCGAGACCAAGCTCGAGCGTGCCGCCCTGACCGGCGATGAAGCTGTCAATCAAGAGTTCCGTTTGCGGGCCGAGCAGGATACGGGTTTCGCTGAGCGCCAGATCGGCGAAGCTGTTGGTGCTCGTTGACACATAGTCGTTGTCGAGAACGTCACCACCAACGGCAAGCCGCGCCTCGTCCTCTCCCTGCCGACGGCGAACATTGCCGCGTATCTTCTCTGCCTTGCCGACCACGGAATTGGGCGCCGCGTGCGCCGATCGGCCGGCGATCGCCGTCAGCATCAGGCCGCCGACAAAGATCCGCCTCTTCACAAATATCTGCCGCATCGGCTTTCTCGCTGCCTCGGGCAACGCTCCCTGTTCGAGCCTCGGGCTTCTCCGAGGATAACCGCACGCATAGGCGAAGCAAGACGCATCTCGCCTTTGCACGATGCAGACGCTCTTCCCGCAACTGCGCCGCCCGATACGAAGCGCCGCTGTTTCCCCAGGAACAGGCCCGCCGCCACGACCGCCCTAGGATCAGAGTACGAAGAGGGAAACCATTATGAGCAATCGCATCAATCAGTGCATTCGCATCGCCAACGTCCTGCTATTGGCGGCTATCATGCTCCTTTCGTTTGCTGCGATCGCGCTGCCCGCCGCGCGCGCCGCCGATCTGACCGCCGCCGAACAGTGCGACCGGGAAGCCGGCAGCGAATTCGACCTGGAGCGGAACCGGTCGTTCCCGACCGTTTCCACGGAAGACATACGCATCGGCATCGCGCTCTCCGCCTGCCGCGAAGCCTACAACCAGAACGGCGATGCGCGCATACAATTCCAGCTCGCGCGTATCCTCGACAAAGCCGGGCAAAAAATCCAGTCGCGCCGTATCCTCGAAGAAGCCGCGCGCAACGGTCATGCGCTGGCCATGGTGAATTACGGCGCACTGCTTGCCGAGGCGGGCGGAGCGGAAACGTCGTTCGACCTCTACCAGCGAGCGGCGGCAGCCGGTAACATCCTCGCCGCCTACAATCTCGGTGTCGCCTATCGCGACGGTGTCGGCATCACCGCTGACGGCGCGCTTGCAGTCCGCTGGTTCGAGCGGGCGTCGCTCGCCGGCGACGATGTCGCCGCCTTCAACCTCGCGGTGATGCTGGACGAGGGCAAGGCGGTGCCCGAAGACAATCTTGAGGCCGCGAAATTCTACGGTCTCGCCGCCGAGCGCGGCAATGTCGATGCGATGATCAACCTCGGCCTGATGTTCGAAAGCGGCGAAGGCGTGCGGCGCAATCCTGTCGCCGCCTACGAACTGTTCAGGCAAGCAGCCGACCGAGGCGACCCGCTCGGCCAGCAGAAGCTCGACCCGATTGCCACGGGCAGCGTTTTGCGCATAGCCATGCTGGCAAAGATGGATAGGTCCAAATGAAGACGCCATGCTCACGCGGTTGGTTGGAATCGGCCGCGCGATCAGGCCTCAGCGGATCTCGCCCGCATGCGGCCCCCAGGTATCGGTCAGCGCAAAACCTTCGGCGAGCGGATCGAACGGATCAAGCGCCACCTGATGCAGTCCGAAGGTCCAGCCCCGACCGGAGATGGTCGGAATGATCGCCGGTCGGCCGGCGACCGTCGTCACGCCTTCAAGCCCCACTTCGAACTCGGAGCCGATGATCGAACGGGATTTCAGCACGTCGCCCGGCTTCACCTGGCCGCGCGCGTGGAGCGTCGCAAGGTTCGCCGAGCTGCCCGTGCCACAAGGAGAGCGATCGACACGGCCCGGCCACATCGTCGTACAGGTGCGAACCGTCCCGTCCGCCTCGGTGTCCCGGAACATCACATAGGCGACGCCGCTGATTTCGGGGATTTCTGGATGGACGATCGGGATCGTGCGGTTGACGAGATCCTTGAGCAGCATACCCGCCTCGACTAGCCGCCGAGCATTCGCTTTTTCGATCGTCGTGCCGATCTGGCGGACATCGACCAGCGCATAGAAGATGCCGCCGAAGCAGAGATCGAGGTTGATACGGCCCCATTCCGGGGTTTCGACCTCGACGTCCAGTTCCTGCACGAAGGACGGCACCATGGTGAGCTTCACCCTTTCGCACCGTCCGTCGCGGCAGGTGGCCGTCGCCTTGACGAGGCCGGCCGCCGTGTCGAGCATCACCACCGTCTCAGGCTCCTTCATCTCGATCATGCCCGATTCGAGCAGCGCCGTCGTCACGCAGATCGAATTGGAGCCGGACATGGCATGGGCCTGATCCGCCTGGAGGATGATGAAGCCGGCATCGGCTTCCGGGCGCTTCGGCGGCACAAGCAGGTTGACCGACCCGATCGATCCGGAACGCGGCTCAAGGCAGAGGAAGCGACGGAGGCTGTCGTCGACCGTGTTGATGTGATTCAACTGCTCGGCGATCGAGTTGCCCGGGATTTTCGGCACGCCGCCGATCGCCACCTTGCCGATTTCGCCCTCGCAATGAACATCCAGCAACTGAATCGTTCGCTTCCATCTCATGACATGTCTCCGGATGTCGCGTCTTCCCGCCGTTAACCGACCTCGGCCGGGGCTGGCCCTTGCCTGATATATCAGGCAGCGCGGTGATGCATACAGCGTTCATTGACCTGCTGCAAGATGGGCGACGACACGCTCTCGGTAAGCCAATCCATGTCGCCCGCTTGCCCATTCACCCAAAGATGCCGCTTGACGGTAATGCCCCGACGCGGGAGCGTGAAAGTGGGGCCTATCACCGGAACGAGCATGACGAAATTCATCATCTTCACCGATCTACACATGGTTCCCGAAGGTGCGACGATCATCGGGCTCGATCCCTATCGGCGGCTCGCCAGCGGGATCGCTCACGTCAATCGCTACCATGCCGAAGCGGACCGGGTGATTTTTGCCGGAGATCTCACACACGGCGCCGACCGCCCGTCCTACGAGCGTCTGAAGGCACTCCTAGTTGAACTCGTTCCGCCGGCGGCGATGATGATCGGCAATCACGACAGGCGCGAGGTTTTCCCCGACGTTTTTTCCGGAACGGCGACCGACGAAAACGGCTTTGTCCAGCAGGTGATCGATTTTGACGACTGTCGCGCCGTGTTGCTCGACACGTTGTTCGCGCCGCCCTACGACTATCCGATGAGCCACGCCGGGCATCTTTGCCAGCAGCGTCTTGCCTGGCTCGATCGCCAACTCGCCGAAGCCGGCGGCCGGCCGGTACTGATCTTCATGCACCACCCTCCGCATGTAACCGGCTTCACGAGCATCGACATGATCCGCCTGATCAACGGGGAGGAGTTCTACGCGCTCGTCAAACGCCACAGCAATGTGCGCCACATCTTCGCCGGTCATGTTCATCGCACGATCAGCGGCTCGAGTGGCGGCATTCCGTTCTCGATTTTCAAGAGTCCGGTTCATCAACAGCCGATGCCCTTCGATACGCCGGATGCGTCGCTTTCCGTCGACGAACCGGCCGCCTATGGCATCATCTTGGTTACCAGCGATGGAGTCATCGTCCACACGGAAGACTACGAAATCGCCCGGCGCGACGCGGCGATGGCGTGACAGCCATTTCGACGCCACAGCCTTCGTGTTAGGCTGGGCCATGAGCCATTCCGTTTCATCCAGCCAGGATTTCGACTGTCAAAGCTGCGGCGCCTGTTGTGCCTATTCGGCCGATTGGCCGCGCTTTTCGCTGGAGACCGACGAGGAACTCGATCGCATTCCGGCGGAATATGTTGCTGCCGATCTTGGCGGCATGCGTTGCGAGAACGATCGATGCACAGCGCTCGACGGCACGCTCGGCCGCTTCGTCGCCTGCAAGATCTATGCGGTGCGACCGATCGTGTGCCGGACGTGCATGCCCGGTGACGACGAATGTCTGATCGCGCGCGCGCGCCATTTCGGCACTGCCGCCTGACCCTGGATGATCCGGCGCTGGCGGCGACACTCCGCATGTTCCGCCGATTGTTGACGTGGCGGTAGCGAAATATCCGGAGAATGCCGAAAATTGCCGGATGGATGTTCGGCGGCCTCAAGCGTATTTTCTGCCCACGAAAATCAGAGGCGCCAAGGCGCCTGTTACTGCTCCGTGGAGGACCGCGTTCGATGACCCAGACCAAGCTTCAAAAATCTCCCCCGGCCACGGACGCAGCACCGGCGCCCTTTGCCGACTTCGCACCACCGATCCGGCAGCAAACCACGCTCCGCCAGGCGATCACGGCGGCCTATCGCCGCCCCGAAACGGAATGCCTGCCGGCGCTTATCGAGGCGGCGACGCTGTCCAAAGAAACCCGCGATGGCGCCGCCAAAACCGCCCGCAAGCTGATCGAGGCGCTCCGCGCCAAGCAAAGGGGCTCAGGCGTCGAGGGGCTCGTGCAGGAATATTCGCTGTCGAGCCAGGAGGGTGTGGCGCTCATGTGCCTTGCGGAGGCGCTGCTGCGCATTCCCGATACGGCGACCCGCGATGCGCTGATCCGCGACAAGATCGCCGATGGCGACTGGAAGTCACATCTCGGCGGCGGCCGTTCGCTCTTCGTCAATGCCGCGACCTGGGGCCTCGTCGTTACCGGCAAGCTGACTTCGACTGTCAACGACCGCAGCCTTGCTGCGGCACTGTCGCGGCTCATCGCCCGCTGCGGCGAACCGGTGATCCGCCGCGGCGTCGACATGGCGATGCGGATGATGGGCGAGCAGTTCGTAACCGGCGAGACGATCGACGAGGCGCTGCGCCGTTCGCGGGCGCTCGAACAGAGGGGTTTCCGCTACTCCTATGACATGCTTGGCGAGGCGGCGACCACGGCGGCCGATGCGGAGCGCTACTATAAGGACTACGAAACCGCGATCCACGCGATCGGCAAGGCCTCGGCCGGGCGCGGCATCTACGAAGGCCCCGGCATTTCGATCAAGCTCTCGGCGCTCCACCCGCGCTATTCGCGCGCGCAGGCCTCCCGCGTCATGGGCGAATTGCTGCCGAAGGTGAAGGCGCTCGCGCTCATCGCCAAGAAATACGACATCGGTCTCAACATCGACGCCGAGGAAGCCGACCGGCTGGAACTGTCACTCGACCTCCTCGAAGAGCTTTGCCTCGACGCCGATCTCTCCGGCTGGAACGGCATGGGCTTCGTCGTGCAGGCCTATGGCAAACGCTGCCCCTTCGTTCTGGATTTCATCATCGACCTCGCCCGCCGCTCGGGCCGGCGCATCATGGTGCGCCTCGTCAAAGGCGCCTATTGGGACGCCGAGATCAAGCGCGCGCAACTCGACGGGCTAGAGGATTTCCCTGTCTTCACCCGCAAGATCTATACGGACGTTTCCTATGTCGCCTGCGCCCGCAAGCTGCTTTCGGCGACGGATGTGATTTTCCCGCAGTTCGCGACCCACAATGCGCAGACGCTCGCCACCATCTACCATATGGCCGGCAAGGACTTTCAGGTCGGCAAATACGAGTTCCAATGCCTGCACGGCATGGGCGAGCCGCTTTATGAGGAGGTCGTCGGCACCGGCAAGCTCGGTCGGCCGTGCCGCATCTATGCGCCGGTCGGCACGCATGAGACCCTGCTTGCCTATCTGGTCCGGCGGCTGCTCGAAAACGGCGCGAACTCCTCCTTCGTCCATCGCATCAACGACCCCAAGGTCTCCATCGACGAGCTCACCGCCGATCCAGTCGAAATCGTCCGTTCCATGCCGATAGTCGGCGCGAAGCACGACCAGATTGCCTTGCCCGCGAAGCTTTTCGGCGAAGCGCGCACCAATTCCGCCGGCGTCGACCTCTCTAATGAGGCCGCCCTCGCGTCGCTGACAGAGGCACTGAAAGCAAGTGCCGCAACCACCTGGACCTCCGTGCCACAGCTTGCGACCGGCGCTGCCTCGGGCGAAACACGCCCGGTACTCAATCCCGGCGACCACCGCGACGTCGTCGGCTCGGTGACGGAAACGTCGGACGACGATGCCAAGCGCGCGGCCCGTCTCGCTCTCGAGGCTGCCCGAGCGTGGGCCGCCGTTGCTCCGGCGGAAAGGGCCGCATGCCTCGACCGTGCGGCCGACCTGATGCAGGGGCGCATGCCGACGCTCCTCGGGCTGGTCGCCCGCGAGGCCGGCAAGTCGCTGCCGAATGCGATAGCCGAGGTGCGCGAGGCAATCGATTTCCTGCGCTACTATGCCGAACAGACCCGTCGCACGCTCGGCCCCGCCCATAGGCCGATTGGGCCGATCGTCTGCATCAGCCCCTGGAACTTCCCGCTGGCAATCTTCACCGGGCAGGTTGCCGCCGCGCTCGTCGCCGGTAACCCGGTGCTTGCCAAGCCGGCGGAAGAAACGCCGCTTATCGCCGCCGAAGGCGTGCGCCTGCTGCATGAGGCCGGCGTTCCGGCGAATGTGTTGCAACTCCTGCCCGGCGACGGCCGTGTCGGCGCGGCGCTGGTCGCGGCACCGGAGATCGCCGGCGTGATGTTCACCGGCTCGACGGAAGTCGCGCGGCTCATTCAATCGCAACTCGCCGACCGGCTTTCGCCTGCAGGGCGTCCGATCCCTCTGATCGCCGAGACCGGCGGCCAGAACGCAATGATCGTCGATTCCTCGGCGCTTGCCGAACAGGTGGTCGGCGACGTGATCGCATCGGCCTTCGACAGCGCCGGCCAGCGCTGCTCGGCGTTGCGCGTGCTGTGCCTGCAGGAGGACGTCGCCGATCGCACCCTCGCCATGCTGAAGGGGGCGCTGCACGAGCTGAACATCGGCCGCACCGACCGCCTTTCCGTCGACGTCGGGCCGGTCATCACCGCCGAGGCGAAGGGCATCATCGAAAAGCACATCGACGCGATGCGCGAGCTTGGCCGCAAGGTTGAGCAGATCGGCCTTGCCGCCGAGACGGATCAGGGCACCTTCGTGCCGCCGACGATCATCGAGCTTCAGAAGCTCTCCGACCTCAAGCGCGAGGTCTTCGGACCGGTTCTGCACGTCATCCGTTACCGCCGCGACGATCTCGACCGGCTGGTCGACGATATCAACGCCACCGGCTACGGCCTGACCTTCGGCCTCCACACCCGCCTCGATGAAACGATCGCGCATGTGACCAGCCGCGTGAAGGCCGGCAACCTCTATGTGAACCGCAATATCATCGGCGCCGTCGTCGGCGTGCAACCCTTCGGCGGACGCGGCCTTTCCGGCACCGGCCCGAAGGCGGGCGGTCCGCTCTATCTTGGCCGGCTGGTGACGACCGCGCCGGTACCGCCGCAGCACAGCTCGGTTCATACGGATCCCAGTCTCCTCGATTTCGCCAAGTGGCTAGACGGCCGAGGCGCGAGAGCCGAAGCCGAGGCGGCGCGCAACGCCGGCAGCAGTTCGGCACTCGGGCTTGAGCTGGAGCTGCCAGGCCCCGTCGGCGAGCGCAATCTCTATGCGCTCCACCCGCGCGGCCGCGTTCTGCTCGTGCCTGAGACCGAGACGGGTCTCTACCATCAGCTCGCCGCCGCGCTTGCGACCGGCAACAGCGTCGTCATCGACGCCGCCTCCGGTCTGCAGCCGTCGCTCAAAGGCCTGCCCCAGAGCGTCGCCGTCCGGCTCTCCTGGTCGAAGAGCTGGGCCGCGGACGGACCCTTCGCCGGCGCCCTCGTCGAGGGCGACGCCGAACGCATCCGCGTCGTCAACAAGGCGATCGCCGCCCTGCCCGGTCCGCTGGTGCTCGTCCAGGCCGCGTCGAAGGAGGAGATCGCTCGCAACCCCGACGCCTATTGCCTCAACTGGCTCCTGGAAGAGGTTTCGACTTCCGTCAACACCGCAGCGGCCGGCGGCAACGCCAGCCTGATGGCGATCGGGTGAGCGCGACGTCGGCGTTCTGGATCTGCGCCTGTTGCCCCTCACCCTAACCCTCTCCCCGCACGCGGCCGCATGCGGGGAGAGGTCGCGGCAGCGGGATGAGGGGCGGGGCACACCCGTCACTCTGCCCGCTGGCGCACCCTTCCCCAATCCGCTATCTGCATTCCAAAGAACGGAAGCAGCGGATGTTCACGCTCCAGCGCATCGAGACCTCGACACAGGAAATCAAGAAAAGCCGCTTCCTGGCGATCGCCGGCCCGATCGATGACGAGCAATCGGTAAAGGCGTTTCTCGCCGCGCATTCCGACCCAACCGCCAATCACAATTGCTGGGCGTGGCGCATTGGCCAGACCTATCGGTTCAGTGACGATGGCGAACCGAGCGGTACGGCGGGCAGGCCTATCCTAGCGGCGATCGACGGCCAATCGCTCGATCGCGTTGCGGTCGTCGTCACCCGTTGGTTCGGCGGCGTGCTGCTTGGAAGCGGCGGGCTGATCCGCGCCTATGGCGGCACTGCGGCGCTCTGCTTGAGGGCCGCTGAAAAGGTCGAACTCGTCGACACGCAGCGCGCCACGATCGTCTGCGACTTTACCGACCTTGCCCTGATTAAAGCGCGGCTGACGGCCCGCGGCGTAGCGCTCGCCGGAGAGACATTCACGGATACGGGGGCGATCCTGACGACCGAGATGCGTAAAGACATCGCGGCGGAAGTCCTCGCGCTCGTCACCGATCTCAGTCGCGGCAAGGCAAGCGTCTCGCTCGAAGACTAAACTTCCATGCGATACACAACCAGCATAGAAATCGGGCCGACGCAGAACACGACGAGGACATCGGAATGAAAACGAGAGTTTTGGGACGAACGGGTGCAACGATTTCGGAAATCGGCTTTGGCGCCTGGCAGATCGGCGGTGCCTGGGGCGACGTCAGCGAAGACGACGGCAAGCGCGCGCTTCACGCGGCGCTCGACAGCGGCGTCACCTTCATCGACACGGCCGACGTCTATGGCGACGGACGTTCGGAAAAGATCATCGCAGCGGTGCTGAAGGAGCGCGGCGGCGAAAAGCCCTTCGTTGCCACCAAGGCCGGCCGCAGGCTCAATCCGCATGTCGCCGACCGCTATACGGCCGCCAATATCGAGGCCTTCATCGACCGCAGCCTGAACAACCTCGGCGTCGAAACGCTCGATCTCGTGCAACTGCACTGCCCGCCGACGGATGTCTACTATCGTCCGGACGTCTTTGAGGCGCTCGAGCGGTTGGTGACAACGGGCAAGATCCGCCACTACGGCGTCTCGGTCGAAAAGGTCGAGGAGGCGCTGAAGGCGATCGAATATCCGGGCGTCGCCACGGTTCAGATCATCTACAACATCTTCCGTCAGCGCCCGCAGGATTTGTTCTTCACCGAGGCGCGGAGGAAAAATATCGGCGTCATCGTGCGTGTTCCGCTCGCCTCCGGTTTGCTGACGGGCAAGATCGGCAAGGACACGGTTTTTGCGGCTGACGACCACCGCAATTTCAACCGCCACGGCGAAGCTTTCGATGTCGGAGAAACCTTCGCCGGTGTGCCTTTCGACACCGCGCTCGCAGCGGTGGAAGAACTGCGCGCGCTGGTGCCGGCCAATGTGCCGATGGCCCAGTTCGCGCTTCGCTGGATCCTGGAGCAGCCGGCGGTTTCCGTCGTCATCCCCGGCGCCCGCAACGAGGCGCAGGCGCAGTCGAACGCCGCGGCCAGCGCGCTCCCGGCTCCAGACAATGCGACCATGGCCGCGATCGCCGCACTTTACGAGCGGCTGATCAAGGTTCATGTTCATCAGAGATGGTAGAACGACCGGTGCTCCGCGCAGGACGCGGAGGTGTCGGAAGGCAGGCGCCATGCAAGACGCCTTCGATCTTGAGCGCTTCGTGAAGGCGCAGGAGAGCACATATCGCGCGGCACTCTCAGAACTCACCGCTGGTGCCAAGCGAACCCATTGGATGTGGTTCATCTTTCCGCAGATCGAGGGCCTCGGTCATTCCCCGACGGCGCAATATTATGCGCTTGCGAACCTTGACGAGGCGCGCGCCTACCTTAGACATCCGCTGCTTGGCCACCGCATCCTCGAATGCACCGAGGCGGTCAACGCCGTTCAGGGCCGGTCGGCGCGCGAAATTTTCGGCCGGCCGGATGATCTGAAGTTTCGCTCGTCCCTGACGCTGTTCGAAAAGGCCGCACCCACGGTCGGTATCTTCGCAAGGGCGCTCGAACACTATTTCGACGGGGAAAGGGATCCGAGGACGCTAGAAAAGCTCGGTGCAGGCTGACGCCGACGTCTTCACAAAGTCTACAGAAGGAAAAGCAGCATCAACATCGAAAAGACCGCCAGTCCGACGATGACGAGCATGAGTTCCTTCATCATATAGCGATACATACAACCCTCCTTCCCGGCGGACCGGCGTCGGGAAGCACTCCCTCTATATGGGAATCGAGGAAACGGTTGTTAAGCAGCAACCGGAACACGACCGCGTGAAGGCGAACTGCCATCAGAGCTGCCGATGCCGGCATTGATGAGCGATGTGCTGCACCGAAACCCGATTGTTCACGATTCGCGCTTGCCGATCATCACGGCGCGCTATCCTCGCGCTCAGCCCGGTGTGGTGCGCCCGGCTGCTTCGGAGATCTCCGGACGCGTAAAGCCGTCGCCGTGGGCGGAAGAGGGCGATGTCGGCCCCGGCGGCATCAGCAGCTCCTCCAGGAAATAGGCAGAGAGCGCGGCGCGGCCGGAAAGCTCGGCCTTGTGGTAAACCGAGGTCGCCTGCTGGCGAATTGTCGCTTCGCTTGCGCCCCGGATCCGCGCGATCTCCTTGTGGCTGAAGCCTTTAAGCAGCAGCAAGCCTACCTCCTGCTCCGCTTGGGTACAGCCCCAGGCCGCGAACTGGCGCTGGATAGCCGCGCCGAGTTCCTGAAAGTGATCGGCCAGGTCGGCGCGCCACTGGGCATTGCTTTCGCGTATACGCGCGACCTTGTCGCGCAGATCGAGGCTGCCCGCTTCCTGTTCGCGAAGACGCGAAGAAAGCAGCGCAACACAGGCAGAGCAGCCGACGAGAAGCGCGATGCTCACCGCTTCCGTCAACAATTCTGCGACTGTTAACTCCTCCTCCTCTTTCACGACCTCAACGCCGAGCAACAGCGCGAATGCCGATACCGCACCCGCGAGAAGGATTGTTCGGCCACGTCCCCTGGTCCAATCCATGGTTCGCCTCCCCAATTGGTCACGGCGGCGTCACGCAACTTACCTACCGTGGGGATTCTGCGCCCGCGGGCCGGGTTCCGCAACAGACGGGCGCAAAATGCGGCTCAGGCGAAGAAGAAGCCGTCGGCACTCAGCGACGCGGCGCCGGTGGCTGCGACATCGACATCGCCCGGGACGATCAAATCGGTACCGTTGAACCAATCATCCTGGATGCGTTCTCCATAGGAGAAGGCCCAATCCTCGGCCAGGACCAAATGCCCCCCGCTGGTGCCGGACTCCACGGTCCGCTGATACAGTGCCGTGTCGGAGAACTGGAAAGTGTCGCTGGCAAGCCAGTCGTCGATCTCAACTTCGACGGGATCTTCGACCTGGCCCTCAGTCTGATCGCTGGCCTCGTCGTCGGCTATGAGGTCACCTGCGCCGATGTCGTTCGGCTGACTGCCACCTGCCGCTCCGGACTTTGCACCTCCGGCTTCGCGGACGAGTTGCCCGAGCGTTTCGGACGCTATCGGTGCATCGCTGACCGCAACGATCGCGTCGTTGAAATCGCCGTCATAGTCTGGACTGGTGTT
This sequence comes from Ensifer sp. IC4062, assembly GCF_020193575.1. GTDB lineage: Bacteria > Pseudomonadota > Alphaproteobacteria > Rhizobiales > Rhizobiaceae > Sinorhizobium. Next base: position 42,707 of record NZ_JADYVD010000053.1, read on the forward strand.
CAACCGGTCTTCGAAGCCGATAATCTCGATCCCTGCTGTCCCCTGCACCTTCGAGGAAAGCCCGATCGCCTGCATGCTGCCGGCGGGGTTCAACAGATTTGTGCCGTCATCGGCCCCGAGAGCGCTCAAGGGCTGAATGGGCAGGATGTTGCCGACGTCGTCCATGACGGTCGGGGCGAAGGGGTCGTTCGCGTTGGCCGTCACACCAGTCAGGAGGTTCTTGAGCTGCAGGCCGCCATCGGCGAACTGCTCCAGATCGACTCCGATCTCGTCCACGCCGCGCACCAGGAATAGGCAGAGGCTATGGCCTTCCGGCACGTCGACAGCGACCGAGCCACCGTTTGCCGCATTGGAGAGATCCGACACGAGTATGCGCGCTTCGCTGAGAGCTCCGGTCGCCGCGTCCACAAAATACGCACCCAGCGCATCGGCGCTGTCGGTGGAGCCGCCGACCACCGTCACCTGCTTCGTCGTTCCGGTCCCGGTGAAGTCCGCCACATCAAGGTCACGCACGTCCGGGAGATTCTTTACCTCCTTGCCCTCCTGAAGTTTCGCCAGAGCAGGCGTGACATCGTCCGCGTCGTCCGGATCCGGCACGCCGACCACGCCTTGTCGGTAGAGGTCGACCTTCGACGTCGTCGTGCCGTCCGGCGCAACGGCATTTTCGGTGATCAGGCCCACTCCGGGGGCGTAATATTTGAACTCGGCACCGGTGGAGAGGGCAGAGCTGTCGATGATTTTGATCACGTCGTCAAACTGCCCGAACGGTGTTTTGACGCTGAGCCCGGTCTCCGCGAGGATGCTTTCGTCCTCGGCGATACCCGGCGCGAATTCAAGATAATAGCCCGTGCCGAATTCCGGGGTCGCCTTCATCGCCCAGCCCGGCTGGTTGCCGGGATCATCGGCGGACCACTGGCCTTCGTGATTGACGCCGATGAAATTACCGTCGTCGTCATATTCGTAATTGACGACGATCTCGCCGAAGTACCAGACATTGCCTTCGGTGTCCTGTGCGTACCAATCGAAGGTGTCCTCGAGAATCACGTCGTCCTCGTAGACCGTGTCACGGATCACGCTCGTGCTCACTCCACGGACGTCGAAGGTCGCAGAAGTGGTGAAAAGGTCGTTGCGCTCCGTCGTGACCTCGCCGGTATCGGGATCGGTCTCTTCACCCTTGTAGCTCAAGACGTGACCGGGGATCAGCGGGAGGTAAGGATTGTCAATCGGTGCTCCGGGAATGAAGGTCGCTGCACCGAAGTCGGGTAAGATGGCCATGGCGTGTCCTCCGAGGTGATTGCGTCGCGGATACGCCCCAACCGCCCGCTCGCCGTTGCAGCATGCGGCGTTTTGCCCTTTCGCGGGAATCCGGCAGGTGTGACGGGGAAAAGACTCAAGTTGTTCAAAGGCCTGGACGACTCATCTTACGGATGTGAGATGGCAGGCAGCCCGATCGTCCGATCCTCTGAATCCCGATCGCGGGAACAGCTTGTCGGATGCCTCCCCTTCGTGGCGACATTGGTGGGAGGGCACTTCATGCGCTATGGTCGGTCTGCAGGTTTCAAACAGGGTCGGTATGCGTCTCCTCTCCTTCATCCGCGCCGGGACGCTGTTGCTGGCGCTCCCAGCCACAGCAATGGCCGAAGATGCCGTGCCGGCGCTCGTCGAAGGCTGCACTGTGCCCTGTGCCGGGTACAAAGTTTCCACGGAGCTCCAGAACGACTGGTTGTTTGCCGCCTCCCCCTCGCTTCTGAGGTCCGACGAACTGCAGCCGACAATTACAGTCGACCTGTTCTTCGCGCCGACGGACTATTTGCAGTTCGTCACGTCCGTCATCACAGAGCCGGTTGTCGAGCCAGAGCCTAGCGAGAACATGATTTTCGAAGGGATCGGCACCTACCTGACCGAACTCTATACCACCGTCGAAGCAGGCCCGGCCACGGTGAGGGCCGGAAAATTCGATACGATCTTCAGCCTTGCCAGCGAGGTCGCGCCCGGAATCAACGCTACGGACCTGGTCTCGGATTTCGATGCGGATGAGCGCGTCGGCGCCGAGATCGTATTCGATTTCGACGGTCTCGGGATGAACCAGGCCCTGGTCGCAACTGCGTTCACCACCGACCGATCGATCTTCAGCGATTCCCTGTTCACCGCCCGGGGGCGGACGCGATTGTCGGATGGCGGCGCCGGCAACACCGATGGCCTATCCTCGCTGTCGCTTGTCCTTGACGGCTGCAGAGGGGCGGAGCCGATCGATTGCTATTTGGACGGTGATTTCGGCTACAGGCTGGGCGTCCGACATCAGAGGGCCGGAGAACCTACCGGAGAGGACGTGGAAGAAGGGCGGACACCTGAAGACGAACTGGCCTTCCTGGCATCCACGACCGCAAGCCTGGAGATGAACGAAATGACGCTGAGGCTGCTCGGCGAGGCGGCCTATCTCCGGCATTTCGACAGCAGTCCGGACGATGCGCTCGTCCTCACTGGCTCCGCCGCGCTTGAGGTGGACTCATTGACCTACGTCGCGAGCTATACCCGGCAGCTCAATCTCGTTGACGGCGGGCGGGACACACGCGAGCACCTTGCTGATCTCGAAGTCATCTATGATCCCGACGAAGAATATGGCGAAGACATGCTATTCGAAGGAACGGAGTGGGAACTCGCCGCCGCTTATACCTTTGCACGCAATGCCGATCAGGAAACCGCTCACATCTTCAGCGTTCGAGCGGTTTTCGATTTCGGCGGAGACGTGGAGTTTGACGCGCCGTGAGATGGGCGTCGTCCACGGTTGTGTTCCGTTTCGCCCCAACTGCATGTTTCCTTAAATCGTACCTGATTTAAGGAAACATGCAGCAATTCAAAGTGCTACCGCGTCCTTTGCGCGTCTGATAAGACGCGCGGCGCTGTAGATCACCGTTCCAGCTCATGGGAGTCTAGTGACGTGTATGATCTGGCCGAAGGCTCTTTCCGCTCGGATCGGATATGGGCGAGCGGGCTGATGCCGAGCCATAGCGGGAAGAGCTTACGTAGCCTTCCGCTACCGTCCACCTCTATCGTGCCGTGATGGAGTGCCGAAGCAAACGGCAGGTCACCGCGCCAAATTCGTGTGAGGTCGACAAGTGAGACGATGACGTAGAGCTGCGCGTCGCGGTCGGGCGGCTCCAGGCAGAGTTCACAGACGCCGTTTTGATTGAGGAACCACCAGTGACGCTTCTTCTCCGCCTGATCCGAGAGCTCGAATTGAATGACGACGCGTTCGGTTCCGAACAGCTCAGGATGAGCTCCCATTTGAAGCGCCCAGAGCAACAGGCCGAGATCGATCTCGTGCTCCGCCAAGGTCCGCCGCGACCATCGCTGGCCCCATTGTCCAAGCGCCATGATGATCGGCACGAACTCCTTGCCGGCAGACGTCAAGCGATAGCTCGGACCGCGCCCGTCGTCGGAAACGCACCGGACGATGACACCCTCCGCCTCGAGTTTCTTCAGCCTCGACGACAGGAGAGTCGGCGAAGCCAGGGGCACGCCGCGCTGCAGCTCGGAAAAGCGGGTGGCGCCGAAGGCGAGGTCGCGCAGGATTAAGGCCGTCCAGCGCTCGCAAAAGATCTCGGCGGCCTTGGCGATCGGGCAGAACTGATTGTAGCTCCTCATCGTGGTCACTTCCTTTCGCGCGGCAGTTTACACCCGGTTGCAGCTCGATCCCACTACAGATCGTGAAGTAGCCACCTGGCCCGCCAAGTGGTGAAATGGCGCCCCTCGAAAGCCGAAGGAGGGTTTCATGTCGGAACATGACAGTCACGGGATCCAGGAACCCAACCGTAACGCGGCAGCAATCTGGGGAGCAGGCGGCAGACAATACGACCTTGTCAGCTTCGCCATCTCGGACGCGCTCGCGCATACCGTCCAACGATTGAGCCCGAAGCCCAGCGACAAAGTGCTCGACGTCGCGACCGGCACCGGCTGGAGCGCGCGCAACGCGGCGCGCTTCGGCGCAAAAGTCGCGGCGATCGACATATCGGCGGATCTGATCGACGCTGCCCGCCGGCTTTCGGCTGGTGTCGAGCCGACGATCGATTACCACGTCGCCGATGCCGAGAACCTGCCCTTCCCGGACGAAAGCTTCGACAAGGTATTCTCGACTTTCGGCGTGATTTTCGCCAGGGACCATCGCCGCGCGGCGAGCGAACTGACACGGGTCTGCCGCAAAGGAGGGCGGCTCTGCATGTCTACCTGGTCGCCGACTGCGCCGTTGCCCGATTCTTCGCTGTAATGGGAGCTCACACGAAGGCGCCGCCGCCCAAGGAATCGCCGCTTTCTTGGGGCGATCCGGCCTATGTCGAAGACCTGCTCGGGCGGGAATTCAAACTCACTTTCGAACACGGAACCAAAAACGCCTACCACGAAAGCGTCGAAGCCATCTGGAACTGGTACCTGCGCGGCTTCGGGCCGCTGCGGACGCTTTACGAAGGCTTGAACGAGGGCGAACGGGCCACGCTGAAGCGCGATGTTGATGCCTATCACGCGCACTACCAGGTCGAGGCCGGGCTCCACATCAAGCGTGAGTATCTGGTCTTCATCGGCGAGAAACGATGAAGTTTGCCACCGCGCCGGACGCTATTCGGGCGTCGCCGTGAGGAGTTGTCCGTTGAGGGCGAATATCGCGCGCAATTCGTTCGGAAGCCAACGCTCTTCCCGGCTCTGTCCTGACGCCACGGAAACGGCTGGAAATCAAGCAATTCGAAGGAAATGGCGCACCCGAAGAGATTCGAACTCCTGACCCCCAGATTCGTAGTCTGGTGCTCTATCCAGCTGAGCTACGGGTGCTTGCCTGAAGCGGTGAGAACCGCTTGCGTGGCGATCCTCTACTGGGTCCTTTCGGCGATTGCAAGCGCCTTTGGGGAAAAAATTTCTTTTTTGCGACAACAGTGGATAAGGCGCCGGAAAGAGCAATCGGGATCCGGCGATGAGAACGGCGGCGGTCCGAACGCGAAATATCAGGGCCGCGCCTTCGAGCGGAAAGCGTCCAACGGCACCGGGCGATCCGGCAGTTCGATGCGGAACAGCGTACCAGGCGTCGGCTTTTCGACGAGTGCGATCGTGCCGCCATGGGCGAGCACCAGTTCGCGGGCGATGGCGAGCCCGAGGCCCGTGCCGCCGGAGCGCGCCGAGCCGCGAAAGGCGGTAAACAGGTTTTCGCGCGCCTTGGCCGGCATGCCCGGCCCGGTGTCGTCGATGGAAATCGTAACCACGCTGCCGGTCCGCATGGCCGAAACGGAGATCGACCTGGCGCGGCCGTCCTCCGGCTCGTGATTCGTCAGCGCCTGGACGGCGTTGCGGCAGATATTGTGGACGACGCGAAATAGCTGCTCGCTGTCGGCGTCGACCACGACGTCGTCCCGTATCTGGATATCGAAATCGATGCCGCTCTGGCGATCGATGGCGAGGAGTTCGGCGACGTCCTCGACCAGCGGACGCAGCGCAACGAAGCGGCGGTGCGGTTCCGCCTCGGCGGTGCGCCCGTAGGAGAGAACCTCCTGCGTATAGCCGACGGCGCGGTCTATCGTCCTCAGCAGTGTCGGAGCGAAGCGTTTGACCACCGGATCATCGACATCGGCGAGCCGGTCGGAGATGAGCTGTGCGGACGAGAGAATGTTGCGCATATCGTGATTGATCTTTGAAACCGCGAGTCCGAGTTCAGCAAGGCTCTTCTGCTGTTTCAAGGTTTTCTGCAACTCGCGCTGCATGCTCGCGAGGTGCTGACCGGCAACCGCCAGTTCATCGCTCCCCTCCGGCGGAACGAGCAGTCGCTCCGGGTTGGACGGCTCATCGGAAAACTCTTGCATGCTCGTCGTCATCCGCCTGATCGGCACGATCAGCATGCGATTGATGGCGAGGAAGATCAGTGCCGCCGTGATCAGCGAAATGGCGATCGACAGGAGGAAAACGTTGCGCGAATAGACGAGCATCGCCTTGCGCAGGCCGGCATCCTTCATCACCAGTTCGATCGTCGCATCGCTTTCGCCAAGGGGGCCATAGACGCGCACGATCCGGTTGCCGCCGAAGAGCAGCGTGTCGAACGCATCGCGTATCGCACCGACGGGGGTGAAGTTGGCTACATCGTATTCACCGTCGATTGCCGGCGGCATGTCGACTGTGGCAATCATCCGCGACGCATCCTTGCGGCGAATGACGATAGCCTTGGTTCCGGTAGCCATCAACGTGTCGCGCTGCACTGCCCGCGGAAGCTCGACATTCTGCAGTCCGTCGACCACGACGGCAGCGGCGGCCACCGTGTTCAGCCGATCCTGAAGCCAGCGGATCCGCATGTTGGCAACCGACGGCACGAAGATCAGCACTTCGGCCAGCATGACGAATGCCACGGTCAAAAGCAGCAGCTTGCCGGAGAGTCCGCGGAGAAACCCCACGGCCGCTCGGGGCTTAGCACTCGCATTGGCCGGACGCGCGTCTTCCACCATAACTCTAGGACGTTCCCTGCAACTCAGCCGAAATACCGCAGCATTCCGATCACGGATCGAACGAGCGGATTTCGCGCCATGGGGGCATAATAGGAGATCGATGCCTGTTTTCCAATCTCGGACAAGGTGGGATAGGGCGCCACATAGCCGCGGAAATGCTTGAGCGTTAGCCGATTTGCGACGGCGAAAGCAAAGCCGTTGATCATCTCTCCGGCACCGGCTCCGGCGATCGCCGCACCTAGGATCCGTCCGCGCGGACCGACGGTGAGCTTGATCAGACCCCGCCCGAGCCCATCGGTGCGGGCGCGGTCGTTGGCGGAAAAGTCCCAGCGGACGATGTCGACCGGACCGGACTTTTCCCGCGCCTCCGCCTCGCCGGGACCGACCTGCGCGAGTTCCGGATCCGTAAACATGACCCTCGGGACGATGTCGCGGTCTTCACGCGCTGGGAGGCGGAACAGGATCTGCTGCAGCACCATTCGCGCATGGTAACTCGCGACGTGGGTGAACTGCAGACCACTCACGGCATCGCCGATCGCATAAACGCGGCGATTGCTTGTACGGAAGTTCGTGCCAACAGCGATCCCCTTCGCGTCGTGGCGAATACCGGCGGCGGCGAGGTCGAGAGAAGCGTGATTGGGAGCACGGCCCGCAGCCAGCAACAGATCGCTGCCATCGACATAAAAGCGCCCTTGCGTGTTTTCACAGTGCAGCCGCACGCCGCCTGCGTGCCGCTCGACGGATTGGATCGCGGATTCTTCGTGAAGGACGGTACCCTCAGCGCGGATCGCTTCCAGAACGATTGCCACCAGCTCCGGATCGCTGCTCGAAAGTGCTTTGCGGTTCTCAACGATCGTCACGCGTGCGCCGAGCCGACGATAAGCCTGGGCCATCTCCAGCCCGACGGGTCCGGCACCGACGATGACGAGATGTTCCGGCAGCCGTTTCAGGTCAAAGAGCGTCTCGTTGGTGAGATACGGCGTATCGGCAAGCCCGGGAATGCCGGGAATGACCGGCGACGAGCCGGTAGCGATCACGAAACGCCGAGCCCGGATGAGGTGATCGCCGGCGGCGACCGTCCTGTCGTCCACGAAGCGGGCTGCATCGGCGATGACTTTCACGCCGAGGCTCTCGAAGCGTTCTGCGGAATCATGCGGCGCAATAGCGCCGATCACCGTATGGACCCGCGCCCGCACTCGTTCGTAGTCGACGATCGGCTCGCCCGCGGCGATGCCGAATTCCTCTGCCGCGCGGATCGCCTGCGCGTGTTTCGCGGCCGCGATCAACGCCTTCGACGGTACGCAGCCAAAGTTCAGGCAATCCCCCCCCATTCGGCCGCGTTCGACCAGAACGACTGGCACGCCGAAGGCCGCGGCGCCGGCGGCCACCGACAGACCCGCCGCGCCTCCGCCGATTACGCAGATATCCGGATTGAGAACCTTCGCCACGCCGCTTTCCGCCCGTCAGACCGTCTTGCGGCGCGACTGTATTAGCTTGAACGCCAGAGGCAATGCCGCGATGAGCGTCAGCGCGGCAAGCCCCAGCGAAATGTCCCACGTCGCGAAATCCGAAAGCGTGAGTTCGCCGCCGTTCGCCGCCGAGCGGGCGATGACATCGTCGAGGCTGCGACCGAGCCAGGCATAGGCGAGCGTGCCCGGCACGATGCCGATCAGCGTCGCGGCAGCGAAAGTGCGCAGTCGCACGTCAAAGAACGCGGGTGCGATATTGACGACGAAGAACGGAAAGATCGGCGCCAACCGCAAGATCAGGAGGTAAAGGAACGCATTGCGCCTGAATCCCTCCGCCAGCCGCTCCAGAAAGCGCCCGGCACGCGGGCGCAGGAGATCGCCGAGAACCCCGCGCGCGGCAAGGAATAGAAGGCAGGATCCCAGCGTCGCGGCAGCGATCGCAATAATCCCGCCTGTAACGCAGCCGAACAGGAATCCGGAAAATATGGTCAGCACCGATGCGGCCGGGATCGAAAAGACGACCACCGCGACATAGGTCGCAAAGAAGGCGGAACCGGCTCGGAGCGGATAGGAATCGACATAGGCGCTCAGCATCTCGCGATGGTGGATAAGCGCTGTCAACGAAAGATAGTCCGGCAGACCAAACACATAACAAGCGGCACCACCAACAAGGAGAAGAGCGAATGGCACGAACCGCCACCACGATCGGCGCGGCGCATGTTCAGCGTCGTTGCGTCCTGACGTGGGGTTCAGGGCTGCTCCTTCCGCCCCGTTTCTGACAACATTGTTCATGCGGCTTTGCCTTCGGCGAGATCTACCTCTGAGTTAGAGGGAATCCGGACCCGGAACCAATAACGAATGGTCGCGCTGTCAAACGTCAACGTGAACGGTTCGCCCTGACAACTCACGTTGCCGTGAAACGGAGACCCATCGTCGTTGGCATTGCTGGGGGACTTACCCCAACGTTTTTCCTCGCGGAGAACGTAGAGGGCTCTCCGCGAGGAAATATCGTGATGTCAAACGCTCCCGAGGCTCAGAACTCCTCCCAATCGTCCCGCGCCGCGGCGGCACCGCCGAAGGCTCGAGCGACACTACCCATCATACGACGGGCGGGCGACGCAACGGGACGGCTCGTCTCCTTTGCCGGCGCAATTGCCCCGGCGGCATCGCGGTCGACCTTGAAGTAGGCGATCAGGGTCGCAAGGTTGCCGGTTTCGGCCGAAAGTTTGTGAGTCGCGGCGTTCGCTTCCTCGACCATTGCGGCATTGCGCTGGGTGACCTGGTCCATCTGGTTGACGGCCGTGCTCACCTCGGCAAGCCCCGTCGACTGCTCGCGTGCAGCCGTCGCGATCGAGTGGATATGATCGTTGATCTTCAAGACGCGTGTTTCGATCTCGCCCAGCGCGGTCCCGGTCGCCTGGACCAGTTTGACGCCGGTGGCGACTTCGCTGCCCGACTTCGAAATCAGAGCCTTGATGTCCTTGGCGGCGCTGGCGGCGCGTTGAGCGAGTTCGCGCACCTCCTGTGCGACGACTGCAAACCCCTTACCGGCGTCACCCGCACGCGCCGCCTCGACGCCAGCATTGAGAGCCAGAAGGTTGGTCTGGAAGGCGATTTCATCGATGACGTTGGTGATCTGGCCGATCTCGCTCGAGGCCTGTTCAATGCGGCCCATCGCCTCGACCGCCCTGCGCACGACGGAGGCGGACTCGGCGGCGCTTTGATTGGCCTCGGTGACCATGACGGATGCTTCCTGCGCCCTCTCGGTCGAGCTGCGGACGGCGGCCGTGATCTCGTCGAGCGCGGCCGAGG
>NZ_JADYVD010000054.1 GCF_020193575.1 Ensifer sp. IC4062
GGGGGAGCTCGATGGGTGCGGCGGCTCGCACCAGACCCTCGGCGCCGGCAACACCGACAAAATGCGCCCGGTCCACGATCCGTTGTCGTCGTCCATCGCACAGGGCATGATCGGCCACCACCTGGCCCGCATGCCGGATGATGACGCGACCCGCCAACACCACGACCTGAACACTCTCGCCGATCAGGCGCCAGGGCACCGAGTAGCTGTTGGTGTCGAGGTCGATCGCGCAATCGGCTTGAACCTTGCGAACCAGATCCCGCAATTGCCCGAAGGGTGCCCGTCCGGCCAGCGGGCGCAACTCCCTGGCTTCGTCGGCAAAGCGTTCCGCCGGTTTGACACCGGTGGTGCCGTGTTCACGCTGGTCGGCAACTTCGCGTGTCCATCGATCCAGATGCGCTTCAAACTCGGCCCAGCTCTCGAAGCGGCGCCCGGCGATCGCGTTCTTTTTGACGTAGCCGACCCCGCGCTCGTCCTTGCCCTTCGTTCTCGCCCGATACGGTGCGCAGGCCCGCGGCGTGAAGCCCCAATAACGGGCAAAGGCATGCAGTCGCGCGTTGAATCTCACCTCCCGCGTCACCGCATCATGATGCTCGACCAGGGCCTTCGCATTGTCGATCAGCACTTCCGCCGGAACCCCGCCGAACCGCAGGAAAGCGCCTTCCATGCCTTCAAACCAGTCTGCCTGGCGCTCCCTGAGTGACGCGCGAGCATGCATCCGCCGCGAATAACCCAGCGTCCCCACGAACAGGTGAATCCGAACCCGCTCGTCGCCGATCCACACCTTCGTGTCACCGAAGTCGATCTGCATCTGATGGCCCGGCGCCGTCTCAAAGCGGACCGTCGCCCGCTTCTGTGCCTTTAGCTCTCGCCGCCACTGCCGTACGCGAAGCTCCACAGAACGCAGACCGATGACAATTCCGTGCTCGCTCGCCAACTCTTGGCGGATCACATCTGCATTACCGTCATGCCGGAAAAAGCGCTCGCGAAGCCAATCATCAAGCCCGTCGAACGCACTGCGCCGGGCAGGCTTGACGTGCTCCCCTGATTGTCCGCGTTTATAAGTTAGCTCTGTTCAGGTTTTGGCCCTGTCTGGACCGGGTTGCAAACTCATAAGGGGTCAAGCCGTCGAGGCTCGTATGCGGGCGGTTCAGGTTATAGTCGTTTCTCCAGTCTTCGATAATCTCCCTCGCATGGCGGTAGCTGGTAAAGAGGTGCTCGTTGAGGCATTCGTCGCGCAAGCGTCCGTTGAAACTCTCCACGAAGCCGTTTTGCATTGGCTTGCCCGGCGCGATGTAATGCCACTCGACAGCATGATCCTGCTGCCATTTGAGGATGGCGTTCGAGGTCAGCTCGGTTCCGTTATCCGACACGATCATGCAGGGATAGCCCGTGCTGAGCGCGATCCTGTCCAGTTCACGCCCGACACGCTCGCCGGACAGCGAGTTGTCGACCACGGTGGCAAGGCACTCGCGACTGAAGTCATCGAGGACGCAAAGGACACGAAAGCGCCTGCCGTCGACCAGCGCATCCGAGACGAAGTCCAGGCTCCAGCGCTGGTTCGGTCCCTGCGGGACTGCCATCGGCGCTCGCGTTCCCAGCGCCCTTTTGCGGCCGCCGCGCTTGCGCACGGTCAGCCGCTCCTCCTTGTAGAGCCGGTAGAGCCTCTTCCAGTTGATCTCGACGCCTTCCCGCTTCAGCAGGATATGCAGGCGACGATAGCCGAAGCGGCGTCTCTCGCTGGCCAGCTCTCGCAGCCGCGCCCGGATGGCAGCATCATCGCCGCGCATCGACCGATACCGGAAGACGCGCGGATCGATGTCCACCAGGCCGCAGGCGCGGCGCTGCGAATAGCCTTTCTCCTTCATGGCCCAGTTCACGGCATTCCTCCTTGAGCCGGGCTTCAGAAGTTTTTTCCGAGCATCTCCTTCAGCGTCGATACATCGAGCATCGCGTCGGCCAGGAGGCGCTTCAACTTGGCATTCTCATCCTCAAGAGCCTTCAGCCGCTTCGCCTCTGGCACGTCCATGCCGCCATACTTCGAGCGCCACTTGTAGAAGGTCGCATCGCTGACACCGTATTTGCGGCACAGCTCAACAGCCGATAACCCGGCCTGGTGCTCCTTCAAAATGCCGATGATCTGCTCGTCGCTGAAACGGGATCGCTTCATTCTCTGTCTCCATCTCCGGAGAACAGACTAACCTCAAACCGAGGACATTCCAGGGGAGCACGTCAGGCTGTTTAAACGGTGCAGCTCCGCCCTCTCGAAGATATCGGCGAACCGTATTCCGCGCGCATCCAAATTCCCTCGATAAACGTTTACTACCCCAACCAAGCTCGTGCAGCCGCAGCATTGCCACCACCTCATCAGCCTGAAGCATATCCCCGCCCTGCATCGTTCGCGACAATGCAGGATGCGATAAAATCGCGCTCGTCATCCATCACTCCTCGTTTTGACACGAGGGGTCAGTTCTTCGCTTCGTTAGGGGGTCAGTTTTTCATTTCGCCCGACAATTGGGCGCTGTATAAGACCGAGACGGCAGGCACGCTTTCATCAGCGCCGCCGACGCGCAGCGCCGGAAACTGGTGATGGTCCTCAATAAGTTTGGTTAGAAGACCGACGTTGTGAGCGCGCCTACTATTACTGATAGTTTATTTAACACCCGAAGTCTGCGAACTACTGAAGCAGTTTGGCCGGCGGTACGATACCCAAACAGGTGCAATAGGGCGAGGTATCCCACGATGACGTTCGCACTTGGCGTGCAAGAAGCTCAGCCGCATAGAAACGTCTGCCAAACCACGTGGGTCTCGCTTTGATTCCCATGTACGACGACTTCTAATACTGGCATGCCTCAAAAAGGAGGTTTTTTCCGCGATTCATGGCCGAAACATTCGCCGACTTGTTGAGTTGAATATTTGCGCTCGTAAACGCTTCAATGAGCGTGCCTGATCCAGCTACCGTGCATGAGGTTGAGAAATGCCTATCTTGAGTGACGGACTCGTTTTTGCCGGAACGCGAGGAATTGCCAGCCGCTGCATGCAGTTTATCATCGAGACTTGCGGCAAAAAAGTGGTCTCGGCAATCCTCGGTGCACCACGAAATGAGAAAACCTGGTGGAGCAACGAAACCGGCACAGAGCTTTGGCAAATCGCGGATAGACACGGTATCCCCTACTTAGAGTCAATGAACGACATTACGGCTTACGGAGGCTTTCTCGTAAGCGTGATTTGGCACCGAATTTTCCCCGTCGATATCCTTTCACGATTTAGTCGAGGGGGAATCAATGTTCACCCGGCTCCACTGCCCGAATATCGGGGCAGCTTTGCGCGAACGCATGCAATACTTAACGGCGATACAGACTTCGGAGTGACCGTTCACTACCTCTCGGAGCAACTTGATGAAGGAGACATCATCGGTGAGTTGCGGTTCCCTATCCTCCCTTCGGAAACAGCTTTCTGCCTTGACACTAGAACGCAACATTATGGATACGCGCTCTTCTGCGAGACTTGGCTGCGTCTATTGGATGGATCCACTGCGCCGCAGTCCCAAGCCGAGCGCATAACCCGAGGTAAACGACAGGCCCGTCTCTACACGGAGCTCATGACCGCCGAACTCTTGACGTCGGAGGATGTTTCGCGGACCGCAGAACAACTCGAGCGGCTTTATCGCGCTTTGTATCTTCCCCCCCTCATCGTTCCTCCTAAGTGGCTCGTTGAAAGGATTCGGCCGAAGAAACTGCTTGTGAGCGTCGGCGACTTTATCCACTGCGGCCGTGCTGAGTTGCTGCTCCCAAGGGCGTGAGCAGACCACTCCAGAATCCACGCCAACTATTGGAACACATATCTTTGAGACCCTGCGGTGCCATCTCTTTCGACGGTCAGACTGACGCACGACTGAACCGGCGCACAACGTTCTCGACTATGCGCGAAACCGGTCCCTCAAATCCGTCCCTCCAAAGGCTCCCACAAAAGGTGATAGATCCCACAGAAAAGACTTGTCCACCACCAGGAATTTCGAAGTAAACCATCTCGGCCCCGAACTGCGGGGCTTCTGCAGGCACAATATGGGGCGGATCACCCTCAAGGGTGTCGCGACGCAAAATGAGTTCTTCAGGGACCAATTCGACGGAAGCTGGTTCGTCTTCCGATCGCGCAAGTATCACTGCATTGTCAGGTGTCCCGAGCGCGGGATCTGAGCGGTCGAGTTCGTAGCCTGCAGCGCCGCCACCAGAAAGGCCGTAGTCGCCGAAGGTGTCTTCTTCCACTCCGTCGAATATCCAAGCGTGAGGCTGTTCGTAGGATGCGGGCAAGCGGCGAAAATGTGTGCCTTCGAAATCGCCCTGTCCAACAAAACCGATCCCGACGAGCATCTGTGGCGGACGGCGGTTGCGCCGCCACAGCCCGCCCAACTGGCCATCGAGCGCATGAAAATATTCGCCCGGCTCAGCAGCCCACAGACGGATGCCGCCCTCGGCGCGCCTGAGTTCTAAAATATGCGGCATCTTCTTATCGCGCGCCATACGCCAATAGAAGCCGTTGCCACCCAAATACGCAAGGTTTCCACCATTTTGCGTATATGCCCGCAAAGCATCGAGGGTCCCAAGTGTGTGATACTCGGGATGCGAACCCGTCAATACGGTTCGGTAAGGGGTGAGTAGAGCCACACCTTCGTCGTCTAGATCTTCATCGGTAACGATGTCGAAGTAAATGCCTTTATCCTCAAGCCAAGCGAGGATGTGTGAGTCTGCTGGGTAATGCCGCAGTCCTGAACCCCGTTTATCATTGATGGATATGAACCCGGGCCTCATGGTTAGCATTGGACGGAGACGCGAAGTGAAAGCGATCCCGCTTCCGTCGCGATGATGGTTGTAGGTTGAGGCTCCATACTCCGGATGTTGATCAGGATTGTGAGGATAGGCCCCCCATTGCCTGACCCGCTCTAGAAAGGCACCATCGGCTTGACCGCGTCGATCATTTGCGTAGGCCTGGTATGTGAATGTCGGCGCGAGAAACGCCACCGGCGCGAAAGGACCTTGGCGTTTTGGTAGTACATAAAACGGAAGCCAGTCCTCACCATCACTGCAGGTCAGGTGAAACGCGTATGCACCGCTATGCATGCTTTCAGGGACAGTCCAAGTGAAGTCTGGCTGCCATCGGCAGTCTTCGAGATCGTCGTCGTGAAAATGGATCGCGCCGTAATCGTGTGGCGCATTGCGCCAGCACACTTCACCTCCGCTCCATTTCGCGCCGACCACGGCGCGCGTTGGCTGATTCACTACCCGCCCATGATGCTTACTCGGACCTACATCGACAACCTCGGAACCTCCAATCCCGTGCGAGAAATCCCAAGCGGAGAGAATCTCACCACCGAGGTGGTCCAGATCCGAAAGCGGGTTGGAGAACCCTTCGAGGTATCCTTGCAAGATGGCTGGATCTTCAAGCTTGCCCGTGAAATGGCGTTGCGGGGAGAGTGCACGCTCTGCTGCGAAGAGGACTGTACCTGAAGACGGAAGACTGACATCCGCAGCATACCCGTTAACCTGAACTGGCCCTCCGCTTGCCAACGGTTGTTGCCCGAGCCCCACCCGTCCGGAGGACGGGTCAATGGCCAGCCAGAGGCGATACCAAGTTTTCTTCTTGAGCGGGACCTCCGTTGCAAGTTTCAGAGATCCTCCAGGCCAAGTGATGGAGGCCTCCGCACCAGAGGGGCCGACGGAAAGAACGACGGCCCTATCATCGGCCTCCTCAGACAGAACAGCAGCAGAGGGTTGGACCACGCCCGGCTGAACCAACAGCGTCCATGTACATGCAATATGCGGACTCCGCACGGGCCCGCTCTCAATGATGCCATACGAGCCGAGCCTGACCTCCTTCCGGTGCCCTTCATGACTCCGATCGAGGAGATGAGACAAGTCCTCAAAACGCATTCCCGGGCCGTGCGGATTTGGATCTGCGCTGATAACGCGCACGAGACGAGTGCGATAAGGGCCCGGCGTCGCTAGACTCACATGGGCCACGAAGGTTTCCCCTGGACGGTGGGAGAAGCGGTCAAGATAGCCGGTGATCGGGATTTCTGATACGCTCATGTTCTCTAAGCCTCTGTAATGATGGGTAAGGCTGTCCGCACCTTCGGTCCAGAACTCCAACTCGGTGTAGCAAAATTACCCCGACACCCAGTCCTGAATTCCAACATGCCGCGTCTGAACATATCGAGAAAAGATCAGAACTCCGCGCAGATTTGCTGCGAGTTTCTTGGCGCATGCGCCGGTTTTTCCCACGGCGACTTAAAAGTATTCGGGCAGGCGTTTGTAACGGGATATCGAGCGCATGGTGCTGCTGGCCGACCACGTAGGCGGCGGTATAAAGCTTGCCGTTCTTCTCAGAGACAGCAATGACTTTCCAAAATAACTGCGGAATCAGAATCCCTCTGTGCGCTACTTCATCCGTGCGGAAAAGCGGCCCAGAGAAGACAGCCGCCCAAACATCTTCGTCGTCCGTGTTGTAGAGCAGGAAGTTCTCTAGACCCTGCACAGATCGGCGTCATCGGTGAAGCGCCGGCGCTCTTCCCGAGGCTCGCCGAGCGCGCGTCGCAACTCGCCAAAACGCTGTCCGGCGGCGAGCGGCAGATTTTTTCGATCGAGTGCGCGTTGATGTGCGCACTGCGCCTGCTCATGTTCGACGAGCCGGCGCTCGGCCTGTCGCCCGCCTCAAAGAGGAACTCGCCACAGCGGTCGCGGAGATCTCACCACGCGGCGTTCCCCTCATCGTGGTGGAACAAGGGGTCTCGTCGGCATCGTGATCGAGCGCCTCGTCACCCGACCGTCTATGCGAACCGCAACATGCTGCTGGTCACCACCATGACGCTTGCGGTCACCATCATCGTCGAGCGCGGCGGCCGATGATCTGGGGCCACGCCTCAAGCAGCTTCGACGCCTGGTCGACGGAGAAATCAACCTCTTCGGCAGCGCGATATCGGCACATGAAGCGATGCTGGTAGTCATCGCCCCGCTGATCCTGATCGGGCTCTGGCGGTTCACGATTTTGAGCAAAGTCGGACGCAGCCTGCGCGCCGTCGGGCAAAACTAGAATTCAGCGGCGCTCATCGGCATCGGCGTCCCCAATGCCTTTGCGCGGCCTTCGGCGTTTCGGGTGGGCTTGCAGGCCTCAACGGCGCGCTGCTCGGTTCGATCCGCTTCATCACGCGGGCTATGGGAACCGAACCGCTTACCAAAGCGATGATCGTGGTTACCTTCGGCGGGTTGGGCGGTCTCGGCTCAACAGCCAGTGCCGCATTCCTTGCGCTCCCGGGTCGGTCCCTACTGATCGCCTTGCGCGCTCTTCCTGCTGATGATCTTGGTCCTGCTACTCAGGTCGAACGGGATATTCGGAGCAAAGTCATGAGTACCCGAATCCTTCTCCTGCTGCTTGTGCTCTTCGCCGTTCTTGCCTCGGTGCCCCAGGTCGTTTCGACGGCTATGTCAGGCATCTATTCATCATCGCCTTCATCTACGCGATCATCGCGTCGAACTGGAATCTCAGGCTTGGTCACTGCGGCATCTTCAACTTCGGGCATCTGACTTTCTTCGGCATCCGGGTCTACACCGCCGCCGTCCTGACAAAAACCGGCGGCGTCAACCCCTGGCTCGCCATTCCGGTCGGCGGCGCTCGCACTCACCTTCGCCAGCGACGCGATGGCAGGAATCAGCGGGGTTTGAGGATGCTCGCCACATCGTGATTGCCGTAGCAATCCTTGTGCTGCGTCTCGCTCCAGGAGGCCTCATCCAGATTTTCGAGCAGCTTTTGGTCAGTGTGGAAGAGCGGCAAACGATCTGACAGCGCCGAGCCGAGAAGGTGTGCCAGCGTTAAGTGTTGCCCCGACCCACCTGAGGACGTCACTCTCGGGCCGGCGTCTCGATGAGTGAGCGTCACGGGCGGGGATTGTGAAAAGAAGATCGCGCGGGCCCGTGGTGCCATTGACGTTAACGCTCGCGATCTTCATCCTGGTCTTGCCGTCGCCCCGGTCGCCCTCGCCGGTTTGGCCGCGTGCTTAGCGTCCCGGGCGGCGGTCGGCGGAAAGCAATCGATCGACATTGACGCTCTCCGTGAAACGTTCCGCTCAACTCGGCCAACGCAGCGGCAGTCCGTGCCGGTTTCGAACAGTTCACGCTTAATCGTTGGTGTCTCGTCACGGTTAAACGACACCAAAACGCACGCGACGACCAAAATATAACCACGGGATGCCTCTTCACCCCGTCATAGTGTGGTGGAAACTGGGTGAGGACGTGAGTCCGTCCAGCCAGCCGGTCAAGCTCAAGGCTCGCCGGCACCGCCCTCACCGGCGAAAACTCGCGCGATGACGTGCGCCTGGATCGCTTCCTTCCATGGCTAGAGCAACGGACTTTCAAGTGAATCCATATCCTGCGGCGTTGAAGTAGTTTCTGCATTCGGCTGGAGAGAACAGGGTGCAGATGTCGCCGATGGCTTTCCAGAGGGCGTCGATGCTGCGGACAGCCTTTGCTCGCAGATGCGCTTTCAGCTTGGCGAAGGCCATTTCGATCGGATTGAGATCAGGGCTGTAGGGCGGCAGGAAGAGCAGCCAGGCGCCCTTGGCGCGGACCATCTGTTCGACCTTCTGGCTCTTGTGGGCGGCCAGATTGTCGAGGATGACGACATCGCCGTGTCGCAGCGTGGGCGCGAGCTGTGTTTCGACGTAGGTCTCGAAGATGCGCCGGTTCATCGGCCGGTCGACAACGAAGGGTGCCGTCAGCCCGTCGCATCGCAAGCCGGCGATGAAGGTCTGTGTCTTCCAATGACCGAAGGGCGCCTTGCTCTTCAGGCGGCGGCCCCTGAGGCAGCGGCCGCGCAGCCGCGTCATCTTCGTCGTTGTGCCGGTTTCATCAATAAAGACAAGGCGGTGGGGCTCAAGTCGCATCCTCGGCTGCCGCCCGGTCATCCAGGCTTGCCGGGCCTGGCGAATGTCCGGGCGATCTTGCTCGCTCGCCAGCAGCGTTTTTTTTGAAGCGGTAGCCGTTGCGGATAAACCAGCGGGAGATCGAAGCCGGATCGACATGCGTGCCCTTGGCAGCCAGTTCGGCGCTGAGTTCAGGCATGGTTATATCGTCCTTTTCGCCGATCCGGCGAAGCAGAAAGCTGCGGTGCGGCTCGAGCTTGGCATGCCGCCGCCCGCCACCGGGCTTGGGATCAAGCCTGCCGGTCCTGCGCCAGACCTCAATCAGCCTGACGACGAAGGAAACCGACACGCCAAAGTGGGTCGCCGCCGCATGACGCGAGTGCCCGGCATCGACAAAGCGGGAAACCCGTTCCCGAAGATCACGTGAATAGGCTTTTGGCATCGCAAATCACCTCCGGACGAAAGTGAATCACGAATGCCGGCGCAACGGAATCGGGAGGGTTCTGTGAGGTCGCGCGTGGATGGGCTGGCGACCGGACGCCGTGCGCGACCTCATTGAAGCCGGATTGAACTGGCCCGCTGACGCTGGCACGGCGCTATGGATTTAGTGCTGCGGCGTTTGATCGTGGTGCGCCGGTAGTGATGGCGTGCGCCGCCGCGGCAAGGGCGATGGCTCGGTGCGGCGGCGTCCGGCGCTGGTGTTGTGGGGAAGCACCGAGGTCTTGAGCGCGGCTTTGGCGGAGCCAGAACCGGAGCGGGATGCGCTGGAGGCACAGAGCCGCATCGCACCGACCTGGGCCGGTGCGGCAAGGCTGTCGGGACCAATGGGCGCGGCGGCAGGCACTCATGACGTGTCGGGCCATGATCGCGCCCGCGGCAGTCTGGCGGTGATGCGCAGGATGCCGCCGCAGCAGGGACAGACGGTCGGATCGAAGCGGGCGCGCTGGTGCCCGGACTGACTGCCTTCCGCCCGGCGGCGTTGCGGCGGGGCATCGGCCAGCAATCGCCTGATGACGGCGAGGCGGGCGCGGCGGATGCCGTTGGCGAGGAAGCCGTAATGGCGGATGCGGTGGAAACCGTCGGGCAAGCAGTGGAGCAGGAAGCGGCGGATGAACTCGTGCGGTGCCAGCGTCATCGAGCGCGGGGCATTGCCGTGGCGGTAGTCGCGCCAGCGGAAGGTCACGCCGGTGGCGTCAGCGCTGACGAGGCGGCTGTTGGCGATGGCGACGCGATGGGTGTAGCGGCCGAGATAGGCGAGCACCCGTTCGGGCGATCCGAACGGCGGCTTGGCATAGACGACCCAGCGCTTCTTGCGCAGCGGACGCAGCGCCCGGGCCAAGGCATTGCCATCGCCAAGCGGCGCGAGGGCGCCGAAGAAACGCAGGCCTCCGGCCGTCTGCACCGCCTGCAAACGCTCGAGGAACAGGCGGCGGAACAGCCGGGAGAGCACCTGGACCGGCAGGAAGAAACGGCGGCGGCGACAGGCGACCCAGCGGCGGCCATCGGCGCCCAGCACGCCGCCGGGGACGAGGCAGTGGAGATGCGGGTGATGGGTCAGCGTCTGCCCCCAGGTGTGGAGGATGGCGAGGAAGCCGAGTTCGCCGCCGAGATGCCGGGGATCGGCGGCAATGGTCTTGAGCGTCTCGGCGGCGGCTTCGAACAGGATCGTATAGAGCTGCCGCTTGTTCTGATAGGCGATCGCGGCGATCTCGACCGGCACGCTGAACACGACATGGAAGTACGGTACCGGCAACAGATCGGCCTGGCGGTCGGCGAGCCAGCGATCGCGCGTGGCACCCTGGCATTTGGGGCAATGGCGGTTGCGGCACGAGTTATAGGCGACGCGGCTCAAGGCGCAGGCATCGCAGGCCTCGACATGGCCGCCGAGCGCCGCCGTCCGGCACAGCTCGATCGCCGCCATGACGCGGCGCTCCCCCCGGCCGAGATGACCGTCATGGGTACGACGATAAGCGGGGCCATGGCGGCGGAAGATGTCCGCCACCTCTAGCGCCGGTCGCATGGCGTGATCTCAGGCCGGCGGCACGACCTCGAGGCGCAGCCGATCGAGCGGGCTCTCGGTCCGGGCGATCGTCGTTGTCGCCACCTGCGTGTAGCGCGCCGTCGTCGACAGGTGGGTGTGTCCGAGCAGCACCTGGATGATGCGGATATCGACGCCGCTCTCGAGCAGATGGGTGGCAAAGCTGTGCCGCAGCGTGTGCACGCTGACCCGCTTGGTCAATCCCGCCGCCTTGGTCGCCGAACGGCAGGCGGCGTAAAGCACCTGCACATCGATCGGCTTGTCGCCCCGTCCGGGAAACAGCCAGTTCCTCGGGCGCGCCAGCCGCCAATAAGTGCGCAGGATGCCAAGCAACTGCGGCGAGAGCATCACCGTGCGATCCTTGGCGCCCTTGCCGTGACGGACCTGGATCACCATGCGCTGGCTGTCGATGTCGGCGACCTTCAGGCTCACCGCCTCCGAGGCGCGCAGTCCTGCGGCATAGGCGGTCGTCAGCGCCGTGCGCGCCTTCAGCGACGGCACCGCTTCGAGAAACCGCACGACCTCGTCGGCGCTCAAGATCGCCGGCAGTTTGCGCGGCGTGCGCGCATTGGTGTCGATACCGGAACAATACTCCCCAAATGTGCCGTTTGAATCTTCCCCAGTTTGCGCCGTGACCGGTCTTCCGGGGCGCGCCCCGGAAGATCGGTCACATGTCGTCACCGATACTGCTTCCGATGGTCGGAAGGGGGATTTCGGTGATCAAGCTGAGGGAGATGATGATGATCCTGGATCTGCATCGGCAAGGTCTGTCGGTGTCAGCGATCGCCAGGCAGGCTGGTATCGATCGCAAGACGGTGCGCAAGTACATCGAGCGCGGGCTGGAGGCTCCGGTCTATGGACCGCGCAAGCCAAGAGCGACGGTGATCGACCCGTTCGCGGCCTATCTTCGCGATCGCGTGCAGACCTATCCCGGCCTGACAGCGCGGCGGCTTTTCCGCGAGATCAAGGATCTCGGCTATTCCGGCGGCTACACGGCGCTGACCGATTTCTTGCGCGACATCCGGCCGCCGAGCGAACAAGGTTTTGAGATTCGCTTTGAGACACCGCCGGGCGAGCAGGCGCAGGTCGACTTTGCCCAGTTTCATGTCGTCTTCACCGACGAACCGACGACGCCGAGGATCGTCTGGTTGTTTTCCATGGTGCTGGGCTACAGCCGTCTCATCTGGGCGCGCTTCGTCATGCATCAGAACCTGCCGACCGTGCTGCGTTGCCACGTCGCCGCGTTCGAGGCCATTGGGGGCGCTCCGCGCGAGATCCTTTACGATCGCATGAAGACCGCGGTCATCGGCGAAGGCGAGACAGAGGGGATTGTCTATAACCGTGCGCTTGTTGATCTCGCGCGTCACTACGGCTTTCATCCCAGGGCATGCCGTCCCTATCGGGCCAAGACGAAGGGCAAGGTCGAGAGACCGTTTCGCTATATTCGCGAAGACTTCTTCCTGGCGCGCTCGTTCCGCAACCTCGACGACCTCAACGCTCAACTGCGGCACTGGTTGGACAGCGTCGCCAATCCGCGCACGCATGCGACCACCTTACGCGTCATCAATGAGGCTTTCGCCGAAGAACGGCCGCATTTGCGACCGCTTCCACTCGCCGCTTTCCGCTCGGTTCTGAAGTTGGAGCGCCGTATCTCCCGCGAAGGCATGGTCAGCGTCGGCGGCAATGCCTACAGTGTTCCCGACGCGACCCGCAGCCGGATGGTCGAGGTCCATTCGCTCGCGGACGAGGTCCGCATCTTCGAGAACGGCACGCTGATCGCCGTCCACCCTGTTCTGGAGGGGCGCAGGCAACGACGCGTCCATCCGGATCATCGTCGAAGCATGGCTTCCCAACGTTCACGGCCGCCGTCCACTGACAGCAGCGTCGTTCTTCAGGGCGCTGGCGACAGAGTCTCTCATCGGTCGCTGGCCTTTTATGACGCCGTCGGCAAAGCCATGGCACGGGAGAACCGCCCATGAGTGCCGCCCTCGATACCGCATCCTCAATGATTGATCGCATTCGCCACGATCTCGTCGGCCTCAAGATGCCCCGTGCGCTCGAGGCTCTCGATCATGTTGTTCGTCGCCTGGAGCATGGCGAACTCTCCGCATTGGAAGCGATCGACATCCTGCTCTCCGAGGAGCTGACCTTGCGCGAGAATAGCCGCATCAAGACCGCGCTGCGGATGGGGCGGCTTGCGACGATCAAGACGCTGGCCGGCTTCGACTTCTCCTTCCAGCCATCGCTCGACAAGGATCGGATCTTCACCCTCGCACAGCTCGGCTTCATCGAGCGATGTGAGGCTGTCCATTTCCTCGGCCCACCGGGAACGGGCAAAAGCCACTTGGCTACCGCTCTCGGCGTCGAGGCGGTCAAGGCCGGAAAGAGCGTCTACTTCACGACGCTCGCCGGTCTGATCGCCGCGCTCTCACGAGCCGAACGAGAAGGTCGACTGCAGGAGCGCATCCGCTTCTTCTGCAGGCCAAGCCTGCTGATCGTCGACGAAATCGGCTATCTGCCGGTCATCGCCGGCGGCGGCAATCTGTTCTTCCAACTCGTCAACGCCCGCTACGAACGCGGCGCAATGATCCTCACCTCAAATCGCGGCTTTGCCGAATGGGGCGATGTCTTCGGTGACCCGGTCGTTGCCACTGCGCTGCTCGACAGGCTTCTGCACCATGCCGTCGTCGTGCAAATCGAGGGATCAAGCTATCGATTGCGTCAGCATGCCGAGCTCATGCCGGAGCATGTCCGCTCGAAGGCGCTGATCACGCCTCCAGCCTTCACCCCTCCGCCTAAACCGCGGGGACGGCCGCCAAAAAATGCCCATCTCTCCATGACGACCCCGTCGGTATAATTGGGGAATTTTACTTCGGCACTTTTGGGGAAATTTGCGGCGGCATTGACAATTGGCAATCCGCTCGGGAACCTCCGCCCGGTCCAGCGTTACGCCGTAAAAGAAGCGCAGCGCGCAAACCGTCTGGTTGAGTGCCGGCCAGGAGATGCCCTGCGACACCAGGTACACCTGGAAAGCGCGCACATCCTCCAGCCCCAGCCGATCCGGGGAGCGGCCGAAATAACGGCTGAACCTTGTCACGGCATGTAGGTAGGATCGTTGCGTGGCCGGCGACAGGTTGCGGAGCGTCATGTCGTCGATCATGCGGCGGCGCAGCGGGTTCACCGCTGCCGGGGCGTCGGTCATCGGTCGGTCTCCTGGTCAGGGGTTGGTTCTCAACACCCCAACATCCCACCAGGAGACCGCGCCTCCAAACCCGACCTCTCCCGCGTCAGCGGGTTAGTTCAATCCCCAACGACTCAACCTGAGAATCCGACGCTCTAGAGCTCGCCATGCGGAGAGCGCCTGCCTCCGTCTTCCAAACACCGCATCTCGACCATCCACGGACGCCAAAACTCAGCACAGCCTGAGCCGTCGATTCATGGGCCTCGTGGGATGTGCACCGGCGCCAAAGCCGCCCATCATGACCCCGTATCGATTGGCCCGCCCTTCACTACCCTGCGCCACGAGCGGCAGCAGCGCCAAGGTGGAGGTGGCTGCAAACCCAACAGCGTCGGGCGCACGATCGTTGATTTGATTCCCAAGGAGATGGCGGTGAAGCGCAGACCATCGTGAATCGCGGTTGTCAGCGCTTCACGTGGAAGCAGCGACGTTTGGATCTTCCAGTTATTGCGCCAACAAAGCGGTCAGCGGAGCGATAAAGCCGCCAAGAGCGGGACCGACACTGCGCATTGTAATGAACCCCACGTTCAGGAGGTTAACAGAAGCTGGCAGATGGCGGCGTCCAAAATGACGCCGAGCGAGGCTCGCCAGGCGGGATCGCTGGGGCAATGCCGCAGCCGTCCAGAAAGCTGAACGCGAGAATCAGCCGCGGATCGGTAATGCCGAAGGCCATGAGGATCGTCAGCGTCACCAGGTTCCGGCCGGCGATTATGACCATGCGGCGGCTGTAGTTATCGGCAATCGCTCCAACGAAGACGTCCAGAAAGAAGGCTGGCAAGGTCGACGAAGCCTTGACGAGGGCAACCATCACGTCTGAGGTGTGGCCATGAGCCAGCCAAGCGCCACTGTCTGCATCAGCCAGCGAGGCCCGAAAGCTGTCATGCGAAGAAGATCGAACGGAAAGTCGGATTCTTGAGCGGCGACAGCAGCTCTACGGAGGCACGGTCTTCATTCGAGCGCATTGAAATTTTTCTCGTTGAAATGCTCGAGAATACGGCTGGTTGTAGGCATTCGCTCCGCCGGCCCGCACGCAAGCCGCAGCGAAGTGGCTACCGCCGAGCCGAGCTCGATGACAGCCACCCCATGCGCTGCCCGGTCCACCGGGGTGTTTCCACCGCAAGCAGCGATTCGCGCGGAAGGCAGGCAAGCAAAAGGCGTTCAATAGAAAAGACGGCTGTCGCTGAACCAGGTTCAACGACAGCCGAGCGGGCCTGCGCGGCACGGGTTGTAGCCATTCGCAGGTCGGGAGCTGCTTTAGGTCGAGCTCGGCAACCGCCAGGCCAATGTAAGTCAGCAACCGTATTGGAGCTGGAACTCCAGAGCCAGCGTCGCTGTTCAATCGAAACCTGGTCTCCTCACAAAATCACCTCATGGACGTGAAACGCGCGCTATTGGACGACTGCGGGTCCGAAGCGCGTCTGTCGTTCGCTCGATCGCAAGATCGGTCTGGGGAGATGAGGCGCCTTTATGCAGACTAAGAGGAGGTGACTGATCTCATGGTCAGCTGGCGAAAGCCTGTGATTGAGGCGAACGAAATCCATCCAGGTTGGCGTGCGGAATGTTTCCGTCCACACCGAGGGCTGTCGAAGATCTCGCTGGAGGGTCCAGTCGCGCGCGCCAGCTCGGCTAACGGCGTACCTGCGAGTACGCATGTGGCCGAGAAAGATCTCGAGATCCTCTTCGGCGATGGAATATACGGTCTTTGCCGCAATGGGACCGCTGCGGAGCTTCAGATCAAGCGCAAGTTCCGGCGCCCGAAAGTTTGAGCCTTGTTGGTCCGCATCCGCACCGAGGAGTACCGGCAATACGAAGCCCAGCCCTGCAACGAGCAGCAGGGCGCCGGCGGCTAATTCGAGAGAGGATGCCAAGGAATAGGATTGGGCAACGGTGCCCCAGATCCAGCTGCCGGCTGCCATGCCTCCGGAGAGACAAGCGTAGTAGATTGAGAGCGTGCGACCAACGACCCATCTCGGGCTTGCCAGCTGCACCCAGACATCGAACCCGGTCCAGGTAATCACCCAGCCGGCGCCTCCAACGGCCAACGCGACGGTCGCGAGTGCGGCCGATGACGTAAGGGCAAGTGCGAGGCAGCATACAGCGCAAGCGATAGCAGCGATCGCCATCAGCTATTCCTGCGGCACCAATTTCCGCAGGTATCGATTGCTCAATCCGGCGATGCACGCGCCGGTACCGAAGCCGGCGAACAGAATGCCGTACATGATGGGCCCACCAGCCAAGCGGTCCCTGGCAACTAGCGGCAAAAGTGCGAGAATGGAAATCGCGGTAAGGCCAAATAGCGTCGCGCGAATGATTGCCGCCCTGATGTCGGAGGACAGCGCGGTGAAGCGCATGCCGTCGTGAATCGCCGTTGCGATCCGCTCCGGAGGCAGGGGAGACGAACGGACGTGCCACGTATTGCGCAACACAGAACCGAGCAGCGCTAAATTGCTGAAGGCGGCAAAGACGAACGCGCCTAACGGACCGAGAAAGGCGAGGATCGCACCGCCGAGAGCGGGTCCTATGCTTCGCGTCATATTGTACCCGACCGACATCAGCATCACTGCGGCCGGAATGTCCCGCTTGTCGAGGATGTCGCCGACGGAGGCATGCCAGGCAGGGTCGTTCAGCGCAAAACCGCAGCCGGCCAGAAATCCGAGCCCAAGAATGAGCCAGGGGCTGACAAAGCCGAAGCCGGCCGAGAGCGCCAGCACTACGGAGGCGAGCGCGATCAGAGACACGCCGGCGATCATCACCGATCGACGGCTGAAACTGTCGGCGATGGCGCCAGCCACGATGGAGAGGATAAACGCCGGCAAGGTTGTCGATGCCTGCACGAGCGCGACCATCAGATCGGAAGCGGAGATCGTGGCCATAAGCCAGCTTATGGCCACCGTTTGCACGAGCCATCCGAGATTGGCGATCTGTGTTGACGTCCAAATCGAACGAAACGCCACGTTTTGGAGTGGGGCGAACGTAGCCGAACCAGCCAGGGGAAGGTCTTCGCGCTGCATGTTTCTGTAACTGTCGAGCATCCGAATCTGCTTTCTGCGACGCAGCAGAATACTCTGTGCCCAACGACAAAGTTCGGCAAAATTTACGCAACTGCCGCAGGAAACCTGCGTTGATCGATGAAGTGGCCGCTGCCAGTCAGCAAGTGGCTGCCGCCAGGACCTGTTCGACGGCAGCCAGCCATTCGCTGAACTCGGTGCCGATCGAAGGTGATGGAGCGTCGAGCAGCCTGGGGCAGCGATTGGAGCACCTCAATTAGCCCGTCCATGATCGGCTTCGATTGCCGGTCGTTGTTACGCAGGAAGTCCGCAAAACGGCTGACCCGCTCCACCAGTTAGGTCACGTTGGCCCTGCCGAACTTCTTGCGAAACTGAATGAGATCGCACTCCCTGCATGACACGCTCGATCACCGATTGCACACATGGGAGAACCGGGCGAGCTTGCGCAGCTTGGCTCTGCGTTCACGGGCCATCTCGTTGGCGGTCACGCATTAATAGCCGCTCAGACCCGGCATCTGCGGATCCTCAAAAGCGTTACGCTTGAGCTCGCGGAAAATCGTCGAGCGATGACGTCCGAGCTTCTCGGCGATGACGGTGGCGCTGAGGCCGGCCGCTCGCAAGCGTGCGACGTTCATCCATATCGATCTGGGAGTAGGTGCATCTCACGAGCCATTCGATCGCAAGTCGCACTTCATCCTTGAACCGCGGGTTATGTTAAAACATGTCGCAGCTTATCAAGAAGCTGGTACTCTTGAGGGGCTGCCGACGAACTTCTACGACGGCGGAGTTGCGCTGGAGATGGGACAACTTAGCCTGACATCGTAAGACCTTCTGCGACCAGCGCAATTGTACCCGCTAGATCGCTGTTGATGCGTGTTCGGCGACCTTCCGGTGAGTGGCAATCCAGACGTCCCCTTTAGCTTTAGAAGCCCTGATCAATTCCTCTAGGATCCAGATTCTTGAGCGATAGCCGATAATGTGAGGATGCATGGTAAGCTGGAGCAACTCCCCTTCTTCATATGCTTGTTCGAACTCTCGCATGAAGATCGCCAGAACGTCTTGTGGCGCAATACGCATCGCCTCGGTGCGGGTGACCTGAAAATATGCTGCGTCGTCGCGTATCCATTCGACTGGAATCTCGACGACACCTGTGCGCTCGCCGTCCTCTAGCAATTCATAACAACTGTCATCGGCCATCAATGAGGAGTCGTAAAGCAAACCCATCTCTCGAGCGATCGAAAGCGTTTTTTCCGAAAAGTCCCAAGACGGCGTGCGCATACCTACGGGTCGATTTCCTGTAATCTGTTCGAGCGTATCAGCGCTCCGCATCATCAAGTCGCGTTCATCTTCTTCCCGCAGGATTGAATTTAGCTCATGTATCCAGCCGTGGATGCCGATCTCGTGCCCCCCACCAACAATCTCTTGCTGTTCTTCTGGGTATAGTTTCGCAATAACTGCCGGGACAAAAAAGGTTGCTCTGATGTCGTGCTTCTTGAGTAGACTTAGGATCCGCGGCATCCCGCGCCTGTTTCCGTACTGACCCCACGACATACGGCTGATCGATTCGCCACCATCGCGCAGTTCATTTGACTCGTGATCGACATCGAAGGAAAAGCTAACCGCGCAGCGTTTCCCCTCCGGCCACGGCGGTGACAGTTTCTTCCCCGCGCGGACGCGGTTGACGCGATCACGCCAATGCTTTTCTGGCCATTGCCAGGGGTGAAGGCTTGCGGTGTCAAACATAGCCATTCTCCTTATCGTCCGGCTTCTCGCGCTCGCGTCTCGGGGCCAGCCTGGACGGTTATCTTGTGAAGTAAACGAGTTCAATTAGTCGGTTCAAGGACAATCAACTCCTCTACTTCCGGATCTATCGCCTCGGGCGAATAGAGAAGCGGGCTATACCCGCCGCTGAGCCAGGAATCCTTCAGGTCACGGTAGTGGGGAGAAGCTGGATCTCCGGACTGACCGGGAAGATTGATGAACAGGCACTTGTCCCAGTCACCCACATCGATAACCATGCGGACCGACGGACCCGATGTGATCTGAAAATCGTACGAGCGGTAGCTGGCATACATTATGGTCGAGCCGCTTCCGCCAACTGCCACTGGCTCGATATCGAAAGACGCCGAGAGCTCAGGAAATGCACGGCTCACAGCGTGGTTCAGTGAAAGCTTGTGCAATTCGCCCCATCGCCAAAGGCAAGGATCTGCTCCAAGGCGAGCCTCACAGTCGCGCCACGCCGCTGCCAAGGAATGCTCGAAAACTCGCTGGAGTGTCTTCTCGGCATTGGTCTCGAACCATTGTTCCGGCTTTTCCGCTAATGAAAGGACAGATTGTATGTCGCCCGGTTGTAACAGGCTACTGTTTTCTCCCTGGGTGAAGATCTCTAAGAGCGCTGGCTTCAAATGAATGGTGATCCAAATCTCGAAAAGTGCAGCTGGTGAGGACGCCGCATCCAGACTACAGTCCCAGGCGAGCAAATGAGAAGCCGACCGTCTTGCTATGTCGTCTTCAAAATGCTGCTCCCGCAAGATGTTCTGGAACCGCTTTGCTGGCGTCGAATAAAGATCGTTTTGCAGCCTGCATGAGTCGACAAGCGCGTGCGTCGCCTGACTACTCAAAACGCTATGGATGCGATCTGCGCGACTTCTGTCTCCCCACTCGTAGCCGATGGGTGGTTTGTCCCAGCCTGTCGGGAAGTTCATCTCGTTGGCGGTTGCTAGGAACCCCTGTTCAGGGTCACGCGCCGATGGTAAATCGTCGAGCGCCACATAACCGCTCCACTCATACCGACCGTCGCCCGAAACCGGCAAGAGGCCATTCCAGTTTGACCGGATTGGGGTTTTCCCGGCAACCTGCCATCCGATAGTGCCGGTCACATCGGCATAGAGATGGTTTGTGGATGGCGTTCCCCATCGCCGTAGTGCCCTGCGATATTCGTCAAACGTCTTCGCGCGCATGGCCGATAAGCTAGCAAGATAGGGGGCAGTGCCAGGTTCGGTCCAAACGGTTCGGACGGCAAAGGCCTGCCGCTTGGCGCAATCCTCGTAGACAACTGGACCATGTCGGGTGTAGCGCAAGGACAGCGTCTGCGGCGCGCAGCCCTTGACCTCGATGACTTCCTCGACCGTCGTCATAGTTTCCCAGCCATCCTTGTATCGGTATGCGGTTGAATCCTCAGGCTTTGTTTCATACACGTAAACGTCTTCCTGATCAGCGGCAGAAATAGTCAACGAGAAAGCGCTATGGCCGTTGTGCCCCAAGGAAATTCCCGGAACCGCTGGCTCGCCGGCACCAATCAAGTCCAATCCTGGCATTGAGAGATGTACCAGGTAGCGAAGCGCTGGTACCGTCTGTGCTCTATGCGGATCCGCAGCCATTATTGGGCGCCCCGTTGTGCTTCGCGCCGGCGAAACGACCCAGTTGTTCGAGCCTTCCGATTCGATTGCCGGTTCCACCTCACCCCGAACATTTAAGTGACTCCAGAGGTACGCCTGACCCATGGAGCACGCAAGACGTTCTGGACTGAAGCTAACAGGGGCCTTCGCCAGGTTCAGTAGGTCGACAACCGCCAACGGAACATCTGATAATGCAAGATTTGGATCCACGACCGGTTCAACGGAAGGTTCGATTCGACCGCGAAGCGCGTCTGCCCTCCGTCCCGCCTTTGCCAACACGTTCGCCCGCGCAACCTCTAAAATCGCATTATACGTCAAGCAGTGACTTCGAATACGCACGACGTCTTCGGCATTCCATCGCGACGGACGGCTACCGAGCTTTTCAAACTCGAGAGGAAGCTTTTCGCCTCCGCAGTCCACGCGCTCGATATAGGCGTTGATGCCGGCGACGAAGGCTTCACAGATTGCTTTCGTGTCGGACGAATAAGCTGCCCATTCGGCTTCCATCTCGCCACGGTAGAGCATAAGCCGCGCGGCTCGATCTTGTTCCAGAAACCCCGGGCCGAAATCCGCCGCCAAGAGCCCGAGCCCTCGCTTGCGCCAGACGTCGATCTGCCACAGCCGATCCCTTGCCGCATTATAACCCTGCACGAAAAACAGATCTTCGAGGACGTCGGCGCGGATGTGCGCCACTCCCCATCGGTCGATAGCGATCTCAGCTCGCTTGCTTAGACCGCTAACCTTGATCTCCCGCATCTGTGGCAGATCATGCTTATGTTGTGAGCCCATGAGGAAACGGTTTTCTCCCATACTTTGTTACTAAGTGCCGGGGGTTGCTTTGCGTCTATCGGCAGCGCTGCCCATTGCAAATCAAGGCTGACGTGGCTTTCGGACGTAAGCGGGGCTTCTGCTAGGTTGCCAACT
This sequence comes from Ensifer sp. IC4062, assembly GCF_020193575.1. GTDB lineage: Bacteria > Pseudomonadota > Alphaproteobacteria > Rhizobiales > Rhizobiaceae > Sinorhizobium. The sequence continues at coordinate 21,518 of NZ_JADYVD010000054.1, forward strand.
TTGCTGCCCCCCTGGTCGTCTTGTTTGGCGCCGACAACGATGCATTCTTACAATAAGCCCGACGAACGTGTTGGCAGCACTCAGGCCGGCGTGACGCAGCAATCCTGCGTATTCTGCCGATCGATGCAGGATCTCGATAAGGCTCCGGCATAGGACTGATGGGCGAATCAGCGCGAGCAGAAAATGGCTGCCGCCGACGCGTGTTCGACGACAGCCACGTTGCCTCGGGAGGCCTTGAAAGCAGGACTGTAATCACGATCTTGAGTTCCATTGCGCGCAACCGCGAGCCGGATCAACTCGCCAGCCTCTCCTTTACAAGCTGGGCGGCCGCGTCATAGCCGATCGAGGTTACGAGTTCAGTTGTGAAAGCCGTGCTGTTCTTCAGGTTGGCTTCAGACCGGGCAGCATTGGCCTGCACGCCTTCGACGCAGGTCCTGGTAAACGTCACGACTGCCCGTTTAAGCCCCAGGTCCCAGCTTGCCTCCAGCAGGTCTTTTGAGCCGACCAAGGACAACTGGTTGTCGCGGGACAAGTTCTCGAGTGCACGCGCGCGGTAGGATGGTGTGGCTGCGACCCCTGTTCCGATTGGGGCCGCGTAGGCATCGTTTGAAGATAGCGATCGGTTGACGCCATCATTTGGATGAACCAGACGCCCCTCGCCCTGGACTCCGCCGAGCAACTCGCTCGCACGGTTGGCCAATACTTCGTTCATGTTCATATTGGTGGAGGTGCCCGCTCCACTCTGGAATACGTGGACGAGGAATTCCTCGTCGTGCTTACCAGCCAGCACTTCCTGACAAGCCAGCACGATTGCGACGCGCTTTTCGGTCGGCGGCAAACCCTCGTCACAATTCGCTTGTGCGGCGGCCATCTTCACGTGGGCGAGCGCGCGTATAAGGTTTGGCATGCTTTTAATCGGGATCCCCGAGGTCGGGAAATTATCGAGCGCTCTGGACGTCTGCGCGCCATGATAGCGATCCGTCGGGACGCTCACCGGGCCAAGGGGATCATGCTCGATACGATTGTCGTTAGGCATAGTTGCCTCAAGCGTTGATCTTTGCAACAACCGGCCGCGCGCTGGTGGTCTTGCCTCAGATTGTCAGGGGACGCTTCGCGTTACGCCGGATCCGGGGAAACTGAGCACCCGTCCTATCTTGCCCTCACCCCCTGTTGATGCAGACGACCTTTGGCTGGGTCATGTCTTCGTAAGCGAAGCGGACACCTTCGCGGCCCATGCTGCCGTATTTGAAGCCGCCGAAGGGCATGGCGTCGAAACGATAGTCGGAGGAGTCGTTGATCATAACTCCGCCAGCCTCGATCCGGTTGGCTGCGTCGACCGCGACATTGAGATCGCTGGTGAAGATGCCGGCATGCAGGCTGTAGTCCGGATCGTTGGCCATCTCGATCGCTTCATCGAGCGTGTCGAAGGGCGCAAGCATGACCACTGGCGCGAACACTTCCTCATGCCAGAGCCGGCAGGTTACCGGCGTGCCTTCGAGAACTGTCGGGTAATACAGAGACCCCTCGCGATAGTTGCCGCAAAGCACCTTGGCGCCTGCTTTGACGGCTTCCGTGACAGTTGCCTCGGTACGTTCTGCCACCTGCCTGGAGATCATCGGCCCGACGTCGGTGTCCTCCTGCAGGGGGTCACCTGCCTTGAGCTTGTTTGTGGCTGCGACAAAGGCATCGCGGAAGCGGTTGTAGAGCTCGGCCTGGATCAGGATGCGCTGAGCGCCGATGCAGTTTTGGCCGGCCGCCCAGAAGGAGCCGGAGACGCAGCCTTCAACCGCCTTGTCGAAGTCGCAGTCGTTCATGACGATGACAGGCGCATTGCCACCGAGCTCCATGGCGAGCTTTTTTAGGCCCGCCGCGCGGCTGATCGCCTCGCCGGTGGCAAAGCCGCCGGTAAACGAGACCATCCGTACGTCTCGTGCCGAGATCATCGCCGCCACCAGTGCTCTGTCACCGTGAACAATGGTTATGACGTCCTTAGGCAGGCCAACCTCACGCAGCGCTTCGACCAGCTTGATCGCCGAGAACGGTGTCAGGTTCGACGGCTTCAGCAGCACGGAATTGCCGCCGGCGATTGCCGGCCCGAGCTTGTGCGCAACGAGGTTTAGCGGGTCGTTGTAAGGGGTGATGGCGGTGATGATGCCGAGCGGCTCGCGGGTGAACCATCCCTGGCGCTGTTCCGATCCGGTATAGGCATCGAACGGAACGATCTCGCCGGCATTGCGCTTTGCTTCTTCCGCCGAGAGCTTCAGCGTATTGACGCAGCGAAACACCTCTTTGCGCGCCTGGACGATCGTTTTGCCGGCTTCGCGAACGATGGTCTCGGCAAAAGCGTCACGACGGCTCTCGACGATCCGGGCAGCACCTTCCAGGATGCTCGCTCGTCTGTGGCGCGGCAGATTGCGCGAGATATCGGCGCCGCGGCGAGCAGTTGCCAGCAGGCGATCAATCTCGTCAGGATCGGTAGCATCGACCGATCCAACGAGGGACCCATCGTAAGGACTATGGACAGAGATCGACGCCAGGCTGGTCGTCATGTGGAGTTTGGCGGCAGTCATGGCCAGGTTCCCTATTCCTGATTGACCTCCCGTCTGGAGGTCGAGTTTGTGCGCAAGGCAAGGCTGATCCCGTGCCCCGTTCGGATCGGTGTAGTCGTTGATGACAACCTTCGGCGGTCGGCATCATCGGCCGTTATGGCTAACGTCCGATCAGACCTTCTGGCCGTCCCGAACCAGTTCATCCATGACGAAGTGAACGGCCTTGTCGACAATCGAGACGATCTCGTCGACTTCTTCCCTTGTGGTGACAAGCGGCGGGGCAAAGCCGAGGATGTCACCGTGCGGCATGGCGCGGGCAATCAGGCCGCGGTCACGCGCGGCTTTGGAAACGCGGGCACCGACCTTCAGCGACGGATCGAAGCGCTTCTTGCTCTCGCGGTCACTGACGAACTCGATGGCCCCCATCAGGCCGACGCCCCGCACTTCGCCGACGATCGGCAGCCGGGCGAACTTCTCCTTGAGCTGTGCCTGAAAGTAGGCGCCGACCTCGCGGGCATTGCCCGGCAGATCTTCCTTCTCGACGATGTCGAGCACCGCATTGGCTGCGGCCGCACCGATCGGATGACCGGAATAGGTGTAGCCATGCGAGAACGCGCCGACACGATCCGCGCCGTCTTCCAGCACCTTGTAGACCTTCTCACCGACGATCGCGGCCGAGAGGGGGAAGTAGGCCGAGGTCAGGCCCTTGGCGACGGTGATGAGGTCTGGCTCGATACCATAGTGCTGCGAGCCGAACATGGAACCGGTACGGCCGAAGCCGGTGATGACTTCGTCGGCAATCAAGAGGACGTCATGCTTCTTCAGCACCGCCTGGATCGCTTCCCAGTAGCCTTCAGGCGGCGGCGTGATACCACCCGTGCCAAGCACCGGCTCGGCGATGAAGGCGCCGACATTGTCGGGGCCGAGCGTTTCGATCATCTCGTCGAGCTCGGCGGCACGGCGAGCGGAGAATTCCCGTTCCGTCTCGCCCGGGTTGGCACCCCAGTAGTGATGCGGAACGCCGGTATGGGCGATCTGCGACAGTGGCAGGTCCATGTGATCATGGTAGAAGCTCATGCCGGTCATCGAGCCGGAGACGACGCTGCAGCCGTGATAGCCGCGCTCACGCGAGATGATCTTCTTCTTCGTCGGCTTGCCGCGCAGGTTGTTATAGTACCAGACGAGCTTGGCCTGGGTCTCATTGGCGTCCGAACCGGACATGCCGTAGAACACCTTGCTCATCTTGCCCGGCGCCATCTTCACCAGACGATCGGACAGGATCGCAAGCTCGTCGGTCGTGTGGGCCGCATAGGAGTGGTAGTAGGCCAAACGATAGGCCTGGCGCGAGATCGCCTCGGCGACCTCGGTGCGTCCATAGCCCACATTGACGCAGTAGAGGCCTGCAAAGCCGTCGATCAACTGGTCGCCGCGGGCGTCCTGAACCCGGATCCCCTTGCCCGTCTCGACGATCGTCGGCTCACCCACCTTGCCGGTCGCAAAGTCCTTCAGCTGCGTGAACGGATGCAGGACAGTGTTGCGGTCCTTCTCGGCGATGTCCCTGATGTTGATGGTCATCATTGATTCCTTCTGATCTGCGGTCTCTTCGGTGAAGAGGTATTTGGAATAGAGACCGTCACCGGGCCGTGCGCGGTTGCCGCCTTCGCAATTGAGTTTAGGTACCCATAGGACGCGCTTGACAGCGGAAAGCGGCCTCCATAAGCAGGTTTTCTGCAAAATTCATTATTCTTCGCAGGAGTCCAACCACATGGAACTTGACCGTGCAGACTTGGCTCTTTTGGAAGCCGTGCAACATAACAACCGCCTGACGTCTGACGAACTGGCGAAACATGCTCATCTCTCTCCAACCGCTTGCCAACGCAGATTGAAGAGGTTGAGAGAAGAAGGGATCATTGAGGCTGATGTTTCCATCGTCTCGCCAAAGGCAGTTGGTCGGCAGATGACCATGATCGTGTTAGTGTCGCTTGAGCGCGAACGGGCAGACATCGTCGATCGCTTCAAATCTGCCATTCGCAAGACGAGAGACGTAATGATCGGTTATTATGTTACGGGAGACGCTGATTTCATTCTTGTTGTCACAGCTAAGGACATGGAGGATTACGAGCAATTTACTCGCCGCTTCTTCTACGAGAACCATGATATCAAGGGTTTTAAGACCATGGTTGTTATGGATCGTGTAAAAGCGAGCTTTGCCTTTCCCATCCAAGAATAACCTGCGAAGGTCCTCGTGTTCATACCTGAGAAGAATGTCTCTACCTGTTGACGGATCACGAAGCTTGTTGGCTCTTCTTACCCTCAAGCACCGCGGCGATAGTTTCGTTTGACGATTTCACCGGAGCTGTGGGGCCTCCGTCTGACATGCTGACGAGGCGGACGATTGTGTTTTGGATTGAGCAACGGTGAGTTTTTCCTGTTACCACGTCAATTTGGCCAATCGGATCGGAAATTGGAGCTTATTTTCGGAAAGGACGATGCGGTGTTTCAAGGTGTTTCAAAGAGTAACAGCGTCTCTGGCGTCCCGAAGGACCTACGCACTGTCGACAAGCTATCAGGCTTTTGGCCAGCGATTCAGTCTGGTGACGCTAGGTAATATCTCGAGGGAGCCATCCGCCTTCTACACACCTGTACTCATAGCACCTAGTCCGCCAAATGGTCGCCCACGGTGAGCCTGCCCGCTGGTGCACTGAGGATTGTGGGCGGCAGATTCAACATGGCGAGGTGCCGTGTACCATCCGCAGGTCAAACCTCCTAATGAATAGCCAAATAGAGCGACCCGATTTCGGTCCCGCTTCGCACCCATGATACTCAACAGGCTGGGACAACGTGCGGATGCTGGCCGTGGATAAGGTCCACACTCCCCACGATAAGACCGTGGGCAGCTTCGACCTGCCGGAGTCGAGGAAGAATCAAACTCGGCGCGCCAGTGAGTTGAAGCGATAACGAAACCGGATTCCTTCTCTTTACGATCCTGAATTCGCTCCCACAGAAGCGCCGCCCAACGGGACGAAGTCTTACAAGACAGCGTAAGGCCGAGCGTCCCCACCTTGCAGCTTTATTCGTCTTATAGACGGAGGAATTCTGCCCCTGGCAATCAGATTCGAAGGATAATGATGCAGCCGCTTGCCGTCATGATTTCCCGAATGGAGTTTCCAATGCGCCTGCAGATGGGGGCTGGACGCTTTTCCAGATATTTTTAGCTCTATTCTTTCATGCCACCGGAGGACCTTGAGTGGAGGAAGGCGGCGCCATTGTGCTCACAACGCAGGAATTTGGCGGAAAGCAGGCATGAAAAGCTGCGATTGGACGGACGCTGCGGATTAATCTTTGAGGCCGATAGAGTGCATGTTCGGCCAAACTCAACGAGACCTGCGCACTCGTCATGTACATGTGTCATTAAACAAAAGAATAGCTACGAGGAACCTGTACGCATGCGAAACGATCGCCTTAGCCTCGAAGAAATTGCGCGGCAGGTAGATGCCAAGGCATTAGATTACTGCGCCCTCAGCGACCGTATCTGGTCTATGCCGGAGTTGGCTTTTGAGGAGCATCGTTCAGTTGCCGAGCAGTGCACCATCCTGGAGCGGGAAGGATTTCGCATCACGACGAATGCCGGCGGCATTCCGACCGCTTTTGTTGCGGAGTACGGGCAAGGCGGGCCGGTTGTCGGGATCCTCGGAGAATACGATGCGCTGCCGGAGCTTTCGCAGGTGCCCGGTTCACTCAAACACGAGTTTGCCACACAAGGCGCAGACGGCCATGGCTGTGGCCATAATCTTCTGGGGGCCGGCTCGGCCCTGGCAGCTGCTGCATTAAAGGAAGCGCTTGCGATCGAAGGCATCGCTGGTACGGTGCGCTACTATGGCTGCCCGGCGGAGGAAAGTGGTGGTGGGAAGACCTATCTGGCGCGCGCTGGCCTCTTCGATGATGTTGATGTTGCTTTCTGTTGGCATCCGCATGTCATCAATGAGGTTTCTGCTACGTCCACCCTCGCTGAAATCCAAGTATATTTCCGCTTTCATGGGCGGGCGACACATGCCGCTATGTCGCCGCATATGGGCCGTAGCGCGCTGGACGCGGTCGAATTGATGAACGTTGGTGTGAACTATATGCGAGAGCATATGCCCACAGATGCACGCGTGCACTATGCGGTTACCCACACCGGTGGCGACGCGCCAAATACCGTTCAAGCTTATGCAGAATCGCTTTATTCAATCCGTTCCCCGCTCTTGCCGGATGCTCAAAGACTCTTCGCGCGCGTCAAAAAGATTGCTGAAGGCGCCGCCTTGATGACCGAGACCACTCTTGTCGTTCAGATTGCGGGTGGCAGCTCAAACATTATTCCGAACAGGGTGCTGCAGGAAGTGATGTACGAGAACCTATGCCGCATCGGTCCGCCCACCTTCGACGAAGCTGATTACGCCTTCGCAAAGCAGCTTCGCGAGACGGCATTAGCGGAGGAGAGCGTCACAGCAAATATTTCGTCTCGCGACCCTTCGCTGAGTTCCAAGATTTTCCACGAAGGAGTGCTTTCGCTGTCCTCGCGGGAGGAGGTGGAAATGGGTACAACGGACGTCGGAGACGTCAGTTGGATTGTGCCGACGGCGCAATGTCATACAGCGTGCTTTGCCATCGGCACCGAATTTCACACTTGGCAGCTGGTGACGCAGGGGAAACTACCAGCGGCTCACAAAGGTATGATCCTAGCGGCACGAACCATAGCAACCACAGCCGCAGACTGCCTGCGCAACCCGGCAATCATTATTCGCGCCAGAGCAGAACTCAAGGAGCGACTTGGCAGCCACTCATATGTATGTCCGATCCCACCGGAGGTAATGCCTGAGGATCTACGCAAGAAGCTGGCATAGGTGGTTGCTGGCTATTTTGTGCAATACCCTCGATGATTAGAGCTCAACCAGACGACATGACACTCCATGGCTCGCCCTACAGCTTTCGCTATGCGTGCCGCCGGTGATCGACAATCTGTCGCAACTTGCGATGTCAATGGCATTCCGTCGCGCCCGACCCTCTTGCGACCGACGAAGATGCGATGTTCCTGTAAAGCCATTGCACCAAATCGAAGAACCTCAAGCGCAGGACGCTAGGCTGTAGTGACAATTTAATCACTTGAGCCAGAGCATGATGCTTGCGAGTTTGACCAAGCCGAGGAAGTGGGCGGCGAGTTTGCCGTAGCGGATGGCGATGCGCCGCCACTGCTTACGTTTGGCGAAGAAGCCCTCGATGCCCCAGCGGTTCTTGTAAGCGATCTTGTCGTAGCCATGTTGGTATTTGCGATGGCGACGCGGCGGGATGACCGGTTCACCGCCTTGGTCGAGGATGACGTCGTGCTAGCGACGGCATCATAGGCGGTCGGCGATCACTTGGGCGGCCGGCAGGCCCTCGACCAGTTCACAAGCTGGCGCCATGTCGTACTGCTGACCGGGCCCAACCGCGAAACGGACCGGCAGGCCGAGCGCGTCTACGACCGCGTGAAGCTTGGTGCCGAAACCGCTGCGGGAGCGACCGAGAGCCTGGGCTTCAGGTCCCCCTTTTGCGCCGTGCCCCGACCGCTTGTGCTTGGGCGCGAATGACGCTCGCATCAGGCATCATCCATTCCAGGTCTGGATCGCTGGCGACCGCTTCGAACAGCCGGTCGAACACGCCTGCCTCAATCCAGCGGTAGTAACGCCGCTTTGCCGTCTGGTGGGAACCGAACCGTTCCCGCAGGTCGCGCCAGCGCGCACCCGAGCGCGCCATTCATTACAGCGCGTCGAAGAAGCGCCGGCCGTCGCTGCGCGGGCCGCGCTTACCCCTGCCGTCCGCCCGGAAAGAACGGTTTGATTTGCTCCCGCTGATCGTCACGAAGAACTTCACCTTCAAAAGCTGACCTCCAAAAGCCAGCCGTGAATCTGATATGGCGCCTGCCAACTCCTGTTCCCACGCGAAATCACCTTCGCATGTTGAGCAAAATTCCCTGCGCCAGCCCTACTAAGCGTTCGTATGCGTAACCCCGATACTTGCCCCGGTCGAATACAGTCGAGTGCGCTGCAATGCCGCTGGTGCACCAGTCCAGCATTTGCAGCCCGACATTTGCAGGAAATGTGCGGCGAAGTGCGTGATCAGCAGGATTTCGGACCGGTCGCCCCGCTATTCTGATAGCGTCTGGGAGGCGCCTGATGGTCACGCGGTCACTGTTCGGATGCTTTGTGATATTCGGCGACATTTTAGTGCCATTGCTGCAGGCACGGCGACGCAAAGCGCATTCAAGACTGTCAAAAAGACAAGGGGAATTGAGATGACAATCACACGACGTACCTTCATGGAGTCCGCTCTAGCCGCTGGGACTGTATTGGCGCTTGCATCGGCTCTGCGCGCACAGGATAAACAGACCATTCGGATGATCATGGAGGACATCCAGGTCTTCGACCCGGTCTTTAGTACATCGAGCGCGGCGATCAATCATGCCACGGCGATCTATGACACTCTATTTGCGTTGGACGCTAACCTTCTGCCGCAGCCGCAAATGGTCGGCAAATGGGACGTATCCGACGACAAGAAGACCTATAAATTCGCGCTCCGCGACGGCTTGGAGTGGCATGACGGGACGCCGGTTACGGCGGCTGATTGTGTGGCGTCGATCCGTCGTTGGGGCCAAGTTGAGGCGTCCGGTCAACTTCTTCTGGAGAGGGCCGCCGATATTGCAGCGGTGGACGAAACGACTTTCAAAATCACACTACGCGAGCCACACGGTCTAGTATTGGAAACTCTCGCGACTACCGGGCAACCGCTGTTCATCATGCGCAAGCAGGACGCGAAGCGCCCAGCGACTGAGCAAGTGACAACCAACATCGGCTCTGGGCCGTACAGGTTCAACGCGGATCTGACCAAACCGGGTGCGCGTTATGTGTATGATCGCAACGAGCAATATGTGCCTCGTGACGAACCGGCCAGCGGGTTCGCAGGAGGCAAGGTCGTGAAAGTCGAACAGCTTATCTGGGAGAACATTCCAGACCCCCAAACTGCCCTCGCGGCGCTGCAGTCTGGTGAGGTAGATTTCTGGATGACGCCGGTCGCAGATCTATTTCCCACAATTGAAAGCGATCCTGGCCTCGTACTCGACACCTTGGGGCAAAACGGTTCGGATTGGCTCGTGCGGATGAACTTTCTGCAGCCGCCGTTTAACAACGTCAAGATGCGTCAGGCCTTGTTGCACCTGATCGACCAGAAAGTCTTCCTGAGATTGTTATCCCCAGACCCGAAATTCGGCCGGACCGTCTCGTCGATGTTTGGAGTCGGATCGCCCTACTCGAGTGACGTGAATACGGACTGGTTCAAGGAGGGGGGCGATCTCGCGAAGGCGAAGCAACTGATCGCCGAGTCCGGATATGCCGGTGAAAAGGTTGTCATCCTTGACCCGACGGATTGGCCCGAAGGCAACCTGGCATCGCAGTTGCTCGCCAACGTGCTGCAGAAGGCCGGCATCAATGCCGAGCTTGCCCCGATGACCTGGAGCGAACTGGTTGTGCGGCGGGCCAAGAAGGAGCCAGTGGCAGAGGGTGGATGGAGCCTCCTAATCACCTATTTCTCAGATTTCGAGATTCGTGATCCGATGGCGACGTCCCTTATGCTCATGAACGGCGAAAAGGCCTGGTACGGCTGGCCTCAGAACGAGGAATACGAAGCGCTGCGAGCGAAATGGCCTGATACTGAGACACAGGAAGAGCGTAAGGAATTGGCTCGAGAGATGCAGCGTATATGGTGGGATTACGTCGGTGTTGTGTTCCTTTGCCAGACGTTGACGCCCACAGCTCGTAGCAAATCACTCGTGGATATGATCAGGTTCCCGTCGATAGAACGGCCCATGTGGAACATGCGGAAAGTCTAAAGCAGATGGCGCCGTACATCCTTCGCAGGATGGTTTCGGCCATCGCCGTTATGGCGATGGTCGGAATCTTCGTCTTTCTTCTAATCAGGTTGACCCCGGGTGACCCGGCAGCGGTCATGGCCGGACGGAACGCGACCGAACAAATCATCGCCGGCATCCGCGAGCAACTGGGGTTGAACGAGCCCTTGCCGGTTCAGTTCATCCACTGGCTATCGGCGATGCTGCACGGGGACTTCGGCACCTCGATTTTCTCTGGCCGTCCGGTTCTCGAACTCCTCCTACAGCGGCTGGAGCCAACCAATTCGCTGTCGATCCTGACCTTGGCTCTTTCGGTGGCGGTCGGGGTGTCGTTCGGCATCCAAGCGGCGTGGCGCGCCGGTGGCCTCGTGGATCGACTTCTCACCGTCTTCTCGGCGTTCGGGTATTCTGTTCCGGTGTTCGTCATCGGCTACTTCCTCGTCTACCTACTCGCGATTAGTGTCGCATGGCTGCCCGTCCAAGGATACGCGCCCATCGAAGAGGGGTTCGGCGATTGGTTTTCACACCTGATCCTGCCCACCATCGCCTTGAGCCTGCCCTTCATTGCGTTCGTCGCCCGCGTCACACGTGCGAGTATGCTTGAGGTGCTATCCGAAGACTACATGCGCACCGCGGCGGCCAAGGGTGCCTCGTCCTATGCGATGCTCGTTCACCATGCCCTAAAGAACGCCGGCGTTCCTATCCTGACCGTGATCGGCCTCAGCTTCGCCTACCTTATCGGCGGAGTTGTGCTCACCGAAACGGTGTTCAATATTCCTGGCGTCGGGCGGCTGGTGGTCGACGCGATCAACAACCGGGACTATCCGATCATCCAGAGCGTGCTCATCCTCACTTCGGGCGTGTACGTCCTTATCAACCTTGCGGTCGATCTCGCCTATACGCTCATCGACCCCCGCATCAGGTACTGATATGATCTCCTCTGCTAACATTGACGCCGTGCCGACCACTCCACTAGGGCTTTCGAATCTTCCCCGGCTCGCAAGGCGGTATCCGCTGGTCTTGCTCGGCGGTGGCCTCCTAATGCTCCTGATCATCCTAGCGCTGGCCGCACCGCTTTACGCTGGTGATCCCCAGAACATGGATCCGTTCGTCCGCCTGCAGCCGCCATCTGCCGAGCACTGGTTCGGGACTGACAATCTGGGTCGGGACGTGTTCGCCCGAACCGTTTACGGGGCGCGGATCTCCATGATGGTGGGTCTGATATCGGCTCTATTGGCGGCTTGTACTGGGTTGCTGATGGGTGTCGTCGCAGGATACGTGCACAGATTCGACAACGTCATCATGCGCGTCATGGATGCCTTGATGTCGATCCCGACCATCTTGCTGGCCATCGCCCTCATCTCCTTGACGGGTCCCGGGATCGGCATCCTGATCGTCGCCGTGACACTTCCTCAGACGCCAAGCGTGACCCGGCTTGTGCGCTCGGTGGTAGTGAGCGTGCGCGAGCGCCCTTACGTGGAGGCGGCGGTCTGCGGCGGCGCGCGGTTGCCGAAGGTTCTGCGGCGACACATTCTTCCGAGCACAATACCGCCTCTCATGGTACAGAGCGCCATAGTCTGCGCAGATGCGATTATGATCGAAGCGGGGCTAAGCTTCCTAGGCGTCGGCGTACCACCCGAGATCCCAAGCTGGGGCAACATGATCTCAAGCTCGCGCGTCTATCTCGCCTCCGCGCCGCTGACGATCTTCGCTCCCGGCATCTTTCTCACGCTCACGGTCTTGGCGGTCAATCTCTTAGGTGATGGCCTGCGAGATCTATTCGATCCCCGTGCGAAACGGAGGCGCTGAAATGCTGATGCGAGTCTCCAGCGAGGAAAGAAAAATTGAGGGTTTTAGGGAGGATAAGCCCATAGAGAATGACGTGCTTTTGGATGTCCGGGATCTCGAGACCCACTTCTTTGGCGAAGAGAGCGTCACCCGCGCTCTAGGCGGGGTTAGCTTCCAAGTTAAGAAAGGGGAAACGCTCGGTGTAGTCGGCGAATCCGGTTGCGGCAAGAGCGTGACAGCGTTGTCCATTATGCGCCTGCTGCCGAAGATGTCCGCCAAGACGGTGGACGGCGAGATTCGCTTTCACGGCCGCAATCTTTTGGATCTGCCGGAGCGGGAGATGCGCAAGATCCGGGGTGATAAAATCGCCATGATCTTCCAGGAACCAATGACGAGCCTCAACCCGGTCTATACCGTCGGTCGCCAGATTGCAGAGGCGGTAGAAATCCATAGCGGCGCCACCCGTTCCGAGGCCCTGGCAAAGGCTGCAGACATGCTGCGCCTCGTCCGTATTGCGGACCCCGAACGGCGGCTTAGCAGCTATCCCCACGAGATGTCGGGAGGCATGCGCCAGCGTGCCATGATTGCCATGGCACTTGCCTGCTCACCCGAACTCCTGATTGCCGACGAGCCGACCACGGCCCTCGATGTCACCATCCAAGCGCAGATCCTGCGGCTGATCGTCGATCTGAAGGAGCGCACGGGAACTGCGGTGATGTTCATCACCCATGACCTTGGCGTCGTGGCCGAGACCTGCCAGCGCGTGATCGTGATGTATGCCGGCGGGATCGTCGAGCAGGCAACGGTGACAGATCTCTTCGCGCGTCCCATGCATCCGTACACAAGAGCTCTCATGAGCTCGGTCCCGGACAGACGACGCGGGAAAGAGCGCCGCCTGCCGGAAATTCCTGGCATCGTCCCGAGCCTGCGCGAGCCCATTATCGGGTGCAGCTTTGCGCCGCGTTGTCCGTTCGCGACCGAAGTCTGCCGGGAGAAGACGCCAGTTCTTAAACAGTACGGCGCGGATCACGCGGCCGCCTGCTGGCATGCAGAGAAGGTAGTGAGCGCATGAGTGGCCCTTTGTTGAAGGTCGAGGAACTGGTAAAACACTATCCGCTCTGTGGTGGGCTCTTCAATAAAGATCCATTGGTCGTGCGTGCGGTCGAGAGTGTCTCTTTTTCTGTTGAGGCAGGCGAGACACTCTGCATTGTCGGCGAATCAGGATGCGGCAAGTCCACAATCGCACGGCTCTTGATGCGGCTCGGTGACCCGACGGGTGGCCGCGTACTGCTCGAGGGAACCGATATTGCCAGCCTCAACAAATACGAGCTTCGAAATTGGCGCCGTCGGATGCAGATGGTCTTTCAGGATCCCTATTCGTCGTTGAACCCGCGGTTAACGGCCGGACAGATCATTACAGAACCCGTCGAAAACTTCGAGCGTTTGGGCCGCAAAAGGCGCGAAGCCCTTGCGGCGGAGCTTTTACAAAAGGTGGGTCTTGCGCCTGAGATCATGCACAGGCTTCCCTCAGAGTTGTCGGGCGGTCAGCGCCAGCGGCTTGGGATTGCGCGCGCGTTGTCCCTTAAACCCTCAATCATCGTCGCCGACGAGGCTGTCTCGGCTCTCGATGTCTCTGTGCAGGCGCAAATCCTGAACTTGCTCGTGGACCTCCAGGAACAAACGGGGGTCTCCTTCGTGTTCATCTCGCATGATCTAGGTGTTGTGGAGCATATCGGCGATCGCGTGGCCGTCATGTACTTGGGACGGATTGTTGAATTGGGAACTTGCGAGGCGCTTTTCGCCAATCCCATGCATCCTTACACGGAGGCACTGATCGCCGCAGCCCCGGTGCCCGATCCCACACAGGCCCGTTCCGAGGTTCCCGTTGAAGGCGAGGTGCCGAGCCCGGTCAGCCCGCCGAGCGGCTGTGCGTTCCACCCGCGCTGTCCGCTCGCACAAGAGCGTTGCCGAGTTGAGGTGCCGAAATTGACGCCGATGCCCGATGGACGCACGGTGGCCTGTCATGTACGCGCTACGGCTGAAGTCTAACCCCCGATTGTGGAAATTGCAGCGGAACATTTCGCTGGCGCGTCCCTCGTTCGATGATGTGTCACTGAACCCACATATGAATTAGCATGAAGGCTTTGTATTCATGCGGAATTCAGCCTTCGGGAAGGAGCCATGGTGCGGCGCGATCGGAAACAAAGGAACGTCATGCACTGATGGACGCGCGCCGGAATTGCGAGAGTTGACGCGCCATTGCACCAAGCAGCAAGTGGAGCGGCCAACGAACCAGTCCCCATGCGCAAATGTTGGCATTTGCCCGCATGTGGCGTGACTGGTGGATATTCCTGACTGCCGCCGGCTTCACGGCTGCGAGAGGGCGTCTGGTCGGCTGGGCAGTTCATCTTATCCAGAATTTGGAACCACGTTATGGAGTTTAGCTATGGAGAAGCAAAGGCAGGGTAGACTATGTGACCCCGTCGAGCAGGTAGGTGCATATGACACTACTGGTTCGCTCGATACGAATGTTGCAGACGGATTCACATTGGTGGCGGTTGGCGACCTGATCGTAACGCGAGCGCTTACCAAGGGAAACCATCCAGGATTTGGTGCCATCGTCGAGACCCTCCGCGAGGCTGATGTCACTTTCGGCAATATGGAAACCAATATTTTTGACGCCCGGTCGTTCACGGGGAGCCCGCAAGCCGAACATGGCGGTGCCTATCACGTAAGTGTTCCGGAACTTGGTCCTGACTTGAAGGCGATGGGATTCAACCTTGTAAGCTATGCGAACAATCACACGTTCGAATGGGGCGCCGAGGGAATGCGCGAGACCTGTCGGGCCCTCGACGAAAACGGGATCGTCTATGCCGGCGTTGGGGAAAACCTTTCGCAGGCTGGCGCTGCCCGCTTTCTGGAAACCCCCCGCGGAAGAGTTTCCTTAGTGTCGTTTGCCTCCACGTTCACACCGATGTCGCGTGCCTGCGATCCGGCCGGTGAGGCGCCAGGCAGGCCAGGCGTCAATGCCCTTCGACTGCGTGAAGACATCACCGTACCCGAGGCGATGTTCGATAATCTGCGGCAAGTGCGCGATGCTCTGCCGTATTACAATCCTGCACATGGCGATCCGGACTGTGTCACGATTGCCGGAGCCAGGTTCAAGTTAGGTGACGAGGTTGGCTACAGTTACCAGCCCGACCCTGCGGACGTCACCCGCATTCTCCGCAATGTGCGTCAGGGTAAGCAGTTCTCAGACTTCTGCATAGTCACCAACCATGGACACGAGCCAGGGAATTGGTCTCAGCTGACGCCTGACTACGAGCAGGCCTTTGCACGCAAGATGATTGATGCCGGCGCCGACGTCTATATTGTGCATGGGCCGCATCAACTCAGAGGTATCGAGATCTACAAAGGCCGGCCGATCCTTTATAGCGTCGGAAACTTCATTATGGACGACCTCCGGACACCGACGGGTGCCGATATGTACGCCGAATATGGCCGAGATCCGCGTGTTCACACCGATGCCGAGGTGACAGTCAGTGAAATGTCGAAAGAATACGCGGCGGACCTCGGATTCCGCGACCCCGTCTTCTACGAAAGCATCGTCACCATCTGCCGTTTTGAGCAAAATCAGCTCGTCGAACTGCGACTCTATCCGATAGACCTTGGCCACTCCAAAAGGTTTGCCAACAGGGGCGTTCCAAGTTTCGCTGCTCCGCCATTGGCAAGGTCTATTCTGCAGCGCCTTCAGAAGCTCTCGGAGCCGTTCGGAACAGAAATCATGATCGAGGAAAGTGTTGGTATTGTTAAGCCGTTTGACCGCTCCGGGTTATCTGCGGGCTCCAACTCATGAGAAAGTGGAGCCAATATTTGTAACGCAACAATGAGATTTTCACCTGCAGTCCGCAAGAGCGCTGGTCTGTCGAGCAATTCAACACCCACGTATCGCCGGACGGCAATGTCCAATTCGGGCGCTATTTCTACTCCGTGCCGAACAGCCTCATTCGAGAGCAGGTCGATGTCTGGGCCACGAGCCGAACGACTCTTTGTCAGGGGCAAGCGCGTCGCCGCCCCGCCGGTACGGTGGAGTCCTCTTCGGAACCGATCCGGCTCACATGCCCAGTTCGTACCGCCGTTACCTCGATGGTTGCCCGAGCGCTTCCGGCGCTGGACTCTCTCGATAGGTCCGCAGACCGGGGGCTCGTCATCGCCGTATTTGCGAGCAGGTCGTATCCGAAACAGGGCTTCAGAACATGCTCGGCATTCTCAAGCTCTACCAGGCGATCGACACCAGCGGCGATACAACCGAAACATCAGCTGCAAGTACGCCCGCCGCGGAGTCGCCTTGGTCGACGCTGACAGGCAGACGCGACGACAGAATGATGCTGCGTCGGACGACACTCGATTGTCTCTGGACAATTTGGAGGATCTTCCCATCAATCCTATCAAGTGCGAACATGTAAGTACCCTCCTTTCCGATGGTGAGGCGCCCAGCTTTGGAATATAGCTGCAGTAATTGCTGGCCCGTCTCGGAGACCCATACCGTGCGATGGTCCCACATTCCACCGCCATAAGTCGCGCCGGATCGAAGAGCCGCAAGTCGTGGCCGTGGTCAGCGAGAGCCTGGATTATGTGCTCTGGGTCGCATGTCTCAGCGCAGAATCGAACGAATAAAACTACTCAGACGTGGGCTTTCTGGTCTATCAAAGATTTGATCCGGCGGACCAGACTCGATGATGTGCCCATCAGCCATGAAATGAACTACATCTGCGAGTTTACGAGCGAAGCCCATTTCGTGAGTTACGATGATCAGGGTCATACCTTTATTGGCTAGTCCGCGGATGGTATCCAGAATTCCAGTGACAAGCTCAGGATCGAGTGCTGAAGTTGGTTCATCAAACAGGATTACCTTCGGGTGCATTGCAAGAGCTCGCGCAATGGCTACTCGCTGCTTTTGGCCACCAGAGAGCTGATCCGGATAATAGTCAACTTTCTCGCGTAGGCCCACGTCCCCCAACAACCGCATGGCGTCGGCTATTGCTTCCTCCCGGCGACTTCCCTTGATTTGGATGGGACCTTCGATAACGTTTTGCAAAACCGTCTTGTGGGCAAAAAGGTTGAACTGCTGGAACACCATAGGCATGTGACTGCGCGCGGCCCGAAGTTTCTTCTCGGGCGCAACATAAAAGGCGCCGTTGCGCATGCCGCAAAGTGTTTCGCCCTCGAATTTAATCGTACCAGCCGTTGGCGTTTCCAGAAAGTTAATACAACGGACGAGAGTTGACTTCCCGCTCCCGCTGGGGCCAATCAGGAACGCCACTTCTCCCAAGCGAACTGACAGGCTGACGCCTTTCAAAACGTTGAGAGCGCCGAAAGATTTGTGAAGTTCCTCGATTCGCAACAATGGTTGACCAGTCACGATGCCGCAACCTCCCCTGACAGTGATTTCGGCAGCCCGCGTTTGTGCCGGAGATGCTTAGGCGTAAGGGCACGCTCGATCGAATGTACAACACGCGACGCAATAAAACTCAATGCAAAGTATATCATCGCTACCATCATGTATATTTGCATGGTTTGAAACGTGTTTGCGATCAGGATCGTCCCGTTCCGTAGCAATTCATTTACGGCGATGAATGACACCAGCGACGAGTCCTTAAGCAAGGCGATGAAGTACCCGCCAACTGTGGGAACAGCGATGCGTAATGCTTGCGGTAGAATGATTCGACGGTATGTCATGATCTGGGACATGCCAATCGATTTTCCCGCTTCCCGCTGACCTGCGTCGATCGAGATAATGGCCGATCTGAAGACCTCCGAGAGGTACGCGCCAAGGTTCAGGCTTAGTCCAAGCGTTCCTGCCCAGAACCCCGGCAGTCTGATGCCAATCTCCGGGAGCGTGAAGTAGATCACCATCAACTGAACTATTAGAGGCACGTTGCGCCAAATCTCGACATATGCCGCCAACGTCCAGTTCACCGGCTGAATGCCGCTTAGGCGTCCGAGCGCCACACCCATACCAATGATCAGGGCGCCGGTCATGCTCAGCACCGAAATCTGTAGAGTAACGAGAGCTCCCTCGAGCAAGAACGGGAGATACTTCGGCAGCAACACCGTGAAGAACTCATACATCGAGAGAGCCCCGCAGATTTACTTCATAAGATGGATCTGATCGTCGTCCCAGACCCCATATTTTTCGATGATCTTTTTGCGGGTTCCATCTGCATCCATGGAGGCCAGCGCATCGTTGATCGCTGCCAGCAGCGCAGGGCAGTCCTTTCTCACGCCAATGGCGAGACCACCGAGCTTGTAGGGTGCCTTGGCCTCTGCCTCAGCCCACTCTGGCTTTGGTCGGTAAGGCATACGGTCCCCAAGGGTTCTCAGGTCGTTCATACCCTCTTGTTGGCCGTAAAGAGTCGCTTGGTCCAAAACGACTGCATCGACCTGACCGTTTCGCAAGGCAACAAACGGGGCGCTGAAGTCATTGAAATCAAGCACTCTTGCCGCCTTACCTTCTTCAACCAGCATGTGTGCATTGATGGAATCAAAGCTGCCCAGCGTCGATCCGATGGTTTTGTCCTTTAGGTCCTCTGGTGTCTTGATCGGCGAGTCCTTCTTAACGATTACGACGTCATAAAGAAGAAAGTATGGATTAGAATAGGTAATGCCGGCGCTCTTAGCACGCTCTTGGGTTGTGCCCATTCCTGAAAGGATTATGTCCCAGCGACCCACCTTCAGGCCCGGAATCAGCGAAGTCCATTCTGTGATCTCGTAGGTTTGTTTTGTTACACCGATCCGCTTTCCAATTTCCTGGAAAAGGTCCCACTCAAGGCCTGCATACGAGCCGTCCTGGTTTTTCCAGACAAAGGGCTTGACGCCCATAATGCCGTTGCCGGCTTTTATTTCCCCGGCTTGCCTGACATCATCGAGACACTCGGCGCTTGCCGCTGAAACGCTAAGTAAGAACAGCGTGGTTGCGATTGCGAAGGAGGCTATTCGATGTTTCATTTCATTCCCCTTTCTTTGTTATGCTGTTAGTTAGCGGCGGGCACCCCACCGCTTCATGATCGTGACTCGCTTTTCCGGATGAGTTCGGAACCTCTTGGCGGCGTTAGCCGTCCAAGACGGGTTTCAAGGATGTACGCTACCGAGAGCACAAGCGGGTCATTGTAGCGGGCTCCGACAAGTTGGAGTCCTACCGGGAGCCCATTTTCATCAAGGCCCGCGGGCAGCGATGCGGCTGGCTGTTGTGTTAGATTGAAGGGGTACGTAAACGGTGTCCAGTCGACCCACCCGGTTACAGACTCGTTAGGCACATTCTGACCGACCGGAAACGGCGGCACCGGGATAGTCGGAGTGACGAGCAGATCGTACCTTTCGTGGAATTCGGCCATTCGGGCCGAGATCTCATAGCAAGCCTGTTGTGCATCCTGGTATGAGGCACAAGTAAGCGCCCGACCTTTCTCAGCGCAATCAAGAAAGCCGGGGTCTAGCAGCGATCTCCGTTCCGGCTCAATAGAAGAGTAGATGCGAGCCGCTCCTGCAAACCACAGCGTCGCCCAAACGTCGATGGGGTTGTCAAAGCCAGGATCTACATGTACGACTTCTGCGCCAAGGGCTTCGATCTGACCAACAGCGGCATCCGTGACCTTGGCAATCTCGGGCGCGACATTGCCGTAACCCATATTCCGACTATAAGCGATGCGAAGTCCTGACAGCGTTGCTCCTGGCGCTACCGATGTGCCGGGGTACGCAGGGGCAGCCCATCCGTCGCGTGGATCTGGTCGCGAAATGACGGTCATCATTAGGATAGCGTCAGTGACCGTACGCGTCATAGGACCAAGGTGAGCCAGGCCAGTCATCACGCTGAAGGGCCACACCGGGACATAACCGAAGGTGGGTTTGAATCCAAATGTTCCTGTAAAGCTTGCCGGAATTCGGATAGAACCCCCACCATCACTTCCCTGATGCAGAAATCCCAGATTGAGGGCCGCCGCGACGCCGGCGCCCCCGGACGATCCACCTGGAGTCAGGTCGGGGTTCCAGGGATTTCGCGTGAAGCCATGCACGCGACTGTCAGTCACACCTTTCCATCCGAATTCCGGAGACGTCGTTTTTCCGATAAGGATCGCACCCGCCTCTCGCATGCGGGCTACGACCGGCGCGTCAACATCCCAAGGGCCATCGTCCCGAACCGCGGCGGACCCGCGTACAGTTGGCATTCCCCGGGTCAGGCTGAGTTCCTTAATAGTGGCGGGAACGCCGTCCAACGGGCCAAGCGGCTCACCGCGCATCCAACGAGCTTCGGACTCTTGAGCGGTCCGCCTCGCTTCTTCATCATTTACGAAACAGAACGCATTGAACGTTGGGTTGGCCGCATCAATGCGCTTAAGGCAGTCATCAATTACTTCAACAGGGGATGCATGTCGGTTCCTGTATAACTCGATGCATTCGCTGGCAGTGAGATCTTCAAGGGTAATTTGCACTATGATGTCTCCGCAACTTGCTTTTAGTTTCCAGCCAAGCCTAGCCCTGCGCTACACCCCAAATCTCCACGGTATTGTCATCGTCATGCATCTTGGGCTTGGGAACGAGCGTCATTGGAGGCAATGCGCCGCCAACACACTCACTTAGCGTCCTAGCGAATTCGACCGTTTCCTCCTCCGTTCCCAAGGAGGTGAAGTAGCAAACCATCAATTTCAGGTCTGCGGACGAGCGACCGAAAGGGCGCAGTAGGTCTTCGATATAGCTCATCACGAAACGCGTTTGGGGAAGAAGCTGACCCGGAAGCACCCAGACACCGTCATTACTGAAGGGCTTCCACGGAACTTGGCCACCGAGCCAGATTGTGTCCCGCAATCTTATAGCTTGGCGGTAAGGCGCCCATATCGGCCAATCCCAGACGCGCTCTGGCCAGTGGTCTTCGCGCGGGATGTATTTGTCTAAGCCATTGCGGGACGCCCGCATCGCCATAACCTCAACCTTTGTTACGGCTCCTTCTGGGTTCAGACGGTGAGCGGGCACCACCGTGGCCACAGGCCCGGGCTCTCGGAAGTGACTCAGTCGCGCTTGCGCCATCGGCGCCCAGTCGGCTAGGTCCCCACCAAAGTAATATCCCTCCAACTTCACGCAGTCCTGGAAGGATGCGCCAAGGTCAGCAAGGGTCTTGCCGTGGATACCCATGATGCCGTGACTCTGGGCTACGCCCTCGCCTGCATGTTGCAGTTCGCCCATTTCGTCTTCGGATACGCGGTTCGCGACAGCGATAAATTCTCCGGCTCTGAGTCCGCCGGTCACAATCCGATCTCCAAAGAGGTCTTGCCACCTAGTGGGAACTGGTCGTGGTGTTGATCGGGCGTCACCGAGCCTCCGCCAACCTCGCTGAGCGATAGCTTGGATTTGCACTTTTTGCCCAGAAAAAGGTTGCATCGGTTCGGCCATAGCGCTGATAACCGGCATCGGGTCTGCTTCGAAGAGGCGTGCAAGTTTCGCGATGATCTGCCAATCATCTTTCTCGGAGGTGTGATGTACCTTTAGACGCACAACGTCATTCAGCGAACATGTCTCGGCCTGCAGCGCGTAGCTCAGATTGGCGATCGCGCCCTCAATTTGCCTGTCGAGGCTGTCTGGATTCCGGATACGTCCCGCCTCGTTGAAGTCACCGACCCCGCCGACAAAGCTCAGTCTTCCAGCGCTCGCTGACAGATGATGCTCGCGAGCCACTGGGAGCCGCCAATTTGAATTTGCCACCACTCTTTTCTCCGGCCGGTTCGAGGTAAACCCCACGTGCGTTTTCCTGCACACGCGCAATCGTAATTGAGGATATGTTCAGACATAGTCTTATGTACGAACATATTTGTCAAGGTACTTTCGAAATTTCAGGCCAACAGCGAGCCGCGCTATCTGATGACGCAACATCGAGCCTGTAGGAGCACAGACAAACCGTCTCGGGCATCGTTGTCGCAGCGTCGTGGGCGCATCATGTTTGCGCCCGTATCTCCACGGTTTGCATGCAGTGAAGCATCCGTACGCCCGCAGACTCTTGTGGAAACGCAATACATCCGGTGTTCGTTGGGAAAATCAAACTCGACGAACCACCAGATAAAGGTAGACTACCTGCACCCGGTACGGCTGTTCTACAGGTCGCCGGTGTCTCGCCGCGTCAGTCGCGTCGTGTACTGATACCGAGCTGCAGGGTGATAGCTGAGTGATATCTCCACGAGCGATGCCGGGCTTAAGAGATATTGCCTTCGAATCTCTAGAGCGTGGTCGCCCGGTTTGGCTAGTAGGGGCGGCGCCATATGATCGGGTAGCCCGCAAGCGGAAATGTCTTGGCGAATTTCTATTATTCGTCGGCCAGCGATACTCTCGATCAGTTCACCAAAGATTCCATGGAAGTCTTCGAGGCGAGGGGCGACTTTTGCGGAAAATGAGACGTCTATGTAGACGTCGGTCCAGCATATCGGCAGTGCATTGTCATCCCCAAGTATTCGGCGAACGCTCGAAACTTTCAGCCATCGACTACCAGGTTTGCAGCCGAGCTTCCCAGCCAATTCATGGTCCGCAATAACCTCGTCCACATGTTGAATTTGACGCTGCGTCGCTGCACCGAATTGCTGGATGGCTTCAATCGAACTTAACGACATTGCAAATGCCCGGCCATCAGATTGAATGCTGTTAGCTTCGACCCGCGTGCCGGCATTTTTCTTGCGGCTGATAAGTCCTGCCGCGAGCAATTCGCGCATAGCCGCTCGGATAGTCGAGCGGCTTACTTTGAACTGATTTGCAAGCTCGACTTCTTTTGGAAGAAGGCTCCCAACGGAGTACCGCCCCTGGGCAATAGCTTCGGTTAATTCCCGTGCAATAGCTGCATACCGTGTTTGCAATCGTGTGATCCTTGCTTTCTACGACTAGCGCCGGTGCGCATACACAGCCGTGGCTACCCTGGACTAGGTTCCACCATGCTCATTGGCGCTGCTGTTGGCCAGTTCAAATTTCAAAATTCGCCTTGACCCCCAAATATGTTCGGACATAATGGTATGTATGCACATATACTATTGGAGGTTTCCTTGCCGAGCAACGTTTTTGATTCTTTGCTCTTCCGCGACATGTTCGGCACGGCCGAAATGCGTGACATTTTTAGTGATGAAGCCCTTGTTGGCAGGTATCTCGAGGCGGAAGCGGCCCTAGCACGAGCTCAAGCGCGCGCTGGAGTAATACCGGCAGACGCCGCAAGCAAAATTGATTTGGTGGCCCACTCTCTGGAGTTGGACTACGACCGACTTCGTCGTGAAACTGAAATAGTTGGGTATCCGATCCTCCCGCTAGTGCGGCAGCTTACAGCGGCAGCCGGCGACGCAGGACGATATGTGCATTGGGGAGCTACAACCCAAGACATCATGGATACGGCCACGGTACTTCAAATCAAGTCGGCGCTCGAAATCATCGCGCGAGACCTACACGACCTTCGCGGAAGCCTTGCGACGCTTGCTCACAAGCACCGCGACACGCCGATGGCCGGCCGTACCCACCTGCAGCACGCGCTTCCAATCACTTTCGGCTACAAGGTTGCTGTTTGGCTATCTGCCATTGACCGGCATATCGAGCGCATCGACCAGGCGCTCCCGCGCATTTTGATGGGTCAGTTCGCCGGGGCCGCTGGTACGCTGGCTTCCTTGGGCGAGAGTGGCCTGCGCGTACAGCAACTGTATTGCGAGGAACTCGGTCTGCATCAGCCGCCAATTAGTTGGCACGTAGTTCGCGATGGACTCGCCGAGGCAGTAACCCTACTCGGGCTTGTGACGGGAACGCTTGGCAAGATCGCGACGGACATCATGCTAATGTGTGCCACCGAGTTCGGTGAATTGTCAGAGCCGTTTACGCAAGGTCGAGGTGCATCTTCGACCATGCCCCAGAAGCAAAACCCAATATCAAGCGAACTCATTCTCGCAGCTGCCAAAGCCGTTAGGCAACATGTGGCAACAATGCTTGATGGCGTAATTCACGACTTCGAGAGAGCCACCGGTCCTTGGCATCTCGAGTGGGTTTCGTTGCCGGAGAGCTTTCTCTTGACCGCCGCGTCGACGGCCAACGCCAAGTTCATGATTGCCGGCCTAGTTGTGCATCAGGAGCGGATGCTAGAAAATCTTAGTTTGACGAAAGGTCTGATCGTCGCCGAATCTGTGATGATGGCAGCTGCGCCAAAGCTCGGACGGCAGCAGGCTCATGATGTTGTCTACAACGCCTGCCGGTCGGCAATTGAGGATGGGAGAGATTTGAAGGACGTCCTGCTTGACACTCGAATTATCGTCAATGCACTCGGCTCCGACACTATCAGGTTCCACTGTGATCCAATCAACTACCTCGGATTGGCAGGCACGATGGTTGATCGCGTTCTCACCCACGAGCCACGTCGCGCAAATACCACAGCTACTTGAAGGCAGAAAGGTGGCCGGCAACATCGTCAGGCCACTGCCAATGTGACTAAATCAAATCATAGGAGCTCAAGGTGAACAGAATAGCGCCTTTCCGCGATTACCAGATATTCATCGGCGGTCGCTGGTGTCAGCCCGCCTCACGGGAATACTTTGAAACATTCGACCCTTTCCTTGGCAAGCCGTGGGCTCGAATCCCACGATGTGATCAACGCGATGTAGATGCTGCTGTTTCGGCTGCTCGCGCAGCGCTTGAGGGCGCTGAATGGGCCTGCATGCACCCGACGCGGCGCGGTCAGTTGCTCTGCCGATTCGGTGACCTGATTCAGCAGAATGCTGATCGACTTGCAGCTATAGAGGTGCAAGATAACGGCAAATTATACGCCGAAATGCGGACTCAGCTGGGCTACATACCCGAGTGGTTCCGCTATTTTGGGGGGCTCGCCGACAAGATCGAGGGAGCAGTGCTTCCCATCGATAAACCTGACATGTTTACCTACACGCGTCATGAGCCCGTAGGCGTGGTTGCAGCGATCACACCTTGGAATTCGCCGCTAATGCTAGCCACCTGGAAATTGGCACCCGCGCTCGCGGCCGGCTGCACTGTAGTTCTCAAGCCATCTGAGTTCACGTCTGCTTCGACCTTGGAGCTTATGCGCCTCGTTGAGGAGGCCGGATTTCCAGCGGGTGTAATAAATGTGGTCACCGGCTTCGGTACCGAGGTTGGCGATGCCCTAACCACACACCCTGGCATCGATAAGATTGCGTTCACAGGCGGAGAGAATAGTGGCCGCCACATTGGTCGGAACGCGGCAGACAGTTTCAAGCGTCTAACTTTAGAACTTGGCGGAAAATCGGCGCAGCTCGTATTCCCTGATGCCGATTTGGACAACGCAGTTAAAGGTGTCGTGTCCGGCATATTTGCCGCAACTGGACAGACTTGTATCGCTGGGTCTCGCGTTCTGGTTCACGATAGCATTCACGATCAATTCTTGGAGAAATTCATTGCCCTAGCGAGCACGGCACGAATGGGCGATCCGATGAACTCGGAAACGCAGGTCGGGCCCATTACTACACAGCCACAGTACCAACGTGTTCTCTCCTGCATCACGATGGCGCACGATGAAGGCGCCGAATGTGTATTGGGCGGGAAACCCGCCACCGGTGAGGAATGTGGTGGGGGCTGGTTTATTGAGCCCACGGTGTTTGTGAATGTTTCAAACTCTATGCGCATTGCACAAGAAGAGGTATTCGGGCCGGTCTTGTCAGTGATCCGCTTCCAGGATGATGAGGAGGCCTATGCGATGGCCAACGACACGCACTACGGACTGGCTGCGGGAATTTGGACGAGTGACCATCGTCGCGCCTTTAACGGCGCGTGGAGGTTACGTGCTGGCTCAGTATGGACAAACACCTACCGTGCGGTCAGTTACATGGCGCCTTTCGGTGGATTCAAGTACTCGGGTATCGGCAGGGAAAGCGGCCAGGAAGCCATTTACGACTATCTCGAAACGAAGTGCGTTTGGATGTCTTACGGGCAGAATGTTCCGAACCCGTTCGTTCTAAGGTGAAAGCTCGTCAATGGCTCTAGCTGTAGTGACAATTTAATCACTTGAGCCAGAGCATGATGCTTGCGAGTTTGACAAAGCCGGGGAAGTGGGCGGCGAGTTTGCCGTAGCGGATGGCGATGCACCGCCACTGCTTACGTTTGGCGAAGAAGCCCTCGATGCCCCAGCGGTTCTTGTAAGCGATCTTGTCGTAGCCATGTTGGTATTTGCGATGGCGACGCGGCGGGATGACCGGTTCACCGCCTTGGTCGAGGATGACGTCGTGCTAGCGACGGCATCATAGGCGGTCGGCGATCACTTGGGCGGCCGGCAGCCCTCGACCAGTTCACAAGCTGGCGCCATGTCGTACTGCTGACCGGGCCCAACCGCGAAACGGACCGGCAGGCCGAGCGCGTCTACGACCGCGTGAAGCTTGGTGCCGAAACCGCTGCGGGAGCGACCGAGAGCCTGGGCTTCAGGTCCCCCTTTTGCGCCGTGCCCCGACCGCTTGTGCTTGGGCGCGAATGACGCTCGCATCAGGCATCATCCATTCCAGGTCTGGATCGCTGGCGACCGCTTCGAACAGCCGGTCGAACACGCCTGCCTCAATCCAGCGGTAGTAACGCCGCTTTGCCGTCTGGTGGGGACCGAACCGTTCCGGCACGTCGCGCCAGCGCGCACCAGAGCGCGCCATTCATTACAGCGCGTCGAAGAAGCGCCGGCCGTCGCTGCGCGGGCCGCGCTTACCCCTGCCGCCCGCCCGGAAAGAACGGTTTGATTTGCTCCCGCTGATCGTCACGAAGAACTTCACCTTCAAAAGCTGACCTCCAAAAGCCAGCTCTGAATCTGATATGGCGCCTGCTCTGGGAATCGCCAGGCCGTTAAAATGTCACGATAGCCTCGAAGGCGGCAGATATTTTCAAGCGGAATAGGAGCCGGATTTAGCTCGCCCCGGTAGCGCTACGGTATCATCGAGAATTTGAATCTGCGGAAAGCCCCTTCGCCACGTCATGAATTTCAGGCGAGATCGAGTTCGTTGGCAAGGCCGTAATTACGCGCTAGCGTGCGCAGTGCGTCCCAAGTCGCGTTTTCTACTTCAATGCCGTTAGCGGTGCGCGCCTGTTCGCGCATATATGCGATCTCGCCGGGGTAGAACACGCCGGGTGACCCTTCCGACGGCTCGGCCGATTTCATGTATTGCGCGAACTCGGCGACCTCTTTTTTGAATTTCCCAAGCGGGCGGAAGGCTGCCACATTGAACACAGCCATAAAGCCGCCGAAATTCTCTCGGCCGCTCGGCAGCGCCCCGACACCAGGGTCTGTCAGCAGTCCGCATAGCAGTTCCACGATTGCTGCAAGGCCGCTGCCCTTGTAACCCTCGGCGCCACCGAGCGGCAGTAGCACGCCGCCTTTGCCGTAGTCGCGGGGGTCGGTCGTGGGGCGTCCCTCGGCATCGATCAACCAGCCCTCGGGGATCTTCTCACCGCGCGCGATTGCCAGGTCGAGCTTGCCGGCGGCGACCGCCGACGTCGCCATGTCGAGCAGAAACGGGGCTTCGAGATCGGAAGGCACGGCAATCGAGATCGGGTTGGTGCCAAGCCGCGCCTCGCGCCCTCCGAACGGTGCGACATATTTTCGTGAGCGACCGGAATCGGCCACCACAAGCCCGATCATACCGGCGCTTGCCGCCATCAAAGAATAGGCCGCGAGCCGTCCGACATGGCTTTGCCTGAAGACTGCGCAGGCCGCAACATTCGCGATCTTTGCCTTTTCGATCGCGAGCGCCATCGCCTTAGTGCTGACATGAAAGCCAAAACCCCAATGGCCATCGATAACAGCCGTGGTGGGGGATTCTCGTACGATTGTCCACTCCGCACCCGGGACGATATCCCCTGCCTTCATGCTCTCGATGTAGCTTGGAATGGCGATGACACCATGGGAATCATGGCCAGACAGGTTGGCATTCACACAGCCGGTGGCGACCGCTTGTGCCTCGCCCGCTGAAGCGCCGGCAGCTTTCAGCAGCGTCGCACAGATGCGGGTGAGCCGCTCAGGCTTTACTACCCAAAAGCGCGCCTTTTTGTCCGGGTTATCCAGCCATAGGTCTTTGGTTAAAATCATGAACTTTTCCTCAGGTCTAAAACATCCCTGGCCAGTACTTTGGCCGGGGCCCTCTGTTACAAGCGTGCGGGTCGCAGGCGAAAAGCCGCTCGTGAAGCACTCGTTTCGGAAGATTTGCTCCAGTGCCCCGAAAGCGGCAGCGCCGATGAGTTCTCAACAAGACTGTTCCTGCATCGGGTTCACATGCATTTTGATTAGCTGGGACATTTCGCCTTGCTTTAGCCAAACAAGCCAATCAACATCCTCGATGCCGCGGTAAGTTCAGAACGGATCCATGCTCTTCTCTGTGCAGGTACCATACTGATCAGCAATTCCTTTTGGAGCAGCCAAGCAAGCCAGGGCATTAAATGAAATCGGGTGACTATTTCGCCCACGCCAACTCACTCTCCAATGGTCGGCGCACGGCAAGTGGACAGGCTGAGCCGGCATGTCGCCTTGGATCCGCGTAGCAGCCGTCCAGCGACACGAGGTGCCCAGCGAATTGGGAATCGTCAACGCGAAGGGTCTGAACAATGCGTTACTTGTCCCGATCATGCCCGCCAAGCCAGAACGCCCGGCTAGCTTCAAGTTACATCAAACAGCCCAACGTATTTCGATGCACCACGACTTTTCGCGATCCATTGTCAACACTCCGTCGCAGTCCGACAATGCACCTAAAAATAGGAGGCAATGGCTATAGAAGAAACTATCATGATTTGTAGTTGACCTGCCGACGAGCCGGTAATAGCCACACCAAGCTACGCTGCGGCGAGCGCAGCGGCGGGCACCGCGCCGTCAAGCTGAAGTCCTTGGGCTTGTGGGGCAAGTCGGCCTGGCGAGCGCGGCCATCGGCAGAACCAGCGTCCGCTGTGCGCGTCTGCCAAGGCACAGGCTCTGCATAGAGCCGGTTATGGCTTCATGCGCCGTGATAGGCCGGCGCCTTCCAGACGAGTTTGTAGACTTCGACGTTGCGCAAGACGACGGGCACCTTGATAGCGGCCAACCGTAGCCACAGGAAGATCTGTCGCGCGCTCCCCGGCTCGTGGAATTTGGCGAAGACCAGCTGGATCTTCCCAATTGTTCATGCCGCAATAAAAGTGAGCGCGACGAACAGCCCACGGCTTTCGGCGTTGACGGAATGGCAATAGCGCTGTCTTTCAGAATTTCTGCTTTGCCCGCTTTGGCATAAAATAGGTTCGGATATTGACGAGTGCTTCGGCGACC
>NZ_JADYVD010000055.1 GCF_020193575.1 Ensifer sp. IC4062
GGAGGCGCGGCCGCTATGGAGATCGCAGGCGCCCGGGCAAATCTCGAAGACTATGCCCGCTATTGCGACACCTATAAAAAATGGGATTGCGCCTGGTATGCGGGCGGCAGAGGCTACGTCGACGACAAACCAGTCGTGGTCGACAAAGTCGACCTGCGCAAAATCGACCGGGCGCGCTTCGAACGGTCGAACCTCGACCGGCGCATCAAATCAGCAGTTCTGATCGACCCCGGTCTCGCGCGAGCCTATGACGTTCAGAGCCTGAAAGAGATCGCTATCCCGATGACTTTCATCAACCTCGGCAGCAGCGGGACGATTCCCGCGGGGGTGATCGCCTCGGGGCTGGCGGCGCTGTCACCCTATGGATCCTACGCCGCCGTTGCCGGTGCCGATCATTTCAGTTTCCTGCCTGAATGCAAGGAAGGTGGGGCCGAGCTGCTGAAATCGTTCGCGGAGGTCGATCCAATTTGCAGTAATGGCGAGGGCCGATCACGTGCGGATATCCATTCCGCGTTGATTAACCTCGTGCGGGACGCCTTGCAGCGAACCCTCAAAGAGCGTTCGTGAGTCGACAAGCCTCAAAGCTGGCGGTCCTCGAAGCGATGGACGGCGGCTCCGGCCACGGGACTGCGGGCCGCGAAAATGCCGCCGGCCCGGCTTTCTTCAGAAGTATCGGCGGGACGCAGGGACGTGACGAAGAGCGTCTTCCGATCCGGTCCGGCGAAACAGGGCATGGTGGGCGCCGGCACCGGGAAGCGATGCGTGCTGACCAACTCGCCTTCAGCGGAGAAGCAATTGAGAACGCCGGCCGAAACGCCGGCGCTCCAGTAATTGCCGTCGACGTCGGTCGCCGCTCCGTCGGGCCGCCCGCTCGTCTCGTCGAGGACGACGAGACGGCGTCGCCCGGAAATCGCCCCCGTCGCGGGATCGAATTGCCAGCGGTCGATCCAGGGTCCGCGCGAATCTGAATGAAAGAGAACGGAATCGTCTGCGCTCCAGGCGAGACCATTGGAGCAGATGATGTCGCCGACCTCGCGCTCCACCGTGCCGTCGGGCGAGACGCGGTAAAGGGAAGCGACCGGCTGCCGGTCGGCCGCCTCATGCATCGTCCCCACCCAGAACGCACCGTCCGGTCCGACCTTGCCATCGTTCAGACGTGTGTCCGGCCTCTCCGCTTCGATCGAGGCTATCTCCTTCGTGATCGTACCGCTATCCGGATCGAACAGCACGACGCGGTCCCATTGCGCGAGTACGAGCCGTCCGGAATGGGCAAGTCCGACGCAGCAGGCCCCATGGTCGAAGGTCCAAGCGATGTGCTCCGCTCCGGTAAGCTCGGCGCGATGGAGGACGCCCTTCTCGATATCGACGAAAAACAGGCAGTTTCGGCGGTCGTCGTAGACTGGGCTTTCAGCCACCGTGCAGCGTAAATCGAGCACGCACTCAAATGTTAAGTTGAAGGACATGTTTGGAACCATCATCTGATTGCTGCCGGTTGGAGAGAGAACGAGAGTTTCTCGCAAGCCGCGGATTTCTTACTGCATGGCTCCTTAAATCGGAACCGATTTAGGGACAAAATCATGCAGAAATTCAAAGTTCTACGGCTACCTTTGCGCGTCTGGTGGGACACGCGGCGCTGTCGGCATTTATCGGTTGTCGTTTTCTCTAACATCGCTATTGCTCTTGCTCAACTTGTAAATTAAAAATACAGGAAACTCGGTACGGAGATTTCCATGAAAACGACCCCCGTAGATGCGACCGACCTCGCCTCTTCCGTGCTTTGCGTGCCGCCGCTGGCGCGTCAGGCGAATGGCGAGCCGAACAAGACGGAAAATCGGAGACAAGTCGATTGGCTGCTCTCGGGAGGGGTGACCACCTATCTCTACGGCGGCAATGCCAATCTCTACAATTTCGGCTTGACGGGATTCGGCAGCCTTCTCGACGTGCTCGAGGACATTTGTCCGCCGGACGGCTGGATGATCCCCTCGATCGGCGCCGACTTCGGCAAGGCGATGGACCAGGCGGCAATTCTGCGCGGGCGGAATTTCCCGACCGCCATGGTGCTCCCCCTCACCTTCCCCTCGACTTCGGCGGGCCTGGTCTCCGGGTTCGCCAAGCTGGCCGATGCCGCCGGCCGGCCATTAATCGCCTATATCAAGAATGACGGCTTCCTCGATGCCGGCGATGTCGCGCGTCTCTTCCGCGATGGCGCGATCTCGGCCTTGAAATACGCCGTCGTGCGGCCCGACCCGAAAAACGACGCCTACCTTTCGGCCATCCTCGATGCCATCGGCTCGGGCGAGCGGATCGTCAGCGGTATCGGCGAGCGACCCGCAATCGATCACGTGGAAATGGGCCTCACTGCCTTCACCTCCGGCTCGGTGTGCATCGCTCCGCACCTCTCGACCGCGATCCTGAAGGCGTGTCAATCCAATGAGTTCGCTGCGGCACGGGCAATTCGCGAAAACTTCCTTCCGCTCGAGGATCTGCGCGACGCACATTCGCCGATCCGCGTCCTGCACGAGGCGGTGAGGCTTGCCGGCATTTGCGATACCGGCCCGATTGGCGAATTCCTGTCGAACCTCGACAATGCCGAGCGACTCGATGCCATCGCCGCGGCTGCGCGAAAGCTCAAGGCCAAGAGCGAAGCGCCAGCCCGCGAGGCTCGTCCGCTATCGGCGAGCGCCTGAGATGGTACCGGAGATGGCGCCGCTAAGGCGCCGGGCTCTTGGGCGACGGGTGCCGGCATGGGATCGGATAAGATCGCAATGCCGAAAATCGGCGACATGGGTGTCGATACCCCCCTCTGCCCTGCCGGGCATCTCCCCCACAAGGGGGGAGATCGAAGGGGCACCGTATTCCACCACAGCCACTTCACGCCGCGAGGTTGACTCAGCCGAAGTGAAGGAATGGGGAGCCCGCACCTTGCCGATCTCCCCCCTTGTGGGGGAGATGCCCGGCAGGGCAGAGGGGGGTCCAGGCCCAGGCACCTCGAAGAGGCAATGCGCGAACCTCGGCGATTGCCACAACGGTCCCATTGCTCGGCGTATCGCTCTAGAGATCTCCCTGGGATCCGGTGATGCGGGCCCGCGATTCCGTCAGGTGATAGCGCATGTAAAGACGCGCGAGCTCGCGGTTCTGGCCGGAAATCGCCGTGAATATCTTGCGGTGCTCTTCGAGAACGCGCCGCCGCCGGTCCTCCGAACCCTGCCGTGTCAGGCTGAGCGCCATGCGCATCGAGCCGCGCAGAATATCGCCAAGCTCGTCCAGGAGACGCGGGAAAAGCTCGTTGCCCGCAGCCGCGGCAACGGCAAGATGGAAAGCGAAATCTTCCTCCCATCCCGTCTCGCCGCGGGCAAAGGCGCTCTCCAGCGCCGCCAGTGCTTCACCGATCTGGTTGAGTTGGGCCTTGGTTCGGCGCATCGCGGCCAGTCCCGCGCACTCGGTTTCGAGCGCCAGCCTCGGTTCGAAGGCCCTGAGATAGCTGGCGATCTCCGCCGAGGCCGCAAAATCGGTCAGCTTGTTGGACGGACGCGACTTGACGAAGGTGCCGATGCCCTGCCGCGAAACGACCAGGCCGTCCGCCTGCAGCCGCATCAGCGCCTCGCGGACGACCGGCCTGGAAACCTGGAAGTCGCGGCAGATTCGCGCTTCCGACGGCAATTTCGCCCCCTCGGCCATCTGGCCGCTCGCGATCTGCTCGAGGATCTGGCCGTAAAGAACATCGGCGAGCCGCTCTCGCCGCGCCGGTTTCAGTTTCAACATCACGTCGTTCAAGGGTCCGCCTTCACCTGTCATTTTTCTGAACAGGTGCAATTTAGCCGACCCGCCCGGGAATGCAAAGGAGGTGAGCGATGACCGGACGCAAGAAACCGGAGGAATTTCGAAGCTTTCGCTGGTTCGGCGCCAGGGACCTGCGCTCCTTCGGCCACAGGTCCCGGCTTTACCAGATGGGTTATGACCATGCGGAAATCGCCGGCAAGCCGGTGATCGCCATCATCAACACCTGGAGCGACATCAATCCGTGTCATGCGCATCTGCGCACCCGGGCCGAGGAGGTGAAGCGCGGGGTATGGCAGGCGGGCGGCTTCCCGATCGAACTGCCGGCGATGTCGCTGGCGGAAACCTACGTGAAACCGACGACGATGCTTTATCGCAACTTCCTCGCGATGGAGGTGGAGGAGCTCATCCGGTCGCATCCGATCGACGGGGTCGTGCTGCTCGCCGGCTGCGACAAGACCACGCCGGCGACGATCATGGGCGCGATCCAGGTCGATCTTCCGACGATCTTCGTGCCGGCTGGCCCGATGCTGCGCGGCAACTATCGCGGCCGTGCGCTCGGTTCGGGCTCCGATGTCTGGAAATACTGGGCGGAAAAAGAGGCCGGGCGCATTACCGAGCAGGAATGGAACGTCATGGAGCGCGGCATCGCCCGCTCCTTCGGCACCTGCATGACCATGGGCACTGCCTCGACGATGACGGCGCTTGCCGACACGCTTGGTCTCTCACTGCCAGGCGCATCGGCCATTCCGGCCGCCGATGCCGGCCATTCGCGCATGGCAGCGCTGTCGGGCGCGCGGATCGTCGAGATGGTCTTCGAGGACCTGAAGCCCTCGGACATCCTGACGGTCAAGGCATTTGAAAACGCATTGACCGTGCATATGGCGATGGCCGGCTCGACCAATGCGATGATTCACCTGATTGCCATGGCACGGCGATGCGGCGTCGAGCTCACCTTGGACGATTTCGATCGCACGTCGGACAAGGTTCCGGTCCTCTGCAACATCCGCCCCACGGGCGAATTCCTGATGGAGGACTTTTATTATGCCGGCGGGCTGCCGGCGCTGTGGAAGCAACTGGAGCCCTTGCTGCATCTCGAAGAGCGCAACGTCGTCGGCAGCATCGGCGAGGCTATCCGCGAGTTCGAGGTTCATCTGCCGGACGTGATCCGGCCGCTCGATAATCCCGTTGCCGCGCGAGGCGGCACGGCGATCCTGAAAGGAAACCTCTCGCCCCTGGGCTGCGTCATGAAGCCTGCCGCGGCTGACCCTGCCCTTCTCAAGCACCGGGGACCTGCGCTGGTCTTCGACGATTACGAGGCGATGATGGAGGCGGTGAACGACGAGGATCTGGATGTCACCGCCGAGACGGTCCTGATCCTGCGCAACGCTGGTCCCGTCGGTGGACCGGGCATGCCGGAATGGGGAATGCTGCCCATCCCAAAGAAGCTTCTGAAACAGGGCGTGCGCGATTTGGTGCGCATTTCGGACGCTCGCATGAGCGGTACCAGCTACGGCGCCTGCATTCTGCACGTGGCGCCGGAGTCTTATGTCGGCGGGCCCCTCGCAGCCGTCCGCAATGGCGACATTATCGCCCTCGACGTTGCCAACCGGAAGCTGACGCTAGAGGTCAGCTCGGCGGAGATCGAGCGCCGGCTTTCCGAATGGCGACCGCCGGAGCGCGACTATTCGAGAGGCTTTCTGAAGATGCATGCGGAGCATATCCAGCAGGCCCCGGAAGGCTGCGACTTCACCTTCCTGCAGTCGCCCCATAAGCTGCCCGAACCGGAGATCCATTGAGGACAGGGGAAACGGATGACGACGCGACTGTTGGTGACGGGAGCGGGCGGTGCCCTCGGCCGCCATGTCCGGCAGGGTTTGAAAGGCTGTGCGAAGGTCCTGCGGCTGTCGGACATCGTCGATCTTGCCCCGGCCGAGGAGGGCGAGGAAGTGGTCCGGTGCGACCTCGCCGACCGCCAGGCTGTCGATGATCTTGCGCGTGGCTGCCATGCGATCCTGCACCTTGGAGCGATCTCCGTCGAAGCCGATTTCGACGGGCTGCTTCAGGCCAACATCCTCGGCACCTACAACCTTTACGAGGCGGCGCGAAAGCGGGTGTCAGACGCATCATCTTCGCAAGCACCAATCATGGATTTCACCGCATCGGCGAGACGCTCGACCACACCTCGCCGCGTCGGCCGGACAGCCTTTATGGCGTCAGCAAGTGCTTCGGCGAGGATCTCGCCCGGCTCTACTTCGACAAATATGGCCTAGAGACGGCCTGTCTCAGAATAGGAAGTTGCTTCTCCGAGCCGAAGAACCGGCGCATGCTTTCCACCTGGCTGAGCCCGCGTGATTTCCTGTCACTGGCGCGCAAGCTTCTTGAGGCCCCGCCATTGGCCATCTGGTAATGTACGGCGCCTCCGAGAACCGGGAGGCGTGGTGGTCGAACGCGCACCCCGATTTCCTCGGCTGGCAACCGATGGACAGCAGCGAACCATTTCGCCAGGCGATCGAGCGGCGCGAACCCGGACCGGCGGAAGGCGGCACCTACCAGGGCGGTCGCCCCGCGACGGTCACCGCCCTCCCCGAGGATTAGATTTCGTTTCATGGGCCCGACCTACTGCGTATAGGCCGGACGGCAATGAGCCGTCCGAGCCCCGGACCCGCATTCAGGCGCTCAGCCCGCGCGAATGGTCGATTTTCCTTCGCTGACCAGACGCTCGGCAGCATCCGCGACCGATATGCGGTCGAAGGCAAGCTCATCGGCAATCGGGCGAAATACACGATGGTCGAACTCCGTCGCTCCGAGTGGTGCCGGGGGCGGATAGCTGCCGACCTGGTCCTTCAGCGCGTTGATATATTCGACCGTTTCCGCTTCCGTCGGGTTGAGCAGCGGCAGTATGGCTTCGCGAACTTTCGGCGACATTGGCACGCCGCGTTCGACCCCGAGAATCTTGCCGGCTTCGATGTCGTTGACGAAGAAGCTGATGAACTTGGCTGCTTCTTCGCCATGCTCTGTAGTGGCGCCGACACTCCAGATCAGAGCGGGGCGATAGTAGTGGCCGGAGGGCCCACCCTTCTCGCCTCGCGGCAGCATGCCGATGCCAAGCTTGCTCTTCATGATGAGCTGGTAGCCGATCATCTGGTTCGAATAGGCCATGCCGATCGCCGAATAGCCGAGCGCCAGGCAGTTGGTGTCGATCGTATTCTGGTCGAGCGTCTGGATGTCGGCGCCCACGGTGCCGCCCCGCTTGCGCAGATCCTCCCAGTAGGCATACCACTCCTTGGCCTCTTCGACGCCGAAGCCCAATCCGCTTTCGTTGAAAAGACTGCTGCCGCGTTGCCTGAGCCAGGCATCAAAGACATAGGTGTAGCGAGCTGCATACGGCCCGCCGCCCTTGCCGGTGGCCTTGGCCATTTCGACCGCCATGTCGGCGTATTCCGACCAGGTGGTGTCAAGCCCGGGAGGGGTGATGCCTGCTTTTGCGAAGGCATCGGCGTCGTAAAACAGTGCAAAGGAATTGAGACCGAGGCCAATACCCCAGAGCTTGCCGTCCACGGTCGTGAGCTTCAGCACGTCCTCGCCGAACTCTTTCACATCCAGCACCGAAGGGACAAACGGATCCAGGGCGAGGCAGGCGCCGCGCTTCGAGTAATCCGAAATCGTATTGGGCTCGAGCTGGAATATGTCGGCGATGGAGCGACCGGCCATCTGGGTGGCGAGCTTCGTCCAGTACCCTTCGCCGCTCAAGCTCTCACCGACGACCGTTATGTCGGGATTCTTCTCCTGGAAGAGCCTAGCAACGTTCAATGTTCGCTTCGAGCGATCGTTGGAGCCCCACCACATGGC
The DNA here is from genome assembly GCF_020193575.1 of Ensifer sp. IC4062. Lineage (GTDB taxonomy): Bacteria > Pseudomonadota > Alphaproteobacteria > Rhizobiales > Rhizobiaceae > Sinorhizobium. The sequence continues at coordinate 7,630 of NZ_JADYVD010000055.1, forward strand.
GCGCAGACTGACGTTTTCTGCCGCAAAACTCGGCCGGAGGCCACCGGGGCCGAGCGCAATGCCAGCGGTCGCGCCGGCCGCGCCGAGCATGAATGTGCGTCGATTGAGTCGCATGCGAATCCTCCTCTCGTTACCTGCCTCGCGCTCTCCTCCAGCGTCCGGCGGACCAAAATTCCGCAATAACATTATGCAAAAATCCAAATCGTGCAAGAAATTGTTTCGCTCTTGCAAATTTGCATAATTTGCGCAACATTTGCGATATGAGTGACACGCCGACAAAACGATTCCGTCAATCCGACATCGCCGCCCGCGCCGGGGTTTCGGTCTCCACCGTCTCGCGCGTTCTCGCGAACGAGCCCGGCATCAGCGAAGACGTCCGCCGACAGATCCTCAAGGTTGCGAGCGACCTCGGCTATCCGGTGAAGGTCGGCGCCAAGAGCGGCCCCGGGACCTTGGCGCTAATCGCGAGCAACGGCGTCACGGGAGTGTTGAGCATTTTCTACGAGGGTATTGTCGAGGGCTTGCGCTCCGAGGCGGCCCTCCAGGGCATTCCCTTTGACATTCGTCTCGTCAGCGAGGCGAAGGCCACGCCCGAGACTGTCCGGGACCTAATGGAATCCGTCGGCGCGCAAGGGCTGTTCCTGGTCGGCATCGACCCCGGTGACGCGCTCAACGCATGGTTGATCGAAAACCGCACGCCCGTGATACTCGTCAACGGCACCGACCCTCGACTGCGCTTTGACGGTGTCTCGCCGTCGAACTTCTTCGGCGCCTATGCCGCGACGCAGCGGCTTATCGACGCCGGCCACCGCCGCATCCTTCATCTGACCGGATCCCATCGGCAGACGATCCATGAGCGCATACGCGGTTTCGAAACGGCCGTCGCTTCGGCTGGAGGCGAGGCGCGTGTCATCCGCTTGCCGTTTGAGACCAATGCGAGCGTTGAGGCACATGCGGCGACACTCGCCGCGCTCAAGCAGGATCCCGGTTTCTCGGCGGCATTCTGCATGAACGACTTTGTCGCCGTAGGCGTTCTGGAAGCAGTGACGGAGCTCGGCCTTAAGGTGCCCAAGGATTTTGCCATCGTTGGCTTCGACGACCTCCCCTGCGCCGAGATGGCCAGCCCACGTCTGGCTACGATGCGCGTCGATCGCTTGGCCCTCGGCCGCGAGGCGGTCAGCATGATGCATTTCCGCTTCCGTCATCCGGAAGCCCCCGCCCGGCACGTGTCCCACGCCGTCATCCCGGTACATGGCGGCACACTAGATAAAGGACAGCGCTCATGACCTATGATCCTGCCACCGCCAATCCGCTCGGCTCCAATCCGCTGGCAACGCGCAGTGACATGCAGCGCGCCCTAGTCGATCTCTTCAATCCGCTGCTGCCATACTTTTCCGAGGGAAACGCCCGCGTTCGCCTCGACGCCGCCGCTGGTCATTTCGACCGTGCCGCCGCTGATCTCGAAGGTTTCGCAAGGCCCCTCTGGGGCCTCGCGCCTTTCGGCGCCGGCGGGGGCCACTTCGCCCACTGGGACCGTTATGCGGACGGGATCGCCAACGGCACCGACCCGAACCACCCGGAATACTGGGGCGCCGTAAACGGTCGCGACCAGCGCATGGTCGAGCTCGCCGCCCTCGGCTTCGCGTTAGCCCTGGTGCCGGAAAAAATTTGGGATCCGCTGAACCTTCGGGCGAAAGACAATCTCGTCGCTTATCTCATCCACGCCCGACAGTTCGACTATGCCGACAACAACTGGAAGTTCTTCCGCATATTCGTCGACGTTGCACTCGATCGTCTCGGCATCGAATACGACCGCAGCCTGACTGAACAGTATCTCACCGAACTCGAGGGCTTCTACATTGCGGATGGCTGGTATCGCGATGGCAATGTCCGGCGCGTCGACCACTACATCCCCTTTGCCATGCACTTCTACGGGCTGATCTATTCGCGGCTCGTCGACGATGATTATGCAAAGCGCTACCGCGAGCGCGCCCTCGCCTTTGCCGAGGATTTCCGGCACTGGTTCGGGCAGGACGGCGCCACCCTCCCCTTCGGCCGCAGTCTCACCTATCGTTTCGCCTGCGCAGGCTTCTGGTCGGCACTCGCCTTCGCCGATCTCGAGGCGCTGCCCTGGGGCGAGATCAAAGGCCTTTGCCTTCGCCACCTCAGATGGTGGGCGGACAAGCCGATGACCCACCGCGACGGCGTGCTGTCGATCGGCTACGGCTATCCGAACCTCCTGATGTCGGAAAACTACAATTCGGCGGGTTCACCCTATTGGGCGCTGAAGGCGTTCCTGCCGCTTGCAATCGGCGAAGACCACCCGTTCTGGACAAGCCCGGAAACACCTCCGGAGCCGCTCGACGAGACGATCCCCCTTCGTCATCCGGGCATGGTGATGATGCCTTGCAAGGGCGACGTGGTCGCGCTTTCTTCCGGACAGGAAAACCGGCAGATGCGGTTCGGTTCGGAGAAATACGCGAAATTTGCCTATTCGACGCGGTACGGCTTCAGCGTCGAGAGCGACGAACGGGCTTTTGCCGGCGGCGCCTTCGATTCCATGCTGGCCTTCAGCGACGACGGCATTCACTACCGGGTGCGCGAGAGCAACGACGAGGTCCGTCTGGCCGGCACTGTTCTCTATTCGAAATGGTCGCCCTGGCCGGACGTCGTGGTCGAAACCTGGCTGCTGCCGTCAGCGCCGTGGCATGTGCGGGTGCATCGGGTCACGACACCGAGAGCGCTCGAGACCGCCGAGGGCGGTTTCGCCATCGCCAGACGCGACTTCGAGGCTGACACGCTTTTCTCGGCGCCCGGCGCGGCCCATGCCATAGGTGCCGAGGATTTTAGCGGGATCTGCGATCTCGGCTCGTCTGTTGCGCGCGAGGGCCTGGCTCAGAAGGCTCCGCCAAATACCAATCTGATCTCCGCAAAGACGCTGGTGCCGCAACTGCGCGCCACCATACCCGCCGGCGAGACCATTCTGTGCTGTGCTGTGCTGGCCGTTCGCGACACCTCCGCCGTTTCAGGTGAGTGGACGAGGCCGCCGGCCGCCCCCGACATTGAGGCGTTGCGTGTCCTCGCGGCGCAAGGCGAAAGCGTGAGCGCAATGGCCGCGCCCGGACGAATGCCATGACGCGCCCCGCAATTGCCTTTGCGATGCAGCCGGAAAGGACGCGGTACGTCCTCACACCAGAACTTCTTTTGAGGTTCGACAGTCTCGGCCGCGTTCTGGATCAACGGCCGATGACAGAGTTCAGTGATGACCGGGCAAATCGGCTGCTGGCTGAAACGGAAATCCTGGTCACCGGATGGGGTGCCCCGCTGTTCGACAGAGCGGCGCTTGCCGCGGCACCGCGTCTTCGCCTCGTCGTGCACGCGGCCGGAACGGTTAAGGGGCTGATCGATGATTGCGTCTTCGATGCAGGCGTGGCCGTCAGCCATGCGGCGGAGGCCAATGCCGTGCCGGTCGCCGAGTTCACACTTGCGGCGATCATTTTTGCCGGCAAGCAGGTGTTTCGGTTCCGCGATCTCTACACGGCCGACCGGGACCGCAAGCGCACCTATCTCCTGCAGGGGCAGCCGATTGGAAACTATCGCCGGACAATCGGGATCGTAGGCGCATCGAAGATCGGCAGGCGGGTGATCGAGCTTCTTCGTCCATTCGACTATCAGGTGCTGCTTTACGATCCGCTGGTCGGGCAGGATGCCGCTTCCGCCCTCAATGTCGAGCAGGTCGATCTCGACACTCTGATGGCGCGCGCGGATATCGTATCGCTGCATGCACCGTCGCTCCCCGAGACCCGGCACATGATCGACGCGCGGCGGCTCTCGCTCATGAAGGCCGGCGCAACGCTGATCAACACGGCGCGAGGCGCGCTCGTGGACGAAGCCGCGCTTATCGAGAAGCTGCAGACCGGCACGATCAATGCCATCATCGACGTCACTCATCCCGAAGTGCCGGAACGAGATTCACCGTTCTATGATCTGACGAACGTATTCCTGACCCCACACATCGCCGGCGCTGTCGGCCTCGAACGGACGCGCCTTGGCGAGATGGCGGCCGATGAGGTCGCCCGGTTTATCGAAGGCAGGCCGCTGCTTTACGAGATCCGCAAGCGCGATCTGGAGCGCATGGCATGAGCAAGTTCGAACCCGGGCTCTGCACGGTCACTTTCCGCAGCCTGTCCGCGGACCGGATCGTGGAGCTGGCGGCGGAGGCCGGGCTTGCGGCGATCGAATGGGCGGGGGACGCCCATGTCCCCCCGGGGGACGAGCCGCTTGCCAAGCACGTCGGGCGTCTCTCAGAAGATGCGGGCCTGGCAAGGTCCTATGGTTCCTACGTTGCGCCGCCCACCGATGACCTTGCCGTGTTCCAGCGCGCGCTCGACAGTGCGGTTGCACTCGGAGCTTCGAATATCCGCATCTGGCCCGGCACGCGCCAGCGCGATTCCAGGGACTACAGCGCCGATGAACGACGCGCCGCGGCAGCGGCAATCCGCGACATGGGTACGGAAGCGGCGCGGCATGGCGTCACCGTGTCGCTGGAATATCACCCGCAGTCTTTGACGGATGAGACCGATTCGGCGCGGCGCCTGATCGATGCGATCGCGCACGAGAATGTCTATATCTATTGGCAGCCACGGCCCGGGCTTCCGCTTGATGAAGCTCTAGCCGAGATCCGTCAAGTCGGCCGGCACATTTCGCATCTTCATGTTTTCGCCTGGGATGGCGATCGCAACCGCTTTCTACTGAAGTCAGCGTCCGATTACTGGCGGACGGTTGTCGCCGCCATGCCCGCATCTCGCTGGACGGGGCGGCGGTTTGCCATGCTGGAATTCGTGGCAAACGACGACCCGGCGGCATTCTTCGAAGACGCCGCAACGCTCAAGCAAATTCTCGAAGGGTAAGGGCGTCCCGAGGCGACAGCGCCGAAGCTGCTTTCCCGACACGACTCCGCAGGCTCGGCGGGTCGGTCGGCCGTGTGGGGTCGGGTCCGGGCCGATGGGAACTTCTTTCCCAGCTGGAGTGTTATCGGTATCAAAATCACCGGCGGACATCACGAATGTCTCAAAAGATCAATGCGTTCAACAAATTCTCGACTGCTGTTGCCGAATATTCCGGTCGGCCCGTTACCTTCGTACTGGCATTAGCCGCGATCGTCGTGTGGGGTATCAGCGGACCACTCTTCGGATTTTCCGAAACTTGGCAACTAGTCGTGAACACAGCCACGACGATAGTGACCTTCCTCATGGTCTTCGTTCTCCAGAATTCCCAAAACCGCGACAGCAAAGCGGTCCAGGCAAAACTCGACGAACTCATCCTCACGAGCGCGGCCGAGAACGAATACGTCGGCATCGAAGAGCTCGATGAGGGAGAGCTGAAGCGCATCACCGAGATCCTCAGAGAGCACGCTCGAAGTGAAGATGATCGCGCCCTGCATGAAAAGATGTCACGAGCAACCGAACGGCAGCCCGCGGGAAAGGCGTCACGACAGGGATGACGGTCGCGCACCTGTGGCTTCGCGGGAACCAAACGCCAGCGAAGCCGTTTGCGTAGGCGAATATAGTTGCCAGGAGGGTCACGCATGCATCTCGTTGGAACACAAGTCATCCCGGAGCAGGGCGGTCGGTCGGGCTTCACCGTCGAATTCGTCGGCGAAGGCGGAGAGATCGTTTCGGTTTCGATGCGTAACGACGCATCGCGGAGCCTCAACCGGTTGAACGCGGTCGAAAGAGCCAAGACGGTTATGCTGGAACTCGCACGTTCGGACACCGACACCCTGAACAGCGGTGCGGGAGCGGAAGACAAGGTGAAGGCCGCACGAAGTGCACGCGGCGCCAAGGATACGGACGAGATGGAGCGCCAGCTCGATGAGGGCCTGGAGGACACTTTTCCGGCCAGCGATCCCGTCTCCATCACAACATCGACCATCCCCACAGACCGCGCGAAGAAGCACTAGGCCATGACGGACCGATCGTCTGTCGCCCTGGTCACAGGCGCGGGATCCGGCATCGGCCGCGCCACCGCGCTTGCGCTTGCCGCCGACGGAATGAAGGTCGGCCTGCTCGGCCGCACCCGCCCGCCGCTTGAAGATTGCGCCTCGACGATTGGCGCCGCCGGCGGCGAAGCATTGGTGCTCGAAGCCGATGTCGCGGATGAGCTTGCGATGCGAAACGCGGTGAAGACGCTTGTCCGCGAATTCGAGCATCTCGATGTCGTCGTCGTCAATGCCGGCATCAACGGCGTCTGGGCGCCAATCGACGACTTGAAGCCGCTCGAATGGGACAAGACCATTGCCGTCAATCTGCGCGGGACGTTTCTGACGCTGCACACGACGGTTCCCTATCTCAAGGAAAACGGCGGCTCGATCGTCGTTGTGTCATCTATCAACGGTACACGGACGTTCACCACACCCGGCGCAACCGCATACGCCGCCACCAAGGCGGCGCAGGTGGCGATGGTCCAGCAACTCGCCCTCGAACTGGCCAAGCACCACATTCGCGTGAATGCGGTATGCCCAGGAGAGATCGAGACGCAGATCGACGAGAGCACCAGCCTGCGCCATGCGGAGGAAACGGCGATACCGGTAGAGTGGCCGGACGGCCAAGTCCCGATCACGGGCGGCACCCCCGGCCGTAGCGAGGATGTTGCGGAAGTCATCCGCTTCCTGGTTTCCGATGCCGCGCGACACGTCACTGGCAGCCCCATCTGGATCGACGGGGGCCAGGGTCTGTTGAGATGAGGGCTAATGGCCCTTGGTCTTACCCGCGTCCGACAGCTTGCCGCGATGCGGATCTTTCAGGTTTTCGCCGACTGCGTCCCTGTCGCGCTCGGGATCATCCTTGGCGGGGAGATAGCCCCTCGGCTTCGTCTCCTTCGGCCCTTCCCAGCGCGGCGACTGTTCTGTTGTGCCAGGTGCACCTGTTTTCGGTGTTTTCATCATTGCTCTCCAAGAATATCTCTGAGACGAACCTCGGGCGGCAAATCGTTCCGAGCTTCCAAACTCACCGCGCCGGCTACTTAGTAAAAAAGGGCTCCACCAAGAGTGATGGAGCCCGATCTGCACTGTTGTCTGGGATCGCGCGGATCCGTAGGGGCTTGCGGAGAGGGGACTTGTTCCACGCGGTCCGACAGGTAAACCGGATGCGCGACGATTTGTTCCCGGTTGGTCCGAGAAAGCTTGCGCGATCTATATTTACCACGACCAGAACCGCTCGCCGCGTGAGGGAGCGGTCGATGTGCTGCCCATGACGTAGCCTGCCACGAATGCCAAGGCCGCGACCAGAAACAGAGTGCTACTGAGCGCCGCCGGATGTTCGCGGGCAGTGCCGGCGACCACCGCTGCCTCGTCGCGAACGTAGCGCGCGGCGTCCTGTGTCCTCGTTTTTAGATCGGGTTCGGCCGGCTTGCCGGTGAACCCGGCTTTCAGCGTCCTCGGTGCCATCGTTTCGCTCCTCATTCCTGGTCTTTCATGCCCGGAGTCGGAAAGCGTTGATCGGCGTCCTCGAGATCGGACTCGACGAGATAACCATCTCTCTTTTGCCGGACAGCCTCCCGCAGGGCGCGATGGCTTGCGAGATCATCCGGCTCGACAGGCTGCGTTTTCGAGCGCGGATGCAGATCGCTATCCTTCTCGATCGGTCTCTGTCCGGCCGGATTGTCCGGGGCCCCCTTGCGCCGTTTTTCCTTCGTTTTCACCTTTTCCTCCTGGCGTTCCTAGTGAGTGAACGTAAGGCGGGATAGGAAGTTCCCGGCTGAAGCCTCTCGGGCAATCCTGAACGATCAATCGGTTGTAGCGGGAAGGCGCGTACCACCTTCCTCGGCAGGACGGCGGTCGGCGGTGTCGTAGATCAGCAAGGCGAGAGCCGCCGCCATCAGAAAGATAATCCCAATGAGAATTGTGCGCGGTTTCATTCCAAGTCGTCCCGTCAGCGATCAAACGCCGCCCGGGCGTCATCGGTTCCTACGAACCACGGGGACGCCCAAGCGCGGAATGCATCCGGAACAAAGTGTCCTGCCGTCGGTTAGGCCGATTGCATGATTCCTCAGTCGATTGGAAATCATGCAGCGATTCAAAGCGCTACAGCGACATTTGCGCGTCTCAAAAGACGCCCGGCGCTGTAGGCCATACGCTGGCGGAGCTGCGAATGCCCGCCTCATCAGATACGGAGTTTTTGGAAATGGATACCTTCCCTCGCCCTCCCTTTGCGCGGCAATCTCAAGCCATGCCTGGAACGACGGATCGAATGGAGCCGATGCCGGATCATGGGGAGAATTCCTACAAGGGCTCAGGCCGGTTGGAGGGAAAGAAGGCGATCATAACCGGTGGTGATAGCGGCATCGGCCGGGCGGTGGCGATCGCCTACGCCAGAGAGGGCGCTGACGTCCTCATCGCCTACCTCAGCGAGCATGAGGACGCGCAGGCGACAAAGGCGCTCGTCGAAGAAGCCGGGCGCAAGGCCGTACTGGTAGCGGGCGACATCCAGTCCTCCGATCACTGCCGGCGCATCGTAAAAACAGCCATCGACGGGCTCGGCGGCATAGACATTCTCGTCAACAACGCGGCTCACCAGGCGTCCTTCCGGGCGATCGAGGACATTACGGACGAGGAGTGGGAACTGACCTTCCGGGTCAACATGCACGCGATTTTCTACCTGACCAAGGCAGCGGTGCCGCACATGCGTGAAGGCAGTGCGATCATCAACACCGCTTCCATCAATGCAGACAGTCCCAATCCAACCCTGCTTGCCTATGCCGCCACCAAGGGTGCGATCCATAATTTCACGGCCGGTCTCGCGCAACTGCTGGCCGAACGAGGCATACGCGCGAATGTCGTGGCTCCAGGTCCGATCTGGACGCCGTTGATACCGTCCACCCTCCCGGAAGATTCCGTTGTCGATTTCGGCAAGCAGGTACCGATGAAGCGTCCGGGTCAGCCGGTGGAATTGGCTTCGACCTTTGTCATGTTGGCTGACCCGATGTCGAGCTATGTATCGGGCGCGACGATCGCCGTGACCGGGGGTAAGCCGTTCCTCTGATAATGATTGAGAGTGTGAAACAATTGGCGCGCGGCCGAATATCGACGACTTGAAAGCAGTGGCGACGGACCGATGCAATCCGACATCATCCGGTCGCCTATGCTAATCATGCGCTAAATCAGGCACCGGTCCAGCTATTGACGCGGAATTGCGCTTCCTCGGCCGCCTTGATGAAGGCGGCACGTGCGGCGTCGGGTTCATCGTTCCCCTCGATCACGCGATCGCATGCGGCCAATGCTTCCCTTTTTGCCTTTCCGTCGGCGAGCGGCCAGTGATTCTTGAGACATAAAAAGGCGTCGCGCGTGCTCTGCACCCGCAACACTCGCCTCGGCGCCTCCAGGATGACCACTTCGCTCCAGAGACGATCCTGCGTCAGGCTTGGCATGTCGCGACTCCCTCAACAGGAGGTGACTGGGGCGCCTGACGGCTTATCCCCCCCAATACGAGGCCCCCGAGTTCCGGGCTCGCTCGCGTGATGTCGGCCAGTGAAACGATGCCGGCCGCGTGCTTGTTTTCGTCAACGACGACGAGGCGGCGTATTTTGTATTCATGCATCTTTTGCGCGGCTAGAAGGATGCTATCGCCCTCCTCGCAGGATTCTGCCGAAACCGTCATGAACTCGAACACGGCCGTCGATGTCGACAGTCCCTGAGCCACTACCGAAGCGAGGATGTCACGGTCCGTGACGATCCCGAGGATCGTTCCGACACCCGGAGCCTCGACCGGCAACGCGCCCACGCCTGCCTCCTCCATCAGCCGCGCAACGGATTGCGCCGTGTCGCTCGGTGAAACCGTAAAGACCTGCCTGGACATCACGTCCCGAACGCGTATCGATCTGTCCTCATGGGCGGCCATTGACGAGACTCCTGCCATTGATGGATGCAGGCACCCTGACCTCCTCATCTGCCGGCTTCTTGAGTGGAAGATCGACGCGGTATGGAACAATCACCTGGGGCTGCCACGTGTTTCGCTGCGCCTTTTTGGGACTCGGATTCTCGGGCGGCCGAAGGAACTTCGGTCGCTTTTGCTTCGCTTTTTGCCGCACGATTTGCTCCCTTCTGCTCGTGTGGACATGCGCGCGCTAGGCCGCAATGCTTCCTTAACGCGCCACAAAGGGAGGGGTTCCCGCGTGCGGCAGGCTATTTCGACTTTCTCAACTATCGCTTTTCGGGGCGGCGGGGCGGCCGCCCCCAGCCGCGCGTGCTTCGGCGTCCTGAAGAATGGATGAGATTTCCGCCGTCACCGCGTTCTGCCGGGCAAAGGCCTCGGACGGAACAATGCCCGGATCCTCCTCGTGATCCTGCACGATCAGTTCTTCTTCCAGGATACGGGTGATCTCCACCCAGGCATCGGCATTCTTCGCCAGCGCGGAAAGAATAGCCACCAGAACTTCGCGTTGGGCGGCCAGTCGAAATTCGGTGCTTTCCACGCGCGTTCCCATGTTCCGTCCCCGAAGCAGTTCATCGGCACTACAGCGCCGCACGTCCAATCATACGCGCAAAGATCGCTGTAGCACGTTGAATCCCTGGATGTTCTTAAATCGATTTCGATTTAAGGAATCATGCCGTATCACAGCTATTCGAGAACCTGAACGATTGTGTGCGTCTTCGGATTCACGATGACCCGCTTTTCATTAACGATCGCGTAGCCGTATTCAGGCTGGTCCGGAATGGGGTGGACTTCCACTACGTCAGGCACCGGCTGGCCCACGACAATCTCGCCCTCGTATTTTACCGATGGCGTGTTCTGTTCCATCACGTACGTCCTGACTTCACCGGGCAATACGATAGTGTCCTGGGCAATCGCCGACGAACCCGCAGACATCAGCAGCGCCGCAATCATCATGGCAAATTTATTCATGATATACTCCTTCCTTGAGAGACCTCCCAACCAACGGCAACGTAATTGGTTCCCGGCCCCACTCGTGGGCCTGGCTTGCGATCTCTCTTGGGCCAGAAGTGTCCCGCCACCGAGAGCAGCACACCCGTTCTCGATGTGATAAGGGAATGTGACGCCTTGAGCGGAAGAACCTGGCTGGCCGACCGACTGCGAACGGAAACTGCGCTTTGACTGACGGCGCAAAAAAGAGGTCCCTCGGCAAGAAGAACCTCTTTACACTCCGGTCGGCAATTACGTCAGGTCAGATTTGCCGTCCTCAATCGCCGCCGCCCCCTGACGTGCCGCCACCGGTGCCGGTACCTTCCTCACCACCGTTGCCGGTAGAACTCTCCTCGTCACCGGCACCGTTGCGTGCGCCGTCACTGTCGGCACTACCTGTTCCGCCGTTGCCGGTATCCTCGGCACCACTGCCCGCACCACCGGTATCCTCCGCACCGCTGCCGGTGCCACCGCCGTCGTCACTTCCAGTTCCTGGTATAAGAATGACCCCGTTATCTGCGTAGGCATTGCTTGACGAACCGCCATCGCCACTCCCCGTGATGAGCGGCATTGCAGTCGCGGACGCGAGTCCAAATAGCGACACAGCGATAACTTTCGGGAGTTTCATTGCGTACCTCCTTTGGCGGGCAACCGCCTGCCTCAGGCCAACCTTCACGAAAAGAAAGTAGGCGCGTGACCCCAACCATGTTCAAGGATTGCACCAGACCGAGGCATTTTAGAGATCTGCGATGGCATTGGCCGGATTTGCGGCAGCAAGGAGCGGCGCGAGGGCGTATCCGGTGCGCCTGCAATAGCACTTCCCATTCAGGAGGAGTCACGTCATCACGCGGCGCAGCCGAGCAGAAAATGCCGGCTTCTACTCCAAGAAGCCATTCAGCCAGGTGACCGGAGATACCATCGCCCCCAAATAACATTCCTCGACCGAGGAACCAAAAGCCCGGCTAGGCATTGTTCGACATTACCAATGTTCTGTTCGTGCAAAGGGCGGTATTCGATATGCCTGCCATCAGCGTCCACGCGCTTCACCAATCGCATCACATAGAAGAGCAGGTCGTCGATCTGATCCCTGCTCTGCGGGCGTTTGCCCGGACCTTTACCTCAGTGCCTTTCGAGGCGGACGACCTCGTGCAGGAAACCTTGTTTCGGGCACTGCGGAGCATCAACCAGTTTGAACCGGGCACCAGCCTGAAGTCCTGGCTGTTCACGATCATGCGCAACACTTTCCGGACCCAATACAAGATCCGGACGCGCGAGAGTCCGGGAAATACCAATTGCGCCGAATTGCCGATTCCGATGGCCCCGCCGCAGGAATGGTCGGTTCTGAATGGAGAACTTCGCAATGCTCTAGCGTCGCTGACCCCTGAGCATCGGGAGGTCCTTGTTCTCGTTGCCGGTTTCGGGATGAGCTATAAGGAGGCGGCCGATATATGCGATTGCGCGATCGGCACGATCAAGAGCAGGCTGAGCCGAGCGCGCGAAGAATTGACCGTCCAAATGCATGGAAATCCACTGAATTAGCCGCAGTTGAAAAGAGTCCCCTCAGCGCTTGCGTGCATTCAGCGCCTCTTGCAGCTGCCGAGCCAGTTCCAGCAGCCGTTCCGGCACAGCTTCCTCCTGTATCTTGTTCATGAGGGAGGCGATCCGCTCGTCGATGGCCGTGTCTTCGTCCGCACCCGCCGCACGTGCTTTAGTTTCGTTCATCCTCTTATCCTTCGTCATGCCGAGGATCTCACCAAACCTATTGTGCCGGGTTCTTCATGTAATCGCCAGAGCGGGATCAGGAAAAGCGTGGGGTCCCCGCATGCGCCCCCTATTGGAGGAGACCACGAAACGCTCGCCAATTAGGGCCCCACCGATTGTGCCGGCCAGACAGCGCCGCAGGGCATCTACGACTTGGAAACGTGTTCCTTTTTGCCTTTTCGCTTCGTTGAGGCCATTTCCTCGAGCTCCTTTTCGGTCATGGATTTTTCCATGCTCTTCGACGCTCCCTTGAGCTCGCCCTTCTTCATGTCTCCTCGCTTGGCGGCAAGCGCGGCACCTGCAGCCTTTTGCTGTGCTTTCGATTTTGCAGGCATTTCCTTTCTCCTTCCGGCGACAGATTACGCCGCATCGATTCCGACACCCCCGGAACCGGCAACCGTCAATTATGTTCCGTCTGTGGAAAGGATGGCGAACGCCGTCAGTGGAGAGGCGCTCGCCTTCTACTTGCCGGTCTGCCACATGGGCGCCGCGACGGGCTTGGATTCCGGCGATCCGCGAAAGCGGAGAAAGATGGAAAGGACCACGAGCACTAAAGTGGAAAGAAACTCCGATTGCCAATTCTGGAAACATTCGAACCAGAATTCAGAACTGAAAAGGTGGGTCCAGACGTCCGAAGCTGCTTCGCCATGGGCAGACGCACTGAGGTTTGCCGCAGCCGCGCTTGCGCGCAGGTGCAGTACAAACGACAGTACGAAGAGTCCGCCGAGGGCAATGCCAAGCGAATAGGAATAGAACGTCTTGAGCACACCACCACGGCGGACCGGCCATGGTGCCGCAGGATCATTTTTTTTGCAGATCGGATCATCCTCTTTCGATCCTGCATCCGGGTCCTTCGATTCTGCCGAGCCGCGTTGAAAGAGAAACGCCGTGAGGCAAACGTAGGCGGACATCTGCAGAAATTCGCTTTCCCAGTTCTCGAAGAGAGCCGATAGGAAATGACCCGACAAGAGGTACGAGGCGACGGTTAGTGGCGTGCCGTCGTGCAAGGCCGCATCGTGGTTATAGGCATGCACGCCACTGACCACCATTCCGGCAATTGTTGCCGAGGTCAGAACGAACAGCACGATCGTCAATCCGTAGTCACGCAGAAACGACATTAGTCCACTCCACTTCGGCTGATCGGCCAGTCACCCTGGTCTCGCCCTCTTTGCACCCTCTCTGTAAACGCTGAAATCATACGGGTTGCGCCCGGTGTCGAGACGCATCGAGCATTCCTGCACCGCACGGGTGCTGATCAGTCGCCGATGAGCCAGAACAGTGAGGCAAATATCAAGATAAATATCGCAATCGCGCCGAAGAAACGGATCATCCCGGCGTTGGTATTGTCGCCAAGGGTCTGGTTCCACGTCTCTCCTCCGGTGCCGTCGTCCTTCTGTTCCGCGGCACCTCCAGCCATCGCCTCACCACCACCGGGCCCGGATGCGGGGACATGTCTAACCGAGGTACGTATGGTCTCGCCATAGTCACGGGGGCGCGGCTGCGGCGGGTCCATCGGGTTTGCCTCTTGATCGGTCGCGCTCGAGGCCCCTCCGGCGGCGTCCCCCGCATCGGCGACGTGTCCGCGGGACGGGGCCTTATCCTCCGCCTCAGGCAGGCCCAGTTCCGCCGCTTTCCAGGCCTCTTGCGGCCTTCCCGAGTTTGCCGCATGGCTCTTAGGCGAGCCTGGCTGCGCGCGCCGCGGCACTGCACCACTGCCGCTGCTATGTTGCTTCGCTGACATCTCCGGACTCCTTTGTTGCAAGAAAAGCGCGAGACGGAGCTTTTGTTCCGTCTCGCGCTCGGCCGCGGGCCCGAGCGGGCGATATCCAAGAATAGGCCGGAGACGAGTGGGTACGCTTAGCCGCTTCGTCCGGACTGGTTGTGAGAGCCGCCCGGAACTGTCACGCCTTTAAGGCCGGTGCCGGCGCTAGCGGGCTGCTCGCGGGCAGCGTCGGCAAGCGATACGATGCCGACCAATCGTTTGTCGCGATTGACCACAGGCAACCGCCGAACCTGAACATCGCCCATGTTGCGCGCGACGTCGTCTACTTCTTCATCTTCGAAGCAGTATTTGACGTCGGTGGTCATGATGTCGCCGATCTTTGACTGAAGGTCGAGGCCGTCTGCGACACCCCGGACGACGATGTCCCTGTCCGTTATCATACCCACCAGGCGGTCATGGTCTCCTACCGGCAGGAAGCCGATGTCGTTTTCAGCCATTTGCTTTGCGACCTCAGTAATGGTCTCGTTCGGGCTGACGAGGTGAACGTCCCTGGTCATGATTTCCGATACGTGCATGATCTTGCTCCTTTGCTTATGGATACGAAACCTAAACCGGCCGGCATCCCGCCAGCCGGTCAGTCTCTATTGCCCTGCCGAGTCGGCCTTTCGGGATTTGCTCACGGAGGGTGGTGACGTCGGCGTTGAGGTCGCGTGCGTCGTCCCTTCCGTTTCGAGATCCTGCTTCTCGCCGCTCGACTGGTTTTCCTCTCTCTGCATCTCCCGCGATGCTTGCTCCCAATGCCTTCGATCCTGGCCTTCTGGGCAACCTTCCTGCTCCCAAATCGCATAGGCTCTTCGCCGGATAAGCTCTTCCTTATCGTTGTCCATGTCCCTTCTTCCTCACCGCTGAACTCTGTCGATGGCAGAAGTCAAACGGTGCGACTGCTCAATTGTTCCACCGATGGCCGCGTGCTCGGAAGTGTCTGGGAGGTTCGGGATTTTCATCCGGATTGGGGACCGGCACTTCGTCGGGAAGGCGCTCCGGATCCGGCTCCTCGATCGGCGGTTCGGGGTTCCAAGGCGGCGGTGGGTTGGGTATGGGCGCGTTCGGCTCTGGCTGGCGCGGGTTCGGCATTTTCTCCCTCCTGAGTACAATGGTGGCGAGTGCGTGGTGCGTGCCCCGTTTCCGGGTTTCATTTGAAATCCCGGTCGCCCGTGATTGTTCCGGACGTCGTGCGTGCCCCGGACCGACACGCCTTCATACGCTGGAACCGATCCGCCGCTGAGCGGTTGGGATGGCGTCGACACTCGGATGAAATGCAAGGAGGAGCCGATGGCGAGAAAAAGAGAATCTGACCGGTCCCGTGAAGATTTTAGCCGGTTCCGCGAAAGCGAGCGGGATCGCTATGGCGCACCCTATGACTACGAACGGGAAAGGCGGCGTTCACGCGAACGCTTCGGCGAGGCTCCGCGAGGCGCAGACTACGAAAGTTCCACGTATTTCCCGGATCCCGAACAGCGCTACGCGGGCCGCTATCGCAGTACGAACGAAGACTATGACCCGTGGAACCGCGAGGGGGCATTCCGCGACTACTATGGCTCAGGCTATGGTTATCGTGGGCAACACCCATATCGCAGCTACCAGGGGGAGGAGAGGCGGCAACGCGGCTTCATTGATCGGGCGAGCGACGAAGTCGCCTCCTGGTTTGGCGACGAGGAGGCAGAGCGGCGACGCGAGATGGATCAGTTTCGCGGCAAGGGGCCCAAGGGATACACCCGCCCTGACACCCGTATCCAGGAAGACGTGAGCGACCGGCTAAGCGACGATGGCGCTCTTGACGCCTCCAACATCGAGGTCTCCGTCCTGAACGGGGAGGTGCAACTCAGCGGTTTCGTCGACTCGAAGTGGGCCAAACGCCGCGCTGAGGATTGCGCCGACGACGTCTCGGGCGTCACGCACGTGCAAAACAATATTCGGGTGCAGCCGTCGACAGGGACGTCCACAGGGACAATAACCTAAGCGACCGGCAGGCTGATTGCGCCGAAAAGGCTCTCCGGAGATCCACTTTATTGCAGGGCTCGCGGGTCAGTTGTCGGAGAGCTTCCGACGCCTCAATCGTTCGGTGCGGATCAAGAAACTAAGCATGCGCGCCTCTTCGGCGCGCAATTCCCTATTCGTGCGGCCGCGCGCGTCGAGGGTTCTGGCGGTAACGGTGTTATCGCGAGCGAGTGCGATGATGTCCGGGTGGATGTAGCTTGTGCGCGCGATCGCGGGGGTGTTGTGCAGAACGGATGCGGCTGCCTCGCTCATTTCTTTCACGGTCGGCCGCTCTCCCCCGCCGACGGCGGCGCGCGCAACGGTAAACGCCGCAACGCTCCCCGCCCAAGTCCGAAATGTCTTTGCGGAAATCGGCGCTCCCGATATCTCTGCGAGGTAGCGATTGAGACGCCCCGAATCGATTGGCCGCACCGTGTTGGTTTCGTCCTTCCAGACAAAAAGCTGGCGGCCCGGCAAGTCCGCAATTTCTTCGAGCAACCGCTGCAATTTGGGATGGCGGAGACTGCGCCTCACTCGCTTGCCGCCTTTGCTTATGAAGCTCAGTTGGACGCAGCCGTCCGAAATCTTGAGGTGGCGCTTGAGCAAGGTTGTCGCGCCGTAGGTTGCATTGGCGTCGACGTAGGCCGGACTGCCAACACGCAGGTGCGCTTCGTCGAGGAGCGCCACCAGCGCCGCCAGAACCGTGCGGATATCGTCGGGAGCACCCTGCATGTGGCGCCGCATCGTGCGGCGGATCCTCGGCAGCACTTTTCCGAATGTCGGAAGCTGTCCGAACTTGTCGTCGCTTCGCAGCGCCTGCCATTCCTTGTGATAGCGATATTGCTTTCGGCCGCGCGCGTCGTAGCCCGTCGCCTGGAGGTGGCCGCTCGCATTCAGGCAGATCCAGACGTTCTCGTAGGCAGGCGGCAGGCCCAGCGACGATATGCGCGCTTTTACCGCGGGATCGGAAAGCACCGTACCGTCCGGCAGATAATAGGCAAACCCTCGACCTTTGCGCTGGCGCCTGATTCCCGGCTCGGTATCGCTCACGTAGACGAGCCCGTTTTCCTCGAGCGCGGGTCCACCGTTTCTAGCCATTGTCCGCCGGAATGAAGACAGTGACGCTTTGTCCTGCGACAAGCTCATGGTCTTGCGCCGCGGAAACAAGACCGGAGCCGTCACTCGCCGCGTCGAAACTGGTCGCATCGAAAGTGGACGTATCGAGCACGCGTTGCCACCGCTCCGTTCCATTCACGCGCGGAAGCGAGATCTCGCAATCGGCGCCCGCATTTAGAACCAGGAACATGCCGTTGGCTGGTGTCGTCTCCCCGATACTGTTGCGGCTGATGTACACGCCGACGATACGCAAGGCTTCATCATGCCACGATTCCTCGTCCATCGGATGGCCGTCCGCGCTGAACCAGGCGATTTCGAAGTAGCCACCCTCGCCCGGTTCACCGTTGAGAAATCGCTCCTGGCGGAGCGATGGATTTTCCTTGCGGAACTCCACCATCCTTCGGCAGAAGGCCAGGAAGGCTTCGTCGACGGAAGCCCAGTCGAGCCAGCCGATTTCGTTGTCCTGGCAATAGGCGTTGTTGTTACCGGCTTGGCTGTTTCCGAATTCGTCGCCGCCAAGGATCATCGGCACTCCCTGGCTGACCATCAGGGTGGCGAACATGGCGCGGCGCCGGCGCGCACGAGCGCCTCTGATCGCTTCGTCATCGGTGGCACCTTCGACACCCATGTTGTCCGAATGGTTGTCGGGATGTCCGTCGCGATTGTCTTCGCCGTTCGCCTCATTATGCCTCTCGTTGTAGGAAACCGTGTCCAGCAGCGTGAAGCCGTCATGCGCGCCGACAAGGTTGATCGACGTAGTGGCGCCGCGGTCGGAATGATTGAATTGCACCGGCGATCCCGCGATACGCTCGGCGAGCACCGGCACCACGCCGCCATCGCCCTTCCAGAACCGTCGGACATCGTCCCGGAACCGATCGTTCCATTCGCGGAACGGATGCGGGAAGCCGCCGAGCTGGTAACCGCCGTCGCCGGTATCCCAGGGCTCCGCGATGAGCTTGACGCCGGCGAGGATCGGGTCCTGCCTGATCGCGTCGAAGAAGCCGCCTTCCCGATCGAATTCCATGTCCTCGCGGCCGAGCGCGCTCGCGAGATCGAAGCGGAACCCGTCGATATGCATCACCTGCACCCAATAGCGAAGGCTGTCGAGCACCATGCGCATAACGATCGGATGGGCGACGTTGAGCGTGTTGCCGGTGCCTGTCATGTCGAATGTGTGACGGGGCGATTCGGGCGACTGACGATAATAGCTGAGGTTGTCGAGACCGCGAAAACTCAAGGTCGGACCGTGCTCGGAGCCCTCGGCTGTATGGTTGTAGACGACATCCATGAGGACTTCGATGCCGGCGGCGTGAAACCGCTTCACCATCGTCTTGAACTCGGTGATCCGGCCGCTCTTCATATAGCGCGCCTGCGGAGCGAAGAAGCCGAGCGTCTGATATCCCCAATAGTTGCTGAGGCCACGCTCAAGCAGATGCCGGTCGTCGAGGAAATACTGCACCGGCAGGAGTTCGATCGCCGTTACGCCGAGTTTCGTCAAATGGTCGATGATCGGGTCACTTGCCATGCCGAGGAATGTGCCGCGCAAGTCCTCCGGCACCGCCGGGTGCGTCATGGTCATGCCGCGAACATGGGTCTCATAGATGATCGTGTCGGTCCAGGGGCGGCGGATCGCCTCCTCGCCGTCCCAGTCGAAATCCGGGTCCTGGATGACGCCCTTGACCATGAAAGGCGCGCTGTCGCGCTCATCGAACGAAAGGTCGTTGGCCGTGCCGTCGATCGTGTATCCGAACAGTGCGTCGTCCCAGACAAATGTGCCGGCGACCTGCTTGGCATAGGGGTCAAGCAGCAGTTTGTTCGGATTGAACCGGTGGCCGTTGTGCGGATCGTAGGGACCGTGGGCGCGATAGCCGTAGAGCGTCCCGGGCCCAATGCCTGCGATATACCCCGTCCAGATGTCACCCTCGCGCTTCGGTAGCGGCAGGCGTGCCGTTTCCCGGCTGCCATCCTCCGAGAACAGGCAAAGTTCGACCATCTCGGCATGGGCCGAAAAAACCGCGAAATGCGTGCCGTCGCCGGTAAATTCGGCGCCGAGTTCGGGTTTCAAAAAATCAAGTTCGGAGAAAGAAACGTTCATTGCCGTTGCCATGCCCTTCCGCGCCCCCTCGAAAGCGATGGTGCAACGCGGAAGAAAAGAAATTGTTCCTACCGGGCCACCTTCCGTCGCGAGGTTAGTGGAACTTTCGCCGAAGCCGGCCAGTTTCCCTTCATTCATCCGAGGACCAAAGCCGATGCAGCAACAGCAAACGCCAGGACTTTTCAGAAGAACCTGGGGCGCCAGCTTGATTTCGGCGGATGCCGCATACTTCAGGTTGTGGGCACCCGACGAGCGAGCCGTCCGCCTCATCCTCAATGGGACCCCGCATGGGATGCAGGCGGTCGATGATGGATGGTTCGAGCATTCTCTGACAGCGCGTGCCGGGGACCTATATTGTTTTCAGCTGTCCGAGGGGTCGCTGGTTGCCGATCCGGCGTCGTCGGCGCAAAAGGATGGACCCTCTGGTCCTTCCATCCTCGTCGATCAGTCGGCATATCGCTGGAAGAACGCCTCGTGGCGCGGCCGACCTTGGGAAGACGCAATCATCTGCGAGCTGCACATCGGCACCTTCACGCCGGAGGGCACCTTTCGCGCGGCAAGCGAGCGTCTTGAGCATCTTGCTGACGCCGGCATCACCGCGATCGAGATCATGCCCGTCGCCCAAGCTCCGGGCACGCGCGGCTGGGGCTACGACGGCGTGCTGCACTTTGCGCCCCACAATGCCTATGGGACACCGGACGACCTAAAGGCGCTCGTCGATCGGGCCCATTCGCTCGGGCTCATGGTTCTGCTCGATGTCGTCTACAATCACTTCGGACCGGAAGAAAATGCCTTGCCGCGCTATGCGGCCGGTTTCTTCAACAAAGACCGCGCGACTCCGTGGGGAGCCTCGATTGCTTTCGAGCAGGACGCCGTGCGGCGCTTTTTCATCGAGAATGCGCTCTATTGGCTGGGCGATTTCCGCTTTGACGGGCTGCGCATAGACGCGACCGAGCAGATCAGAGATAGCCGCAAGCCACACATCCTCATCGAGATGGCGCGCGAGATACGCGAGACATTTCCGGAGCGCCATATCCATCTCGTCGTCGAAGACGCACACCGCCGCAGAAGTCTCGTGGGGCGAGGGCCAGAAGGAACTGCAGAACTCTACACCGCCGCGTGGAACGACGATCTTCATAACGCGCTGCATGTCCTGGCCACAGGGGAGACGAAAGGTCATTACCAGCCCTTTGCCGCGGAGCCTTGGCGGAAAATTCGCGACGCTATGGCCGAGGGCTTCGCTCTACCCGCCAAGGGCTCGGAGATTTCGTCCCACTGGACGGGCGACCGGCTGCCGCCGCAGGCCCGCGTCAACTTTCTGCAGAACCATGACCAGATCGGAAACCGTGCCTTCGGCGAGCGTCTCGTCTCGCTCGTCGCGCCGGACATGATGCGGGTGCTCGCCGCCACGCTTATGCTCGTTCCGCAAGTTCCGCTGCTTTTCATGGGCGAAGAATACGGGGAGACCCAGCCGTTTTGCTTCTTCGCGGATTACGAAGGCGAGATCGCCGAGGCCGTTCGCTCGGGACGCCAAGGAGAGGCCGAGAATTTCGGCGGCATGCCGCGCGGCAAGACCGCGGCGGAATTGCCCGATCCACTCGACCCGGGGACGTTCGCCGCATCGAAATTGCGGTGGGATCGAGCAGAAAGTCCTGCGGGCAGGCGGCATCTCGCCTTCATCCGCGACCTTGCCGATATCCGCCAGCGGCATATCGCGCCGCTGCTCAAGCAATCCGCCGTGCCCAGCCACCGCATACTTCCAACCGGCGACGGGGTCGTTGCGGTCGACTGGATGTTCGGGAGTGCCGTTTTGGCGCTGCGGATCAATCTTACCGACGAAGCGAAGCCCGTTCCCCCTGTCATCGGCGAGCCGATCTTCACGACCATGGCACCCGGTGATTGCTTTCTAACCGCGGGCGAACTGCCGGGACCGGGCATCGTCGCCGCCGTCGCACCGGGGTAGCATCAACCGACGGAACATGATTTCGACCTTGCGGTTAGAACATCGACGCAGCCCCGGGGCCGTGCGCATGGAAGCGAGGACCAAGGCTCGGCAACAGATGTCGCGAACAGCAGCAAAAACGGGTCCGGCCCTTTCTGGCGAGCATGCGGATGCGCGCTCCATCGCGGCCTTGCGAAGGCAAGCGGAAAGCTGCGAACGCTGCGACCTCTACAAGAACGCGACACAGCTCGTCTTCGGCGAGGGCCCCGTCGACGCCCGCATCGTTCTGGTCGGCGAACAGCCGGGTGACCGAGAGGATCTGGCGGGGCATCCGTTCGTCGGTCCGGCCGGCCGTGTCCTCGACGAATGCCTGCATGAAGCGGGAGTCGATCGCTCAAGCTGCTATCTCACCAACGCGGTCAAGCACTTCAAGTTCGAGCAGCGCGGCAAGCGGCGCTTGCATTCACGCCCCAATGCGGGCGAGATCCAGCGTTGCGCCTGGTGGCTGGGTGCCGAACTGGAACAGCTTCGACCGGACCTCGTCGTTGCGCTCGGAGCCACGGCGGTGATCACGCTGCTCGGTCGGAGCGCCGGGGTCACGAAGAATCGTGGCGATCTGATCGACACTCCGGCCGGCTATCCGGTCCTGGTCACAATCCATCCGTCCTATCTTCTCAGAATTCGGGACGGAGGCGACGCGGCGAGCGAACGCGCACGTTTCGTCAAGGACCTGGCAAAGGTCGCCGCCTTCGAAGCTGATCATGGCGGTCGGGCGCGGAATCATCTATGAAGCTCGGTCCAGCTCCGGATAGTGCCGGAAAATGCCGGCCTCGTTGAAGGAGAGCCTCCGCTCTGAGGCGAGGTAGTTGCGAATATTCGGCCGCTTGGCGACTGCATCGTGCAGGGCGATCAAACCGGGAATGTTTTCTTCGTAGCCGTCCATCGCCTTCGGAAAGGCGTAACGCAGCCCTTCGACGAGCTGGAAAAGCGAAAGATCGACATAGCTCAACCGGTCGCCGACGATATGTCCCTTTCCCTTCGGATTCTGGCGCAAGACCCGCTCGAAATAGCCGAGGAACTTCGGCAGGCGCTCCGACAGGAAATCGGACGAGCGCCTCAACGCTTCCGGCTTCTGGTCCTCATAGTAGAGCGACACGCCGATTGGATGGTGTGTGTCGTGGATCTCGGCGACGAAATCGGTGATCGTCAGTTGCAGCCCGTTGGCGACGAAACGGAGGTCTTCCTCCGCTGGCGCCAGGCCGAGCTTGGGACCGAGATAGAACAGAATATTGGCGACGTGGGAAATGAGCAGGTCCCCGTCTTTCAGAAACGGCGGCGCAAAGGGGATCGTCGCTCCCTCGCCGTCTCTCAGCAGCTTCAACATCGCCGTCGTGCCCCGCTCTTGGCCGTCGGGCTCGCGGGCGACATCCACATAATCGGCTCCGGCCTCCTCGAGCGCGAGGCGGACGAATTCGCCGCGCCCCGGGATCCCGTCCCAGTAGTAAAGTTTGTAAGGCATTGAACGATCTCTCACTTGGGCTGGCGCCCGAAATCTTTCCGTAATTCGACCTTCGCCTCTTCGAGCACGTGCTTCTGCTTTTTGCTCAGACCCGCACCCGCCCTGTTAATATAGAACGTCAGCATCGACATGGCAGAGCGAAACGGACTCGACTTGCGCCGATCGCTCACCTCGGCCGACCGTTTCAGCGAATGCGCGATCTTCCTCGAGTCCTCCGACTTGAAGATGCCTTCCTCGAGATCCAGCGCGTCACTGTTTTCGGTCACGTCCTGAGACCATTTCTTCTTCTTCCCCTTTTTGCTCATAGCCGTTTCTCCTTGGTGACCTATCTCCAACGGAAACGGACGGAAATCGTTCCGGGAGAGAGCCTATGCACGTCGATGACCTGATGTTTGCCGAAAGCGAAGGCATACCGAACAATCCGCACCTGCCCGTCCTCATCTATCACGCCGCAGTCGACGTCAGCGGGGACGGCGCGACGCGCATTGAAGACAGATTCCACGCCAATGGCTGGAGAGGCGTGTGGCGGGACGGCGTTTTCGACTTTCAGCACTATCATACGCGCGCCCACGAGGTTCTGGCCGTTGCGAGAGGCAAGGCACGCCTCCTGATCGGCGGACCGGCAGGCAAGGAACTGGAGGTTATGGCAGGCGATGTGCTCGTGCTTCCCGCCGGCACTGGCCACTGCCGGATCGCCGCAAGCGCCGACTTCCTGGTTATCGGCGGCTATCCTCCCGGACAACACGCCGACATTCAGCGCGGGCCGGCTACCAATGCGGACCGGCAGGCGATAGCTTCGGTGCCGCTGCCCCAGCTCGATCCCGTCTTCGGCACCGAGGGTCCGGCAGTGACACTCTGGCAGCGCGCGACGAGTTGAACCGGATCAGATATCGATCAAGGCGACTCCGAGGCCGGGATGGTGCTTGCGGCGGAGATGCGCGGGCGTTTCGGACAATGTAACTTCGAGGGTCGGCTTGACGATGCCTTCAAGAAAATGCCCGCCGCGCGTCGTACCGTCGCTAAGCCCCAGCACCGCATGGGCGTGAAGGCTGCGCTTGCCGTCCTCACCGAGCGCAATGTCCCCGATGAGGCTCAGCACTTCGCATTGTTCATCGATCGGGATGCGGCGATAGTCTCGTTTCTCGAGATCGTACCAGCCTACGACTGCTTTCTCGAACGCTCCGATCGCCATCAGCGAAGCCGCAGTGATCTTCTGTGCTGCGGCGAACTCCGAAATGGCGGTGAAAGCCTCCTCCCCAGGGTCGAGAACGAGGAGGTATATCTCCTCCGATGCCTCTCTTGAAAGAAGTCGCCACTTCATCGGCTGATCCACATCTGGCGTTTAGCGCAGCCAGACCGGCAGGTCCGAAGCCTGGGTACATTCGCGGGCACGGTCCTTCAAGCCGAGCGTTTCCCATGCGAATTTCTGAGCGGCAATTTGCGCCATTTCCTTGGTCGGATAGCAGTCCGGCAGCACGTAATCGTGGCTGCCGCACGAAAGCAACGCCCGGTGGCTCAGGAGATCGAAATGAAGCTGCAGGTTTTCCTCCGATTGCATCGAACCCTCCTCGGTCAGCTCCACCAAAAACGGCCGTTACGGGCGGAAGTTCCAGTCGCCTGACGAAAAGTCCACGGTCTCGAAAATCCCTGCGGAACATACGCAGCGATGAGGAGTTTTGTGCCCTACGGGAGATCAGCCAATGACTAAACGCGGAAATCAAGGATCGCGGACGATCCATGCCCGCCCGCTCGACCATCCTGGCGTCGACGAGCCGATCGATGCCTTGGGCGCGGGCTCTGGTAACAATTCCGATCGGGGCGTCCGGCGCCAGCTCGATGAGCTGCGCGGGCGCATCGCCGAGCTGGAAACCGAGATCGATGCGATCGCGACAGAAGCCCACACGGCAGTCGGGACCGTTCCCGGTGCCGACAGGCTGGAGACGGCGAAAGAGGTGGTCGCGGAGAAACGGGATGAAATCCAGCGCCTGAGATCGCGTCTGCAGGAGATTGAACGGTCGCTGGCCGTGGAGTAGCGATCCCGCGTCTGCTTAAAACACGATCATCCAGACGCCGCGCCAAAAGAGGGAATCCCGGTCTCGCAGGTTTTCCTCGTCGGTGCGCATAGACTGCGCTCTGCGTGCCTCCTCGGGCTTGGCTTCTCGATCTGCGGTTGGCTTTTGACGCCACTCGGTCGTGAGCTTGTCAGCATCCGTCGCCTTGCTGATAGGCATCGGCAATTCCCTCCTTGCGATGAAGGAGAAACTGCCCGACGGCATGACGGTTCCTTGGTGATGGCGCCCGGTGTCAGCCGGGAGCGGCAGAAGCGCAGCCTCAATGGCGATGGATGAACTTGCAGAAGCGGCTGGTTTGGCCCTCTTCGGTCAGGTCCTGGTGGAGAAAGGCCAGGTTGTTCTTTTCAAAGATCTCGAAGAACTCATCCCACGAGATTTTCTCCAGCGCGTCTTCCGGTGTGCCGAAATCTATGCGCAGGAGGCCGCCGTCGGTTGCGCCTTTGACGCGTGCCGGCTGGCCGTTACGGGCCTCGACCCAATTGCGGATGGTGTCGTGGTCGATCGTGGTGCTTGAGGCGGTCATTGGAAGCTCTCCCGCTGTGGCCTGTTTGCACCTCTAATCGATCGCGCCCGCGATTGTTCCGAACGGCCGCGGCACGGTTGCGAACGCGGGGCTTGTCTTCCCGCGAGTGAGCTACTGCCCGAACGTGCCGACGATTGCGGTCTCTTCGATAAGGTGCTTGCGCGCCCTCTTCCAGGCTTCCTCTGCCCCGACGTCTTCGGGAATCGAGAGATTGGGGGCATCAAGTGAGGCAAGCCTGAACCAATAGTGGTGAACGCCGGTGCCGGCCGGCGGCTGCGGTCCGTCGTAGCGGGCATTGCCGAAGTCGTTCTTGATGAACTTGATGCTGTGTTCCGGTCCGGTGTCGACGGCCTGCGGCAGCTCCGTCCAACTGCCGGGAATATTTATGATCGCGCAATGACGAAACACCCCTCGCACCGCGTCCGGATCCTCGACGATCAGGGCGAAGGTCTGCGTCCCGTCTGGCGCACCTGTCCACTTCAGCGGCGGGAAGAGGTTCTCGCCCAGTCGAGTATATTTCCGCGGAATGAGTTGCCCATCGACGAATGCGGGGCTGATCAAGCTGAAGGTCATCCACGTGTCCCTTTCTTGCTTCCTTGCTTCGCACCGAAGCTTCGCACCGAAAGGCTATGGCGCCACTCACCTCGGACGCTGTCGAAAAAAGGAGCCTCGTCGAGACGAGGCTCATAAGACGAACCAGCATAGGAGAGACCGCCGAGGAGCCTCCAGGGTTTGGGTCGGAGAACGCGCTCCATGCGATCCACACATGAAACATTATTACCGAAGGAATGTTCCACGGCCGCGAATAAATTTTGCGCCATCCTTGGCCGTGTCGCAGACGCTGCAGCCCCGAATTCCGCCCCTGAGCTGACTTCGTGGCGCCCCGTCCGAACCCGTGAATTTGCGACGTGAAAATCTCAACATGCAGGCGGAACTTTGATGGCTTGATTGTGTTGATGGCAAGCAGACCGCGGCTGCGCTTCACTCCCGGCAATGACATGATCTCCGGAAAAAACGCGATGAACATTCTGTCCGTCACGGCTGAGATTTTCCCGCTCGTAAAGACCGGCGGCCTCGCCGATGTCGCCGGCTCGCTGCCAAAGGCGCTGACGGCCCACGGCATTCATACGCGCTCCCTGATACCCGGATATCCGAGCGTCATGCGGGCACTCACGAGGGCGTCACCGGTCACACAATATGATTGCCTGTTCGGCGAGCGCGCTACTCTTGTCGCTGGACAGACCGACGGCCTGGATCTCCTGGTGCTCGACGCGCCCGGCTTCTTCGACCGGCAGGGCGGTCCCTACACCGATGATCACGGCAATGACTACCCGGACAACTGGAAGCGTTTCGCGGCCTTTTCTTTCGTCGCCGCACAAGTCGCCGAGCACGGAGTGCCGGACTGGCGACCAGACATCATTCACGCCCACGACTGGCACCCGGCGTTAAGTCTGGTCTACCTCAAGTTTTCCTCTCACGTCGAGATTCCGCGCATCCTGACCGTTCACAACCTCGCCTTCCAGGGTCAGTTTCCCGCCGGTCGTTTCACCGAACTGGGACTGCCGGACGAAGCCTATTCGATCGAGGGCCTCGAATATTACGGCGACCTCGGCTACCTTAAGGGTGGGCTCCAAGCGGCCGACGTTATTACCGTCGTCAGTCCCACCTACGCGCGCGAGATCATGTCGCCGACCTTCGGGATGGGGCTCGAGGGCGTAATGAATGCGCGTCACGATGACGTTATCGGCATCGTCAACGGCATCGACATGGAGGTATGGGACCCTTCCTCGGACCCGTATATCGAAAATCACTTCTCGACCCGCGCACCGTTGCGCCGTCTGCCGAACAGGCAGAAGCTGCTCGATCGTTTCGGCCTGCCGGACACGGCCGGACCGGTTTTCGCAACGGTCAACAGGCTGACCTGGCAGAAAGGCATGGATCTCCTGGCAAGTGTGGTCGACGAAATCGTCAAAGGCGGTGGCAAGCTGATCGTGCACGGACAGGGCGACGCTGCGATCGAGGACGCATTCATCGAGGCCGCGCGGCGCTTCCCACACAGCGTCAGCGTTGAGATCGGTTATGACGAGCCACTCGCCCATCAGATTCACGCCGGAGCGGACGCGATGCTCGTGCCCTCGCGCTTTGAGCCTTGCGGTCTCACACAGCTGTACGCGTTGCGCTATGGCTGTGTGCCCATCGTCGCCCGTACAGGTGGATTGTCGGAGACGATCATCGACGCAAACGATGCCGCGCTGCATGCGCAAGTGGCGACCGGCATACAGTTTGCGCCAGTCGACGCGAACGGGTTGAGGCTTGCCCTGCGCCGAGCCTTCAGGCTTTTCAGGCGCCGGCGTGTCTGGGAAAATCTGCGAAGACAGGGGATGAGGACGGATTGCTCCTGGCACCGCAGCGCCGCTCAATATGCGGAGCTCTACGGAGCGATGCTGACCCCCGACATACGCTTAGCGGGATAGAGCAGCAATTGCAGGAAAACTGCGCAACGGCTGCATAATTTATCTCAAATCCATTCCGATTTGAGCAGTCATGCAGTAGTCGGCCGCGGTGATCCACGGCTCCCATTCGCAATGCTGATGAGTTGATCAGAAAGGGAGCATGGATCGCGCCGCAGGAATGTGCCAATGGCAGGGTTCGAAGACAAAGGCCCGAGCCATGACCGCAGACGCTGCTACTCCCTCTTCCGTTTCGCACGCTTCCAGCACCGCCCGCACCGGCGTTCTGTTCATGCTTTTCGGCATGCTGATGTTCTCGCTGAACGACGTTATGGGCAAATGGCTGGTCGCGACCTATTCGGTCGGCCAGGTGGTGCTGATCCGTAGCCTGGCCGCCGCCGTCCTGCTCGCGCCCTTCCTCTGGGTTGGTGGATTGCGGAACCTTGTCGCGG
Source organism: Ensifer sp. IC4062 (assembly GCF_020193575.1). Lineage (GTDB taxonomy): Bacteria > Pseudomonadota > Alphaproteobacteria > Rhizobiales > Rhizobiaceae > Sinorhizobium. The sequence continues at coordinate 36,239 of NZ_JADYVD010000055.1, forward strand.
TCGAACGCCCATGGCTTCAGCTTGCCCGTGTCGTGGCATCCACGGCGGAGGTCGTCGCCTTCTATTTTGCCGTGGTCTATCTGCCGCTCGCCGACGTTATGACCTACTGGCTGGCGGCGCCGATCTACGTCGCGGCCGTCTCGCCGCTGGTCCTCAGGGAACATGTCGGCTGGCGGCGCTGGACCGCGATCGCCATCGGCTTCGTCGGCGTCGTCATCGCGCTCGAGCCATCTTCGCAGGCCTTCACCCTGCCGGCGCTGATCTCAATCCTCGGCAGCATGTTTTTTGCCTTCATGATGATTTCCGGCCGCTCGCTGCGCGGGACACCGGATACGATACTAGCCTTTTGGCAGATCGTCGGGGCAGCACTCGCCGGCTTGGTCTGGGCGCCTCTGGATTGGACACCGCTGAAACCGCTCGACACGGCGCTGCTGGGCCTGCTTGGCGTCGTCGCCATGCTCGCGCACGTGCTCGTCAACAGGGCATTGAAGCTCGCCGAAACCGCGACGATTGCGCCGTTACAATATACGCTTCTCTTCTGGGCGATCGTCTTCGGCTGGCTGATCTTCGGCGACGCGCCGCGCTTGTCGATGATTCTCGGCGCCGGCCTAATCGTCGCCTCCGGCCTCTTCATTTTCTTCCGCGAGCAGCAGCTCAAACGGCAAGGGCGGCTCAAGGGCTAAGCCGGTCGGAGCGCCTCCTCCAAGCTCTTGGAGGCGCTCCGCGATCTTGTTCAGTCGTCCGCAACAACCTTCTGTTTCTGCGTGCCGAGCCCGTCGATGGCGAGCTCGATCACGTCGCCGGCCTTTAGATATTGCGGCGGCTTGAAGCCCATGCCGACACCCGGAGGCGTGCCGGTCGATATGACGTCGCCCGGATGCAGGGTCATGAACTGCGAGAGATAGCTCACGAGATAGGCGACGCCGTAGACCATCGTCTCGCTGGAGCCGTTCTGCTTCATCTCGCCATTGACGCTTAGCCGCATCTTCAGGCTTTGCGGATTGGCAATCTCATCGCGGGTCACCAGCCATGGACCGATGGGGCCGAACGAATCGCAGGATTTTCCCTTGGTCCACTGGCCGGAGCGCTTCGTCTGGAAATCGCGCTCAGAGACATCGTTGACGACGCAATAGCCGGCGACGTGATTGAGCGCTTCGGCTTCTGACACGTGTTTCGCCTTCTTGCCGATAACCACGCCGAGCTCGACTTCCCAGTCGGTGGCAACGGATCCGCGCGGAATGATCACATTGTCGTTCGGACCGACGATCGCCGAGGTCGCCTTCATGAAGACGACCGGCTCCGGCGGGACCTCCAGCCCGGATTCTGCGGCATGATCCGCATAGTTGAGGCCGATGCAAATGAACTTGCCGGTTCCGGCAACGCAGGCGCCAAGCCGCGGCGCACCCTCGACGACGGGCAAGCTTTCCAGGTCGAGCCCGCTCGCCCAGCCAAAATCCGCGAGCGCAGCGCCTCCGACGTCGGCGATGACACCGGAAAGATCGCGAATCCTGCCCGCGCCATCAAGCACGCCCGGCTTCTCGGCCCCTTCGGGTCCATAACGCAACAGCTTCATTCTGCTCCTCCCAAGCCATCAAAAAAATCACTGCGACTGACAAATCAAACAGCGTCGCCGATGTAAAGCCGTTTCCGCCGCACCTGCACGAAAACCGGGATATCGGCCGGCGGCGGCTGGCTAGTCAGGCTCCTGTTTCCTCGACCGGAACCGTCTGCTATCTCCGCAACGCGACATCGACAAGGAGGCCATCTTGGCAAAGGCAATTCATTCCATGATCAGGGTCATCGATGAGGACCGCTCGGTCGATTTCTACCGGCAGGCCTTCGGCCTCGACATTGCCGAGCGGCTGGATTTCGAGACATTCACGCTCGTCTACCTCAGCAACGCGGAAAGCCCTTTTGAACTCGAATTGACGATTAACAAGGATCGCGCAGAGCCCTATGCTCAAGGCGAGGGCTACGGCCATCTCGCCTTCTCGGTCGCCGACCTTGACGCAGAACACACGCGTCTGACGCAAGCGGGTTTCAAGCCCAACAAGATTGTCGAGTTCAACCGCGACGGCGCTCTGCTTGCACGCTTCTTCTTCATCACGGATCCGGATGGCTATAAGATCGAAGTGCTTCAGCGTCACGGCCGGTACAAGTGATCCCGCCCGACTGCTCGATAAACTTAAATAATATTGATTATCGCGTCTATCTATTTCGCTTATGCAGCCTGTGACCATAGAGTTCAGTTGAAGCCCTGATAAAGGGGCAATTCCAAAAGGGGAACGCACAATGAAACACCGGATTCTGACATTGGCGCTCGTTTGCGCCGGACTGCTCTCGTCGACCGCGCAGGCAGCCGAGAAGCTGAAGATCGGCACGGAGGGCGCCTATCCGCCCTTCAATTTCGTCGATTCCACGGGAAAGGTCGGCGGCTTCGACGTCGAAATCGGCCTCGCGCTTTGCGAGCGCATGAAGGTCGAATGCGAGGTCGTCGCCCAGGATTGGGATGGCATCATTCCGGGCCTGCTCGCCAAGAAATACGACATGATCATCGCCTCGATGTTCATCACAGAGGAACGCAAGAAGCAGGTGGCATTCACGAACCCTTATTATCTTGCTGCGATGACCCACGTGGCCCCGAAGGGCGCGGGGCTTACCGAGTTCAGCAATGAGGCGTTCAAGGGGAAGGTGATCGGCGCCCAGTCCGGCACGACCCAGGCCGACTATATTGCCGCGGTCTATCCGGATGCGGAGATCAAGCTCTATCCGACCCAGGATGAGGCCAATCTCGACATGGTCAATGGTCGTCTTGACTTGCAGGTGGGCGACATGCTGCCGATGCTCGATTGGGTCACCAAGAACGAGGATGGCAAAGGCTGCTGCGAGCTCATCGGCGAACCGATCACCGACAAGAAGTTCGTCGGCGACGGCGTCGGTATCGCTGTCCGGCAGGAAGACAACGACCTGCGCGAGAAGCTCAACAAGGCGCTCGACGAGATCCGTGCCGATGGCACCTATCAGAAGATCAACGACAAGTACTTCACCATCGACGTCTATACGATGAAGTGATCGGCCGGTAGACTGCCCCAGATACTACAGTAGGCCGGTCGCCGCACCCGCGGCGGCCGGCTTTGCCAATTCCGGCAGTGGATCACCAACGCTTGCCGATGGCCGACGTTGAGGTAAATGTCTGCGAACGATCAAAGCGACGAACGAGGAAGCCATGTTTGATCTCAACGGCAAAACCGCGCTGGTGACCGGCGGCGGGCGCGGGCTCGGCCTTGAAATGGCAAAGGCTCTCGCACGAGCCGGCGCCTGGACCGTGATCAACGGCCGCAATCTCGACAGCCTCGAGGTGACGAGAGCCCGGCTTGCCGATGAGGGCATCACCGTCGCGGTAGCGCCAGGCGACGTGACGCGTGAAGCCGAAGCCATTCTCGTCGATGCCACGGCGAAGACCGGGGCCCTCGATATCCTGATCCACGCCGTCGGCGAGCGGGATCGCCGCAGCACCGAGGCGATGGAACCATCCGAGTTCGCAGCGCTCCTCAATACCGATCTTACCGCAGCTTACGCCATGGCGAAGGCGGCTTTGCCCTATCTCGAACAATCCTCCGCCGGCCGGCTGATTTTCGTCACCTCGATAGCAGCCTTCGCGGCACGCCCCGGCGATCCGGCCTATACGGCGGCCAAAGGCGGGCTTTCCGCGCTGACGCGGTCGCTCGCCGTCGAACTCGGCGCCGACAACCTCACCGTCAACGCCATTGCGCCGGGCTGGTTCGCAACCGAGACCAACGCGGCGCTTGCCGCCGATCCTGCGCTTAAGGCCTTCGTCGAGGTCCGCATCCCGCTGAAGCGCTGGGGACGCCCGGAAGAGATCGCCCCGGCCGCCGTCTTCCTCGCCTCGCCGGCGGCAAGCTTCGTCAACGGCATCACACTCACCGTCGATGGCGGCATGACCGTGCAGATGTGACCGCCGATCAAAGTCGGAGCCGGACGTGTCTTGAACGTTGCGGCGCATCTCCGAGTGCGCAAGGAGGCACCCCCCCTCCGCCCTGCCGGGCAGGGCAGAGGGGGGTATCACCGGTGCACCAATGCGCGAGCGCCTGCTATCCGGCCTTCGCCTCCTCATTGCCGCGCAGCATGCGGATCAGGGCGGAGAAATCTTCGCCGCCATGGCCAAGCTTTTCGAACAGGCTGTAGAGTTGCGCCGCTTGCGCCCCCATAGGGGTCGCCGCGCCGCTTGCGCTTGCGGCCTGCTGCGACAGCTTCAGGTCCTTCAGCATCAGGCTTGCGGTAAAGCCAGGCTTATAGTCGTTGTTTGCGGGCGACGCCGGAACCGGGCCGGGAACCGGGCAATAGCTCGTCAGCGACCAGCATTGGCCGGAAGAGGTGGAGGCGACGTCGAAAAGCGCCTGATGCGAAAGGCCCAGCCGCTCGGCGAGGACGAAAGCCTCGCAAACGCCCGCCATCGAGATGCCGAGGATCATGTTGTTGCAGATCTTCGCCGCCTGCCCGGCGCCGACATCGCCGCAGTGGACGATCTTCTTACCCATTGACTCAAGGATGTGCTTGCCGCGGGAAAATGCCCCTTCGCTGCCACCCACCATGAAGGTCAGGGTGCCGGCCGCGGCTCCCGCGGTGCCGCCGGAAACCGGCGCGTCGAGCGAGGGGCAGCCGGCCTTGTCGGCGAAGCCGTGCACCTTACGCGCGCTTTCGACATCGATCGTGGAACTGTCGATGATGAGCGTGCCCGGATCGACGAAACCGAGCAGTTCGTCCCAAACGTAGAGGACATGCGTGCTTGCTGGCAGCATGGTGACGACACATTGCGCATCGCGCACCGCTTGCGCGATCGAGCCGGCAATGGAAACGCCGGTCTTCGCCGCGGCATTGCGAGACGCTTCCGACAGGTCGAAGCCGGTGACGGCGTGACCCGCCTTCACCAGATTGGCGGCCATTGGGCCGCCCATGTTGCCAAGCCCGATAAAGGCGATCTTCGTCATGTGCCTCTCCTCCTGCACCTGCGTTTCGTTTTGCCGGCTGTCTTCACCCGAAGAGCTGCGCACCGTCGTGCTTCTCGAACCGCGCCAGAATCTCCGGCGTCACCCCGCCGAGCCCCACCGACCATTTCGGATTGCGATCCTTGTCGATCACCGCGGCCCGCACGCCTTCATAGAAATCCGGATTGGAGAGCATGCCGATTGTCGCGGCATATTCCCGCTCCAGGCACTCGTTGAGCGTTGCGCTCGCACCTCCCGCCCGCAACAGCGAGAGCGTCAATTTCAGGCTGATCGCGGAGCGCGTTCGCAGCATGTGCAGGGTCTCGCGCGCAAAATCCGAGCCGTCGCGTTCCAGCGCATCCAGAATTTCCTCAACCGTGTCGAAGGCGAAGCAGCGGTCGATCAGCGCAAAATGGTCGTGCAAAGGCGACGCGGGCGGCTCGCTGGAGACACTGCGGATCGCGGCGGAAATATCCTCCGCCTTCGCCGAAGCCGAAAGCGCCTCGAGCGCAGTGATCAGTGCGCCGATCCTGTCCGTCGCAACAAAACTGTCGGCGAGCCGCGCGTGGATTGCGTTCGCTGCGCCGATGTCGCGGCCGGTGAGCCCGATATAGGTGCCGAATTCGCCGGGCGCCCGCGGCAGAAGCCAGGTCGCGCCGACATCGGTGAAATAGCCGATTCCCGTCTCCGGCATGGCGAGCCGCGTCCTCTCCGTAACGATCCGATGGCTGCCGTGGGCGGAAACACCGACACCGCCGCCCATGACGATGCCGTCCATGATCGCAATATAGGGCTTGGGATAGGCGGAAATTCGGCTGTTGACGATGAATTCCTCGCGCCAGAATTGCGCGCCTTCCTCCGGCCGCTCGCGGCCGCTCTCGTAGATCATGCGGATGTCGCCGCCGGCGCAAAGCCCGCGCTCGCCTTGGCCGGTGACAAGCACCGCGGCGACCGCCGGGTCGCGCTCGAAATCGGTCAGCGCCGCTGCGATCAGGCGGATCATCGGCAGGTTCAGGCTGTTCAGCGCACGCGGCCGGTTGAGCCGGAGCCTGCCGATCGCCCCCTGGCGCTCGACGATGACCTCCGGCAGAGCGGTCTGCATCTCCATGAAATCTCCTTCCCTATTTCCGTCCCATGATCGCGCGGGAGACGATCAGCCGCATGATCTCGTTGGTACCCTCGAGTATCTGGTGCACCCGCAAGTCGCGGACAATCTTTTCGACGCCGTAATCGGCGAGATAACCGTAGCCGCCGTGGAGCTGCAGCGCGTCGTTGGCGACCGCAAAGCAGCGATCGGTGACGAAGCGTTTGGCCATGGCACAGAGCTTGGTCGCTTCGGGATCCCCCGCATCGAGCGCGGCCGCCGCCCGCCAGAGGAAGGTGCGGGCAATCTCGAGGTCCGTCGCCATATCGGCCAGACGGAACTGCAGCGCCTGGAATTCGCCGATCGCTTTTCCAAAGGCGCGCCGCTCCTGGACATAGGCAAGTGCCTTGTCGAAAGCGGCCTGTGCGCCACCGAGCGACGCGGCGGCGATGTTCAGCCGGCCGCCGTCGAGGCCGGCCATGGCGATCCGGAACCCCTCGCCCTCCGCGCCCAACCGGTTTGCAGCCGGAACGCGGACATTGTCGAGCATCACCGCGCGGGTCGGCTGGGCATGCCAGCCCATCTTCTTCTCATTGGCGCCGAAGGTCAGACCCGGCGTTTCCTTGTCGACGACAAACGCCGAAATGCCCTTCGGCCCCTCGTCGCCGGTGCGGGCCATGACGATATAGAGACCGGATTCGCCGGCACCGGAAATAAATTGCTTCTGGCCGGTCAGCACATAGCTGTCGCCCTCGCGCACCGCCTTGGTCTTCAGCGCCGCTGCGTCCGAGCCGGAGCCGGGCTCCGTCAGGCAGTAGCTCGCCAGCGTTTCCATTGTGAGCAGCGGCGGCAACAGCCGCTGGCGCTGTTCATCCGTACCATAGCGATCGATCATGCCGGCGCACATGTTGTGGATCGAGACGAAGGAAGCGACTGCCGGGCAGCCGGTCGCCAGCGCCTCGATGATCATCGCTGCGTCGAGACGGGTGAGCCCGGTGCCGCCGACGTCGTCGCGGACGTAGATTCCGGCCATGCCGAGCGCCGCCGCAGCACGCAGCTTGTCGACTGGAAAGTGCTTCTGCTGGTCCCAGTCGATGGCGCTGGGCGCGAGTTCGTCCCGGGCAAAATCGAGCGCCATCGCGCGGATGGCCTCCTGCTCCTCCGACAGGCGAAAATCCATATGCATGTCCTCCCTGACCCGCATACTGACAATGTGGCGCTGTAGTTACACCAAATTTCGCACAGGCACAGACGCAAATTCTCACAGAGTCTGTTCAAAAACGAACAGAAGGAAGGATTCAACTCTCGCTTAGACGATACGGCAGAGAGCCGCGCATGTCATGGTCGACGATCAGCTTACGTTTCAGCGGCGGCACGGCGCGACTGGCGCATTTGGTGCGCTCGCAGATACGACAGGAGATGCCGATCGGGTCGAAGGCGGCACGGTTGCCGAGGTCCATGTCGTCGGCATAGACGAAGGCGTCGGCATAGGAGATTTCGCAGCCGAGCGCGAGAGCGTAGCGCGGATGGCTGGCACGGTAACCGCCGCCGCCCTTGGTGATTTGGGTGGCGAGGCAGAGATAGCGCACGCCATCCGGCGTTTCGGCGAGCTGACGAATGATCCGCCCCGGCGTCTCGAAAGCCTGATGCACGTTCCAGAGCGGACAGGCCGCTCCGAAGCGGGCGAATTGCAGCTTGGCCGCGCTGTGGCGCTTGGTGATGTTTCCGGCCCGGTCGATGCGCGCGAAGAAGATCGGAATCCCCTTCTGGCCGGGGCGCTGCAGGGTCGAGAGCCGATGGCAGACCTGCTCCAGCGACGCTCCGAACCGCGCAGCGAGTAGCTCGATATCGTGCCGCAATTCGCGCGCCGCTTTGAGGAAGGACTGATACGGCAGGATCAGCGCTCCGGCGAAATAGTTTTGCAGGCCGAGCCGGCAGATTTCGAATGCCTCCTCGGTGCGAAACCCGGCACTGCCGACAATCCGGTCGATCTCCTCACGGGCATGAAACTGGGCGAGCTGCAGCGCGAGTTGAAAGTCCCGCGTCGGCGCCGGCGCATATGGGTTCAGCGTCAGGATGCGGGCGCGCGGATCGAAGCGGCGGATCGCCTCGTCGCCCGCGACGCCGCGCACGAGGCGAACGCCATGGCGCTGCTCGAGATGCGCCGCGAGCGCCGTATGATTGTCCCCCTCCCCAAGACTGAGATCGGCGGCGAGCGTTTCGGCGAGCGTGTCGATCTCGTGGATGTAGTTGTCGACGAAATGAAAGAAATCGCGCACCTCCTCGTAAGGCGTCGTCTCGACGAAGGAAGCGCCACGGCCGATCGTGTCGTCGATGCTGGCAAGCTGCTCGCTGTTGCGCCGATAGGCCTGGTGGCAGGTAATCAGCGCATGCGCGAGGCCCGGCGCGTTCTGGGCGACGAGCTTCAGCTCCTGCAAGCTCGGGGAATAGGTCTCAAACAGCGGATCGTTCAATGCCTCGGACAGCGCCGACAGGAGCCGGTCACCCTCGCCTGTCGAGAGTTCCGCGATGTCGATCTGGAACTTCTCCGCAAGTGCCAGCAGCACGGCCGCCGAAACAGGCCGCTGGTTGTTTTCGATCTGGTTCAGGTAACTCGTCGAGATGCCGATGCGCTCCGCGAACTGTCCCTGCGTCGCCCGGTTGGCTTCCCTGAGTTCGCGGACCTTGCGGCCGATATAGAGTTTGCCGATCGCCATGTTCGCAACTTTGCAATTTGCTTTTCACATCTCTCTATGTTCCACATTCGCACATGATCGGCCGTTTTGCCATCCGACCTTCGACGCTATTGCGAAGCTTCAAACGCCTCTGCAAAATCGAGAAAAATTCTCGGCGACAAGGAATTTCGGGAGGAGACACATGCGCGCCATACTGGAACAGGTGGAGGCCCGCCGCGCACAGGCACGCGCCGGCGGCGGCGAGCGCCGCGTCGACGCGCAGCACGGCAAGGGCAAGCTGACGGCGCGCGAACGCATCGAGGTGCTGCTCGACGAAGATTCCTTTGAAGAATACGACATGTATGTCACGCATCGCTGCGTCGATTTCGGAATGGCCGAGCAGAAGATTGCCGGCGATGGCGTCGTCACCGGCTGGGGCACGATCAACGGTCGGCAGGTCTATGTCTTCAGCCAGGACTTCACCGTGCTCGGCGGCTCGCTCTCCGAGACCCATGCGGAAAAGATCTGCAAGATTATGGACATGGCCGCCCGCAACGGTGCGCCGGTGATCGGTCTCAACGATTCCGGCGGCGCCCGTATTCAGGAGGGCGTGGCGTCGCTCGCCGGCTATGCGGAAGTCTTCCGCCGCAATGCGGAGGTCTCGGGCGTCATTCCACAGATCTCGGTGATCATGGGACCGTGTGCCGGTGGCGCGGTCTATTCGCCGGCGATGACGGACTTCATCTTCATGGTGCGCGACAGTTCCTACATGTTCGTGACCGGCCCCGACGTCGTGAAGACGGTGACGAACGAGATCGTCACGGCGGAAGAGCTCGGCGGCGCTCGCACTCACACGACGAAATCCTCGGTCGCCGATGGAGCCTACGAAAACGATGTCGAGGCGCTGGAACACGTGCGCCTGCTCTTCGATTTCCTGCCGCTCAACAACCGCGAAAAGCCGCCGGTCCGGCCCTTCTACGACGACCCGGCGCGCGTCGAGATGCGTCTCGACAGCCTGATCCCCGACAGTGCCGCCAAGCCCTACGACATGAAGGAACTGATCCTGGCGCTTGCCGACGAAGGCGACTTCTTCGAGCTCCAGGCGAGCTTTGCCCGCAACATCGTCACCGGCTTCATACGTCTCGAGGGCCAGACGGTTGGCGTGGTTGCCAACCAGCCGATGGTCCTCGCCGGCTGCCTCGACATCGATTCTTCCCGCAAGGCCGCCCGCTTCGTCCGCTTCTGCGACGCCTTCTCGATCCCGATCCTGACGCTCGTCGACGTGCCGGGCTTCCTGCCGGGCACGAGCCAGGAATATGGCGGCGTCATCAAGCACGGCGCCAAGCTGCTCTTTGCCTATAGCCAGGCGACGGTGCCGATGGTGACGCTTATCACCCGCAAGGCCTATGGCGGCGCCTATGACGTGATGGCTTCGAAGCACATCGGCGCCGACGTCAACTATGCCTGGCCGACGGCCGAAATCGCCGTGATGGGCGCCAAGGGCGCGACCGAAATCCTCTACCGCTCGGAACTCGGCGATCCGGAAAAGATCGCCGCGCGCACGAAGGAATACGAGGAACGCTTCGCCAACCCCTTCGTCGCCGCCGAACGCGGCTTCATCGACGAGGTGATCATGCCGCACTCGTCGCGCCGCCGTATCGCGCGCGCCTTCGCGTCGCTGCGCAACAAACAGGTGGAGACGCGCTGGCGCAAGCACGACACGATTCCGCTCTGACGAGGCACGCGATGAAATCGGAGCCGAAACCCGACACGACGCCCGAAGCCGCCCGCCGCGACCATTGGCAGATGCTGCGCTATCTGGCGACGAACGCCCTTTACGGCGTTCTCGTTGGCGCCGCGAGCGCGGGCGCGCTGATCTGGCTCAATATCGGCGCGGTCGGCACTCATATCGCGCGCTCGTCAAACCCGCTGCTTGCCGCGGTCATGGTGGTTGCCCCCTTCGCCCTCCTCTTCGGCGGCGCGGTTGCGGCCTCTTCCATCGCGCTCCTACCCTACCGGCGAAAGTTCAGGCGCTGACGCGACAGAAAGGATTTGAAAGAGAAACGCATGTTCAAGAAAATCCTCATCGCCAATCGTGGTGAAATCGCCTGCCGCGTCATCCGTACCGCCAAGAGGCTCGGCATTCCGACCGTCGCCGTCTATTCCGATGCCGATCGCGATGCCATGCATGTGCGCATGGCGGACGAAGCGGTGTATATCGGTGCCTCTCCCTCCAGCCAGTCCTATATCGTCATCGACAAGATCCTCGACGCGATCCGCAAGACCGGCGCCGATGCCGTGCATCCGGGCTACGGCTTTCTCTCCGAAAACGCCGCCTTTGCCGAAGCGCTCACGAAGGAGGGCGTCTCCTTCATCGGGCCGCCGGTCGGCGCGATAAAGGCGATGGGCGACAAGATCACCTCGAAGAAGATCGCCGCCGAAGCGGATGTCTCGACCGTTCCCGGTCATATGGAGCTGATCGAGGATGCCGAAGAAGCCGTGCGGATCGCCTCTGCCATCGGCTATCCTGTGATGATCAAGGCATCGGCCGGCGGCGGCGGCAAGGGCATGCGGATCGCCTGGAACGACATCGAGGCGCGCGAAGGCTTCCAGTCGTCGAAGAACGAGGCGAAAAGCTCCTTCGGCGACGACCGCATCTTTATCGAAAAATTCGTGACCGAGCCCCGCCACATCGAAATCCAGGTGCTCGGCGACAAGCACGGCAACTGCGTCTTCCTCGGCGAGCGCGAATGCTCGATCCAGCGCCGCAACCAGAAAGTCATCGAAGAGGCCCCGTCTCCGTTCCTCGACGAGAAGACGCGGCGCGCCATGGGTAAGCAGGCGGTCGCGCTTGCCAAAGCCGTCGGCTACCACTCCGCCGGTACGGTCGAATTCATCGTCGACGGCGATCGCAACTTCTACTTCCTCGAGATGAATACGCGTTTGCAGGTGGAGCACCCCGTCACCGAGCTCATCACCGGACTCGATCTCGTCGAGCAGATGGTCCGCGTTGCCGCCGGCGAGGAACTCGCCTTCAGCCAGAAAGACGTGAAGCTCGACGGCTGGGCGATAGAAAGCCGCCTTTACGCCGAAGACCCCTACCGCAATTTCCTGCCCTCGATCGGCCGGCTGACGCGCTACCGCCCACCTGAGGAAGGCAGGCAGGACGACGGCACCGTCATCAGCAACGACACCGGCGTTTTC
>NZ_JADYVD010000056.1 GCF_020193575.1 Ensifer sp. IC4062
GAAAAGGAGGAACGCGAGAAGGATCGCTTTGTCTCGGAGCGCCGTTACGGCGCTTCCAGCGGGCCTTCCAGTTGCCGCCCGGCGTCGATGCCGACAAGATCGACGCCACCTTCGCGAAAGGTATCCTGACGGTGCACCTGCCGAAGACCGCTGAGGCGATGAGCAATGAGAAGAAGATCACGGTCAAGGCAGCGTACCCGAGCATCCAGACAACGAACGCTATCCCGACGCAAAAGAGCAGGTAGAAAGCCTGGAGCTGCTTCGTCATGACTCATTCCGGGCGAAGAAAATCTCAGAGACCCGCGCTTGCCGCCTTCACGGCGGAGCTGGATGACGATCGGGACTCAATCACGATATGCACTGGTTGAGGAACCCTATGCTGCTGCTGGACGCTGTGGCCATAGCGCTGAGGCAAAGGCTGCTTTACGTCTAACGCTGAGCCAATAAGTGTGAAAACCGCGAGCGGGGGCAGCACCCGGTGTCTTCGGCTCATAGGAGTGGCGTCGCGTCTGCACGTTGAATCCAAGGGAATTGCCGGGCTACGGGCAGCAAGCTAGCTGGCAAGCTGCGTCACTCTTCCCAAAGCATTTCCATGATCTCGTCGGGTGATTCTTGCACCTGGAGCGTCATGCAGGCCCCGTTCTTCGGTGCGAGAGTGACCAGAGTGGTGCGTCGCTGCCCTTCAGTCCGCTGGAAGTGCGTAACAGCGTCCATGTTGACGAAGATCGGGCCATTGTTATCGTGCAGTTTCAGCCACATGGTTGTGCTCCTTCAAGGGATATCGACTACCTGAAGTACAGGCCGAATGAAGCCCTAACGCGTCGAGGAATTCAATGAAGGCCTTGCCGCCGCGTTTCCTAACTCCGGCGATGGACAATCTCTGGCTGCTGTTCCGATAGCGCCTTTGGCTATCTAGGACTTTAGCCCGACAAAGGAATGGGCCAATGGTCTTAGCCCAAATTGGCCTTATCCCATGAGCGCGCTTTGTAATCATTGACTGCAACCTGTGCTGTCACACCCTTAAATCTCGTGATTGTAGTGCACAGGGGGAGGACAATGATCTTCGACGATGACGTTGAGTTGGCGCTCGCTCTCGCCTGTGAAGAACTCCAGATGACCCGCGACGAGAGAATCGCCTCATCTTTCGTGAGTGGCTGGAAGAGTACGGTTTTATTCCATTCCAGGAGCTGGACGAGGGAGCGAGACGGAGGGGAGTGCGTAGCGGCTGTAGGAATGGCAATGAGCGGTTTTACTGACGAAGAACGAGCGGCCGGGGTGCAGCGCGCGACGATGTCATAGCTTGGCGGCGTAACGCTGAAGCAAACGACGATCGGGGTACCGGCCGCCAATGTTGCCGCTCTGGAAACGGCCAGAAATCACCGAATTTCGCTATTTGGCCCCACAATTTTTCGATAGTCTAAGCGCGCTGCCCTCGGGGCAAAATATTAACGTCGGGTAATTCTGCCCGGCACCCCAGTCGCCCGCGCTCGGTCCCCGCGACCTGCTTTGCAGGCCGATACCTAAAAGAAGCCTCGGCGGACGAGAGGCGGTGGCGCTGTCCAAGCGCGTATCTCATTCCGTCACCATGGCCAACGCGCGGTCAAACCTGGCCTTTGTCCGTCTCTTGCGGCGCGAACCCGAAGCGGGTCGCGAATTGGCGCAACAGCAGCTTGGGATAGCCACAATATTCGACCTGCGGCTCATGGCGGGGATGGCGCGTTTCAACATTGGTTGGGCGCTCGCCCAGCAAGGACAATCGGAGGACGGTATACGGGAAATGCGCAATGCGCTTGAGGCCACAGCCGCGACCGGCGCAGAAGCGGGTCTGCACTATGAACTTTGTGTCCTCGCGCTGGCTTACGGCGAGCTCGGCGAGGCACGCGAGGGATTGACCTTGCTGGAGAAGGCATTCGGCATCGCGGCCAAATCCGGCACGAAGCATCTGTTGCCTGAATTGCTGCGCACCAAGGGTGAACTGTTGTCGCGCCTGGAACCGGCTGGCGGCGCTGCTGAGAGGTGGTTTCGGACGTCGCTGAGGATGGCCTGCGCGGAGGGTGCGAAATCGACGGAGTTGAGAGCTGCGACGAGCCTTGCCCGCCTGTACCTCGACCAGGAGCGCAACGACGAGGTTCGAGACCTTCTTGGTCCCCTCTATGGTTGGTTCACCGAAGGCTTTGAGACGGGCGACCTCGTCGATGCCAAGGCACTGCTCGATTGCCTGCGTTAGCGCAGCCGCAACATTTCGAGATCGCACCGGGCAAATCCTCGCTTCCTTTCGTTGGTCCCTTTCCTGTCCGGCGACTATCGGCACATTGAGGAACTGAGCTCCTGAAGAGCTCGGGGAGTTGCGATAAAGTCGTTGCAGCGTAGCAAGTGTTCAGGTGCTCAATTTACTACCTCCGCAGCTTTCAAGGATAGCTTGAGCGTGCTGAAGATCGAGCGTCCCGTGGCCGTTCGAGAAACAGCCGATGAGCGGCATGAGCAGTCAAGGATTAGGGGCGCGACCCGATCGGGTTACTGAAGCCCCGTGTAGCCTCTTTTCGTCGTCTATGGCTCGATCGATCGCCTCGATGCTCATCTGAAATTCAATCACGCCCTTTGCAGTTGCCACGATCTCCCCTGGCTCTTTATTGCTGGCAACATCGCGTCGACGCTCGACCAATTCCTGACGGAGTCTCAATAGGTTATCGATGTGTTCCTTGCTTCTCGCCACGTCATCTCTCCCACCACACCTTATAACCGAATAGATTGGCACCTCGCGAGCAGTAGGCAACAAAGAAGACCGGGCGAAACCCGACCTTCTGCCGTCGCCCTCATGCCGCTACCGGTGCATCCGCGGTCAACGATACAAGGAGGACTTATTCCTCCAATGTGGGCGCTGATTGAATTGGAAATCAAAGGGGTGCCTGCTTGGCGTCTCGCCACAGTCGGAAATGCGCGGGCAAGGCCTTTACGGTGTCTTTATGGCAGTGCGATGCTGGACGGCGGAAATCTGCCTTCCTACGCGGGTTTTATTGATTGCGTCTGGCCTGCGCCGACCTCGTCAGGCTTTAGCGCTGGGTGGCGCAGCGCCCCTGACGCCTTTCGGCACCTTCTGCGACAACTCGTCGAGCGTTGCCATAACTCGGTTTACCTGCGACAGGGTAGCGGTCATTTCAGGACCGTATCTTGTGACGAGATATTCCCTGTTCGAGGTCAGGGTCTCCAGGTGTTCGGTCGTGCGCTTGCGCAGGATCAAGCTGGCATCAATCGCCCTTCGAGCGCGCTCGTCAATCTTGTGCTGAAGGCCACGGATGGCCTTGGGGTCATGCCCTTTGGCGAGTAGAAATGCATTCAGGTAGAGCTCAATCGAGTGCAGGGCCAGAAGTCGGCGCGGAGTGTGCGATAGCGGTTTACCCCGAGGGGAGCGTTCCCCAAGCAAAATCGCGGCTGCTCGGTAATGCGATGCCAGATCGAGAATATCGTGAACGCTAGCTGTATCCCCAGGGTACACTGCATCCAAGACAAGAACCTCCCATTGGTTCCAACGTATTGGTGCAGGATGGCAGGATGCTTGCGGGAGTCAACATCGCCCAAAGGGACGAACTAAAGCGGGAGGCCGCCGCCATCGGAGCGATTATCGCGGTCCGCCTTAACTACAGTATCTGCAGACGGATCTGGAGGCGGATGCTGTTCGTTGCTGCAAGCGGACCTGCCGTCAAACTAACGGGGTTATCCTAGCCATGTCGTGTGGAGTCGCGGTTCTTGCGGCCGGCATGAGCAATCTGTTCAATCTTTGTGAAGGACTGGCGGCGATTGTGGCCCCATCCTCAGGCGATTCGCCTGGGCAACAATGGAGACAGCATGACTGTTCTGCAGTTCCCGTCCGATCGGCGCACAGGTGATGTCAAACGATGCGCAGAAGCCCTTCAGCGGCTCCATGGAGAGGCGGCAAATCATTTCTGGCGGTCGGAGATGGTTAGTTTCGCCGCTGCGCTCAGAAGGCTGGGCGTTGTCGAGGAAGAGATATCCCGCCAAGCCGATCTATTCATGCACGCGGTCCAAATGGATCTGCAGGTGGCGTTCGCCAACGAAGAGAACAACGCATCCGCTTAAGTCGATCCGGGCGCGATTAGAAATCATTCCCGATGGTCATCTCCTAAACATGTTGCACTCCATAGCGCGTGGAGCCGCCGTGTCTTCACGGCAGTCGTTGAAACGGAATTCATTTGCAACATGGCGCGAAGCGGCAATAATTTCCGCTTCTGGGTCCTAAGCGCAACTTCGCTGCCGGGTCAGCACCAGCAGTAATGGGCGGTTTTGCGCCGTAGCGAAGCGGTTCGGATGGGCTGCAGTTGGTGGTGAAAACTGACCTAGCCCCATGCCCCGAGAATGCAATCAGGTTGCCATCCGGGTCCTGGACAATGAAGGTGCGCGCACCCCAAGGCTCGGTCCTGAGAGCTGATGGAAAGTGACGCCGGCTTTGTACGACGGCGGCTTTCGGGCCAGGGAGCGGGATGCTCTTTCAGCAACGCCTACGCTTGACGATGCCAAACCGCTGTTTTGGAGTTCGCGGATAGTTGGCTGACTGCCACTGGGATTCTGAGGCCAAGTCAAGAAGCTGGAGAACGCACAAAGCTTCATCTCATGGCAGATTGGCCGGCGCGATGAACTGGTAATACGCCCACACCAGGACCAGCCCCGCTATCACTGCGAACCAGGTGAGCGCCTTCCTCCGAGTTGGGCCGATTGTCCTCGGTCCCTGCTTTGGCTTCCGTCTCGCAAACTTGATGATCTTGTCGTCGCTCATGGGGCACCGTTCGATCAGCGGATGACTTCATAGCATATGAGAATCTCTGCGGTGAACGTATGAGACGCATATTTGTCACCCAGCAGCGGTTGCCCGCACGCATCTTCTATGCGCCACCGCGTGAAGTTAGTCTATGGCTCTACGAACGACGTACGCTTTTTGAAGGCTCGGTCAAGGCCTTGTCGCAAACGTATCTCTGTCGACGAAAACGACGCTGTTATGCGGTGTCCAGCCCAGCTGATCTAGTCTCCAAGAACGGGTGAGCTCAACGACATCGCAGAAATTGCGAAGTTGCGGTATCGTCTGATCGTTTAGCGGAGGGCAGCGGGGATGAGAATTCGAGTGCTGTTGCTGGGAGCGTTATTAACAGCGTCCAACTCGGCGCTTGCGGCGCAATTGACTAGCCAAGCGTTGCGGGTTTCCTATCTCGTCAAAATGCTGTCGTAGAAAATGGCCAGGAAGGTCCCGCTTAATTGTGAGCCGAAAAAGCACATCGGCGGGAGAGAATCGAATCTCGCAGGAGCATTGCCCTGGACAAGCTAGCCGCAAAGATCGCGGCCCTCGGATCAACAAGGCCCATTCGAACAGCAATTGACGGCCGAACGGCTTCGGGCAAGACGACGTTGGCGGATGAATTGGCGGAACGGATCCGACAGAGAGGTAGAGAAGTCATCAGAACATCGATCGATGGGGTTCACCGACCAAAGGCAGAGCGCTATGCGCGTGGTAGGCACTCCGCTGAAGGCTATTATTACGACGCACGCGACCTTGCCGCCATCGTGGACCTTCTAC
The DNA here is from genome assembly GCF_020193575.1 of Ensifer sp. IC4062. Taxonomy (GTDB): domain Bacteria; phylum Pseudomonadota; class Alphaproteobacteria; order Rhizobiales; family Rhizobiaceae; genus Sinorhizobium. The sequence continues at coordinate 5,582 of NZ_JADYVD010000056.1, forward strand.
TTTCTTCGCTCGGACCGGGGGTAACCGCATCTTTCGTACGGAATCGTTCGACTTGGAGAAGGATCGCCCCATCGAACAAGCACCTCGGTCGGCAGGACCTGATGCCGTGCTGAGCGTCGACGGAACATTTCTCCAGCGTCCTGAACTGCGTGAGCGCAGAGGCGTGAGCCGGGACGCAAGTCGGTTGGGTGGAGAGAACGCCGCACGTCAACTCTACCTGACCGATATAGGCCCGCTTTTGATCTCTATGACCGCATGTGCACACCACTCGCGATTGCCGATGTCGTGTTGAACAACGATGATTTCGATAATCCGCTTTTGCGCATCCGTCACGACGGCAGACTGGACGCAAAGGCGGAGCATTTGTGAGCAAGCGGCTTAGGCAACCGTCTGTCGCGGCACGCGGCATTATGCAGACGAGCGGCATCGATATCTGGGTTCGACAAGACCTGGGGCCTGGCGCGTTATGAATGTTCATTCGCCCGGGAGCGCCGACTTCGACCATATGGGGGTCAGCTACCGGCGGCGTGCAGGGAGAGGGCCCAGGCCTGATTTAAGGACGGCGGATCCTGCCCCGAGTTCAGGATCAACACAAGCGGTAGCAGAATTCGGTTGCCATCGAGAGACCGCCTCGATGTGCTGTTGCGGGAATTGATTTGCCGGGCAGCCCTTCCGAGCAGATATTTCTCGCGGCAATCTTGGGAGAGATTTGCCTGGTATCAGAATGCGAGGAGGCTTCAATGAAGATTCATGATCTCCTGCAATCTGCAGGGCTGCCTGCGCTTGTCTTCGTTGGCCTGGGTGCTGGTGCCGCGGCGGGCGCTCTCGGGGTGAGGGAAACCGACACTCCCGCGGAAATTTCGGCAGCCCCGCATTGTCTCGTCGCCGCAATTCCTACCCACGTCCAAGAGGCGATCAAGGCATACGAGGACGCAGACCCACCTCTCTGGACCGATCTCGGCTCGCTGACCTCTCGGGTCACCACCACAAGCAAGGATGCGCAGAGCTACTTCGACCAGGGTCTCAGGATGGCCGTCAATTTCAACCATGCGGAAGCGAGGCGCGCCTTCCGCATGGCGCAACGCCTTGATCCGAATTGCGCCATGTGCTTCCTCGGCGAGGCGCTAGTGCTCGGACCGAACATCAACGTGCCCATGGACCCGACGGCAAACGCGCCGGCTATCGCTGCCCTCAAGAGGGCGCAGAGCCTCGCCTCCGGAGCGAGCGAGAAGGAAAGGGATTTGATCGAGGCGGTGGCCATCCGCTACTCCGACGATCCAGCGGCGGAACGGACCGAGCTCGACGCTGCCTTCGCGGACGCAATGGCTGCCATGTCGGACAAGTATCCGGACGATCTCGAACTGGCGGCGTTGGCCGCCGAAGCGGGAATGGACACCCAGCCTTGGGATTATTGGGAGCCGGGCGGCAAGGAGCCGAAAGGAAGGACGGCCGATGTCCAGAAGCGCCTGGAAGGTGTCTTGGCCAAGGCTCCCGACCACCCTTGGGCGATCCACCTCTACATCCATCTCGTGGAGGCATCGGACCGGCCGGAGCGCGCCGAGCCCTATGCCGATCGGCTCGCCGCACTGATGCCGGGAGCCGGACACATCGTCCACATGCCCAGCCACATCTACCATCGGCTCGGCCGCTACGTCGATTCTTTCGACGGCAACAAAACAGCTTCCAAGATCGACGAGGCCTATATCTCGCAGACGGGCGCGATGGGCGTGTATCCGATCGGCTACTACGCCCATAATGTGCACTTCGTGCTGGTGTCGGCGCAGTTGATCGGCGACAGGCAAGCCGTGCTCACCGAGGCCGACAAGCTCGACAAATTGCTTAGTAACGAGATCGCTGCAGAGATACCGCTGGTGCAGCCTGTCAAGGCGGCCCCGTACTTCGCCTGGGCGCAGTATGCCGATGCGGAGAAGATTCTGGCCTTGCCCGAGCCCGCTGGCGCGCCGCCCTACGTAAAGGCCATATGGCACTACGCGAGGGGGGTCGCCTTGGCCGGGAAGGACACCGCTGGCGCTCGCAAGGAGGCCGACGCCATTCAGCGCATCGCACAGGAGACCGACTGGTCGAACCTGGACGCCTGGAGCGTTCCCGTCCGGCCAGTTCTCCAGGTGGCCCAAGGCGTCGTTCTGGCGCGCGTCGCGCAGGCCGAGGGCGACAACACCGCCGCCATAGACCTTTGGCGCAAGGCGGCTGAGGCCGAAGACACCATCCCCTACATGGAACCGCCTTTCTGGTACTACCCGGTTAGGCAGTCGCTCGGCGCGGCCCTCTTGAAAGACGGAAAACCGGAAGAAGCCGAGAGGGAGTTCAATGCCGCACTTGGCCGCGCCCGGGGCAGCGCCTGGGCGCTCTACGGCCTCGAGCAGGCGGCCAAGGCCAGAGGCGATGCGCCTGCCCAAAGCAAGGCTGCGGCAGAACGCGCGAAGGCTTGGCGCGGCAATCCCGAGCTGTTGAACCTGGAGCGGCTGTAGGCGTTTTGTCGCCGCTGTCGCATCGAAAGCGGCGGTGGGTACGGACAACCGACCTATTGATGGCCAGGCCCAAGGATTGAACGGGTTTGGGCAGGTCGCCGCATCCATGGCCGATCGGATCATCGTCATGAATGGCGGAAAGGTCGTGGAATCCGGTCTCGCCCAAGAAGTGTTCAGCAACCCTCAACATTCGTACACGCGACGCCTCATCGCCGCACTACGCACGGCGAGGCGGCGGAAACGTCGCACAGACTGTCGACGGAAGTTGCAGGCGCGACGCTTCTCAAGGTGGAGCACCTTACAAAGGATATGTGCTTGCATCCGGCGTCTTCGCCAGCAAGCGGATCCTGGTGATGAAACAGGGCAACATCATCGAGGAGGGTCCGACCTCGCCATTGTTCAGCGCGCCGCAACACGAATACACGCAGAGCCTGCTCAAGGCGGTACCGAAGCCGAAATGGCTCATGTCGCCCGAAGCGCCGTCGGCAATCCCGGGCGCGCCTCGACCTGAGCGGACAAGAAACGGGAGCATGGCAGGATGACACTTCATCAGAACCTGATCGCCGGCGAATGGGTCGGCACGGACGGCGTTGCCAACCTCAATCCGTCGAACACCAACGATGTCGTCGGCGACTATGCCCGCGCCAGCGCCGACGATGCTTTAGCCGCGATCGCGGCGGCCAAGGCCGCCTTCCCGGCCTGGTCGCGTTCCGGCCTGCTCGAGCGCCACGCGATCCTGAAGAAGACCGCCGACGAGATCCTTGCCCGCAAGGACGAACTCGGGCGGCTGTTGTCGCGCGAGGAGGGCAAGACCTTGGCCGAGGGCATCGGCGAGACGGTGCGGGCCGGCCAGATCTTCGACTTCTTCGCCGGCGAAGCCTTGCGGCTGGCCGGCGAGGTCATCCCCTCGGTGAGACCCAATATCGGCGTCGAGATCACCCGCGAGCCGGTCGGCGTCGTCGGCATCATCACGCCGTGGAATTTTCCGATCGCCATTCCCGCCTGGAAGATCGCCCCGGCGCTTTGCTACGGCAACACCGTCGTCTTCAAGCCGGCCGAGCTGGTGCCCGGCTGCTCGTGGGCGATCGTCGACATCCTCCATCGGGCCGGTCTGCCGAAGGGGGTGTTGAACCTCGTCATGGGCAAGGGCTCGGTCGTCGGCCAGGCGATGCTCGACAGCCCGGTTCGGTCGGCACCGGCAAACGTGTCGCCGCCGCCTCGGTCGAGCACAATCGCAAGTTCCAGCTGGAGATGGGCGGCAAGAACCCGTTCGTCGTGCTCGATGATGCCGACCTTGCGGTCGCGGTCGAGGCGGCGGTCAACTCCGCCTTCTTCTCGACCGGCCAGCGTTGCACCGCCTCGTCGCGGCTGATCGTCACCGAGGGCATCCACGACCGGTTCGTCGCGGCAATGACCGAGCGGATGAACGGGCTCGTCGTCGACGACGCCTTGAAGGCCGGCACCCATATCGGCCCGGTCGTCGATCAGGGCCAATTGAACCAGGACACCGACTACATCGCCATTGGCAAACAGGAAGGCGCCAAGCTCGCCTTCGGCGGCGAGCTGATTGCCCGCGACACGCCCGGCTTCTATCTGCAGCCGGCGCTGTTCACCGAGGCGACCAATCAGATGCGGATTGCTCGCGAGGAGATTTTTGGTCCGGTGGCGGCGGTGATCCGGGTGAGGGACTACGACGAGGCGCTCAGCGTTGCCAACGACACGCCGTTCGGCCTGTCCTCCGGCATCGCCACCACCAGCTTGAAGCATGCGACCCATTTCAAGCGCAATGCCGAGGCCGGCATGGTGATGGTCAACCTGCCGACCGCCGGGGTCGACTTCCACGTGCCGTTCGGCGGCCGCAAGGGCTCGTCCTACGGCTCGCGCGAGCAGGGCAGATACGCCGCCGAATTCTACACAACAGTCAAGACAGCCTACACGCTGGCCTAGGGTGTGTTGAGATGCATGCCAGGCCGGCATTGCGTGAATATCAATATACCCTAGAGCGAGGCGTCGCTGGACGCCTTGTGCTCCTCCCGGAGCAAGGGGCGCGTCGATCCCCTCCTTAGTGCGTCAACCCGGGGAGCGCTCATGACGCCGGAGTGGCATGGGTGAGCGCCGCGACCTTCTTCACATGCGCCACCGCTGCCGTGCCGCCGGCAGTCTTGGTGAACAGTTCAAGCTCCTCCTCGTCGTCGGCTCCGACCGGCGTCAAAGCCTGATCCATGTAAAGCCTCGAACCCGGATCGCGGAAGATCCTGTAGGCGGCTGCAGTCAACCGGATGATGGTGCCCGCGAGCGTCACATGCTTGCGCACCGTCTCCCATAGAAACTGCGGCCAGAAGATCAGCGGATGGACCCGCTTCATGCCCGGCCGCCGCTCCGACGGTCGCTTCAGGCGCAGAAGGCCGCTCTGCAGCGGATGGACGTTTTCAAGCGGCACCATCGTCGCAAAGGAAACGAGCAGCTTGACAAGGCTTGCAAGCGGCACGCCCGTCGCAGCCGCGCGGCGCAACAGAGTCTCCATGTGCTCCGGCGTGTAATAGAGCCGCCACGCCTCGCGGTAGATGTCTTCCCACGCCTCCCGGCTCATCCTCGGATGCGCCGTGCACACATGCTCGACATCATAGACGTTGAGGTCGGCCGCCATCTCGGCACCGTTTTTCCAGAGCTTCTGGTGATCCTCCGAGCCCGGCAGCGGGGTGAGAATGAAGAATTCGATGATATCGACCGGCAGTTCGTGTTGGATGATGGCGATGTCGCGCCGGATGGTCTCGGGCGTATCCGCCGGGAAGCCGAGGATATAGCCCGCGAGCGTCATGATGCCCTGCGCCTTCCAGGCGAGCAGCATCTTGCGGTATTCGGTGATCTTGTTCTGGTTCTTCTTTGCGGCGGTGAGGTTGTCCGGATTGATGTTCTCGAGGCCGATGAAAACACGGGTAACGCCGGCCCGTTTTGCCTTCTCGATAAAATTCGGGATCTTGTGGCAGAGCATATCGACCTGGATCATCAGGCCGATCGGAATACCGTCCCTTTCTCGCAGTTCGATCAGCCGGTCGAAGGTCGCCTCCCACTCCTTGTTGCGGGCAAAATTGTCGTCGGTGATGAAGAATTTGTGGACGCCCTGCGCCCAGTTCATCCGCACGAGCTTCTCGATGTCGTCGGCCGAGCGGAACCGCGATCTGCGCCCCTGTACGTTGATGATCGTGCAGAACGAACACTGATAGGGGCAGCCGCGCCCGGCATCAAAGCTCGTGCTGAAGCCGAGTGTGTGAGCGACATTTTCCTTCGGCAGGAATGGCACCGGCGTGCCGCCAAGACCCGGCAAGTCGCTCATAAAGTTATAAATCGGCTCGAGCTTGCCGGTGGCCGCATCGCGCAGCACCGTTTCAAGCCGGCCCTCTGCCTCACCGGCAAACATGGAAATGCCGATCTGTCGACAGGCATCGAGTTCCACTGCCTTGCCATCGAGCATGGCAAGGCAACCCGACACATGAAAGCCGCCCATCGCAACCGGTATGCCGGCCTTGCAGAACGGCCGCGCAATATCGAGCGCACGCGGATACTGGTTGGATTGGACCCCGACAAGCGCCACCATGCCAAAATTGTCGTGTGTGCCAAGGGTGCGCAGAAGGGCAGGGAAATCGAGCCGCGTATTCGTCTCGTCAATCACTGTGATATCGATGGAAACGTCCGGACCAAGCACTTTGCGCTCGGCGCAGTCCGCGGCAATGCCGTAAAGCGCCGCGAGCGAGTTCGACGGGATCATCGCGCGCCACCAGCGGATCACGTAGCCATCGTCATCATAGTGCGATGGCTTGATCAGGATGAGCTGGAAACGCTTTCCCCTAGCTTCCGAAGAATGCGCCACTTTGTTTCTTTCGCGTTGGAAGCAATGGAGGCAGCCTAGCAGAGCCAGGCGCCAAGGCAAGCCGGTGCTCTTCTGCTTTCAAAAGCAAATAGGCAGATCCGGGCAGTGCTGGGGCCCTCCGCAGCGTTCCGCTTGGGGTAAATCCCAGCCACCGGTGATCGTTAACGGCCTTGGTACGCGTCTTTCGAAGGGACGGCATAGTCCGCACTGTTGTTATCGGAATCCTGCGCGCGCAACCCCCTGTAGTCGCTCTTAGAGCGCTGGCACCGCTGGCCTCAAGCTTCAACTCGTCGAAGGCAGCACCGCCGCAATGACCGCGGCCCTGAAGTCGGCTGTCGATCGCAAGGAATGGATCGCCGTCACCATCTGGGGCCGTCCTGGATGATGCAGAAGTACGGCGTCAAGTTCCTGAAGGACCCGAAGGCCGTCTTCCCGCCGCCGCAGAGCTACCACTGAATCGGCCAGAAGGGTTTCTCCGCGGAAAACGCGCACGCCCGCGAGGTTATCGCCAGCGTCTACGTCCCGCTCGCCGACATCACCGCGATAAATGCCGCGGTCAACAAAGGCAAGACGATGGACGAGGCCGTCAAGGACTGGACGGACAGCCATGCCGACCTCCTGAACCGCTGGGAGAACATCAAGAGCGAGTGACCTCGAAAGACGGGTCGCTGAGACCGGCGGCCCGTCCCGATATTCCGAACACATGAAGGCCGGCACCAAGCTGGCCCGTGGGGAACGCGATGAACACTGTGATAAATGACTCCAACGAAGTATTGGTCGACTGCCAGAACGTCTGGAAGATTTTCGGGGCCCGCGCTCCCGCAGCCGTTAAGGCAGTGTCCGAACGCGGACTGTCCAAGAAGCAAGTACTGCAAGATTTCGACTGCGTTGTCGGCGTCTCCAACGCCAGCCTCCAGGTCCGCCGCGGCGAGATCTTCTGCATTATGGGCTTCTCGGGCAGCGGCAAGTCGACTCGGATCCGCCTTCTCAACCGCCTTATCGAACCGAGCCTTGGCATCCGCATCGGCGACTGGATCGCCATCATGAAGGACGGCGTCATAGTCCAGGTGGGAGCCGCCGAGGACATCGTGACCAAGCCCGCCGACGATTACGTCTCTGACTTCGTGGCGGGTATGTCCAGGATCCACCTGGTCAAGGCCCATCCGTGATGCGGCCGGTCGCCGAGTTCAAGAGTACGCACCCGCATTCCGATTTTAACGCGCTGCTCAGGACCTTGCCGGAGGCAGACATCGGCGAACTGATCGATCTCACCGTGAACCATCATAGAACTCAAGGAAATAGCATGCGCCGCAGCTTCTTTTGCATCAACTCCCACACATGTGGGAACCCCGTCCGCATCGTTGCCGGCGGTGGCCCATTGCTGCCGCATCTGCCGATATTCGAGCGCCGGGGGATCTTCGTTCGGGACTATGACTGGATCCGTAAGGCTTTGATGTTCGAGCCACGCGGACACGATGCCATGTCGGGCGCAATCATTTAGCCGGCCTTCCGCGAGGATTGCGATTTCGCGTCACTGTTCATCGAAGTGAGCGGTTGTTTGCCGATGTGCGGGGCAGGGACGATCGGTCTCGCCACGGTCGTCATCGAGGAAGGCCTCGTAACGCCAAAAACACCGGGCACCCTGTCCATCGAGACGCCCGCCGGAAGGGTGGACGTCCAGTACGAAATGGAAGGCGATTTCGTCAAAAGCGTGCGTCTTTTCAATGTCGCGAGCTACCTGCACAGCGCCGACATCGAGGTCGACGTTCCAGGCGTCGGACGACTTGTCGTAGATATCGCTTATAGCGGCATTTCTATGCGGTGGTCGAGCCTCAGCGGAACTGGGCGGGCCTTGACGGCATGACGGCATCCGAGCTCGTCAGCCTCAGTAAGAAACTCCGCACCGCGCTTGCAGCGGTTTGCGATTCCGTACATCCGGAGGATGAGCGCATTCGCGGGGTCCACCGCGCAATATGGTGCGATCGCCCAAGTCATGAAAATGCCGATGGCCGCGGCGCGGTCTTCTATGGCGACAAGGTGATCGATCGTTCACCCGGTGGAACCGGAACGTCCGCCCGCATGGCGCAGTTGCACGGAAAAGGACGACTGACGATCGGCGAGATGTATCGGAGCGAAAGCCTGATAGGCACGATCTTCGAAGGACGGTTCGAAGCGGCAGCCAAGATCGGGACCTACAGGGGGATCATGCCGAGTATTGGCGCCTGGGCTCGTATTACAGGGCACAACACGATCTTCGTCGATGATCGCGATCCTTTGGCCCACGGGTTCCAGAAAAGGTGAACAGCAACTGGTAGAGTTGTCTCGGAGGAGCGGCGAAAATGGGACATTCCGCTCAACCATCGGCATCGTCCGCCGGCCCATAGGAGCGTCGCCTGAAGATAGGCTTTGTCTTGGCCCGATCCTTCACCCTGTCGGCCTTTGCATTGTTCGTCGATACCCTTCGGCTGGCGAGCGACCAGCTCGACCGGTCGGGCCGAGTTCTGGCGATTGGCAGGTCCTCGGCAGTACCAGGCACCTGATTAGTTCGAGTTGCGGGGTTCAGGTCGCCCCTACCTCGGATTTCATCGATCCCTGCCAGTTCGACTACATTGCCGTTGTCGGTGGTCTTCTTACGGTAGAACGGCCCGTCGACCATGGAAACCATCCGGTTCCTGAAGCTCGCTGCGGCGAGAGGCGTCCCCCTGATCGGTCTCTGCACCGGTTCCTTCATTCTGGCCGAAGCGGGCCTAACGAAAGGACACGAGACCTCTGTGAGCTGGCTTCACTACCACGAGTTCCGCGAGCGTTTTCCCGACCATCAGGTCCGACCGGACAGGCTTTTCAACCTGGACCGGAAGCGCGGCTCGTGTGCCCGGGGGAGCAGTACCGCCGATCTGGCGGCCGCCCTGGTCAGGCGGCACATCAGCCGGGATGCCGAGCGGAACGCGCTTGAAGTGCTGCAAATCGAAAAGGCCCGTTCGCAGTTCGACATCCAGACGCGACAGCCGCTCTGCGAACCCGTCAAAGACGCCCGAGTCGCGGCCGCTCTGATCACCATGGAGCAGCATCTTGAAGCGGCGATTCCGATTGAGCAGCTTGCAAGCTCTGTCGGACTTTCAAAACGCCAACTCGAGCGGCTGTTCACCGAGAAGGCGAGCATGTCTCCCGCGCTTGCCTTCCGTCGCCTCCGAATGGAACGGGCAAGGCAGGTTCTGCTGACGAGCAAGAAGCCCATTATCGAGGTGGCGCTCGACGTCGGCTTTGTGAATACGTCGCATTTTACAAAGGAGTTTAGACGTACCTACGGCCAGACGCCCGCGGAAATCAGAGACTCTGCTGCACGCAATCGGGAAGCATCCCGAGAAGCCGCCCCTGCAAGATGAGTTTGCTACGGTGGATTGCCGGACCCTGGCAGGACACCGGCATTGACGTCTGCTTCCCTGGCCTGTTCTGACCCGCCATAGGCTAGAAAGCTCGGCCGGGAGTTGCGTCGCCTCTGCTATCGCGGTGTCAAATTTGTGTTTCGAGTTCCGGCAGGACGTCGAAGAGGTCGGCGACGAGACCGTTGTCGGCAACCTGGAAGATCGGCGCCTCCTCGTCCTTGTTGATGGCGACGATCACCTTGGCATCCTTCATGCCGGCGAGATGCTGGATGGCGCCGGAGATGCCGCAGGCGATGTAGAGGTCCGGGGCGACCACCTTGCCGGTCTGGCCCACCTGCTAGTCGTTCGGGGCATAGCAAGCGTCGACGTCGACCGAGATCTCGTCGAACGGGTTCATCGACATCGTGACATTGGCAAGCTCGCGCCGGTGCCATCCGCTTTCACGCGGATCTTGACGTTAAAGTCGACGACACGCTTCACCGTTACTAGGATTTTCGTCCTGATTTCCCCCGACTATTTCAGCTGTTCCGCCTGGCGGCTTGCTGAGCCGGCTGCGCCGCCAGCAGTGCCCAGAAGGCAAATAGCGGTGTGTCGACTGATCGCATGGCGTGTTTGATTCCCGGTGGATTGTAAAAGGAGCCGCCGATGCCCGGTGAAAACCAGCCCCCCTCTCCCTGCCGGAATTCTCCTTCCGACAGCACGAGATAGACCTCTTCAGGTGCATGATCATGGTCCGGATAGCGGACATTCGGCGCCATCAGGGTGACGCCGATCCAAAGGTCTCGCCGATCCTCGATACCACCAGGCCCGATGATCATCGCATTGGCGTGGCCATCGACGAAATTCTCGCTTTCAGAACCGTCGTTATTCGACCGCCGCCGCCATTCGAGCAACGGTTCGATTGCCCTAAACCGATCGAACAAACGACGGAGCGAGTCGTGTTCGGTTTCGAACGACAGCGCCGCTTCGAGATGGGCACACACCGGCAGCCGGCTTCCAGGGCCGGGTCTTTCTGCACCGGGCACCTCAAGCGCAGAAAAGATCTGCCGGATCGACCGCAGCGATTCCGTAGCCCGCGCGAACTGATCGAACGCCGCAAAGGCTGCATCGACGAATGATTGAAGGGCTTCGCTTCGACCCGTCATCGAGTTTCCCTGTAAGAACGAGTAAGGGCCGCCCCTCGGGTGACCCTCTTCAATTGTCAGATATCCTTGAGAAGCCGAAGCGCGTCGTAGATCGCTGCGTGCGTGTTGCGCGCCGCGACCGCATCGCCGATGCGGAAGAGCTGGAACTTACCTTGCGGGTTACGCACGACGGATTGCGGCTCGCCGGCGATCAGCTGATCGTGCGACGTCTCCCCGAGATTGCTCGAAGCTGGCTTCAGCTCGAAGTACAGCTCATCCAGCGGGATGGTGCCGTGGTTGATCACCACCTGATCCACCCTGCGCTGCTTCGCAACGCCGCCGTAATCACTGCCGACATGCGCGATCAGTTGGTTGCCTTCGCGTTCAACTGCATCGAGCCTGTAGGTGACGGTGAAGGTCACGTCCAGTTTCTGCAAGGAACGCATGTAGGGGACGAGGTTCATCGCCATGACTTCCGGCGCGAAGGAGCGGTCCGGCGTCATGACCTCGACCTTGGCGCCGGCATTGGCGAGGAATTCCGCGGCCTGCAGACCGGCATGGTCGCCGGCGTCGTCGAAGACAAGGACGTTGGTACCCGGCTTGACGTCGCCCGAGATGATGTCCCAGGAGGACGCAACGAGTTCGTTGCCCTTGGAGAGGACGTCCGTGTGCGGAATTCCGCCTGTCGCGACGACGACGACGTCCGGGTTTTCCATTTGAACCGTGTCTGCCTCCGCCCAGGTGTTGAAATGGAAGGTGACGCCCAGCTTCTCGCACTGGCTCATGCGCCAGTCGATGATGCTGATCATCTCACGGCGCCGCTCGCTTTGAGCCGTGAGCCTGATCTGTCCTCCCGGATCGTTAGCCGCCTCGAAGACGACGACCTCATGGCCGCGTTCGCCGGCCACACGCGCCGCCTCCAGGCCGGCGGGCCCGGCACCGACGATCACGATCTTCTTGCGACGCTCCGCCTTTGCGATCGTATGCGGCATGGTGAGCTCACGTCCGGTCGCGGCATTGTGGATGCAATAGGCAGCGCCGCCCTGGTAAATGCGGTCGAGACAGTAATTCGCCCCAACGCAGGGCCGAATGTCGTCCTCACGCTTCTCCATGATCTTTCGGACGATATGCGGATCCGTCATGTGCGCGCGGGTCATCCCGACCATGTCGACCTTGCCGGAGGCAATTGCGTGGCGTGCGGTGGCGACGTCGGGGATCTTGGCGGCGTGAAAGGTCGGGAAGTTCGTGGCGGCGCGAATTTCGCCAGCGAAATCGAGATGCGGAGAATTGGCCATGCCCTGGATCGGGATAACGTCGGTGAGGCCGGCGTCAGTATCGATATGCCCGCGAATGACGTTCAGGTAATCGATAAGCCCGCTTTCCTTGAGGCGCCTCGAGATTTCAAGGCCTTCCTCCTTGCCCGTACCGCCGGGAAGACATTCGTCGGCCGTGTAGCGCACGCCCAGGATGAAATCGTCTCCGACGCGTGCTCGGATCGCCTTCAGGACGTCAAAACAGAAGCGCATGCGGTTGTCGAGCGAGCCGCCGTACGGACCGTCGAGCTCGTTCGTCAGCGGCGACGTGAACTGGTCAAGGAGGTGCCCGTAGGCCTCCAGTTCGACACCATCCATGCCGCCCGCCTTCATGCGCTCGGCCGCATCGGCAAAATCCTTGATGATCCTCTCGATGTCCCAGTCTTCGATCTTCTTGGGGAAGGCGCGGTGCGACGCTTCTCGGTGATGGGAGGGAGCGACAACCGGCAGCCAGTCACCCTTGTCCCACCGCGTGCGCCGGCCGAGATGGGTAAGCTGGATCATGATCGCCGCACCCTCGTCGTGCACAGCGTCGGTCATCTGCCTGATCCACGGCACGATCTCGTCCTTATAGGCGAGCAGGTTGTTGAACACCGGCGGGCTGTCCTTCGAAACAGCGGCAGAGCCCGCGGTCATCGTCAGCGCTACACCGCCCTTTGCCCTTTCAACCGTATAGGCACGGTAGCGCTCCTTCGGCATGCCGTCCTCCGGATAGGCCGGTTCGTGCGCCGTCACGATGATGCGATTGCGCAGCGTCAAGTGCTTGAGCTGATAGGGCTGAAGGAGGGGGTCGTTCGACATATGTCGGGCTCCGGTCTAGAAACGTCAGCTCAAACGTTACGGGGAAATGTACATAAGTGTCAAGAAAGAAAACATTCAAGTCCATCGTGTATACATAGGTGTACATTTTTCTTGTGTGTGCTTTCGCAATTTGTTAGGAGGTGTTTATGGAGCACGTTGCAAACGACAGCGGCTGGCGCGGATCGCAGGAGGGATGGCTGGAGGCGGCCTACGAGTCGCTGCTCGAAGGCGGAGTGGACTCGGTAAAGATTCTGCCGCTGGCAAAGAGGCTCAATCTATCGCGAACGAGCTTCTATTGGTTCTTCAAGGACCGGGAAGAGCTGTTGGCAGCGCTCATCGGTCGGTGGCGGGAAAAGAATACCGGCAACATCGTGAAGCAGTCAGAGGCGTACGCGGAATCGCTGGCTGAAGCGATGCTTAACGTATTCGATTGCTGGCTGAACAAGGACCTATTCGACTCGAAGTTTGAATTTGCCGTGCGCAGTTGGGCACTCCAGTCCGAAGACATCCTGACTGAAGTTCAGCGCGCCGATCAGCTTCGATTGGAAGCCCTCAAGCGTATGTTCATCCGTTTCGGTCATTCGGAGATAACCGCCGATGTCCGCGCCCGCACGACCTATCTCGTTCAGATCGGCTATATCTCGATGCAGACTAAGGAAGACATCGCCACCCGCATGAAGCGGATCCCCGAGTACATCGCGATCTACACGGGCCAAGTGCCGGAGCAAAGGGAGCTGGACCGCTTCTTTTCGCGGCACGGCTACAAACCCGAGGCGAGAGGATAACCGACGATGGGCGGCTCATTGAGAATCGGCATCGTTGGTGGAGGCGGCTGGCTCGGCGGATCAATTGCCGCTTCACTCCTCGATGCCGCTTTGGTGCAGCCGCATGATCTTTCCCTCTCTTATCGCAAGGAGCAACCGCAGCGCTTTACCGGTTCCTTCTGGACCACCGATAACCAACACCTAGCCGACCGTTCGGACGTGATTATCATGTCGGTGCGGCCTGCTGATTGGCCGCCGCTCTTGGTCGATGTCGATGGCAAGCTCGTGATATCCGTCATGGCCGGCGTCCGTTTGGGTCAGTTGGCTGAACACCACAATACGAAGAGAGTTATGCGCAGCCTGCCCAACGCTGCGGCTGAGGTCGGCAAGTCCTATACGCCGTGGATAGGCTCGGCAGATGTAACCGATCAGGACCGCGCCATCGTCCGCGCAATCTTTGATGCCTGCGGCACGCAGGACGAGGTCGCAAGCGAAAGCGATATCGATTACCTGACAGGCCTTTCCGGGGCGGGTCCGGCATTTCCCGCATTGTTGGCCGCCGCGATGATGAACGATGCCGTGGCGCGCGGGCTTGGTCGGGAGATCGCTCAGCGCGCGGTGACCTCGGTCCTGATAGGTGCGGGCCGCCTGCTTGAACGTCGCGACGAGAAGCCTGCAGACACGGTTGAAGCATTTCTTGGCTATCGCGGCACCACCGCCGCGGCGATCGAGGCAATGCGTGCCGCCGGCTTTGACGCCGCTGTCGCGGATGGCCTTGCGGCCGCTCAGAGAAAATCGGTGAGCATGGGAGAGCGCTCCTAGCTGCCATTGGAGCGGGCAAAACGCGGCATCCTGCTCTTCAACAACACGCCGCAAAAAGAAAAGGGAACGGCAATGAAATATCTACTTGCATCAACTTGCCTAATGCTTGGTGTACTGGGAGGCTCGTCCGTCACGAGCGCCGCGGAATGCGGATCGTTGACCATCGCGAGCATGAACTGGCAGAGCGCGGAAGTGCTCTCCAACCTCGACAAGATTATTCTGAACGAGGGCTATGGCTGCGATGCTGAAATCACGATCGGCGATACCGTCCCGACGATCACCTCCATGGCGGAAAAAGGCGAGCCGGACATCGCGCCGGAGGCGTGGATCGATCTGCTGCCAGACGTTGTCAAGAAAGGAACGGAAGAGGGCCGGATTATCAAGGTCGGTTCTCCGCTGCCTGATGGCGGCGTGCAAGGCTGGTGGATTCCTAAATATTTCGCGGATGCCCATCCAGACATCAAGACAATTCCAGACATGTTGAAACATCCGGAATTGTTTCCCGATCCGGAAGACCCCAAGAAGGGCGCGATCTTCAATGGCCCCCAGGGTTGGGGCGGAACCGTCGTCACTTCTCAGCTTTATAAAGCGTTCGATGCCGAAAAAGCCGGCTTCAAGCTCGTCGACACCGGTTCTGCCGCCGGCCTGGACGGCTCTATCGCCAAGGCATACGAGGCCAAGGAAGCGTGGGTCGGTTATTATTGGGCGCCAACAGCGCTTCTCGGAAAATATCCGATGGTCAAGCTCGAACCAGGTGTTCCGGAAGACGCGGCAGAGTGGAAGCGCTGTGTTACCGTGGCCGACTGCCCCGATCCGAAGCCAAGCGCGTGGCCGGTTGACACCATCGTGACGCTGGTGGCCAAGCCCTTCTCGGAGAAGGTCGGTCCGGAGGTCATGGACTACCTGAACAAGCGCGCCTGGAGCAACGACACCGTCAGCAAGCTCATGGCCTGGATGACGGACAACCAGGCGAGCGGCGAAGAAGGCGCAAAGCACTTCCTCGAGGAGAACGAGGATCTCTGGACGAAGTGGGTCACTCCGGAGGCGGCCGAGAAGATCAAAGCTGCGCTCTGACGGATCTCAACGCACGGCGCGCGCGGCGCGCCGTGCCCATCCAGCCGAAAACAAACGAAAAAACGTGTGCCGGCTTCTTCAAAAGGGGAACCGAATGGGATGGTTTTATGAATTCTCTCAACGCGTGTCTCCCACTCGCATGGCCGGAGAATCCTGATGTCCAAGCTGTTCCCACACCTGCTCTCACCCGCCGAACTGCGTGGGCGCACCTTAAGAAACAGAGTCGTGTTCGGTGCCCACACGGCGAACATGGCCGAAGGCGGCCTTCCGACCGAGCGGCATGCGGCGTACTACGCCGAGCGGGCGATCGGCGGGGCGGCCATGATCGTTGTGGAACCGATGCCGGTCCATCCGGCCGCCGTCCTCACTCGGGGGAACTTTCGCCCCTCGGACGACAGCGTGATCCCGCATTTCAAGAAGATCGCCAGCGCGATCAAGGACAACGGCGCCGTCGCCATCCAGCAGCTCTATCATGTCGGCGCTCACGGCGATTCGGACAATTCCTTTCACCCGCATTGGTCGCCGTCAGGTCTTCCGAGCTATCATGACAGCGATGGCTCGCATCCGATGAGCGAGGCGGAGATCTGGGTAACGATCGACGGCTTCGTCCAGGCGGCACGCCGGTGCCAGGAGGCGGGCTTCGACGGCGTCGAAGTCTGGGCCGCCTATCTCGGCATGGTCGACCAATTCTGGACGCCCTGGTCGAACCGCCGGGATGACCATTGGGGCGGCTCTCTGGAAAACCGCACACGAATGTCACGAGAGATCCTCACGCGGATCCGGGCAATCTGCGGTCCCGATTTCATCATCGGCCTCGCGGTGAGCGACGAGCCGGATTTCAGCGTCGCGCTCTCCAGAGGAGAGCTTGCCGAAATTGTCGGCATCCATGATGAACTGGGGCTGATCGACTACGTCAGTTGCGGGTCCGGTGGCTATCTGGACTTCCATAAGCTGATGCCCACCTTCCTCTACCCGGAAAAACTCGGAGCGGACCTTTCGGCGGTGCTCAAGCGAACCGTGAAAAAGGCGCTGGTTATCGCCGAAAGCCATATCAGAACGCCAGCGAACGCCGAGACCGTGCTCGGTGAAGGAGCGGCGGACCTGGTGTCCATAGTTCGCGGCCAGATCGCCGACCCGCATCTCGCTCGAAAGGCAAGCGAAGATCGCCCGGACGACATCAGGGGCTGCATTTCCTGCAATCAGATGTGCTGGGGCCGGCGGTCGCGTGACTACTGGATAAGCTGTCTTATAAACCCGTCTGCCGGACGGGAATTCGAATGGGGCGGCGACCGATTCACTCCGGCGGCAGAGCCCAAGAAAGTTCTGGTCGTGGGTGGAGGGCCGGCGGGCTTGGAGGCGGCGCGGGTCGCGGCAGAGCGCGGCCACGAAGTTGTCCTCGCGGAAGCCTCAAGCCGGTTGGGCGGCAACTTTCTGTTGGCCGGCATGCAGCCGCGCCGGGCGCAGATCCTTGATCTCCTCGAATGGTATGAGCGGCAACTGGCGAAGCTCAAGGTTGATGTACGCCTGAACTGCTATGTGGAGGCGTCGGAGATCGGGGACTACGGCGCCGACGTCGTGATCGCCGCAACGGGGTCCTACTCTCCCGAAACAGGGTTTCAGAAGGCACTGCCTGCGGTCGAGACGCTGCCTGGAATCGAAAAGGGCAATGTCTTCACCGTAGAGGCGGTCATGGCGCGCCAGGCGAGACCGGGAAAGCGCGTTCTACTCCTCGATGAAGGAGGCGGCTGGCGGGGCTGCGGCACGGCCTGGAAACTTGCCGAAGACGGCCACACGGTTACGATCCTTTCGCCGGACCCTTTTGTTGGCAAGGAACTCCAGCGCACGACCGCGGATGTGCCCCTTCGACACATCCTGAGAAAGCTTGGCGTCAACTGGCTGCTCGAGGTCAGCATACTCGAGTGGCATGGCAACGGTGCCACGCTGCGCGACCACAACACAGGAGAACGGATTTTCGTAGAGGGTGACTGTCTGGTGCTCGCGACGACAAACATGCCGGCAAACTGGTTGGCGAAAGATTTGATGGCGGCCGGTCGACCGGTCGTGCAGATCGGCGATTGCGCGGCACCTCGACAGGCTCCCTATGCGTTCTATGAGGGCAGGAAAGCCGCATTGGAGCTGTGATGGCAGACGAAATCGAGACGTTATCCGTTGCCGAAATCCGGCGACTTGCCACCGACGCCTGTCTGGCATGCGGGGCAACTGCCGCGATGGCGGAGTCGCTCGTCGATGCTACCCTGTCTGCCGCCTGGCACGGGCGCCCGGAGGTGGGATTTCCGCATTTCCTTGATTACCTCCAAAGCCTGTGCGAGGGCCGCATCGACGGAAAGGCGTGGCCTCGCATCGAGCATCCGCTGCCGGCGTTCATTCATGCCGATGCGAGGGGCGGCATTGCGCAGCTCGGTTTCGATTTTGTCTTCGAGGACCTGGTCAAGCGGGCGCGGGCCTTCGGCATCGCCATCTTCACGCAGAGGAACAGCTATACCGCCGGCGAGCTCGGCTACTATGTGCGACGGCTGGCCGGGCACGATCTGCTGTCGATCGCCTTTGCGAACGCGCACGCGATGATGGCCCCCGCCGCGGGCGGGAAACCAGTGTTCGGCACGAACCCGCTTGCTTTCGGGGCGCCCTTGCCGGCGCCGCAGGCGCCTCTGGTTATCGATCAGGCGGCCAGCGCGACGGCCTTTGTGAACATCGTTCGGGCGGCGGCGGAGAAAGTCTTCATTCCCGAGGGATGGGCCATCGACAATGACGGTGCGCCAACGACCGATCCGGCAAAAGCAATGCTCGGCGCATTGTTGCCGTTCGGCGGTTATAAGGGGGCGAATATTGGCCTCATGGTCGAAATTCTGTCGGCGGGCCTTTCCGGCGCGGCGTGGTCCCTGGAGGCGGGAAACTTTCGCTCCAGCGACCGGTGCCCCAATACGGGGCTAACGGTCATTGCGATTGCGCCGATGGCGACGGGTCCTAATTTTGCAGGTCATACGGGAGATCATCTTCGCCGGTTGACGGAGCTAGGGGTGCATATCCCAGGCAGCGCCAAGCGCCGTAATCCGCCGGAGGAATGGGAGAATATCGAGATCGAGACCCAAGTCCTGGTTTCGATCCGTGAATTCCTTCGGTGATTTGCCATCCTTCAACCGGATGACACGCCGAGCTCGCCGCTCCGCATGGGCCTGGTCCAGGAGGCGCGGAACGTACGCGCTATATCTCGACGCTTACGTGGCCCAACGGCTTGGAGCAGCAGGCGAGGATATATCCCTCCTCGATATCCTCGTCGGTGATGCCGCCATTGTGCACCATATGGACCTGGCCGTCTGTCTTGCGGACCTTGCAGGTGCCGCAGATCCCCATCGAACAACCCGAGGGGATCACCAGCCCCGCGGCCTTGGCGGACGCCAGGATCGTGTCAGTCTCGCTGCATCTGGCGGTAATGCCGGAGAGAGCGAACTCGATCTCGGCTTGGTTCTGTTCTTGGGGAACCACATCCTCGGGAACGTCCTCGGCATGCTCAGGCTCTGCCGTGAAACTCTCCTGATGATAGCGGTTCATGTCGAAACCGAGACCGGCAAGCGCCTCGCGAACGGCCCGCATGAAGGGTTCGGGGCCGCAGCAGAACACCTCGCGTTCGAGATAATCCTGCGCCATCAGACCCAGCATGATCTGGTTGAACATTCCCCGATAACCGGTCCAGGGCCGGAAGGGATCGGGCTCTTCGACCACCCATTTCAGGTCTATCCCTACGATCCGCGACGCCATGAGCTCCATCCTGTCGCGCAGGATGATCTCGGAGGGGCGGCGCGCACAGTTGATGAAAACGATGTCCGGTTCGCGCCCGGAATCGTAAAGCCAGGTGGTCATCGCCACCATCGGCGTGATGCCGGAGCCGGCCGAGATGAAGAGATACTTCTCGGCCGGGTGATGGGTGATCGAGAATTTTCCCGCTGGCCCTATGGCTTTCAGGCGCATGCCCTTGTGGAGATTGTCGAGCATCCATCGGGTGCCGATGGATCTCTCCTGCGCCTTGACGGTGATCGTCAGCGCCGTCGGCCGCGAGGGCGAGGACGAGACCGTATAGGTGCGATAGAGCGGTCCGCCGGGAAGGGGTAGTTGCAGCGTCACGAACTGTCCCGGATCATGGTTGAACAGCGCGCCCGATGGGCTCTGGAAGCTGAAGGTCACGACATTCGGGGCTTCCGGCGTGCGGGTGACGCATTCGAGTTCTTCCGCATCATTCCAGAAGGCGAGATTTTTGAATGCGCTCATCCCCTCACTCCGCGGCCTGCCGCATCGGCGTCAGCAAACGTTCGAGCCAGGTGGCGTACCAATCGATGAACTGGATAACCCCGCTTTCCTGGTTCGGCGAATAGGGTCCGGGTACATAGGCGGGCGACAGAATCCCCTGCTGGTTGGTTTCGACGATCTCGCGGTCTTCGTCGTTGGTGGCGATCCAGACCTCGGTCAGGCGCTTCAGATCGTAATCCACGCCTTCGACGGCATCCTTGTGCACGAGCCAAGTGGTGGTGACTTCGGTTTCCATTGGGCTGATCGGGGTCACCCGGAAGGTCAGCGAATGATCCGGCAGGAAGTGATTCCAGGTCGTCGGATAATGGAACTTCAAGAGCGTGCCCGCGTCGGGCAGGGCGACCCGGCCGAGGTTCTTGCTAACGGCGGCCTTGCCGTCGAGCGTGTAGCTCAGTGCGTTTTCCTGCAGCGGCATGCGCGCCAGGCGATACTGGCCGTCTCCAGCGATGCGGAACTGCGCCGGCGCGCCGGAGGCTTCGCAGCGGTCGAAATGCGTCTGGAGGACATCCGAAACCGACCCGTCCGGCGACACGCCCGCCACGTTCGGATCGAGCGGAAACGAACGACAAAGAGCGGGATGGTTGCTGCTGCAGTGGTAGCATTCGCGGTTGTTTTCCCAGACGAGCTTCCAGTTTCCCTTTTCGACAATGGTCGACGTATAGGCGACCTTGGCGTCTTTCAGGTCGTGGATCGCCAGATAGGGACGTGCTAGCTCGGCGAAGGCTTCGAAATCCGGCGGCGTCTCAGACAGGCAGATGTAGATCAGGCCTTCGAGATTGCGCAGATTTACCGGTTTCAGGCCATGCTTCGACGCGTCGAAGTCGGCTCCCATGTCATTTGCCCAGATCAACTTGCCGTCGAGTTCGTAGGTCCATTGATGATAGGGACAGACGAGCTTGGCCACTTGCCCCTGCCGAGCCTTGCAGATCAGCGAACCGCGGTGACGGCAGGAATTGTGGAAGGCGCGGATTTCTCCGTCGCGGCCGCGAACGATGATCACCTCATAGGCGCCGACGCGCATCGTGACATAGCTGCCCGTCTTGACGAGCTGGCAGGCCGGGATCGCGTAGAGCCATTCCTTGTAGAAGATATGCTCCAGGTCGAGCTCGTAGATGGTGGGGGATGTGTAGAACGGCTGCTCGAGTGAGTAGCCGGAAATGCGGCGCGCAAGCAGGTCGTGTATGGAAGGCGAGGGGACTGTCATCGGAAGTTTCCACGCTGAACAATTCAACTGTTGTGGAATCTTCTTGGCCGCAAACCTTTTTGACAATAGCACTTATTTTCATGATGGATTAGTTTAACTAATCTCACGAGCTCTGCGAGCGATGTTCTGACAACGTGTGCTTTTCCAAGAGACCCCATGCCGAGGCCCTATGATCTCTCCTCCATGACCGCTCTCATCTGCTTCGAGGCGGCCGCCCGCAATGCGAGCTTCAAGAAAGCCGCTCAGGAAATGAACGTGACGCCTGCGGCCGTCAGTCACCAGATCAAGGCGCTGGAGACGGATCTCGGATGCAACCTGTTCCTGCGCCGCAGCCGCGGGGTTGAGCTCACGGAAAAAGGGGCTTTTCTGTTCCTGGCGATCCAGCGTGGCTTCGAGGCGATTTCAGAGGCCGTCACGCAGATACGCGATCGCCCGGAAACAGTTGACGTGACGATCCGGACGACCACGGCGGTCAGTTCACTGTGGCTCACGCCAAAGATTTCAGCCTTCTGGAAAATCCATCCCAACATCACCGTCTCGCAGATCACCAGCGACGTTCCGGGAATGACCGGTCGCTGCGATCTGAGCATCCACTATGGCGATCCGCAGGAGAATGGCGTCGAATACCGCAAGCTCTTTCAAGATCGCATCGTTGCGCTTGGCACACCAGCTTTCGCCGCGCAGTATGGCATCAGCCGCGTCGAGGATCTGCTCAAGGCACCCTTGATTCACATGAGCAACGAGGAAAACGGCTGGACGACCTGGGCCGATTGGTTCTCGGCGCTCAGGCACCCCCTGCCGAAAGGGCGCAGCTTCTCCGTAAACAACTACATGATCGCGCTTCAAGCCGCTCAGGACGACGTCGGAGCAGTACTGGGCTGGGACGGGCTCGTTGAAAGCCTCATGCAAGGAGGGCGACTTGTCCAACTGGTGGCCGACGCCATTCCGTCACCCGTGCCCTTTCATTTGAAGATCCATCCTAAGGCGACCTCCAAGGCTCGCCTGTTTGCGGACTGGCTCGTCAAAGCGGCCTAACGCATTGTCGCCCAAAAGTGCGCAGCGGTTTTGGGACAACGACATGCATAAAAGCAATGACCTAAAGCGCGTCGCACGAGTCCGATTGAAAGCGACGCGCTTTAGCCGGTCGAGCCGGCCTCGCGGTGTGTCCTATTTCAGGAAATCAGCGCGATGCGGCGTGAAGCTGTCGATGAGCCGGCCTGCCTCCAGCGCCATGACGCCATGGACCACGCCCGACGGTGCGATGAAGCTGTCGCCGGCAGAAAGTACCGCGCTATGCCCGCCGACAGTGACTTCGAACTTGCCTTCCGCGATATAGCTCGCCTGAACGTGCGGGTGAGAGTGCGGTGCGCCGATGCCGCCCTTTTCAAAGGCGAATTCGACCATCATCAGTTCGTCCGTGTGCAGGATCACCCGGCGGCGGTTGCCCTGTCCGAGTTCGATCCACTCACCTTCATTGCCACGGGCGAAAAGCTTCGTGTCCATCATCGTCTCCTCATCGCGCGAGCCAGCCGCCATCAACCGGAATGACGGCGCCATGCATATAGTCCGAGGCCGGGGCGAGCAGGAACACCGTCGCATCGCCGATGTCATCCGGCGTGCCCCAGCGCCCGGCCGGAATGCGCTCCAGAATGGCGGCACTGCGCCTGGCGTCGGCGCGAAGCGCCTCGGTATTGTTGGTAATGATATAGCCGGGCGCCACCGCATTCACATTGATGCCCTTGGCCGCCCATTCGCAGGCGAGAATCCTCGTGATGCCGAGCGCGCCGTGTTTGGATGCCGTATAGGAAGCGACGCGTATACCGCCCTGGAAGGAAAGCAGCGAAGCTATATTGACGATCTTGCCTCGTCTTTGCTCGGCGAGGAGGCGACGGCCGTAGGACTGGCTCAGGAAGAACAACGATCTGAGATTGATATCCATCACGTCGTCCCAGTCGACCTCGGAGAGATCTGTCGCGTCGGCGCGGCGGATGATCCCCGCATTGTTGACCAGGCCGTCCAGCGGACCATGCTCGTTCCACAATCCGTCAATCAGCGAGCGGGTCGCTTCCCGGTCCGAAAGATCGGCATTGGCGGGAACGAAGCTTCCGCCGGCTTCAGCGACCTTTCCGGCGGTCTCGTCCATGGAAGAACGACCCACGCCGATCACCGTGCCGCCGGCGCGCGCGATCGCGACCGCAATCCCCTGCCCGATGCCGGTATTGGCACCGGTGACAACGATGCGTCGCCCGACAAGGCTGAACGCGGAAGGCACGCTCATCTGAGCGCCTCCATAGGCACCATGTCCACATCGGTATAATCGACATTGTCGCCTGCCATCGCCCAGATGAAGGCGTAGCTCGACGTTCCGCAGCCGGAATGAATGGACCAGGGCGGCGAAAGCACCGCCTCCTCCTTCGCCATCACTATATGGCGGGTTTCCGTCGGCTCGCCCATCAGATGCAAGACGCGCGCACCGTCAGCGAGATCGAAATAGAGATAGGCTTCCATGCGCCGGTCATGCACGTGGCAGGGCATGGTGTTCCAGACAGACCCTGGAG
Source organism: Ensifer sp. IC4062 (assembly GCF_020193575.1). Classification (GTDB taxonomy): domain Bacteria; phylum Pseudomonadota; class Alphaproteobacteria; order Rhizobiales; family Rhizobiaceae; genus Sinorhizobium. The sequence goes on from NZ_JADYVD010000056.1 coordinate 29,305, forward strand.
CGAGCTGCGTCATGCCGACAACAAGCTGGCACGTCTTCACGCCTTCCGGGTGGATGAACTGGAAGATCGAGCGCTCGTTGGAGGTGGCGGTGCTGCCGAGATCGAGCCGCTTGGCATCACCGATGCGGATATGGCGGCTCGGCAGCGCCTGGTGAGCAGGCGCACTAAGCAGGTAGAATTTGGCAGGCGCCGCCGGGTCTTCGGACAAGAACGTAACCTCCTCGCCCAATCCGGCATAGACCATATCGCGCGGTTCAAGGCGGAAGCTCTCACCCTTCATCTCGACGCGACCTGGGTCGCCGATATTGACGGCTATCAGCTCGCGCCGGTCGAGAAAGCGGGGCGTGCCGGTCGGGCGGATGGTCTCGAGCGCCAGGGGGCCATCCACCGGCATCGCGCCGCCGACGATCATGCGGTCGTAGTGGCTGTAGGTGAGCGCGATGCGGCCCGGCCGGAACAGCTCTGAAATGTGAAAGTTGGCGCGCAACGCATCGGTGTCCATGCGCGCGGCCGCCGCCGGGTCGACGGCGTGACGGATTGTGTAGTCGATATGGCTTCCGGTCATCGGCTCACGGTCCTCGAATTGGAGAAATGAAATCAAACCCGGCGTTTCGCCGTGCCCCACTCGGCCTGCTGGCCGCTCAGCCGGGCGCGATAACGTTCCTGGCTGGCGGTCAGATGGGCGCGCATAGCGCCGCGGGCAGCTTCCGGATCACTGGCGGAAATCGCCTTCAGGATCGCTAGGTGCTCGCGCTGCAGGCTTTCCTGATATTCACGCGACAGCACGCTGTCGGTGCCCCAGGGCGAGGCGATGTCGCAGGGGATCGCCCGCGTGCCGAGCGCATCGAGAACTTCGACATAGTAGGGGTTGTTGGTGGCAGCCGCGATCGCCCGGTGGAAGGCGAAGTCGCTCTTGCCGGTGGCTTCGCCGCGTTCGAGCAGACGGTCGAACTCGAAGAAGGCCTCCTGGATCTGCGCTTCCTGGGCGGCGTTGCGTCGGAGCGCGGCAAGACCCGCGCTTTCGATCTCGAGCCCCATTCGCACCTCGATCACGTTCAGCGCGTGGGAAATCTTGTTGCCGACCTCGAGACTGATCGAGCCGAAGGCGAGCGTCGGGTGGTCCTTGACGAAGACGCCGGCGCCCTGCCGCGGCTCAACCAGGCCATCGGCGGCCAGGGTCGCTATTGCCTCGCGGACCACCGTGCGGCTGACGCCGAAGAACTCGCTCATCCGGCTTTCCGTCGGCAGCTTCTGGCCGGGCGGGATCTCGCCTTTCAGAACTTGCTCCCGGATCGCGCTCGCGACGCGCTCAGAAAGCTTCGGTTTGCGCTCGATCTTCAAGTCGGCGGTTAAATTCATGACGCTGTCACCCCTTGAACACACTCGGCAGCCAGAGCGAAAGGGCCGGAACATAGGTGACGAGCCCAAGGACGATCAACCCCGCCAGATAGAAGGGCCAGATGCTGCGCATGGCCTCCCAGACGGAGATTCTTCCGACCGCACAGGCGACGAACTGCACAGCGCCAACAGGCGGCGTATTGAGGCCGATGCCGAAGTTCAGGATCATGATCACCCCGAAATGAACCGGATCGACGCCATAGGCCATCGCCACCGGCAGGAAGATCGGAGTGCAGATGATGATGGTCGGCCCCATGTCCATAAAAGTGCCGAGAAAGAGCATCAGGACGTTGATCAGGAGGAGCACGATGATGGGATTTTCCGAGATCGTGTTCATCCAGTCGATCAGCGCGGCGGGCACTTTCAGGAACGCCATCAGCCAGGAGAAGGCGGCCGCCATGCCGATGATGAGCAGGACCATGGCCGTGGTGCGCACGGCGCCGAAGGTAGCGTGGACGAAATCCTGCCAGGTCATCTGCCGATAGACGAAGACAGTTACCGCGAGCGCATAAAGAACGGCGATACAGGAACTCTCGGTTGCCGTGAATACGCCCGAGCGGACGCCGCCAAAGATGATGCCGATGAGCAGCAGGCCAGGAATCGAGACCAGCAGGTAACGGCCGACCCTGCCAAACCCGGGAAAAATCTCGGTGGGATAGCCACGCCGGCGCGCAACGAAATAGGCGGTGACCATCAGGGCCGCCGCATAGAGGAGACCGGGAAGGATACCGGCGGTGAAAAGATCTGCGATCGAGATCTTGCCGCCCGCCGAGATCGAGTAGATGATCATGTTGTGTGACGGGGGCAACATCAGGGCGATCAGTGCCGCCATGGAGGTGACGTTGACGGCATAGTCGGCGCCGTAGCCGCGCTCCTTCATCTGCGGGATCATGAGGCCACCGACCGCCGCGGCTTCCGCGACCGCCGAACCGGAAATACCGCCGAAGAGCGTCGCGGTGACGATGTTAACCTGCCCCAGTCCGCCGCGGATATGCCCGACCAGCGAGGCGGCGAAGGCGACGATCTTTTGCGCGATACCGCCGCGCACCATCAGGTCGCCGGCATAAATGAAGAAGGGAATTGCGAGCAGCGAAAACACGCTCATGCCGGAATTCAGCCGCTGGAAGATCACCAGCGGCGGCAGCCCCATGTAAAGCACGGTTGCGAAAGACGCGACGCCAAGGCAGAAGGCGATGGGCGTGCCGATCAGCATCAGAGCCGTGAATACGCCGAACAGGATCAGTATATCCATTTCATCAAGCCTTTATTTCCGCAGTGTCGAATTCGGCGGCGACCTCAGCCGGCGGCATTTCATCGAGCAGGTCGTCGATGGGTTCGCCGGCAAGGCGCAGAACGATGCGCTCCAGAGCAAACAGGCTGATGAGGACGCCGCCTGCGACCAGTGGCAGGTAACTCCATCCGCCCGAAATACCCAGCGACGGCAGAACGGTATCCCAGGTGAGGCCGACAAGCTGAATCCCGTACCAGATCATGCCGATGCCGAAGGCGAGCGCGACCAGATCCGAGATCATGCGCAGCCACTTCTTGCCGCCTTTGGGCACGACATAGAGAAGCACGTCGAAACCGAGATGATAGTTTTCCCTTACGCCAACCGCGGCGCCGAGGAAGATGAACCAGCTCATCAGCATGACGGCGCCGGGCTCGGTCCAGCTCGGGGAGTCATTCAGTACGTAGCGGCAGAAAACCTGCCACGCGACGACAACTGTCATTACGACAAGGCCAATACTCGCCATCCAAAGCGAGAACGTGCCCACCCAGGACAGCGCACGGCCTACTCTTGCCAATCCGATAGTCACGATCTTCATTCCTTGAAGGTGACGGGCAGGCCGGGCCTGCCCGTCGGTCTCGTCACTGAACCGCCTGCACGTCTTCGACCATCTTCTTGAGAACCGGATCGGTGACGTGCTTTTCGTAGACCGGCTTCATCGCATCGATGAAACCCTGCTTGTCCGGGGTGGTGATCTTGGCGCCGGCCGCCTCGACCTTCGCGCGCGACTCGCTGACCTTGGCTGCCCAGAGTTCGCGCTGCTTGGCGACACTATCCTTGGCGGCCTGTCTGAAGATCTCCTGGTCTTCCGGGGTCAGCTTGTCGAAGGCGGCCTTGTTCATCACGAACACCTCCGGAAGGATGGTGTGCTCGTCGAGCGAGAAGTTCTTGGCCACCTCGAAGTGCTTGGCGGTGTCGTAGCTCGGGAAGTTGTTTTCCGCGCCGTCGATGACGCCCGTTTCGATCGCCGAGTAGACTTCGCCATAAGGCATCGGCGTGGCGTTGGCCCCGAGTGCTGCGACCATATCGACGAAGATGTCGGACTGGATGACGCGGAACTTCAGGCCCTTCATGTCGGCCACCGACGTGATCGGCTTCTGCTTGTTGTAGAAGGAGCGCGAGCCGGCGTCATAGTAGGCAAGCACCACCAGGCCGGCGCCTTCGAAGGCCTTCTTGATCTGGTCGCCGATGGCGCCATCCATGACCTTGTGCATATGCTCTTCGGAACGGAAGAGGTAGGGCAGCGCCGGAACGATCGATTCCTTCACCGTGCCGTTGAAGGGTGCCATCGAAACGCGGTTCAGCTCGATCACGCCGGAACGCACCTGCTCGATGGTGTCTTTTTCCTCGCCGAGCTGCGCGGAATGGTAGACCTCGACGGCATAGCGGCCACCGGTGCGCTCCTTGACCAGCTCACCGAAATATTTGACCCCCTCGACCGTCGGATAGCCGTCCGGATGCGTGTCGGACGAGCGAAGCACCGTCTGGGCGCTGGCCGAGCTAGCCATGAATGAAGCGGCAACCAACAGTCCCGCCGCCAGTTTAACTAAGATTTTCATGCTTTCCTCCCGTTTCGCATGATTTTATGTCTCAGAGCCGTACGCCTGCTTTTCGAGCTCTCAGGCAATTCCCGCTCACGCTTTTACGCCTCTTCCTCCGTGAGGCGGCGTCGCGCGACGACACGCGCGAGAAATTCGCAGCCCACCCGGCGTGCAAGACCATGGCGCGCGAGGATGCCGAAACGCCGGTGTGGCGTCATTGAAGCAGCGCATGGCTTTCAGACCATTGTGGAACAGCAGGCCGGTGACCTCGGCACAGGGGCTGCGGGCAAGAATGCGCGCGCACTCCCCCGCAGACAGAAGATCTGGATCGATCAGCTTCCGCATTTTGGCCCGCTCCTCCAACAGGCTCATTATGGCTAGAGCTTGTAATGAATAATGTCAACATACAAAGTTTATCAAGTTGTATGATGAATTTCTTGCGCAGGGACGACCTCCCGTTGTAAAAGAACGCGGAAAAAAGCGCATCGGATCAGGCGCATGGTGGGGATTCTTGACTGAAGGACGGACCGACATGGCAAGGCTGCGCATTGGGCTCATGGGTCTCGGCATGGCGTCGGCGCCGCATGCCAAAAGCCTGCTCGACCTCAAAGATAGGGTTGAGGTCGCTGCCGCCTTCAGCCCGACTCCTGCGAGGCGAAAGACGTTTTCGGAGACCTATGGTTTCCCGAGCTGTGACGCCGCCGAAACCATATTCGGTGACCCGTCGATAGCGGCCGTCATGATCCTGACGCCGCCCAATACCCATCTCGAATTGGTGCGCGAGGCAGCCAGAGCGGGCAAGCATGTGCTTCTCGAAAAACCGCTTGAGGTCGCATGGGAGAAAGCGGAGGCTCTAGTCGAGACGGCGGAGCGCGCCGGCATAAAGCTCGGCATCGTGCTCCAGCACCGCTTCCGCGCTGTCAGCGAGGCGCTTGCGAAGCTGATCAATGAGGGGCGCCTCGGCGAGGTCGTCAGTGCTTCCGCGCGTCTCCACAACTGGCGGCCACAAAGCTATTACGATCAGCCGGGACGCGGCACGCGCGCTCGCGATGGCGGTGGCGTGCTTCTCACCCAGGCGATCCACACGCTTGACCTTTTGGTCTCGTTTGCCGGCCTTCCGGAGGAGGTCACAGCCTATGCGGCAACCAGCAAGGTGCACAGCATGGAGACCGAAGACCTGGCAATGGCAGCCATCCGTTTCGCAAACGGAGCGATCGGCTCGATAAGTGCTACGACCTGCGCCTACCCCGGTTACCCGGACGAGATCGACATCATCGGCACACGCGGCATGGCACGTCTCGGCGGGCGAAGCCTTGCCGCCTTCTTTCACGACGGTACTGAACTATTAATCGAAGACGAAATGGCCGGTGGTGCCGGCGCCGATCCGATGGCCTTCCCGCACCACCATCATCGTGCGGTCCTTGCCGATTTCCTTGACGCCGTCGATGCTGGACGAGAGCCACGCGTGAACGGGCGCGAGGCGTTGAAGGTTCACCGCCTTATCAAGGCGATTCTCTCCGCAGCCGAAAGCAGCCAGCCGCAAGGTCTCTGAAACAGCTTCCACGCTTCAGGGTTCAGTCGGCTGGGAACTTCTCCGGGACATCCCTCAGATTATCGGTCACGGTCAAAGCGGCTCGCATCGTGTCGGGAAAGGGCAGCTTCGGCTCGAGAGTTCCTATGCGAATCGGTCAAGGAGCGCGATCGGTAAGGGCGTGGGCTCCCTCCTGTTCGGCGCAATGCGCACAGCAGAAAATCGTGTCGCCCTGCTCCACACCATGCCCAATTATTCGCACGCCGCAATGCGGGCATGTCGGCGCGAGTTTCTGGATAGCGCACTCGAAACTGTCGAAAGTATAGGTTTTGTCGCCCAAATTCAGCTGGAAGGCCTTATCATAGTCATTGCCGCACTGGTCGCATCTGGCCATGGTTGTATTCCTCCTTTTCAGTCGGACCAACCTCGAAGGCAGCGTAAGGTTCCGGCTCAAGCCGCATGCTCGATCATGCGGATGACGTCCTCGATACCGCGGGATTGGATACCCAGTTCTTCCAGCCCCGGCAGGTCCTTTGCCGCGACGTTGTCGAGACGCATGAGATCGACCTGATTGCGCGCCAGGGAGGCGGCGGGAAGAAATTCTGTGGCCGTCGCCAATATGGTCCATACCGCAAATGGCACGGGTACCGTCCTTGCTCGCACATTAAGTTGCATGGCGATCTCCCGGACGAGTTCCCGATACGAATAAATGCGCGGACCGGCGCACTCGAAAATCGAAGCATCCGTGGAATTCTGCCCTAAGGCCAAGCGGCTCACGGCCTCCGCCACGTCCTCGACATAGACGGGTTGCAGCCGAGTGCTGCCATCGCCGAACAGCGGATAGATCGGGAGGAGGCGTACCAGCCTCGCGATCGTTGTGATGAACGCGTCATCGGGTCCAGTCATGACGGCGGGACGGACGATCACCGCCCCCGGAAACGCCGCCTTTATCGCCTCCTCGCCGCGGCCCCGGGCGCGAATGTAAGGCGAAAGGGATCTTGCATTCGATCCAATGCCCGAAATCTGGATGAATCTCTCGACGCCTGCATCCCGTGAAGCGGCCGCCAGATCGGCCGCGGCTTCTACATGGACACGCTCGAAGGTCTGCTCACCGTGCTCGACATAAAGGCTGACCGCGTTCACAACCGCGCGAGATCCGACCACCGTAGCGGCCATCGAGGACGGATCCATTATGTCCGCCTCGACCTGCTGAGATGGCCTCTTGCCGGACGCGTTATCCAACTTGGTCTTGTGCGGATGACGCGAGACGGCACGTACAACGACAGCCTTGTCCAGAAGGCTACTCACGATCCGCCGCCCAAGGAAGCCTGTTCCGCCGAACACCGTCACGAGGTTCTCATCGGCAGGATCGTTTGGTTGGTTGATCATCGTGGCTGTCTAGGGTTCAGCGACACGTCGTCGGTAGCGTTCTGCGCGCGTGACGCCGTTCTCCAACTCAACACTTGTCAGGAGGCGATGTTCCGCGTGTTGGCGAAGATCGGTCTGGGCGCTTCCGCAGGACATCCCAACCACGCCCGCAAGGCGCTCATGGAATTCCTAAATCGCACTGAGGGCGTTGGTTGACATCTGTGTCCCCTTGGCGGCGAGCAGCACGGCGTTGCCTGTGCGGGATTGGTGTAGGGGTAGCCCCTCTTTGCGCCAAGCTCAGGGATTCCAGCCGCCACTGCCATAGGTGCGCGTGATGATTTCGAGCAAATGGCCGTTCGCGTCTTCGAAATAAAGACCCCGTCCACCGTCGTGGTCATTGGTCTGGCCTGGTATTCTCTGGCCAGGATCAGCCCAGTAGCGCAGGTCCCGCTCGCGAATTCGACCGAGGATCGCGTCGAATTCAGCGTCGCCGACGAGAAAAGCGTAGTGTTGGCGCAAGATCTCACCTTCGGCATCCATGTAGTCGAGATTGGCGTCGTTGTCAGTCGTGACCATGTGGAAAGGCCCCCAGCGCCTTGGCGCTGGCAATCCTAGCATGTCGGCCAGGAAATCTGCCGAGGTCTTACTGTCTCGAGCCCACACGATTGTATGATTGAAGTGGATGGCCATCGCGGTCTCTCGGAACAAGGCGGAGCTTCAAACACGATAGTTTCGGTTAACACCCCCACCTGCCACTTGTTCCGGAGCTCGGGACAATTTGATCAAACTGGGTAGCCCGCGTTCCCGCACATACCCCGGAGGCGGTATCCCATACTGGAAGCCGACCGCCTGCACTTCAGCACTACGTCGGAATCGCGGAAGGTCGCTTTCCAAATATCACACGGCGTGGAGCCGTAACGCATCGACCACGACCTTGAATGCTGGGGAGTTCTGGTGTCGGCTTGGATAATAGATGTAGTACCCGGCGAAAGGGGGCGACCAGGACTCCAGCAGGGATACCAGGCGCCCCGCCGTGATGTGTTCCTTGACAAGGTCGTCCGGCACATAACCTATGCCGTGACCTTTCAGGGCGGCATCGACTATGGAGTAGGAGCTATTGAAGGTTAGTTGCCCGTCGACCCTGACGCGGAGCTCTTGCCCGTCCTTCTCGAACTCCCAGACATAAAGCCCACCGCTCGTTGTCTGGCGCTGATTGATGCAGTTGTGCTGGATCAGTTCCTGGGGATGCTGCGGTAGCGGGCGATTTGCCAGATATTCAGGCGACGCGACGGCCAGAAGGCGCCAGTCCGGCCCGATCCGGACCGCGATCATGTCCTTTTCGATGCTCTCGCCGAGGCGAATGCCTGCGTCAAATCCATCTTCGACGATATTGCGCAAGCCGTTGTCCCGGCTGAGTTCAAGTTTGATGTCGGGATACTGCGAGAGGACCGGCTCCAGTTTGGGCCAGACAAGGCTCTCCATAGCGTGGTCAGACAGCGTGATCCTGATCGTGCCGGACGGTTTGTCGCGAAGGGCCGTGAGCGCCGCCAGGTCGTCGCGTATGGCGGATACCCGGGGCGCCAGCGAATGCAGCAAGCGCTCGCCAGCTTCCGTCAATGCAACGCTCCGGGTGGTACGCGCCAGCAGTCTGAGGCCGATGCGCGTTTCCAGGCGCTTGATCGTGTGACTGAGCGTCGACTGGGTTATGCCGAGCTTGGCAGCCGCCCTCGTGAAACTTCGCTCCTCCGCCACGGCCAGGAACCATAGCAGGTCATTGAAGTCTTCCTTGGCCATCACTCCCGGTCCAGATACTCGTTTCCGATTTATGATTGGCATCGATAAATGTAAGCGAATTGAGGCTACTAATCCATAGGAATTGCTTTTGCTACCGTCGCGCTGAAGCAGTCTCTTTCTATTTCGACACGCGCTTTCGCACAGTCTGCACTTGAGGACACCGCTATGGAACTCACCATCAATGGGACGAAACACGAGGTCGATATCGAGCCGGATACGCCGTTACTCTGGGTTCTTCGGGACGAACTCGGGATGACGGGGACCAAATACGGTTGCGGGCTCGCGCAGTGTGGCGCCTGCACGGTGCTCGTCGACGGCCAGGCGACGCGCTCCTGTGTTACGTCGGTCGAGAGCGTTGCGAGGTCCGAGATCATGACCATCGAAGCCATCACGGAAGACACCGTGGGCCAGAAGCTCGTCGAGGCATGGGTTTCCAATCAAGTTCCGCAATGTGGCTACTGCCAGTCGGGCCAGGTTATGGCGGCAACGGCGCTCTTGAAGCAGAGCCCTCAACCGACCGACGAGGACATCGCCGCTGCGATGGTCAATCTCTGTCGCTGTGGCACCTACAACGCAATCGCGGCTGCTGTCCGGCAGGCTGCTGAAGCTTGATTGAGAGGTCCGCCATGAACGACATGTCGCCCATTGCCTCTGAAATCATGACGAGCGTGAACGGCAAGCCATTCAAGCTGTCGCGGCGCGGCTTTCTCGGCGCCTCGCTCGGTGCGCTCGTGCTCGGCGTCACTCTGCCGGCTGCTCGCGCCAGGGCGCAGGCAGGCGCTGCAACCATCGCGCCTGGATCCCGAGTTGCTGCGTTTCTGGAGATCCGGCCCGACAGCACCGTCCTGTTCCGCAGCGCCTTCATCGAAGGCGGGCAGGGCATCTTCACCGCCATGGCCCAGATTGTCGGCGAGGAACTGGATGTCAATCCGGCCAATTTTGTCGTCGAGGGGGCACCTCCCGGCCCTGATTATCTCCTGACCGGCGGCGGACGGTTTACCGGCGGCAGCATGTCTGTCCGCATGAGTTACGACGCCATGCGCAAGCTCGGCGCCTCCGCACGCCACATGCTGCTTCAGGCCGCCGCGGCACGGCTGAGCGTACCGGTAGCGGAGTTGTCGACCGAACCGGGGCGCGTTCTGCATAGCGCTTCGGGACGTGCAATTCCATACGGAGAGATAGCGGATGCGGCCGCCGAGTTGCCTCTCCCGACCGACGTCGTGCTGCGTGATCGTGCTGACTTCCGCTGGATCGGCAAGCCAGTCGCGCGGCTTGATGTGCGCGACAAGTCGACCGGGAAGGCCCAGTATACGATCGATCTGAAGGTTGACGGCATGCTCCATGCCGCCGTGCAGCACAGCCCCCGTCTCGGTGGGGAGCCAGATGTGTTGCAGAATGAAGCCGACGTCCGCGGAATGCCCGGCGTTCATTCCATTCACCGGCTGCCGGGGGCTGTTGCCGCGGTTGCCAACAGCTGGTGGCGTGCTCGCATGGCAGTCGAAGCTTTGCAGGTGACCTGGACCGAGGCCGCCGGAACAGCGCATGCGATGCCTGCCGATTTCTCCACCGAGGCACATAGGGCAAAGTTGAAGGCGACGACCGGCGACGGGGTTGCCTTTGAAGCGGAGGGAGATGCCCAGAGCGCACTCGCAAGTGCTGCGCGCGTGGTGGAGGCGACCTATGACGCGCCCTATCTGGCTCATGGACAGCTTGAGCCGCCATCCGCACTTGCGCGTTGGAACGACGATGGTTCGCTCGAGCTCTGGATTCCCAACCAGGCACCCGAAATGTTTCAGGCCGAGGCTGCGAAGCTGGCAGGTATCGCGCCTGAGAAGGTCCTCATCCATTCGCCGATGCTCGGCGGCTTCTTCGGACGGCATTTTCTTTATCAAACGGCCAACCCGTTCCCGCAGGCCATCCACCTGGCAAAGGCGGTGAACCGGCCCGTCAAGCTTATCTGGAGCCGCGAGGAGGAGTTCCTGCGGGACACGCTGCGGCCGATGGCAGCGGTGCGTTTCCGCGCCGGACTGGATGCCAGCGGAATGCCGGTAGCGCTCTCGGCCGTCGCGGTGGGAGAAGGACCGACGGGCCGCTGGTTCGGGCGTCAGCCGGACAAGGTCGACGGCTCGGCGGTTGAGGGCATTGCCGGCAAGGTCTATGCGATTCCCAACCGGCGTGTCGGCCAGGTTCACGTAGACGATCCGGCCATCATCGGCTTCTGGCGCTCCGTCGGCCATTCGATGAACGACTTCTTTTACGAGACCTTCTTCGACGAGATGGCCGATGCGGGCAGGCAGGATCCTTACGAACTGCGGCATCGCCTGCTGGCCGACAGTCCACGCCACAGGACGTTGCTGGAAGCAGTCGCGAAACTCTCAGGAGGCTGGCAGCGTGGTCCATTCACGGCGGAGGACGGCACGCGGCGCGCCCGTGGCGTAGCCATGGCCTCACCCTTCGGCAGCGAGGTCGCGACGGTCGCCGAAGTGTCGTTGCAGCAGGGCGAGATCATTGTCCATGACGTCTGGGTGGCGATCGATCCGGGAAGCATCGTCAATCCCGCAATCATCGATGCCCAGGTGAACTCGGCCGTAGCGCTCGGCCTTTCTTCCGCTCTCCTCGAGGAGGTCGTCTATGTCGATGGCATGCCGCAGGCGCGCAACTACGACGGCTATCCGATCCTGGCGCCCGATCGCATGCCGCGGGTCCATGTGCGGATCGTGGAAAGCGGCGCTCCCATGGGCGGCATTGGCGAACCTGGCGTGCCGGGTGTGCCCCCGGCCATCGCAAACGCCGTTTCCGTTCTGGTAGGCAAGCGCCTTCGAAGCCTGCCGCTCTCCAAATTCGATCTCAGGGGAGTCGACGGTTGAAAAATGTAGCCATCGTTCTGACTTTTCTCATTGCCGCTGGGGTCGCCACGCCTGCCTTCTCTCAGCAGGCGGACTCCGCGCCGGGCCAGAGGCTGTTTCAGCAACGATGCGGCGCCTGTCACCAGATCGCCACGCCACGAAACGGCGTCGGACCGAACCTGCAGGGTATCGTCGGCCGAGCCGCCGGCAGCGTCGGAGGCTTCAGGTATTCCCCTGCGCTCAAGGACTCCGGCGTCACATGGACCCCCGAGACGCTGGAGACCTTCCTGACCAACCCGACTACGATGGTGCGCGGCACGCGCATGACCCAGCGCTTCAACAACGCGGACGAGCGGCGCGCGATCATCGAGTTTCTTGGGTCACGTTAGCTAGGCCCGGAACCAGCCTTTTCGATGCGGCGGAATCTGCAGCGGCGCCGCCGCTCGAACTGCAGGCAAGAAGCGTGAACTCTGGGGGCTGCAGCGCGCATCTCCGCACTTATGCCTCACATCGATAAATTCAAGCGAATTATGGCGGCTAATGCCATCGGTCTCCGGCTGCTACATGGGGGGCGAGGCAAAGCCGAGAGACCTCGAACCTTGCGGATAGACACATGGCCCATGCAACATTCGACGAGAGTCTGGCGAAACCCACAGCCGCTTGGGGCGCGGTCGTATCCATGACGCTTTGCGTTGCGGTGCTCATTGCCTCGGAATTCATGCCGGTCAGTCTCCTGACGCCCATTGCGAGCGATCTTCGCCTGAGCGAGGGTCAGGTCGGACAGGCGATTTCGATCTCGGGACTGTTCGCGGTGATGACCAGTCTCTCCATAGCGGGATTCACGCGGAACATCGACCGGAAGGTCGTCCTGTCCATTTTCTCGCTGCTGCTGACCATCTCCGGTCTCATCGTCACCTTCGCGCCCAATCATGCCGCCCTCATGAGCGGGCGCGCGCTGCTCGGCATTGCGATCGGCGGGTTCTGGTCGATGTCCACCGCCGTCGTCATGCGCCTCGTGCCGGAGAGCGCCGTTCCGAAGGGGCTTGCGATGCTGAACGCAGGAAATGCCATCGCGGCGACGATTTCGGCTCCCCTCGGCAGCTTCCTGGGTGACTATATCGGCTGGCGGGGCGCGTTTTTCTTCGTGGTGCCTTTGGCCCTCACCGCACTTTCATGGCAGTGGATGAGCCTGCCGTCATTGCCGCCGAGCCGCCGCACGACGCAAGGCAACGTCTTCCGCCTTCTGCGCCGCCGTCAGGTTGCCTTGGGCATGACAGCAATCCTACTTCTGTTTATGGGACAGTTTGCTCTGTTCACCTATCTGCGGCCTTTCCTGGAGTCGGTCTCGGGCTACTCGGTTTCCGCGCTTTCACTGGTTCTCTTGGCAATGGGGTTGGCCGGTGCCGCGGGAACGTGGTGCATCAGCCGCTTGCTCTCCACCCGCCTTTATTCGATCGTCATCGTCATTCCCCTCGTAATGGCCGCGCTCGCCCTTCTGCTGATCGCCATGAGTTCTCTCAAGGGCGCGGTCGCAGCCTTGCTGATCGCGTGGGGTTTTTTCGGCACGGCGGCGCCGGTCGGCTGGGGGACTTGGCTGAGCCGGGTTCTGCGCGACGATGCGGAGGCCGGCGGCGGTCTCCAGGTTGCGGTCATCCAGTTTGCGATCACGATCGGTGCGGCAGCCGGTGGCCTCCTGTTCGATTGGACTGGATGGTGGAGTTCGTTCGCCTTCGCTGCCGCCCTTTTGCTTGGTTCCTCGTTGGCCGCCTGGGTGGCCTGGATCGAGTGGGAGCATTCGCAATGAAACGGCAATCCCGCTTGGTGACGCGCCGCGCTGTCTTCGGCGCAGCTGTCGCCGGCGCCGCCATGCCTTTTCTGGCGTGGGCTCAGAAGGAGACGAGCATGAGGATACGCATCGCCTTTGCCGATCAAGATTTCACGGCGACGCTCCATGACAACCCGTCGGCCCGCGATTTCGCCTCGATGCTGCCCCTTGATCTCACGATCTCGGATTACTCCAACAACGAGAAGATCGCCTACCTCCCGCGCAAGCTGAACCTGGAGGCCAGAGGCCCGTTCTCCGATGCCGCTCCCGGCGACCTCTGCTACTATATCCCGTGGGGCAATCTTGCCTTCTTCCATGGGAACTACCGCTCCACGAGCGACCTGATCCGGCTCGGCCGTCTGGATGGCGGTGTCGAGCCCCTGCTGACGCGCGGCGAGTTTCTGCTTCGCATAGAACACCTCGCCTGGAAATCCCATTGAAAGGAATGAACAATGCTTGCCACAGTTTTGCACGGGAAGGGCGACATCCGATGCGAGGAAGTAGCGGAACCCAAGATCCTTAAGCCCACTGACGCGCTCATCAAGCCGTCGGCTTCCTGCATTTGCGGTTCAGACCTTTGGCCCTATCGCGGGCTCCAGCCGATGGATGGGCCAGCACATATGGGCCATGAATACTGTGGCGTGGTGGTCGAGGTCGGCGACGAGGTGAAGACCGTGAAACCGGGCCAGTTCGTGGTGGGATCCTTCTGCATTTCCGACAATACATGTCCGCACTGCCGGTTTGGATTCCAGTCGTCTTGCGAACAGCGCGAGTTCATGTCGGCGGCACAGGCGCCTTATGCGCGCGTTCCCCTTGCGGATGGAACACTCGTTGCAACCCCCGAGATGCCGTCCGAAGACCTCATCCCGAGCCTGCTTGCGACCTCCGATGTGCTTGGCACCGGTTGGTATGCCGCAGATGCGGCACGGGTCCAGCCTGGTTCGACCGCCGTCGTCGTCGGTGACGGTGCCGTCGGCCTGATGGGCGTTCTGTCCGCCAAGCAGATGGGGGCTGAAAAGATCATCGCGATGAGCCGCCACAAGAGCCGGCAGGACCTCGCGCTCGAGTTCGGTGCCACGCACATCATCTCGGAACGGGGCGATGAAGGCGTGGCCCGGATCAAGGAACTGACAAGCGGCGTTGGCGCAGAGTCGGTGCTTGAATGCGTGGGAACGCAGGAATCGATGATGCAGGCGATCAACTGCGCCCGGCCCGGCGGTCACATAGGTTTCGTGGGCGTGCCGCACGGTGTGCAACTGGACGGGCAGAACCTGTTCTTCGCTCAAAAGAGCCTGTTGGGCGGTCCCGCTCCGGTGCGACGTTACCTGCCATATCTGATGGATCTGGTACTGAACCGAGAGATCAACCCCGGCAAGGTCTTCGATCTTGAGGTGCCGCTGACCGACGTCGCCGAAGGCTATCGTGCCATGGACGAGCGCCGCGCGATCAAGACGCTGCTTCGGGTTTGATGGACCGTTGAAAAATGCGCTCCGCCGCGTAAGTCGTTGCTCGAGCGGCAAGTATCGTGAATGCATCCGCAACGCAGGGTGCGCACACACAGAGTTTTGAGTGGACGGGCAGGGGCGGTGTCAGGAAGATGCTTGCGACAACTGCCGAGGGCTCGTGATGGAACGCAAACTCGCCGCAATCGTAGCGGGCGATATCGTCGGCTATACACGGCTGATGTCCGAGGACGAATCCTCGACCTACGCGGCCCTGCGCGAGGCCTTCAGCGAACTGATTATCCCGGCCGTCGAGAAGCACGGCGGCCGCACCTTCAAGACCACCGGCGACGGCTTCCTGGCGACCTTCCCGAGCGTCAACGAGGCGCTCGATGCGGCGATCGAGATCCAGAACGGCTTCGTCGAGCGGCCGTTTAACCTGCGTGTCGGCATTAACCTGGGCGACGTCATAGAAGATAATGGCGACATGTTCGGTGACGGCGTCAACGTCGCTTCCCGGCTGGAAGCCATGGCAGCCCCGGCCAGCATTTTCGTGAGCGAGGCCGTGGTCCGCAGCGCCGACCGGAGCCGTAGCAAGCTGTTCTACAGTATCGGGCGGAGGCAGGCCAAGAACATAACCGAGCCGCTCGCCGTCTACGCCGTGCGGCTCGAACCAGAGCCGGCGCGCGGCCGGGGCTGGATCGGGCGGATGGCGCTCCGCCGGCGTGCCGCTTTGCCTGTCGCGATTGGGGCCGCGGGGCTCGTCGCCGTTGCCGCTTTCGCCCAGGTGCCCGCATTGCGGGCGATCGGCACGGATCTGACCGACGGCCTCGTGCGTCTCGCAGGCGGGGAGCCTGTCGACGCTCGGCCGACGGTGGCGGTGCTGCCCTTTGACAATATGAGTGGCGAAGCCGGTCAGGCCTACTTCGCCGATGGGCTGACCGAGGACATTATCGCCAACCTGGCGCGAAACCCCGAGCTTCAGGTGATCGCGCGCAACTCTACCTTTGCGCTCCGCGGTCAGGCGGAGGACATCCGCAGGATCGGCGAGAGACTGGGCGCCGGCTATGTGGTCGAAGGCAGCGCCCGGCGCGCCGGCGATCAGCTTCGCGTGGTGGCGCAGCTCATCGATGCGCGCAGCGGCGCCCATCTCTGGTCTCGCACGTACGACCGGCGCGTCGAGGATGTCTTCGCGCTCCAGACCGATCTGACTGCCGAAATCGTCTCACATCTGGTGTCCTATGTGCGCCAGTCGGAAGTGTCGAACGTCGCCGAACGCCCGACCGAAAACCTTCAGGCCTACGACCTCGTCCTCAAGGCGCGTGACCGCTACAAGCACGGCTCGAAGGATGCCGAGGCGCTGATGGCTGCGCGTGCGCTGCTTCATCGTGCCCTTGAACTCGATCCCGGCTACGCCGCGGCGCGCGCCAATCTCGGCATGACCTATATCGTCGACTTCGCGCAGAACCTCAGCGGCAGGGCGACTCGGACCGATGTGGAAACGGGCCTCAGCGAGGCGCGCCAGGCCGTTCGGCTCGATCCCAATCTCGCGGTCGGCTATCAGGTCCTGAGCTTCGGGCTTTCGGTCGCCGGCGACTACGCCGGCGCCATGCAGGCCGCGCAACGGGCGGTCGAACTCAATCCGAACGACCCGGACAGCCTGATGGCGCTGGCAAAGGCGCAGGTCCGATTCGGGAGCTATGACGAGGCGGTTCGCAACGCCGAGCGGGCGCGGCGGCTCCATCCGATGGCACCGGAGTACTACACCTATGTCTACGGCCAGGCACTCTACGCCGCCGGCCGTCTCGATGAAGCCGACCAGGTCTTGCGGGAATGCCTGATCCGCGCGCCGCGCGAGGCGGATTGCCTGCTGATCCACACGGCAGTCCTCACCGGAAGTGGAGACGTGCAGGGGGCGCAGCGCGCGATGGCACAGCTCACCGAAGTGGACCCTCAGTTCTCACTTGCCACGGAACGGGCTAATCGCCGCTTTGGCAATTCTCCGCTCATGGATGAATTCCTCTCTCAGCTTGCGGAAGCCAGGGCTCCGGACGTCACAAGCGGCGTCCGACGCCCGCCGGCCGGGCCATATCTGTAGCGAGCCAACCATTCGCCCGCGCGGTGAAATGCACTAGGCTCATTTTCCCTTGAACACGGTTTGATTTGTGTCAACCATGGTTGATACAAACTCTGGTAGTTGACCTTACGCGGAAACACCGTCGCGGCTGCGGGATCGCGGCTCCAGGAAGTGACGGCTCCAGTGCGGTATGGCTCGCGCAGCTTCCGGGCCTCCATGGACGGAGAAAGCTTATGCGTCCTCCCAAGCGCAGGCCTTTGCTCAATCAGCAGTAGTGGCACAACGTGACGCACGGGGTCGCCCCAGGCACATACGTCTTTCAGAAGTGAAGCACGAATGCATAGAGGATGCGAACTGGAGACTGTTCAGAGCGATGTTCGAGAAACCGAAAGGCGGTGGCATGGCGACCGAGACGGCAAGCGCGAGAACGATTGTTGACGCGATATCGCAGCCTCAGCACTGGCACGCAAGGACGGCCGAAGACATATGTGCGGCGCTGCAGACGGGCTTCGATGGTCTTACTCATGGGGAAGCCGCGCACCGCCTGAAGGTCTGCGGCCCAAACGAATTGCCGGCGACCGCTCGCGCCCACCCGCTGCTTCGCTTCCTCGCACAGTTCAACAACGCGCTGATCTATTTCCTGCTCAGCGCAGCGATCGCTGCCGTGGCTCTCGGCCATGTCGTAGACGGAGCCGTGATTGTGATCGTGGTGCTGGTGAACGCGGTCGTCGGATTCGTGCAGGAGGGACGGGCCGAGCAGGCGCTCGATGCGATCCGCAGCATGATCGCGGCGCAGGCCACGGTCGTGCGCGAGGGCGAGCGCCACAAGATCGATGCACGTGAGATCGTCCCCGGTGACGTGGTCGCGCTTGAGGCTGGCGATAAGGTCCCGGCCGATGCGAGACTGCTGCGCGCCCGCGGCCTCGCCGCAGACGAGGCGATCCTCACCGGCGAGTCGCTTGCGGCGGAAAAGAAAGAAGAGCCCGCTCCAGAGAATGCTTCGCTTGGCGACCGTTTTTCGATGCTCCATTCGGGGACGCTCATCACCACCGGCCAGGGATATGGCGTGGTGGTGGCAACGGGTGACAAGACCGAGATCGGGCGGATATCAAACCTCATCAGCAGGGTGCAGACGCTGATCACGCCGCTGCTGCGCCAGGTCAACGATTTCGGCAGGATGATTACCTGGTTTGCGATTGGTACTGCTGCAGCCTTGTTCGCTTTCGCCGTGCTGGTGAGAAGCTATGATTGGCTCGAAGCCCTGATGGTCGTGGTCGCGCTTGCGGTCGGCGTGGTGCCTGAGGGCCTTCCTGCGGTCATCACCATCACGCTGGCGATCGGAGTCCGTCGGATGGCAGCACGCAACGCGGTCGTGCGACGGCTCCCGGCCGTCGAGACGCTGGGCGCCACATCGGTGATCTGCTCCGACAAGACGGGCACGCTGACAAAAAACGAAATGACAGTGCGCCAAGTGGTCACGGCGCTCGGGGTGACGGAGCTTTCGGGTTCGGGATATGCGCCGGAGGGAAGGCTGATGTCGTCGGGCGGCCGTGAAGCACAGCCGGACGCCGCGCGCGACGAACTGATCCGCGCTGCGCTACTTTGCAATGACGCCCGACTTATGGAACGCGAGGGACGATGGTCGGTGCTCGGGGACCCCATGGAGGGTGCATTGG
>NZ_JADYVD010000057.1 GCF_020193575.1 Ensifer sp. IC4062
ATGCATTATGATTTGGGATATATCGACCTGGAGCAGAGGACCTTGCAAACCATCGACAACCCGTTCGGCACGAGGTTGTCACCCATGTCTTAGGTACAAACTGTTACCTATGTCTTCGGGCTGGACAGAAAGGATGATGGCGGACAGAGAGGGATTCGAACCCTCGATACGCTTTCACGTATACACGCGTTCCAGGCGTGCGCCTTCAACCACTCGGCCACCTGTCCATCCTTGAAACAGCCGCTGGTCAATCCGGCTGGATGGGGAAGAGCAAGCTCCTCCGGCGTGCGCCGGACGAAGCGGCGGACGGGCGCGATATATACCGATGATCCGCGCGGGATCAACTGCTTTCTGACAGTTTATTTACATCTTGTGCGATGGTCTTGGCGAAGTCGACCATTGCGCTCGCAACTTGCGGGGCTTATCTCTTGCCATAAGCGTGAATGATCGGAGAAGCGCGCATCGGGCGTGCATCGCGCCACGGCGGCCAAAAGGACAAAGATGCGGTTGCTGCTGAAGCTTGCAAGCTTTCTCGCGCTGGCGATGGCGGTTTTGGCCGGGACCGTCGATGCGATCCAGTCCGTTGCCGCCTCGCAGCCGGCGATGACCTCTCTCGCCGATGCCATATCCGCCCTTGGTCCGGAGGCGCTCAATTGGGTGCACAGTCTGCAGCGCACGGATGCAGGCCCTGCCATCTGGATGACGGCGCTGCAATGGCTTCTTGCCCGGCCCGCTTTCGCGGTGCTCTTGGTGCTTGCCCTGCTGCTGTGGATGGCGGGCTACAAGAAGCGCCCCGCCGCCGGGCGATTTGCGGCCTGATCGCTGCCACGGCGACCTTTGCGCGTCCGGTTGGACGCGCGGCGGTGTAGCAGCAACGGCGTGCCGATTGTCGCCTTGGAATCGGCGTTCGGCGACCTGTCGCGGGGCGCCGCATCTTTTTTACCATCCGAAAAATTTTGAGTGTTTTTTTTGCAGAAGCCGTGCAAGGATGCGGCCACCCAAGCCTTAACAAGAGAGGGGCGGGTTGCGCGGATGGGCCCATTGAGGCTGCTGCCAGACCCGATAAGATTAATAGCGACGACAGGGCTGCACGATGAAAAAAACCATTCTCGGTCTCTTTGCTTTCTCCATGATGTCCGCCACGGCGTTGGCCGCCGACATCAAGCCGGCGATCATTTACGATCTCGGCGGCAAGTTCGACAAATCCTTCAACGAAGCGGCATTTAACGGCGCCGAAAAGTTCAAGGCCGAATCAGGTATCGAATACCGCGAATTCGAGATCGCTAACGATGCCCAGCGCGAACAGGCGCTGCGCCGTTTCGCCAGCGACGGCAATAGCCCGATCGTGATGGCCGGCTTCAACTGGGCGGCATCGCTCGAGAAAATCGCGGCGGAGTATCCGGACACGAAATTCGCGATCATCGACATGGTGGTCGAAAAGCCAAACGTCAAATCGATCGTGTTCAAGGAGCAGGAAGGCTCCTATCTCGTCGGCGTGCTCGCCGCTCTCGCTTCCAAGTCGAAGACCGTCAGCTTCGTCGGCGGCATGGACATCCCGCTGATCCACAAGTTCGCCTGCGGCTATGTCGGCGGCGCCAAGTCGATCGGCGCGGACGTCAAGGTGCTCGAGGCCTATACCGGCACTACGCCGGACGCCTGGAACGATCCGGTCAAGGGCGGTGAAATCGCGAAGTCCCAGATCGACCAGGGCGCGGACGTCGTGTATCACGCCGCCGGCGGTACCGGCGTGGGCGTGCTGCAGGCGGCAGCGGACGCCGGCAAGCTCGGTATCGGCGTCGACTCCAACCAGAACATGCTGCAGCCGGGCAAAGTTTTGACCTCGATGCTGAAGCGCGTCGATGTCGCCGTTTATGACTCATTCATGGCCGCCAAAAACGACAAGTTCGAATTTGGTATTTCCAACCTCGGCCTCAAGGAAGACGGCGTCGGCTACGCACTCGACGACAACAACAAGGCCCTGATCACGCCCGAGATGCACGATACGGTCGAAAAGGTGAAGGCCGATATCATTGCCGGCAAGGTGCAGGTGCACGACTATATGAGCACCGAGTCCTGCCCCTACTAATTGCGGTGACCTGACATCAAAGAGGCCGCCTGTTTCAAGTGAAGCAGGCGGCCTTTTCGTTTCTACGTGATTCAACTTGCTACAGCGATCTTTGCGCGTCTCAGAAGACATGCGCCGCTGTAGGCGGAGCATCATGAAACGCGTCCTCCGCCTGCACTTCTCATTTGATTGACTCAGTAATGCGGCGGGCGGGTCACCGGTATCGCATCGCGCGCCTGCTCCTCCAGGCTCAGGAAGCGCTCCGTTAGGCGGTCGAGCTTCGCCCGGGTCTGTTCGACCACCTTCCACTGCTCGGCCAACTGGTCCGAAAGCTCCTCGATGGTCTTCGCCTGGTGCGCCAGCATTTCTTCGAGACGCGTGATCCGGTCGTCTGCGTCGCTCATGTTGTTACTCCTGCATCTGGCGTTGGGTTGTCGTTGTCCAAGACGGTCGCGCTGTCAAGCGCTCGACATCACGCCCCGGCCGCCGCCTTTTGAGCCGCCGAAAAGCCGGGATCGCGGGCCGAAAGCATCTTGTGGAGATGCACCATCATGGCGGCAGCAAAGAGCGGGGTCAGCAGATTGAGTAGTGGCACCGCCAGGAAAGCCGCGAGCACGAGTCCACCGAGAAACACGGTCGAACGGTGTTTGACACGAAAGAGCCGCGCCTCGGCGGGCGGACGATACCGCATGGCGGCGAACTCGAAAAATTCCCGCCCGAGCAGATAGCCGTTGACGAGGAAGAAGGCGATGAGATTGACCCCCGGCACGAGCAGCAGCAGGAGTGCAACGATGTTGCCGACGATGACGACGCCGAGGAATTTCGCCGATCCGGTCATTGCCGCCAAAAGCGGCAGCGGCTTGCCCGGCGCGCTATCGGGATAGTCGCGCGTCTCGATCACCTCGGCAACGTCATCAAGGAAGAGGCCGGCGATGAGCGCTGTGACTGGCGCGAGCAGAAGGGCAAGCGCCAAGGCCAGGCCCAAGCTCGCGAAGATGCCTACGATGAATGTAAGCCAGCCGGCCCACTCGGGCGTGCCGGGCATTAGCGTGTCAATCCACGGAAGTGCGAGCCAGATGAACAGTTCGCGCACCGCGAACCAAAGGGCGATAAGAGCAAGCAGCGTCAGCCCAAGAACCTTCCAGAAGACCGAGCGGGTCTCCGAAGCGAAAAGGTTGGCGAAGGCAAGTCGCGCCGCATCAATGATCATAACCGCTCTCCATCGGCAGCAAAGGTCCAAGCGGCATGTAGGCAGGTCCATCGGGAACGACAAGATAGGCAGCGGCCTATCTGCGGGTGCAAGCCACGCCGCCCCGCCGCCGGCAAAAATCGCGCAGGTCATTGCTCGCAACCCTGGCAAACCGGACGGAGGACGATATGCTATGCCTAAAATCGATGCAGGCTGCGTCGCATCGGCAATGCCGTGCGGCGAGCCAGGGAGACGAAATGACCAATCTGAAAACGCTCGCGAGCCTCGCGGTTCTTGTCCAGTCCGGCAAGCTCGATCCTGTCAAACTCGCCGAAGAGACGTTTCATCGCATCGAGAGTCATCCGGACCAGTCGATCTTCGTCGGTCTGACGCGCGAGCGCGCACTCAAGGAAGCCCAAGCCGCCTCAAGTCGCCTCAAGGCCGGGCGCTCGCTCGGCCTGCTCGACGGGCTGCCTGTCGCCTGGAAGGATCTTTTCGACTTTGCCGGCAGCGTGACGACGGCGGGTTCCGTTGTCTTCAAGGATAACCCTCCCGCAACGGCAGACGCTCCCGTCGTTGGTGCACTCGCGGCTGCCGGCATGGTCAGCGTCGGCCGCACGAACATGAGCGAGTTTGCCTTCTCCGGGCTCGGCATCAATCCGCACTATGGAACGCCGCGCAATCCCGCGTCGCCGGATGAGCATCGCATTCCCGGCGGCTCCTCCTCCGGTTCGGCGGCAGCTGTCGCGGCCGGCCTAGTACCGCTCGCGATCGGCTCAGACACGGGCGGCTCGGTACGCATCCCGGCGGCGATGACGGGCATCGTCGGCTACAAGGCAACGCGCGGGCGCTATGCGATGAAAGGCGTGTTTCCGCTCGCCGAGAGCCTCGACTCGCTCGGCCCCCTTTGCCATACGGTGCAGGATGCGGTGTGGGCAGATGCCGCCCTGCACAGCCTGACCGCACCGGTCATCCGCCGTGCCGCGCTTGCCGATCTCTCGCTTGTCATTCCGGAAACGATCGTCTTCGACGAAGCCGAATCGGAGGTGGTCGCGGCCTTCGAGGCGGCAATCAAGAGGCTGCAGACGGCGGGCGTCAGATTCAGGCGCGCGCCGTTCCCGAGCTTTGCGGCTGTGTTCGATCTGATGGCGCGCCACGGCGCGCTGGTGACGGCTGAAGCCTATGCCCTCCACCGCGAGCGTCTTGCCGGCCCCGAAGCGGCAAGGATCGATCCGCGGGTCGTCACCCGCACCCGGCTCGGCGAGAAGATCACCCTCAGTGATTACATCGCCCTTCTCGACGCACGCGACCAATTGATCCATGAAACGGTGGAGAGCCTTGGGCCTGGCGAGCTGATCGCCCATCCGACATTGCCGCACGTCGCTCCGCCGATCGCACCGCTTCTTGTCGACGACGATCTGTTCTTCAAGGTCAACGCGAAGACTTTGCGCAACACCTTGATCGGCAATTTCCTCGATTTCTGCGGCATCTCCATCCCCTGCGGAACGGGCGCTGCCGGAATGCCGGTCGGGCTCCTGCTCTCCGCACCGCACCACCAGGACGATCGGCTGCTGAGCGCGGCCCTTGCTGCCGAGGCGACCATCCGGGGTGAGGTATGATCATCTGCTTCGACATCGGCGGATCCGCGATCAAGGGTGCCATCACGCATTCGCCCGACCGAATATTCCCTTTGCCGCGGCGCATCACGCCGCTTCGCGACTTTCGCCGCTTCGTCGCGACACTCGAGTCGGTGCTCGACGAGGCGGGCGGCCTGCCGCAAAGGGTGGCGATCTCGATTACCGGCGTCATCGATCCGCAAACCCGCCGGATCAAATGCGCCAACATTCCCTGCATCGACGGCCGTGAGCTTGCCGCCGAGCTCGAGGCCGCGTTGCACCTGCCTGTGGTGATCGCCAATGACGCCGATTGCTTTGCGCTTGCCGAGGCCGGCATCGGTGCGGGGCGCGGTCACCGGATCGTCTTCGGCGCGATCCTCGGCACTGGCGTCGGCGGCGGTCTCGTGGTCGATGGCAAGCTGATCAACGCCGATGGGGGCTTTGCCGGCGAATGGGGGCATGCGCCCGCCCTCGCCTCCGAGGCAGGACATCCGCCCGTTTCCGTACCGATCTTCGACTGCGGTTGCGGGCAACGCGGCTGCGTCGACACCATCGGCGGGGCGCGCGGGCTCGAAAGGCTGCACACGACGGTGCACGACAAGTCCCTTTCCAGCCACGAGATCATCGAGGCCTGGCAGAACGGGGACGAAGAAACAGCGCGCACCATCGACATTTTTGTCGATCTCATCAGCTCGCCCCTGGCGCTCGTCATCAACATAACCGGTGCGACGATCGTGCCGGTCGGTGGTGGCCTCTCCAACTCCGAGGCCTTGCTCGCCGAAATCGACGGCGCCGTGCGCGGCCGCATCCTCCGGCAGTTCGATCGGCCGCTGGTCGTGCGTGGGGACTGCCGGCTGGAACCGGGCCTGATCGGCGCGGCGCTACTTGGCTTTGGAGGAAAGGGCGCATGAGCGGCATCCTGCTCGAAGTCTGCGTCGACGACGCGGACGGCTTGATGGCGGCAATCGAGGGCGGCGCGGATCGAATTGAGCTCTGCTCGGCCCTTGCCCTCGGCGGCTTGACACCAAGCCCGGGATTGATGGCGCTCGCCGGTCCGCCACCGGTGCCGGTCTACGCGATGGTCCGCCCCCGTCCCGGCGATTTCGTCTACGGCCCGACCGATCTCGATGCCATGCGCCGGGACATCGATGCGGCCCGCGATGCCGGACTTGCCGGCGTCGTCCTCGGCGCATCGCTGCCGGATGGCCGTCTCGACGCGAGGATGCTCCGCAAGCTCACCGGCCACGCGGCGGGATTGGGGCTGACACTTCATCGAGCCTTCGATCTCGTTCCGGATTTCGCTGAGGCGATGGCGATCGCGGAAGATCTGGGTTTTGAAAGGATTCTGACCTCAGGTGGCGCGAAAACCGCACCGGAAGCAGTCGACACCCTCGCGCGCCTCATCGGGCTGGCGGCCGGCAGGATTTCCATTATGCCCGGCTCCGGCGTTAGCATCGACACGATCGATGCGCTGCTGCCGAGGCTCGCCGCAACGGAGATCCATTCCTCCTGTTCCGTTCGTGAACCGGCTCAAGACCCGCGGCTGGTGGCTATGGGCTTCGTCTCGGGAGACCGGCGCCGGACGGATGCGGGAACGGTCAAGGCACTGAAGGCGCGATTGAACGCGCTTCAGGCATCTGACACCTAAGCAGAAAAGACATGCTCTCCGCCGATCCAGGTGGAGTTCATGGCAAGCTCCGGCGTCAACAGCACGAAGTCGGCGTCCGTTCCGGGTAAGAGCCGTCCCTTATGGGAGGCAATGCCCATGACATCGGCTGGATAGGCCGAGGCCATGCGAATCGCCTCCTCGATCGGCAGACCGAGTTTTTCGTGGACGAAGCGGACCGAGGACAGCATGTCGATGTCTGCTCCCGCGAGCGTCCCGTCGGCAAGCGTCAGGCGACCGCCGTGGCGGTGGATTTCGCGGCCGTTGAGATGGAAGCTGGTCATTTCGGTACCGATCGGCGACATCGCGTCGGTCACCAGAAAAATCTGTCCCGGACCCTTCTTGCCCCGCAGCGCGATGCCCATCGACGCCGGGTCGACATGGAAGCCGTCGGCGATCATGCCGGCATGCAGAGTGCCCGTCGCAAGCGCCGCGCCAACGACGCCGGGTTCGCGGTGGCCAAGACCGCTCATCGCGTTGAAGAGATGGGTGACCGTCCGAGCGCCGGCTCTGGCGTAGCTGCAAGCTGTGTCGTAACCGACATCCGTATGCCCCAGGCTGACGACAACGCCGGCGTCACAAAGCGCCCGCACCTGCTCTCTCGTGGCATTTTCCGGAGCGACCGTCACCATCAGGCAGCCCAGGGTACGCGCGCAGGCGACCATTTCCGCAAGATCCGCCTCGTCCATCGGGCGAATGAGCGACGGGTCATGCGCCCCCTTGCGGGGGACCGAAAGGTGCGGGCCTTCAAGATGCAGGCCGAGAAAGCCGGCGACCGCAGCCCTTTTCGCCTCGAGGCCGGCGTGGATGGCCGCAGTCCGCACGTCACGAGTGTCCGTAATCAGGGTCGGCAGGAGCGCCGTCGTGCCGAACTTCGCATGCGCGGCGCAAATCTGGCGAATGCCTTCGAGCGTCGGTTGCTCATTGAGCAGCGCACCGCCGCCGCCATTGACCTGCAAGTCGATGAAACCCGGAACGAGAAGCAGGCCGTGCGCGTCGATCGCGTCGGCATCAGCGGGTGCGGCGGCGGCCGGAACAATCGCCTTTACCCGGCCCGCCTCTATGACGAGAACCCCGCCGTCGTGCCAGTCGATGCCGTCGAAGATCCGCGCACCGGTGATTTTCTTCTTCGCAGTCATCGTGTCTCCGTTACCTTCTTGAGGCTGGCCGGCGCATCCGGATTGAGACCGCGCGAGCGCGACCAGGCTTCGACGAACCCGTAGAACGGCAGGATCAGCGTCAGCGCGTCGGTGATCGGATGCCCCGTTTCGACAAAGGGCAGGCGTTTCGCCTTCTGAGCCCGCGCCGAAGTGACATGCACGACCGCGCCCTTGTTGCTCATGCCATCGGCGCTTTCGACCACCGAGATCTCGGCTGCGTCGCGGGCGGCAAGCGCCAGCACCGGGAATTTGGCACCGACCAACGCCACCGGACCATGCAGGACTTCCGCCGAGGAATAGGCCTCCGCATGCATGCCGGACGTTTCCTTGAACTTCAGCGCCGCTTCGCTGGCGATCGCCAGCGCGGGGCCGCGGCCGAGCACGTAAAGCGACTCGGCCTCGCCGAGATCGGCGGCGAAATCTTGCCAATCGAGCTTCACAGCCTTGGCGAATTGGTTCGGCAGATCGGCGACGGCACGCCTGAGCGCCGCATCTCCCGTCCATTCGCCGAGTACCGCAAGGCCCGCGACGATCGAGTTAACATAGGACTTTGTCGCGGCGACGGCGAGTTCAGGACCGGCAAGAATATCGAGCGGATGGGTACAAGCGTCGGCGATCGGCGAGGGCACCGTGTTCGTGAGCGCGATCGACACCGCACCGGCACGTGTCGCCGATTGTGCCATCGCTACGATGTCCGGGCTCTTGCCGGACTGGGAGATCGCGATTGCCGCCGCACCGCCGAGCTTCAGATTGGCGCCATAGATCGAGGAGAGCGACGGCCCTAGCGAAGCAACCGGGCGGCTGGCCGTGAGCTCGATCGCATATTTCAGGAACAGCGCCGCATGATCGGAGGAGCCGCGGGCGATCGTCACCAGGAACGCGGGGTCCTTGGCCTTGAGCGCCGCACCCGCCGCCTTCATGGCATCGGCCGAACCGTCCAGCAACCGCGCAGCGGCTTCCGGGATCTCGTCGATTTCTCGCCGCATGTTGGTTTGCATCATCTATTCCTTTTTTCTGGCGGGCGCGGATCAGGACTCCGAAAGCGTCAGTTCCGCGACAAAGTCATAGGCATCGCCCCGATAGAGCGAGCGGGTGAATTCAACAACGCGCCCCGACGCAAGATAGGAGACGCGCTCGATGGAAAGGCCGGCGGCGCCGACCGCCACGCCCAGCATCGACGCGTCAGGATCCCTGATATTGCAGGCCGAAATGCGCTGCACCGCCCGGACCGGCCGGGAACGGGTCTTGTCGAGGGCGGCATAGAGGGATGAGGTCACCGCCAGCGGATCCGGCAAGAACTCGGTCGAGATGCTGGCGCGCTCGATCGCCAGCGGCATGCCGTCGGCGATGCGCAGGCGGCCGAGACGCGCGACCAGGGCATCGGCCGGCAGGCCAAGCGTCATCATCTCGTCGGGCGACGGGTGGAACAGTCCCCGCTCCAGCCACTCCGCCCGCGCATTCAGGCCTCGCCGGGCCATGTCCTCGGTAAAGGACGTCAGCCTCGACAGCGATTGCTCGACGCGCGAGACGGGCCTGACGACGAAGGTTCCTGAGCCATGGCGGCGCACGAGCAGCCCATCCCGCACAAGGTCATCGACCGCTTTGCGCACTGTCACCCGGCTGATATTGGCATAGTCCGCGAGATCCCTCTCCGGCGGCAGCGCATCTCCATGGTTGAGCTTGCCCGAGAGGATCGCTTCCTCCAGCGACTGCCGGAGCTTCAGATAGAGCGGACCGGCCCCGCCCGACTGCAGGCCTTCGAGCGGCAGGATGGCGGCAAGTTGCTGACTCATGCACCAACCTCCCGCCTGGAGCCAAAGCGTTGGGCAGCGAGCGACACCGCTCCGGCCAAGGCGTCCGCCTCCGCTTCGACAAAATGCTTCTGGTGGCGCTCGGCGAGCCACGGCCGATAAAAGGGTGCCAGGCCGCCGAGCAGGCAGAGCCGCTCGCTTCCTCTCGAAACGACCACGTCTAGCGCCTCGTCGACCGTGGTCGCGGCAACCTTCAACAGGCGCATCGCCACGGCATCGCCGCGTCCGGCGTGTTCGAAGACGCGCGGGGCGTAGCGTCCGAATTCGCCGGGCTTAGCCAGCCGTGCGAAGTCGACGACATCCCTCGGATCATTGTTGAATTCTGCCATGACGGAATCGGTTACCGGCGATCCCTCATGGATACCATCAAAGGCGAGCAGGCTTTCCTGCAGCAGCGCATGGCCGATGCGCGCACCGCTGCCGTGGTCGCCGATCGTAAAGCCCCAGCCGCCAATATAGCTGACGATCTCGCCGCGGCGCGCGATATAAATCGTGCCCGTACCAAGAATTGCGACCGCGCCGTCCTTTTCGCCGAGTGCGCCCTGGAGCGCGATCAGTCCATCGGACTCGATGTCTGCCGCCGCAAAGGGGAGGCGCCGTTTCACGTAATGCACGGCATCGCCGACATTATGGCCCGCGACGCCTAGGATGGCGCTGGCCGCGGTGATCCCTGCCGGATCGAGGCCGGCATCTTCAAAGGCAGCGCGCGAGGCTTCCGCTATATTCGCGAGTGCCGTCTCCGGGTCGGTAAGGATGTTTGCGGCACCAGCCTTTCCGCGGCCGAGAATCCGACCGTCCGGCGCGGCCACGGCCGCCCGGCAACTCGTTCCGCCGCCATCGATTCCGATCAAATAAGACGTCATGGGTACCTCCGTCAGATAAGATACCAAAAAAAGACCAATAACCAAGCGAGATTTCTCAGGGCATCTAACATTTGAAATAAATCCTTGTTTTTCCGCGATTATTTTCAACATTTGCCGCCAGGAGGCACAAAAATTAAAATTCTCCTAGACAATTGGTATTTTTTTGGCATTAATTCACGGGAGAGGAGCGCAGCCAATGCCGTCAGCGAAGACCGAAGAGCGCCACGACAAAGCCAAGGGCCTGGATGTGATGCATCCGGCGCTCGCGCTTCGCCTGCTCGCCTCCGGCCAGCAGGCGGCGGCAAAATCGGTCGACGCGGCGATCGAGCAGATCTCGGCGGCGGCCGCACTTGCGGCACAAGTCCTCTCGGCGGGCGGGCAGCTCGCCTATGCGGGTGCGGGAAGCTCGGGTCTGATGGCGATGGCAGACGCACTCGAACTGCCGGGCACCTATGGCATTCCACAGGAGCAGATCGTCATTCTTCTTGCCGGCGGCGCGGCAAGCCTTACCGATCTCGCAGGTGGCTACGAAGACGACATGGATCTTGCGCGCGCAGATGTGCGCAATGCCGGAATCGCGGCCGGCGACTGCCTTATCTCTGTTTCGGCCAGCGGCTCGACACCCTATGCGCTCGCAGCCGCCGACGAAGCGAAGAAGCGCGGCGCAAAAGTCATCGCCATTGCCAATAATGCCGGCGCGCCCCTGTTCAAGGGCGCCGATGTCTCAATTCTGCTGCAAACGCCGCCGGAAGTCGTATCCGGATCGACCCGCATGGGCGCGGGCACGGCGCAGAAGATCGCCTTCAACATGTTTTCGACATTGGTCGGCATTCATCTCGGCCATGTGCTCGACGGGCACATGGTCAATCTGCGTGCCGATAACATCAAGCTGCAAGGACGCGCGATGCGCATCGTCTGCGACATCACCGGCGTCAGTGCTGCCGAGGCCGGTCGGCTGATCAAAGCTGCCTCAGGCTCGGTCAAGGTAGCGATCCTGCTCGCGTCCGGGGCCGAGGATGTTGCTGCCGCCGAAAGCGCGCTCAAGAACGCCAATCAAAATTTACGCCGGGCGATCGAAACCGTCTCGCGCTGATAAAACTGGGATCCAAACCGCGCCTTGGCGGCGCCTATAAAAGGGAGAACATGCATGACCCGCACAACAATGAAAGGCTTGCTACTCGCGTCGAGCATTCTCGGCTCGGCCGGGCTTGTCCAGGCCCAGGATGTGACGCTGACGATCGAGAGCTGGCGCAACGATGACTTGGCGATCTGGCAGGAAAAGCTGATCCCCGCCTTCGAGGCGAAGAACCCGGGCATCAAGGTCGTCTTCTCGCCGTCCGCCCCCACCGAATACAACGCCGCCCTCAATGCCAAGCTCGATGCCGGATCCGCAGGCGATCTCATCACTTGCCGCCCCTTCGACGCTTCGCTCGAACTCTATAACAAGAAGCACCTCGCGGATCTCACCGGCTTGGCGGGCATGGAAAACTTCTCCGACGTTGCGAAGTCCGCCTGGACGACCGACGACGGCAAGGCGACTTTCTGTGTGCCGATGGCTTCGGTCATCCACGGATTCATCTACAACAAGGACGCCTTCGACCAACTCGGCCTTGCGGTTCCGACGACCGAGGAAGAGTTCTTCGCCGTTCTTGAGAAGATCAAGGCCGACGGCAACTACATCCCGATGGCGATGGGCACCAAGGACCTCTGGGAAGCCGCGACCATGGGCTACCAGAACATCGGCCCGACGTACTGGAAGGGCGAGGAAGGCCGCTTGGCCTTAATCAAGGGCGAACAGAAGCTCACTGACGACGCTTGGGTTGAGCCCTACCGCGTGCTCGCCAAGTGGAAGGACTACCTGGGCGACGGCTTCGAGGCCCAGACCTATCCGGACAGCCAGAACCTCTTCACGCTCGGCCGCGCCGCGATCTATCCGGCCGGCTCGTGGGAAATCTCCGGCTTCAATACCCAGGCTCAGTTCAAAATGGGCGCGTTCCCGCCGCCGGTGAAGAAGGCCGGCGACGCCTGCTACATCTCCGACCACAATGACATCGGCATCGGCCTCAATGCGAAGAGCCCGAATGCCGAGGCGGCCAAGACCTTCCTGACCTGGGTCGCTTCGCCCGAATTCGCAGAAATCTACGCAAACGCGCTACCGGGCTTCTTCAGCTTGAACTCGACGGCGGTGAAGATGGCCGACCCGCTTGCCCAGGAATTCGTCTCCTGGCGCGAAAAGTGCAAACCGACGATCCGCTCGACCTACCAGATCCTCTCGCGCGGCACGCCGAACCTCGAGAATGAAACCTGGGTCGCATCGGCCAACGTTATCAACGGCACGCAGACCCCGGAAGATGCTGCCAAGAAGCTTCAGGAAGGCCTCGACAGCTGGTTCAAGCCGGCCAAGTAATCTTGAAATGGGCGCTGATCCCCGCGCGGGTCACGCGCCCATTCCTCGCACGAAACTACCGTCGTGCGCTGTGAACGACGCCGCATTTGTGTTTGGATGTCCGGTGCGAAGCCGGACGTGAGGGGACCTCGGAGCTCGGCTTAGCCGGTATTTTTCCATGGTCGTGGCGGTGCCTTCGCCTGCATCGCACCTCATGCCCGGTCCGCTGGGCACGCGACGCTCCATTGGAGAAGCGCAAGGGCGAACCGATCAATGACCGGGAAATCCCGCGTTCGGAGCAACATCGCCGAACGTGAAGGGGACCTGAACCAAGGGACTGGGACGTCTCGGCGTGTCATGCGGGCGCGCTGCATTTCGGATGAAACCGGAGCTGTGCCAATAACGGCCAGCCAATTTTTAGAGCGGGCCAGAAGCCGATGAACGCAAGCGACACCAAAATGACGGACATCAGCGAGATCAAGCGTCCCCGGCGCTGGCACATCCTCGTATTCCTGCTGCCGGCCCTGATCGTCTATACCGCGGTGATGATCCTGCCGCTGATCGAGACGCTCAGGCAGTCCTTCTTCAACACGGTCGAGGGCCATTACACCTTCGTCGGCTTAAGCAATTTCAAGGTGCTCTTCGGCGACCCGCGTTGGGCGGCAGATTTCTGGAATGCGCTCAAGAACAACTTCATCTTCTTCCTGATCCACATGGTGGTGCAGAACCCGATCGGTATTGCGCTGGCCGCCATGCTTTCGA
Source organism: Ensifer sp. IC4062 (assembly GCF_020193575.1). Classification (GTDB taxonomy): domain Bacteria; phylum Pseudomonadota; class Alphaproteobacteria; order Rhizobiales; family Rhizobiaceae; genus Sinorhizobium. The sequence goes on from NZ_JADYVD010000057.1 coordinate 13,519, forward strand.
TCCCGAAGCTGCGCTTCAGCGCCTTTTATCGCACCGCCATCTTCCTGCCGACGCTCCTATCCTTCGTCATCGTCGGCTTCATCTGGAAGCTGATCCTGTCGCCGATCTGGGGCGTCGCACCATTCCTGCTCGATACCGTCGGCCTGAAATGGCTGTTCGCGCCTTGGCTCGGCAAGCCGGACACCGCGCTGATCGCGGTCTCGCTGATCTCCGTCTGGCAATATATCGGCATCCCGATGATGCTGATCTACGCCGCGCTACTCAACATTCCCGACGAGGTGATCGAGGCGGCGGAACTCGACGGCGTCACCGGCTGGAGTCAATTCTGGAAGATCAAGCTGCCCTTGATCCTGCCTGCGATCGGCATCGTCTCGATCCTCACCTTCGTCGGCAATTTTAACGCATTCGACCTGATCTACACCGTTCAGGGCGCGCTCGCCGGCCCCGACAAGTCAACCGACATTCTCGGCACCCTGCTCTACCGCACCTTCTTCGGTTTCCAGCTCCAGCTCGGCGACCGTTCGATGGGCGCGACCATTGCGGCGATCATGTTCCTGATCATTCTCGCCGGCGTCTCGCTCTACCTCTTCGTCATTCAGCGCCGCATGCGCCGCTACCAGTTCTAAGGGAGGATCCGAAATGTCGAAAGCACGCGCCTCCCTTGGCCGGACCGCCGGGGTCCATATCGCGCTGATCGCCTACACGCTCATCGCGTTGTTTCCGGTGTTCCTGACGATTGCCAACTCGTTCAAGAGCCGCAACGCGATCTTCCGCGAGCCCTTGGCGCTCCCGACACCCGAAACCTTCAGCCTCATCGGTTATCAGACGGTGCTGAAGCAGGGCGATTTCCTCGGATATTTCCAGAACAGCACGATCGTCACGGTCGTTTCGATCGCGCTCGTGCTGCTCTTCGGCGCCATGGCCGCCTTCGCACTCTCCGAATACCGCTTCCGCGGCAACGCCTTGATGGGTCTCTACCTGGCGCTCGGCATCATGATCCCGATCCGCCTCGGCACCGTCGCCATCCTGCAGGGCATGGTCGCGACCGGCCTCGTCAACACATTGACGGCGCTGATCCTCGTCTACACGGCACAGGGCCTGCCGCTCGCGGTCTTTATTCTTTCCGAATTCATGCGCACCGTGTCGGATGACCTGAAGAATGCCGGACGCATCGACGGGCTTTCGGAATACGCGATCTTCTTCCGGCTGGTGCTGCCGTTGGTGCGCCCTGCGATGGCGACGGTCGCCGTCTTTACCATGATCCCGATCTGGAACGATCTCTGGTTCCCGCTGATCCTGGCGCCGGCGGAAACGACCAAGACAGTGACGCTCGGCTCTCAGATCTTCATCGGGCAGTTCGTCACCAACTGGAACGCGGTACTTTCCGCACTGTCGCTCGCGATCTTCCCGGTTCTCGTCCTCTACGTCATCTTCTCGCGGCAACTGATCCGCGGCATCACGGCAGGAGCAGTCAAGTGACTTCAACCGTCAACCCAATTCGCGTGCTTTGCGCAGGCCTCGGCAATATGGGGCGTAGCCACGCGCTCGCCTACCAAGAAAATCCCGGATTCGAGATCGCTGGTCTCGTCAATCGGTCGAAGGTCCCGCTACCCGATGCCCTTTCCGGTTATGAGGTCCTGTCTTCGTTTCCGGAGGCTCTCGCCGAACTCGAGCCGGAACTCTGCTCCATTAACACCTATTCCGACACCCATGCAGACTATGCCGTCATGGCCATGGAAGCCGGCTGCCATGTCTTCGTCGAGAAGCCGCTGGCGACCACGGTCGCCGATGCCGAGCGGGTCGTCGCCTGCGCCCGCGCCAACGGCCGCAAGCTGGTGATCGGCTATATTCTGCGCCATCACCCCTCCTGGATGCGGCTGATCACGGAGGCGCGGAAACTGGGCGGTCCGTACGTGTTCCGCATGAACCTGAACCAGCAGTCGAGCGGTCCGACCTGGGCCACGCACAAGTCGCTGATGCAGACGACGGCGCCTATCGTCGACTGCGGCGTGCATTATGTCGACGTCATGTGCCAGATCACAGACGCCAAGCCGGTCGAGGTCCGTGGCATGGGCCTGAGGCTCTCGAACGAGATCGCTGCCGACATGTACAACTACGGCCATCTGCAGGTGATCTTCGATGACGGTTCCGTCGGTTGGTATGAGGCCGGCTGGGGACCGATGATCTCGGAGACCGCCTTCTTCGTGAAGGACGTTATCTCGCCGAATGGCTCGGTTTCGATCGTCATGGATCAGAACGCCAAATCCGATGACATCGACGTGCACACCAAGACCTCCGTTATTCGCGTGCACAGTGCCGCGACCGGCCCGGACGGCCGCTTCCTCAAGTCCGACGAGGACCTGACCATGGAAGGAGAGCCGGGCCACCAGGAACTCTGCGACCGCGAGCAGGCATTCGTGCTCAAGGCCATTCGCGAAAACATCAATCTCGACCGCCACATGGACGATGCCGTGCAGTCGCTCAAGATCTGCCTGGCAGCGGACGAAAGCGTGCGCACCGGCATGCCGGTCAAGCTTTAATCAAGAGGGCAACACGTGGGATCACTGCAGCTCAAATCCATCCGCAAGGCCTTTGGTGGTCATGAAGTGCTGAAAGGCATCGACCTCGAGGTCAAGGACGGCGAGTTCGTCATTTTCGTCGGCCCCTCCGGCTGCGGAAAATCGACGCTGTTGCGTACGATTGCGGGTCTCGAGGACGTCACCTCCGGCAGCGTGCAGATCGACGGGGAGGAAGTCGGCCATGTCGCCCCGGCCAAGCGCGGCATCGCCATGGTGTTCCAGTCCTATGCGCTCTATCCGCACCTGACGGTCAAGGACAATATGGGACTTGGCCTCAAACAGGCGGGCGCGCCGAAGAAAGAGATCGACGAGAAGGTCGCCAAGGCGGCCGGCATGCTGTCGCTCGAGCCCTATCTCGCGCGGCGTCCGGCCGAGCTTTCCGGCGGCCAGCGCCAACGTGTCGCCATCGGCCGAGCGATCGTTCGCGAGCCAAAACTGTTCCTCTTCGACGAGCCGCTGTCGAACCTTGACGCGGCGCTCCGCGTCAATACCCGGCTGGAAATCGCCCGGCTGCACCGCAGCCTCAAGGCGACGATGATCTACGTCACCCACGACCAGGTCGAGGCGATGACGCTCGCCGACAAGATCGTTGTTCTCAATGCCGGCCGCGTCGAGCAGGTCGGTTCGCCGATGGAACTCTACAATCGCCCGGCCAACCTCTTCGTCGCCGGCTTCATCGGTTCGCCGCAGATGAATTTCATCGAGGGTGAGCGGCTCGGCGATGCGCAAGCCAAGACGATCGGGATCCGGCCGGAGCATATCGGGCTTTCTCGCGAGAGCGGCCAATGGAAGGGCAAGGTCATCCACGTCGAACATCTCGGCGCCGACACGATCGTCTATCTCGACTCGGAAGAAGTCGGCACGATCACCGTGCGATTGTTCGGCGAACATCGCTATGCCGAGGACGATATCGTCTATGCGACGCCGGTCATCGGCGGCATGCACCGTTTCGACGCGGACGACCGGGTAATCAATTCCGGGCAGTGAGGACAAATTTGCTGGTGCCATTGCCTCTCTTTAGGTGGTGATGACAAAGCATAGTTGTGCCGTGCAAACATCATAGACCCACGAGACCCTAGTGCCTTGTCAGTGCGCGCGGAGATAGGTGTGGAGCGTTCGAGGCCAAGGGACACCGCCCTGCAGGGCACTTGGGAGTGAGAACCAAGCAGGTCATGCGACCAAGTCGCAATGGCAGGACAGAAATGACCAACATAGAGCAAGGCTACGTAGGCGGACCGCTGGATAACCTGTCGGATGACAACGGGGAGTTCGGCCGGTGTGTTAGGGAGCCCTCACGGAAAAATATATCCGCGCTATGCTTCGGGGAGGCCCTATCAAGTTCGTTGAAGTTGACGTGGGCAGGCCGCTGCGGTGGATACCCGTGAATGAACGCTTTGAGTTTTGGAAGTCAATCCGCGCAAACTTGCATGTGTTTGAAAAGCCCCACTTGGAAGATTACCCGAGCGGGTTCTTCTATATTGCCTCTGAATGGACGGCCCGCGATGGTGATCGCCTGATCGTCCTTGAGAAGTTTCATTAGCAGGACGCCTGTTGACGGATGCGCAGCCTCATGCGGGCAGGCCGGATGCTGCGAGGCACCTCATAATAACCTCCATAACCTCCGACGCGGGATCACGCCTTCGTGACCGTCCGCAGCCGCAGCGACCAAGGCGTTGAGGCTCTTCGCTTTTTTGCCTCCCCTACCGATCGTCGGAATCGGTGTTGCACTGCGGGAGAAATTAACATACATTTGTGTCTGTATATTAGTTTCCCGGTATATTCCACGCCGATACCGGATCCGCTTCATCTCACTATCGGACCGCGCAACACTGCAAGGTGCAACGGCTGCGGGCGGTCCTTTGATTATGGACATTGCGATGCGCATGAAACGACCGACACTGGCCGCGACCCTGGCAACCGTGATTTTTCTCACCGGTTGCCAAAAGAACGAAGAACAACAGGCAGCCCAGGCATTCCCACCCTCGGCCGTGGCCGTTTACACGACGGCCGCGGAAGCTTTGCCGATCACCAATGAACTACCCGGCCGCATTACCGCGACGCGCATCGCCGAGGTTCGGCCGCGGGTTTCCGGCATCGTGGTCGAGCGCGTGTTCCAGCAGGGAACGATCGTCAAGGAAGGCGACGTGCTCTACCGGATCGACCCGGCCCCCTTCCAGGTGAAGGTCGACAGCGCCGAGGCCACGCTCAAGCGGGCGCAGGCGGTGCTCGACCAGGCCAAGCGGACGGCCGATCGGCAGTCGCGGCTGAAAGACGCGCAGTTCACGGCAATTCAACAGTTCGATGACGCGATTGCGGCGGTCGCCCAGGCGGAGGCCGATGTCGGCATCGCCGAGGCGGGTCTCGCCGACGCAAAGCTCAACCTCCAATATGCTGATGTTACGGCGCCGATCGGCGGCCGGATCGGCCGGGCGCTCATCACCGAGGGCGCCCTGGTTAGTGCGACCGACACGCAGAACCTCGCGACGATCCAGCAGCTCGACCCGATCTATGCCGACTTCACCCAATCGGCGACCGACCTCATCCGCCTGCGCAAGGCGCTCAAGGACGGCCAGATGATGAGCTCCGACAACGAAGCCGAGGTCCAGCTCATCCTCGATGATGGAACGCCTTATGCGCTGAAGGGCAAGCTGCTCTTCTCAGAAGCTGCCGTGGACGCGACCACCGGCCAGGTGACGTTGCGCGGCGAGTTCGCCAATCCCAACAACGATCTGCTGCCGGGCATGTATGTGCGCGTGCAGATCCAGCAGGGCCTGGAGAAGGATGCGATCACCGTTCCGCAGCAGGCTGTCCAGCGCAACAATGCCGGCCAATCCCAGGTCTACGTCGTAAACGCCGACAACAAGGTCGAATTCCGCAACGTCACGCTTGGACGCACCGTCGGCGACCGCTGGCAGGTGACCTCCGGTCTCAAGGCCGGCGAAAAGGTGATCGTCGAGGGCTTCCAGAAGGTCGGCCCGGGCGCGCCTGTGCAGCCGTCCGCCTGGGACCCGAACGCAAAGCCTCAGACCGAGCAGACCAGTGCTTCGGCAGCCGCCGGCGAAAAGCCCGCCACCGAAGTGAAGTGAGAGCTTGAACATGCCCAGTTTTTTTATCGACAGGCCGATCTTCGCCTGGGTGGTGGCGATCTTCATCATGCTCGCCGGCATCATTGCGATTCCGCTCCTGCCGGTTTCACAATACCCGGACGTGGCGCCACCGCAGATCTCAATCAACACGAGCTATCCCGGCGCCTCGTCGCAGGACACCTATCAGAGCGTCACGCGCCTGATCGAGGATGAATTGAACGGCGTCGAGGGCCTGCTTTATTTCGAGTCGACGACGAGCTCTTCCGGCTCGGCCGAAATCAGCGCGACCTTCGCACCGGGCACCGATCCCAGCCAGGCCTCGGTCGACATCCAGAACCGCGTGCAGCGCGTCGAGCCGCGCTTGCCCGATTCGGTCAGGCAGCAGGGCGTGCAGGTGGACGAGGCCGGTTCCGGCTTCCTCCTGATCATCTCGCTCACCTCGACCGACGGGTCATTGGACGCGACGGGCCTCGGCGACTATTTGAGCCGCAACGTGCTGAGCGAGATCCAGCGCGTGCCGGGCGTCGGCCGCGCGCAGCTCTTTGCGACAGAGCGCTCGATGCGCGTCTGGCTCGATCCGGACAAGATGCTCGGCCTCAATCTGACGGCGGCCGACGTAACGGCGGCGGTTCAGGCGCAGAACGCGCAGATCGCTTCGGGCTCGATCGGCGCCCAGCCGAACCCGATCACGCAGCAGATCGCCGCACCGGTCGTCATCAAGGGTCAGCTTTCGACACCTGAGGAATTCGGCGCCATCGTGCTTCGCGCCAATGCCGACGGCTCGGCCGTACGGCTGCGCGACGTCGCGCGTATCGAGATCGGCGGCGAGAGCTACTCCTTCTCGACGCGCCTCAACGGCAAGCCCTCGGCGGCGATTGCCGTGCAGCTCTCGCCGAGCGGCAACGCGATGTCGACCTCGGCTGCGATCAAGGCGCGCATGGACGAACTGGCAGAGTTCTTCCCGCCGGGGCTGGAGTATTCCATCCCTTACGACACCTCGCCCTTCGTCGCAGTGTCGATCGAGAAGGTGCTGCATACCCTGGTCGAGGCCGTCGGCCTCGTTTTCCTGGTGATGTTTCTGTTCCTGCAGAACGTTCGCTACACCATCATCCCGACGATCGTCGTGCCGGTCGCTCTACTCGGCACCTGCGCGGTCATGCTGGCGATGGGCTTCTCGATCAACGTCTTGACGATGTTCGGTATGGTGCTGGCGATCGGCATCCTCGTCGACGATGCGATCATCGTCGTCGAGAACGTCGAGCGTATCATGTCGGAAGAAGGACTGACGCCGAAGGAAGCCACACGCAAGGCGATGAAGCAGATCACCGGCGCGGTGATCGGCATCACGCTGGTGCTCGCTTCCGTGTTCATCCCGATGGCCTTCTTCCCGGGCGCCGTCGGCGTGATCTACCGCCAGTTCAGCCTGACCATGGTCGTCTCGATCCTGTTCTCGGCGCTGCTCGCCCTCTCGCTGACGCCCGCGCTCTGCGCGAGCTTCCTGAAACAGGTCCCGAAGGGTCACCATCACGCCAAGCGCGGCTTCTTCGGCTGGTTCAACCGTAGCTTCGACCGGACGTCGCACGGCTATACCCGCGTCGTCAGAGGCGTGGTCCACCGCACCGGCCGCTTCATGGTCATCTACCTGGCGCTGCTCGCGGGGCTTGGCTGGGCCTTCCTGCAGCTGCCTTCGTCGTTCCTGCCGGACGAGGACCAGGGCTTTGTCATCGTCATGATGCAATTGCCTTCGGAAGCGACCGGAAACCGCACGACCGAGGCTATCGAGCAGGCGGAGAAGATCTTCGGCCAGGAGCAGGCAGTCGACACGATCGTTGCGATCAACGGCTTCTCCTTCTTCGGCACCGGGCAGAATGCGGGCCTTGCCTTCGTGACGCTCAAGGACTGGAGCGAACGCGACGCGAACAATGCAGCGCAGTCGATCGCCGGCCGCGCGACGATGGCCATGAGCCAGATCAAGGACGCGATCAGCTTCGCGCTGTCGCCGCCGGCGATCCAGGGCCTCGGCACGACCGGCGGCTTCTCCTTCCGCCTGCAGGATCGCGGCGGGCTCGGTGAAGCAGCCCTTGCCCAGGCACGCGACCAGTTGCTCGGGCTTGCTTCCCAGAGCAAGGTGCTGACCGGCGTCCGTTTCGAAGGCATGCCCGATGCAGCGCAGGTCACCGTCAACATCGATCGCGAGAAGGCCAACACCTTCGGTGTGACCTTTGCCGACATCAACTCGACGATCTCGACCAATCTCGGCTCGTCCTATGTCAACGACTTCCCGAATGCCGGCCGCATGCAGCGCGTGACGGTGCAGGCGGACGAGACGAAGCGCATGCAGACCGCGGATCTCCTGAACCTCAACGTTCGCAACTCGAACGGCGGCATGGTTCCGCTCTCCGCCTTTGCAGACGTCGAGTGGATCAAGGCTCCGACCCAGACGGTGGGCTACAACGGCTATCCGGCGGTCCGCATCAGCGGCGAAGCCGCGCCCGGCTATTCCTCCGGCGATGCGATTGCCGAAATGGAGCGGTTGGCAGCCCAGCTTCCAGCGGGCTTCGGTTACGAATGGACCGGCCAGTCGCTGCAGGAGATCCAGTCGGGCTCGCAGGCGCCACTTTTGATAGCGCTCTCGTGCCTGCTCGTCTTCCTGTGCCTCGCGGCGCTCTATGAGAGCTGGTCCATTCCGGTCTCGGTGATCATGGTCGTGCCGCTCGGCGTGATCGGCGCCGTGCTCGCGGTCATGATGCGGGACATGCCGAACGATGTTTACTTCAAGGTCGGCCTGATCGCGATCATCGGTCTGTCGGCGAAGAACGCCATCCTGATCATCGAGTTCGCCAAGGAACTGCGTGACCAGGGCAAGTCGCTGATCGATGCAACACTCGAAGCGGCGCATCTGCGCTTCCGGCCAATCCTGATGACCTCGCTCGCCTTCACCCTCGGCGTTCTGCCGCTGGCGATCGCGACGGGTGCAAGCTCCGGCAGCCAGCGCGCCATCGGCACCGGCGTCATGGGCGGCATGATCTCGGCAACTGTGCTGGCGATCTTCTTCGTCCCGATCTTCTTCGTGTTCATCATGAAGTTCTTCGGGCGGAAGAGCGCGGCCGGACCGCAAGCGGTCCCCGCCGAAGATGCCGCACCCAAAATCGCCGACGCCGCTGAGTGATCGATCAGCGACGGCCCGCCTCATCCGGCGGGCCGTCGCGCTGCTGCATGTCGCGTTTAATCGTAGCCGATTGAAGGACAAGAACATGCAGCAATTCAAAGTGCTACAGCGTCCTTTGCGCGTCTGAAAAGACGCGCGGCGCTGTAGAGCAGGATGATACGGTTTCCGCCCGCATCCCGCTCTAACTTCTTAGAATCGATCACGTTTATGATTTTGGTCGATCCGACCCAAGATCATCGTGATCTGGGAGGTACGCATGCGCAGAACCAAGGCCGAGGCCGAGGCTACACGAAGCCGTATATTGAACGCCGCCGAGCGGATGTTTTACGCCAAGGGTGTTTCCAATACGACGCTTGAGGAAGTGGCCAAGGCCGCCGGGGTCACGCGCGGCGCGATCTACTGGCACTTCGCCAACAAGACCGATCTTTTCCTGGCGCTCTACGATGCCGTGCCGCTGCCGCAGGAAGACATGATCGCGCGCGAGATCGAGACGGAAGCGTCCGACACGCTCGCAATCGTCGAAAGCGCCACCGCCGATTGGCTGGACATGCTTGCCAGGGACGAACAGCGGCAGCGCATTCTCGCGATCATGCTCCGGTGCGATTACGACAGCGAAATGTCCGCGGTGCTCGACCGGCAGAAGGAAATGGACGAGCGACACGACGCATTGCTCGAACGTGCCTTCGCCCGTGCGCTTGAACGAAGCCAACTGCAAGTCACGTGGACGCCGGCATCCGCCGCGCGCACCTTGCGCTGGACGATGATGGGACTATGCACCGAGTGGCTGCTGTTTGGACGTCGATTCGATCTGGCGGCGGAGGGGCGCGACGCCCTCAGACACCTCTTCGCCAGCTTCCGGCCGGTGCAACCCGCAGAGTCCGCTGCCTGAGCGGAAGGGAGCCTCCAGCACAAGCACTGTTCCCCGAGTTGGCCTAAGCGGCCAGCACTTTCGCGGCAGCGCCTACAAGATCCTGCTGGGTGGCCGGTTTGGCGACAACGACCGCGCCGTTGCACTTCCGTTGCATCTCCACAGGCAATGCCTGTCCGCTGTAGAAGAGGAAAGGGATGCCTCGCTCGGTAAGCACATCGCTGACTCCCTCGGTCGTGGCCTGACCAAGACGGATATCGAGTACGGCGAGCGAGAGTGCCTCTTTCCTGACTGCGTCCAACGCCGCCACAAGTGTCGTACACGGACCGACCACATCGGCGCCGGCGTCTCGAAACGCCGCCTCCATGTCAAGCGCGATCAAAATCTCGTCCTCAGCGATCAGAATTCTCGCACCACAAAGAAGTTGGTTCTCGTCAGCGATCCGCTCCATTTTGCGAGGTCTCCGGAAGCTCGATGTCGATCGTGCAGACCACCCCATCCGGCTGGAAATCACGATGAACCGTAGCTCCGGGCAAACTCTTTTCGATCAAGACGCCACCGAAACCATGCTCGGCAGGTGGTTCGACCGGCGGCCCACCGCGTTCCCTCCACGTAACGGTCAGTTGACGGCCATTGTTCCCGCGCGCCCAACTGAGTTGGACCTGTCCGTTTGCCGTTGCGAAGGCTCCGTATTTGGCAGCATTGGTGGCAAGCTCGTGAAGAACGAGGCCGAAAGGCGTGGCAGTATCCGCCGGAAGCTTCACAGGCTCACCTTCAAGTTGCAGCCTTCGCCGGTCATTGCTCGCATAGGCCTCAAGCTGGCTACGCGCCAGCGCCCCGAGCTCGGCGCCGCTCCATTCCGAGTCGAGGAGCAGCTTGTGCGCGCTTGCGAGTGCTGTCAGGCGCCCTTCGAAACGCTCGACGAAGTCCTCCTGCGAATCCGAGGTGCGCAGCGTCTGGCGCGCGAGTGATTGCACGACGGCCAGCGTATTCTTGATGCGATGGCTCAGTTCGTTCACCAGGAGCTGCCGACGCCGCTCCCATCGCTTGCGGTCGGTCACGTCGCGGGTGCTTTCGAGAACGAGGCGTCGCTCTCCCACCGGCAGGAGCTCGATCTGGCTCTCCACCGTCAAGACTTGCCCGTCCTTTGTCGTGTGGCGCAGTTCGCCGCTCCAGTGGCCGTTTTCCAGAAGGGCCTGCCGCAGATTCTCGAAGGAGGAGCCAGGAACCTTGGTCTTGAGCAGCTTTTCCTTTGGTTTTCCGATGGCCTCTTCGCGCGAGTAGCCGTAGAGCTCCTCGCTGCCTCTGTTCCACTGCTTGATGCCGTCGTCGAAATCCCAGACGAATATCGGTGACCGTGACAGCTCCACAAGCCGCGCTTCCTGTTCGAGACGCTGTTTGGTGTCCCGTACGTTCTCTTCGGCCTGACGCCGTTCGGTGATGTCGACGAAGGTCGCCACGACACCGTCGATCTTGTCGTCTATCGTGCGATACGGGCGCATCCGCACCAGATACCAGCGGCCGTTGCGGCTCCTGACCTCGTGTTCTACGGACGAGAGGTGGTCCAGCACCGCGCGCGCGTCATCGGCCAGCGTGTCATATTCGAGCTGATGGGTGAAGTCGGTGATCGGCCGCCCCTCGTCATTGGCGGTGACGTTGAAAATCTCCATCAAACGCGGGGTGAAACGCTTGATGCGGAGCGACGGATTGAGGAAAAGCGTCGCGACATCGGTCGCCGCCATGAGGTTCTGCAAATCGCTGTGGGCACGGGAGACGCTTTCCAGCTTCAGCTTCAACTCGTTGTTGACCGTCTGCAGCTCTTCGTTGATCGACTGAAGCTCCTCCTTGCTGGTCTCAAGTTCCTCCGCAGTCGAACGGTACTCCTCGTTCATCGACTGGAGTTCTTCGTTTGCGGCGCGCAGTTCCTCATTGGCCGCCTCGGATTCTTCCCGCGTCACCCGCAGCCGGTTCTGCGCAAGTTGCAGTTCCTCCTGCAGTTGACGGATCGTCTGATTGGTAGCCGCATGCCCGTCCATTATGTCGGAAACGGCGTTTTCGCTCTTGTCGACCGCCTCACCTTCGATGAAGAGCACGAGGGCGTGCCGCGTGGGGTCGCTCCCCTGAACAACTGGCTTCACTTGCAGGTAAAGGCGATGCGGGTGCCCGTCGACCTGGGCGAGGATCGGCATGCTCAAGGTGGCTTCGTTTCGTTCGAAGGCGCGATGCAGCGCCGCCCTGAGGTCGAAGCGAAACTCCTCGCGCACAAGATCCGTCGCATCCGTGCTGACCGGACCGCCCGACGGCTGCAGGAAACGGCCGGCGTTTTCGGAAAGATGAATCGCCCGGTGGCTCTCGTCTACCAGCATGCTCGGCGGGGCGATCTTTTCGAGCATCTGGCGGTGCAAGACGGCATCGCTGAAGCTACTGGAGGGTGACGGCGAGCGGGCGGCGACCGGAGCTCTTTCCGCCGTCTGGTGCGGGCCGAGCAGCACGGGCAGCGTCGGACGCCGCTCTCCAGCGCCCGCAATTGAGCGGTAAATCCGCGCCTCACGGTCGACCGTGCGAAAGAGTCCGGCCGGATGGTCGGCGCTTTCCGACGATCCAAGAAAAAGGAACCCGCCCGGACTGAGCGCGTAGTGAAACGTGCTGCATACCTGTTGCTGAAGCTGCCGGTCGAGATAGATCAGGAGATTGCGACAGGAAATCATGTCCAGGTGGGAGAAGGGCGGATCTCTCAGCAGGCTATGGCTAGCGAACAGGACCACATCGCGCAGTTCCCGGCGCACCCGATAGTGTTCGCCCTCGCGCTGGAAGAACCGGCGCAATCTCTCCTCCGAGAGATCCCCTTCGATCGTCGCCGGAAAGCGGCCCTCGCGCGCAATCGCGAGCGCTCCGGCATCAAGGTCGGAGCCGAACACCTGGATTTCCGGCGCAAGGTCGCGACGAGCGGCTTCCTCGAGGAGAAGGATGCCGATCGTGTAAGTCTCTTCTCCGGTGGCGCAGCCGGGAATCCAAACCCTGATGCTGTCACCAGTTTCCTTTCCGTCGAACAGTTGCGGAATGACATTGTCCGCGAGAGACTTGAAGGCGGTCGGATCGCGAAAGAACGTCGTCACGGAGATCAGGAAGTCGCTGAAAAGAGCCTGTGCCTCCTCCACGTTTTCGCGCAGATAGGCGTAATAGTCCGCGATCGACTCCTTCCGTGTCACCTGCGCCCGCCGACCGATGCGGCGCAGAATGGTCGCCCGCTTGTATTGCGAAAAATCGTGCCCGGTTCTGACGCGCACATGCGCGAGAATCCGCGCGAGCACATCTTCATCGCTCGGCCGCCCCTCAACAGTGGGCAGCGGCGTCCGGTGGACCAGAAGCTCAGCCAGCCGTTCCGGGAGCTCCTGGACCGGCAGCACGAAGTCCGCAACCTCGGTGGCAATGGCATTGCGGGGCATCGAGGCATATTCCGCCTCATTCGGATCCTGGACGAGCACGATGCCGCCCGCCTCCTTTATGGCCTTGACGCCGATCGCACCATCCGCCCCCGCCCCGGTCAGAATGACGGCGAAACCGGGCCCATGCTGCTCGGCCAGCGATCGGAAGAACAAATCGATCGGCGCCCGGTGCGCCCGCGCCTCCTCAAACGGAAGTGCCGAAATGGCGCTGTCCGCGATCTTTAGCCTCCGGTTCGGCGGGATAACGTATACATGGTTGCTTTCGAGCCGGGCCTGATCCTCGACTTGTGTCACCGGCATGCTGGTGCGTGACGCCAAGATATTGGCAAGCTCACTCCTGGCGTGTGGATCGAGATGGACAATAACCACGAAGGCCGCATCCGTATCGGTCGGCATATGATCGAAGAAGGTCTGGAGCGCCTGGACACCTCCTGCCGAGGCTCCAATGCCCACGATCGGCGGATCCGGTTGCTGCCCCATGCCTCACTCCTCTTCCGCCCAACGAATCACAGTGCCCGGACGACCGCGACCTCGTTCGCCAGACCCCGGCAACCCTTCAAAACCGGAGTTGGCTATTATTTTACACCGTCCGGCCCCGGCGTAACATTGTTATATCCGCTAAGGGGCGGTCACCAATAGTTGCGCCTGGGAAAATCTTCCGTTGCTCCAGCTGTCGCTATCTGACTTTGCGTCGAACCTATCAGCTCATAAGACGTTGTAGATGAAATGGAGCATGCCATGGGCCGCCGCGACGTGATTGCCATAGGAGGGTCGATGGGAGCGGTCGGCGCATTGAAACAGCTGCTGCCCGAGCTTCCTTCCGACTTTGCCGCCACTGTGTTTGTCGTGATTCATGTGGGCACGCACGGAAAGGATCTGCTCGCCGATATTTTCGATAAGTATGCCAAACTTCCCGTGACGACCGCGATCGAAGGCGAGCGTGTCGAGCGCGGGCACGTCTATGTCGCACCGGCGGACCACCACCTCCTAGTCTTGGACGAGATAATCCGACTCGGCCGGGGGCCACGCGAGAATTGGGCTCGCCCCGCAATCGATCCGCTCTTCCGATCGGTTGGGCTGAATTATGGGCCGAGAGCCGTTGCGGTCGTCCTCACAGGAATGTTGAACGACGGCGCGACGGGTCTCGCCGACCTGAAGCGATGCGGCGGCCTGACGGTGGTTCAAAATCCGGCAGACGCGGCGGCACCGGACATGCCGCTGGGAGCTTTAAAGGCGAGCGATGTCGATTATCGCGCTTCACTTGCCGACCTCCCTTCGCTGCTCCGGCATCTCATGGACGAGGAAGCCGGTCCGCCGGTGCCCATCCCGGAGGAAGTCAAGCTTGAAGTCGATATCGCCCTCGGACGCGAGGTCGATACGGCCGCGATAGCGAAGATCGCAGACACAGTGGCCTTGTCCTGCCCATCATGCGGTGGGGTTCTCTCGCAAATCAAGAGCTGGCCCCCGCTCAGATTCCGCTGCCAGATTGGTCATGCGTTTACCTCCGACATACTTGACGCCGAGTCCGAAGCCTCGGTGGATGAGGCGATGCAAATAGCCCTCCGCGTCATTGAGGAAAGGGTGACGCTCAGCGAAAAGATGGCGGACGACGCCCGTCGCAGCGGTCGGGAAGCGGCAGCCGCCGCAAACGCGCGGCGCGCCAACGAAGGGCGGAAGCATGCCAAAACATTGCGCCGCGCCATTCTCGCGACTGGTGCACCTTCCAGCAAATTCGAAAGCGCGAAGTAGGGCCGGCGTTGCCCTAAAGCGCGTCACGTTCAAACGACCTCATGAGACGCGCTTTAGGTCTTTGTTTTCGTGCATGTCGTTGTCCAAAACCGCTGTCCACTCTTGGGCGACATGCATTAATGCGCCTCGTCCCAATTGTGCGCGGCGCGGGCATCGACCTTCAGCGGCACTTTCATACTGAGCGCCGGCATGGCTGCGTTTTCCATCACCGAGACGATCACCGGAATGGTGCGCTCGATTTCGCCGTCCTCGACCTCGAAGATCAGTTCGTCGTGCACCTGCAGGAGCATCCGCGCCGACAGCTTCGCCTCTTCCAGCGCCGGCTCCATCTTCACCATGGCGCGGCGGATGATGTCGGCGGCAGAGCCCTGGATCGGCGCATTGATCGATGCGCGTTCATTGAAGGCGCGATGCGACGGGTTGGAGGAGCGGATATCCGGATAGTGGGCACGGCGGCCAAAGATCGTTTCGACATAGCCGTGCTCGCGGGCGAAGGCCTTGGTGTTCTCCATGTAGTCGCGGATGCCCGGAAAACGTTCGAAATACTTCTTTATGTATTCACTCGCCTCCGAACGCTCGATCGAAAGCTGATTGGCGAGTCCGAAGGCGGAGATGCCGTAGATGATGCCGAAATTGATCGCCTTGGCACGGCGGCGGATTTCACCCGGCATGCCGTCGACGGGAACCCCGAACATCTCGGAAGCGGTCATCGCGTGGATGTCGACGCCGTCGGCAAAGGCCTGCCGAAGCTGCGGAATATCCGCCACATGTGCGAGCACCCGAAGCTCGATCTGGCTGTAGTCGGCAGAAATGAGCTTGTGTCCCGGCGTCGCGACGAAGGCCGTTCGGATCTTACGGCCCTCGGCGGTCCTGATCGGAATGTTCTGCAGGTTGGGGTCGGCCGAAGAGAGGCGGCCTGTGGTCGTCGCCGCCAGCGCATAGGACGTGTGTACGCGCCGCGTTTCCGGATGCACGAAGCCCGGTAACGCATCGGTATAGGTGGATTTCAGTTTGGTGAGCTGGCGCCAGTCGACGATTTTGCGCGGCAGCTCATGGCCTTCGGCGGCAAGCTCCTCCAGAACCTGCGCTGAAGTCGACCATTGGCCGGTTTTGGTCTTGGAGCCGCCTGGCAATCCCATCTTGCCAAAGAGAATGTCGCCGAGCTGCTTCGGCGAGCCGATCGTGAAGGTTTCCCCGGCCAGGCGATAAATCTCGTCCTCGAGCGCCGCCGCGCCTTGCGCAAGCTCTCCCGAGAGGCGCGAGAGAATTTGGCGATCGACAGTGATGCCGCGCTCCTCCATATGGGCAAGAACGCCGACCAGCGGTCTTTCGAGCCGCTCATAGACGCGCGTCAGCCCCTTGGAGGAAAGTTGCGGCTTCAGGACGTGCCAGAGTCGCAGCGTGACGTCTGCTTCTTCCGCCACATAGGCCGTCGCCCTGTCGATATTGACGAAGTCGAACGTGAGCGAAGACCGCCCGCTGCCGGTGACGTCCTTGTAGGCCGTCAGCTTGTGATTGAGCCACCGCTCCGACAGAGACTCCATGCCATGAGCACCGTTGCCGGCATCGATGACATAGGACATCAACATGGTGTCGTCGAAGCTTTGCATGATGATGCCGTGCCGCTTCATCAACAGATAGTCGAATTTCAGGTTCTGCGCGATCTTCAAAACCGACGGATCCTCGAGCAGCGCCTTTACCCGGCTCAGCGCCTCGCGGACGGGGATCTGATTGTCGAGGAGACCACCGCCCAGCAGATCGCCGGCGCCATTCTTGTGGATCAGCGGCACGTAAGCCGCCCGGATCTTCGCACCGGAGGGATTGGCGCCGTAATTGGCGATCGCCAGCGAAAAGCCGACCAGATCCGCCTGCATGGCGTCGGTCGATGTCGTTGCCACGTCGAGACCAACCACGCCGGCATCGCGCGCATCGGCAATCCATCGGTCGAGCGTCGCAAGATCGCGGATCGCGACGTAACCGGAACGATCGATGGAAGCCTTGGCAAAGAACTCGGCGCGCGCCCGCGCAAGTCCCTGCGGCGTCGCGCCGGTGACGTCGGCATCCTCGGCGCTAGAAAGGAATGAAACGGCGGCCTTTGCTGCCTCTCCGCGCGGCGGAGCGGCACTCGACGATTGCGCGGTGGGCGGCGGACCGGCGGCCTCGCCGCTGTCGAGATCCGGTCCGTGCGCTTCGCTTCCCCATTCGATCGGCACGTGGGCCGCTTCGATTGTTTCAGCGTCCGTGTCCGTCGCTGCCGCGACGCGGCGCGTCAGCGTGTTGAATTCCATGGTCTTCAGAAAGGCGATGAGCTTCGGCCCGTTCTGCGGCTCGAGTCTCAAATCCTCGAGCGGAACGTCAAGGGGGGTGTCCTTCTTCAAGGTCACGAGTTCGCGGGAAAGGCGCGCAAGGTCGGCATTGGCGATAATGCTCTCGCGCCGCTTCTGCTGCTTGATCTCACCGGCACGCGCAAGCAGCGTGTCGAGATCGCCGTATTCGTCGAGCAGTTGGGCGGCGGTTTTCGGTCCGATGCCGGGGATCCCCGGCACGTTGTCGGTCGAATCACCCGTCATCGCCTGGAGATCGATCATCTTCTCCGGCGGCACGCCCCATTTTTCGATCACATCGGGAATCGTTATCTGCTTGTCCTTCATGCTGTCGTACATCGACACCCTGGGCGTCACCAGTTGCATGAGGTCCTTGTCCGAGGAGACGATCGTGACATCGGCGCCTGCCTCTTCGGCAAGCCGCGCGTATGTCGCGATCAAGTCGTCCGCCTCATAGCCTTCCTTCTCGATGCAAGGCAGGTTGAAGGCGCGGGTGGCATGCCGGATCAGCCCAAACTGCGGGATCAGATCTTCGGGCGGCGCCGTGCGATTCGCCTTGTACTGGTCATAGAGCCCGTTGCGGAAGGTCTTTGAGGAATAGTCGAAAATCACTGCGAAATGCGTCGGTGTCGCGCCGACCGACGTATCACGAGCATCGGTCAGGAGCTTCCAGAGCATGTTGCAGAAGCCGGCAACCGCGTTGACCGGAAGACCATCGGACTTGCGGTTGAGTGGCGGGATGGCGTGAAAGGCGCGGAAGATGAATCCCGAGCCGTCGACGAGGAAGAGGTGATCACCGTTTTTCATGCGGCCATGGATAGCGCGGGGTGAGGCAAACGTCCATTGCGGTTTTCGCCGCCAGTGCCTATCTGGGGCCTATCGAGGGCAGACGCAGACGCCGTCCGAAGGCTCACGGAAACGTTACACATTTGTAATGTGCGATTCAGTCGGACAATCCTTGAAAAGCCACATTTGGCTCCTCAAATTATTATCGAACGGCACTGAAATGATGCCGTCGTCTGGTGATTGGCCTGTCCCCCGCCCGCACCAGATGTGGACAAAGGCCTTATCCCCCTCTCCGGGCCTTTGTCCTGCTTTCAAAGAGCCGTCACGGCGCCGCCTCCGCGCCGCGACGGTTTTTTGTTGGTCGGCTTCCGCCCGCCTCCGTGCTGCGCCGCTACAGCGCCGCGCGTCTTGGACGCCCAAGACGCTGTCGCACTTTGACGTGCTGCAGGTTCTTATCCCTAAGTCAGCTCTGATTGAAGAAACATGCAGTGGCTCAAATCACTGTGAAGTCAGCGTAAATCAGTCCCATCATGAGCTTAGCAACTTGTCTTCGCTCCGGTTCGCGCGTACCCAATAGGCATGGCCTTCAATCGTATGGAATCTGCGACCTACCTGGCCAGCCTGCTGGCAAAAGGCTTCTCGCGCGCCCTGCAGGAGCGGGGCCAGAAGCTCGGCTTCGCGCCCGGCCAGTTTCCGGTTCTGCTTGAACTCTGGTCGGAGGAGGGCCTGACGCAAAAGCAACTCCTCGACCGCCTGGACGTCGAGCAGGCCACCATGGCCAACACGCTCGCCCGCATGGAACGCGACGGAGTCATCACCCGCCGCAAGCACCCGAACGACCGACGCTCTCAACAGATCTTCCTGACGGAACGGGCGAGAGAGATCGAGGTAGCGGCGAAGGAAGCAGCACTCGCGGCGGAGCAATCGCTGCTGTCGGGTTTTCGCCGCTTCGAAAGGGACCTAATGCTCGAATATATGCGCATGGCGCTCGCCAATACCGTCCGCCACGGCGACCTTTCCTGAAACACGATTGGCGCCTTTGTCGCCGCATCAACTAAAGCCGCCCACATTCGGTTCTACAGCGCCGCCCATCCAAACGGACGCCGCAATCGTGAGGTGTACAAAATCCTTCTCCGATTTCGTTTTTTCGGGGTTATGGGCTAGGTTCCGCGCGAAACGTACACAAGGATTCGCATGATGGCAGACATTACCCCAGTTCTGGAGCGCGCCGACGCCAATCTTCCGAAGAGCCTCGATCGGCTCTTCGATCTCGTCCGCATCAAATCCATTTCCACCGACCCGGCATTCAAGGCGGAGTGCCACACTGCGGCCGAGTGGCTCGTAGCGGAACTGAACGCGCTCGGCTTCACTGCCTCCGTGCGCGAAACACCCGGCCACCCGATGGTGGTCGCCCACCACGTTGGCGCAAGGGCCAATGCTCCGCACGTGCTGTTCTACGGACACTACGACGTGCAGCCGGTCGACCCCTTAAACCTATGGGACGCTCCTCCCTTCGAACCGGCGATCAGGGAGATCGAGCCGGGGCGCAAGGTCATCACCGGCCGCGGCACGTCCGACGACAAAGGTCAGTTGATGACCTTCCTCGAAGCGGTGCGCGCTTACAAGGAGGTCAATGATGCGCTCCCCTGCCGAATCACCATTCTCTTCGAAGGTGAGGAGGAATCGGGCTCACCGTCGCTGAAGCCCTTTCTTGAGGCCAATGCCGCTGAACTCAAGGCCGACTATGCACTCGTCTGCGACACGAGCATGTGGGACAGCGAGACGCCGGCAATTTCCGCTGGTCTGCGCGGTCTCGTCGGCGAGGAGATCGTCATCAAGGCGGCCGATCGCGATCTGCATTCCGGCTATTTCGGCGGCGCGGCGGCGAACCCTATCCACATCTTGACCGACATCCTTGCCGGTCTTCACGATGAGACGGGCCGCATCACGCTCGAAAACTTCTACGATGGCGTCGAGGAAACGCCCGCCCAGATCAAGGCGGCCTGGGACACGCTTGGCCAGACGGCCGAGAAGTTCCTCGGTCAGGTCGGTCTGTCGATCCCCTCGGGCGAGAAGGGGCGCTCGGTCCTCGAATTGACCTGGGCGCGCCCGACGGCGGAGGTCAACGGCATCACCGGCGGCTACACGGGCGACGGTTTCAAGACGGTGATCGCGGCGCAGGCATCGGCCAAGGTGTCGTTCCGCCTCGTCGGCAAACAGGATCCGGCCAAGATCCGCGAGGCCTTCCGCGCCTATGCCCGGTCGAAGGTGCCGGCGGATTGCTCGGTGGAGTTCCATCCCCATGGCGGCTCACCCGCGATCCACCTGCCCTATGATTCGTCCCTGCTGAACACGGCCAAGATGGCACTCTCCGACGAATGGCCGAAACCGGCGGTCGTCATCGGCATGGGCGGCTCGATCCCCATTGTCGGCGATTTCCAGAGAATGCTCGGCATCGAATCGCTGCTCGTCGGCTTCGGTCTTTCCGACGACCGCATTCATTCGCCGAACGAGAAATACGAGCTCGCGTCCTTCCACAAGGGCATCCGCTCGTGGATTCGTATCCTCGACGCGCTGGCCGCCTGATTACCTCTCCAGTGCCGCTACAGCGCCGCGCAAGGACGCTGTAGCGGCTTGCTGCGCGCCTTGGCGGAGCTTCCGCCATGGTGCACTGTGGGGCTCAAGGTGCTCGGCCGCCATGCCTTCAAATTTTGACGCCTCCGCCTTGGACCCCATTCGCCTTGCTGGATGAGCATCGGATATCCGGTATCGCTGCTTGACCTCGTGGCTGTGGGATGCTTCCCTTTTCACAAAACAATCAGAATAGGGAAATGGGCTGTTGGCTAGGTCGAGGACCGAGACATCGCGCTCCGGACGCGGTCCTTTTGGAATCCGGGATGGCATTCTTCGCCATCCTCCTGAGTCCCCTGTCAACCTTGCCCCCGGGAACATCCTGGCGCCGGCATGAAGAGGTTGAAAGCCTATTTTTGGCCCGCCGTCGGTCTGGCGGCGATCCTGTTTTCGGTCAATGCGCTTTACCACGAATTGCGAGGCCTTTCCGTCGATGAGTTCATCGCCAGTTTCCAGGCGATCTCGCTCGGAAGCTGGCTGCTTGCCATCGGAGCGACCCTCGTCGCCTATGCAGCACTTGCCGCCTATGACAAGCTCGCACTCGATCATCTCGGCCACCACCACATTTCCATCTGGTTCATCACAGTCTGCTCGTTCACGACCTATGCGCTGTCGCACAATCTCGGCGCGTCGGTGTTTTCAGGCGCCGTCGTGCGCTACCGGGCCTACCGGTCGAAGGGTCTGACGGCCGGCGAGGTAGGCATCCTAGTCGCCTTCTGCTCCTTCACCTTCACGCTCGGCACACTGACGCTTTCGGCGATCGTTCTATTGGTAAAGCCCGACATTATTGAACGCTTTGCGGAATTCCTGCCGATCGAGATGTCGCTGACCACCGGCGTCATCATCCTCGTGCTCATCTGCCTTTATGTTCTCGGCAGCCTGATCGGCCTTCGCCCGATTCGCACGCGCTGGTTCCAGCTTCACTATCCAAGGCCCGCAATCGTCCTCAGGCAGCTAGTGATCGGGCCGGTCGAACTTCTCGGCGCCGCCGGCATCATCTATTTCGCTCTGCCGCAGGTCGGCAATCCCGGATACCTCGTCATTCTCGGCATCTTCCTCGCGTCCTTCTCAGCCGCACTGCTGTCGCACGCGCCCGGCGGCCTTGGCGTGCTGGAGCTCGTCTTCATCGCGTCGCTGCCGGAAGTTGATCCGGCCGCCGTGCTGGCGGCGCTTGCCATCTTTCGGCTGCTCTATCTCCTCGTGCCATTCGTCATGGCGCTCGTCGTCATCCTGATCTACGAGCGCTCGCGCTTTCTGGCGCAGCGAGACAGCGGCATTCCGTAGCCAGGCAATTTTCTCCTTGAGTCATTGGTCTTGCGCCCTGTAGCGAGCCGTCAGGGCACGTCGCAGACGGCGGGTATTGCCTGCTCGATCGGCCCCTCTACCTCCTTGAGCCGCGCCGCCTCGATCTGATAGGGCGTGAAGGGCGGCGCCTGCTGCGCCGGATTGATGATTCGGGCAACATAGCAGCCGGCAAACAGGCGAATTTTTTGAGGCTGCTCGACGGATTTGACCGCAACGGGAATGGCGGCATAGACGCTGCCGGCAGCGCCTTCGGTCGTCACCTTTCCGATCCTCACCTCGACGGAAACGGTATTCGCATAGCCGCGCGAGAAATCCGCAAAGCCGCCGACCGGCTGCTTTTCGGCGAAATAGCCATAGGCACGGGCATATTCCTTGCGGTTGATCGCATTGTAGAGCGAACGCACGAGCGCGGCGCCATCGGAGCGATCATCGATATAGGCGAGCGCCTCCTCGGCCGAGGCTTCGGTCTTCGCCACCACGAGTGCCGCAAATGCTATCGCTGCTTTCAAACAAACCTTCATCACCTTCTCCTTCACCGGACCCCTATTCAAGACCCGGCAAGTGGCAGCCAGAAGGCAATGCAGGTTTTGCCTGATGGCGATGGCCGCTACATCGGCGGCAGGCCGGCCTTGCGCCTTGCAACGACATGCTCGCGCCAGACCGTGAAGATGCCGGCAGCAACCACGAGGACGGATCCCAGAACCATGTTCGCCGTCAGCGTCTCGCCGAAGATGGTGACGCCCATTATCGAAGCGAAGACGAGTTGCAGATAGGTGAGCGGCTGGACGGCGACGGCATCGAGCAAGTCATAGGCGCGAATCAGGAAATAGTGGCTGGAGGTCCCAGTGATGCAGAGCAGCAGCATCCAGCCCCAATCGGTCGGCGCCAGCGCCGTCCAGAAGAACGGCCCGACGAGGCTGATCGCAACCGCGCCAACGATGCCGGTGTAGAAGAAGCTGGTCATAGCCGAATCGCCGCCACGGCTGACCAATCGCGTTGCGATGATGTAGATGGAAAACATCAGCGCCGCCGAGAGCGGCAGCAGAAAGCTCATGTCAAATGTCCCCTGCTGCGGTTTCAGAATCAGGAGCACGCCGACAAGACCCGCCGAAATTGCCACCCAGCGCCGCCATCCGACCCGCTCGCCAAGGAGCGGCATTGATAGGAGTGCAACGAAGAGCGGGGTGGCCGCCAGGATCGCCTGCGAATGCGCCAGGCCAACGATCGTGAAAGCGGTGATGACGAGAACGATCTGCGCCGGCAACAGCACGCCGCGCAGCACCTGCAGCGCAGGCCGCTTCGTCACAGTCGTCGCCTTGAGCCCGCCCGGCGCCCGCGCCGCCAGCGCTGCAGCGAATGCGGCAAAGGCCCAATAGCGGATCATCGACACGACGACTGGCGGATAGATGGCGCCAAGATGCTTGGAAATGCCGTCCTGGATCGCGAAGATGACGATCGCAAGGAGCGCGAAAACGTAGCCGTTTGCCCTGGATTTCATAATGAGCCTGATATACCGGCGCCGGGCGGGGAGCCATGGCTTTTTCGGTGTGCGGTCGGCTGATACAAAAAGACCCCGAGCCGGGAGGAGGAGGCTCGGGGTCCTTGAACTCGATCGGTTCCTGGGAGGAGGAGTGAAACCGATCCATGATCGGGCGCCGCGGGAGGAGGTGCAGCGCTTCGATGAGTTGAAGATAAATCATTTCGGCTGATTTAATACCGCTAATGCTGCAATGCAGCAATGCATTTAACGCAGAGCAAAATGGTGAGGCGTTGGACCCGAATTTGTTCCGCGTGAATTAGTATGCTCCGGCAGTCAAAACAACCGGAACTCATTGATCGGCAACTCTTAACTCCCCCTTAAATTGCCGCATTTAGACTGCAACGCATCGGCACATGCGGACAGGCGAGCTCCGCACGACAGCAATGGCGCCGCCGGGAATCGCTGAAGCGATGAAGGTCGGGCTTCAAAGGGATAGTTCCTTCCGGCATGGCAGCACGCGGCAAATCAGGACAACGGATCGAACCTTCCTTCGGCGGCGGCGACAACGATGACGGCGATTTGCGCGTCGAGGCGAGCGATCGCGTGAGCGGAGGCGCCCGCCGGCCCGCCCGCGGCAAATCCGACGCCGGCAAGCGAAAGAACCGCGGCAAGCGCGGCAGCCAGCGCGGCTCCGGTAGCGGCGGCGGCCTTTTCGGGCTTGCCCGCAGGCTCGCCTACTGGTGCATCGTGCTCGGCATATGGGGCGCGATCGGTGCTGGCGGCCTGGTGCTCTACTACGGCGCGCGGATGCCGAGTGCGACCAGCTGGTCGATTCCCGACCGGCCGCCGAATGTCAAAATCCTTTCGGTCAGCGGCGATATCATCGCCAATCGCGGCGCTACGGGCGGCGAGGCGCTATCGCTCGAAAACATGTCGCCCTACATCCCGCAAGCGGTGATCGCCATCGAAGATCGGCGGTTCTATTCGCATTTCGGCGTCGATCCGCTCGGGCTTGCCCGCGCCATGCTGACCAATCTGATGAGCGGTCGCATGGTTCAGGGCGGCTCGACCTTGACGCAGCAGCTCGCCAAGAACCTGTTCCTCTCCCCCGAGCGCACGCTGGAGCGCAAGGTGCAGGAGGTGCTGCTCGCCTTCTGGCTCGAGCAGAAATACTCCAAGGACCAAATTCTGGCGATGTATCTCAACCGCGTGTTCTTCGGCTCCAACGCCTATGGCGTCGAGGCGGCGTCGCGGCGCTACTTCAACAAGTCGGCGCGCGACGTCAATCTCGGCGAGGCGGCCGTGCTCGCGGGGCTGCTCAAGGCTCCTTCCCGCCTCTCCCCGGCGCGTGACCCTGAAGCCGCCGAGGAGCGCGCGCAGGTGGTGCTCGGCGCGATGCGCGAGGAGGGCTTCATCACCGACGCCGAGATCAAGACGGCAATGTCGCAGACCCCGACCAGGGCCAAGAGCTTCTGGTCGGGTGCCGAGCACTATGTCGCCGACATGGTCATGGACCAGCTTCCCGGCATGATTGGTGAAATTAACCAGGACCTGGTGATCGACACGACGATCGACCTGACGCTCGAGAAAAAAGCCGAGGAAGCCATTTCCGCGACGCTCGATGCCGAGGGCGGGAAACTCAACGCCTCGCAAGCCGCTCTCGTGTCGATTGACGGCACCGGCGCCATCAGGGCGTTGGTCGGCGGCCGCGACTATGCCGAAAGCCAGTTCGACCGCGCCTCCAAGGCCAAGCGCCAGCCGGGCTCTGCCTTCAAGCCCTTCGTCTATGCGGCAGCGCTCGAAATCGGCCGCACGCCGATGTCGGTCCGAAACGACGCGCCGGTCAGGATCGGCAACTGGACGCCGGAAAACTACGACCAGAAATACCGCGGCGAGGTCACGCTCGCCGACGCGCTTGCCAATTCGCTGAACACGATCGCGGCCGAGCTCGTGATGGAGGTGGGGCCGCAGAATGTGGTCAAGCTCGCGCATCGGCTCGGAATCGATTCGGAGATGCAGGCGAACGCGTCGATTGCGCTCGGGACGTCGGAAGTGACTCTCGTGGAGCTCACCTCCTCCTATGCACCCTTCATGAATGGCGGCTTCAAGGCGACGCCGCACGTCATCCGCCGCATCTCCACCGCCGACGGCACCGTGCTCTACGAGAATACCTACGACAATCCTCCGCGCGTCCTCGATCCGGCGATCGTCAGCGAGATGAACCAGATGATGGTGCGCGTGCTGACGGACGGCACCGGCAAAAAGGCGCGGCTGCCCGGCTGGGAGGCGGCCGGCAAGACGGGCACGACGCAATCCTTCCGCGACGCGCTCTTCGTCGGCTACACGTCGAACCTGACGACCGGCGTCTGGTTCGGCAATGACGACGGCAAGTCGATGAAGAAGGTCACCGGTGGCGGGCTTCCCGCCAAGGCTTGGCATGATTTTATGACCGCCGCCCACGAGGGCTTGTCGCCGTCGCCGCTGTTCGGGACAACCGGCGTGCAGCCTGTGTTCGACAGCCCCGACCCGGTCGCCGGCGCCGGCGCCCTGCCCGACGGGTTTGCGACCGCCGATCCCGACGCGGTTCCCGAACCGCCGGCAAGCGTGGACGGTACGGCCGCCATCGAAGAGGTGCGACCCGCCAACCAAGAGAGCGCCGGGCCCATTCCGCCCGCAGGTGTCGGCGAGACAACTGGCGCAACCCGCCGGACAACGCTTTTCGACCTGTTGACCGGCGGTTGAGCCGTCGCGCCGACCGTATCTTTCGGCTGGATTCGCCGACGGCGTCGAGGTGCCGTGCCGATATCGCTTCGTCCTGCTACCAAGACCGCTTGCTTTTGCCCCTGATCCCCCCGCAGAATGCCTTGCAGTCCGAAACGCCGGTCCTTATATACGCCGCATCGACGTAGCCTCGGCTGCGATGAAATCTAAAGACCATCCCGTTAGGGGCTGTCCCACGAATGCCTGACCGGGTTCCGACAGTCCGCTGCAAGGAGAGAACGACATGGCTAAAGTTATTGGTATTGACCTGGGAACGACCAACTCCTGCGTCGCCGTCATGGACGGCAAGGACGCGAAGGTGATCGAGAACGCCGAGGGCGCGCGCACGACCCCCTCGATGGTGGCATTCACCGACGACGGCGAACGTCTCGTCGGCCAGCCGGCCAAGCGCCAGGCCGTCACCAATCCGGAAAACACTCTTTTTGCAATCAAGCGCCTGATCGGCCGTACCTTCCAGGATCCGACCACCCAGAAGGACAAGGGGATGGTCCCCTACAAGATCACCAAGGCCGACAATGGCGACGCCTGGGTCGAAGCGCACGGCAAGGGTTACTCGCCGTCGCAGATCTCGGCCATGATCCTTCAGAAGATGAAGGAAACCGCCGAATCCTACCTCGGTGAGAAGGTCGAGAAGGCCGTTATCACCGTTCCGGCCTACTTCAACGACGCCCAGCGCCAGGCCACCAAGGATGCCGGCAAGATCGCGGGCCTTGAAGTGCTGCGCATCATCAACGAGCCGACCGCTGCCGCGCTCGCCTACGGCCTCGACAAGAAGGACGGCAAGACGATCGCCGTCTACGACCTGGGCGGCGGCACTTTCGACATCTCGGTTCTGGAAATCGGCGATGGCGTCTTCGAGGTGAAGTCGACCAACGGCGATACCTTCCTCGGCGGTGAAGACTTCGACATGCGTCTCGTCGAATATCTCGCCGGCGAGTTTAAGAAAGAACAGGGCATCGACCTCAAGAACGACAAGCTCGCGCTGCAGCGCCTCAAGGAAGCTGCGGAAAAGGCCAAGATCGAGCTGTCGTCCTCGCAGCAGACCGAAATCAACCTGCCGTTCATCACGGCCGATGCTTCCGGTCCGAAGCACCTGACGATGAAGCTGTCGCGCGCCAAATTCGAGAGCCTGGTCGACGATCTCGTCCAGAAGACCATCGCGCCCTGCAAGGCTGCGCTCAAGGATGCCGGAGTTTCGGCGGCGGAAATCGACGAAGTCGTTCTCGTCGGTGGCATGACCCGCATGCCGAAGGTCCAGGAAACCGTCAAGCAGCTGTTCGGCAAGGAGCCGCACAAGGGCGTCAACCCGGATGAGGTGGTCGCCATGGGCGCCGCGATCCAGGCCGGCGTTCTGCAGGGCGACGTCAAGGACGTTCTGCTCCTCGACGTGACCCCGCTGTCGCTCGGCATCGAAACGCTCGGCGGCGTCTTTACCCGCCTGATCGAGCGCAACACGACGATCCCGACGAAGAAGTCGCAGACCTTCTCGACGGCTGAAGACAACCAGTCCGCCGTGACGATCCGCGTTTCCCAGGGCGAGCGTGAAATGGCCGCCGACAACAAGCTGCTCGGCCAGTTCGACCTCGTCGGCATCCCGCCGGCACCGCGCGGCGTACCGCAGATCGAAGTCACCTTCGACATCGACGCCAACGGCATCGTGCAGGTTTCCGCTAAGGACAAGGGCACCGGCAAGGAGCACCAGATCCGCATCCAGGCATCCGGCGGTCTCTCCGACGCCGACATCGAGAAGATGGTCAAGGACGCCGAAGCCAATGCCGAGGTCGACAAGAAGCGCCGGGAAACGGTCGAAGCCCGGAACCAGGCGGAGAGCCTGATCCATTCTTCCGAGAAGTCGCTGAAGGAATACGGCGACAAGGTTTCGGAAACCGACCGGAAGGCGATCAGCGACGCGATCGCTGCCTTGAAGACCGCAACCGAAGCTTCCGAACCGGACGCCGAGGATATCAAGGCCAAGACCAATACGCTCATGGAGGTTTCCATGAAGCTCGGTCAGGCGATCTATGAGGCACAGCAGGCCGAAGCGGCCCATGCGGATGCCGCAGCAGACGCAGCCCGCGACGACGACGTCGTCGACGCCGACTTCGAAGAGGTCAAGGACGAAGACGGCCGCAAGCGGTCGGCATAAAGCCTCTTTCGATCGTTACATCAAAGGAGCCCGGGAGCGATCCCGGGCTTTTTCATGCCGGTGCGAACGCCGGCATGCGATGGGTCGGATGCCGGCGACGGCGCAACAGGCCGCACGAGCGCCATTTTTCGACAAAAAACCACGCGTACCCCGAGTTGGCTATGGTATCGCGCTTCAAGGTTTACTAAATCCTGTGGCAAGATAATCAGGCAGCAGCCGCCGGATCCCCGCGCTGGCACGCCTTGTCAATGGGACATTCTTTGAAGCATGAAACGTGATCTTTACGAAACGCTCGGCGTTGCAAGAAGTGCGGATGAGAAGGAGCTGAAAAGCGCCTTCCGCAAACTGGCGATGAAATATCACCCGGACAAGAACCCGGGCGACGCTGAAGCGGAGAAATCTTTCAAAGAGATCAACGAGGCCTATGAGACACTGAAGGACCCGCAGAAGCGCGCGGCCTACGACCGCTACGGTCACGCTGCATTCGAGCAGGGCGGCATGGGCGGCGGCTTCGGCAACGGATTTGCGGGCGGCGGTGCCGGCGGCTTCTCCGACATCTTCGAGGACATCTTCGGCGAGATGATGGGCGGCGGTCGCCAGCGCCGCTCCTCCGGCGGGCGCGAGCGCGGCGCCGATCTTCGCTACAACATGGAAATCTCGCTCGAAGAGGCCTATTCCGGCAAGACGGCGCAGATCCGCGTGCCGACGTCGATCACCTGCGACGTCTGCAGCGGCAGCGGCGCCAAGCCGGGCACGAGCCCGAAGACCTGCGCGACCTGTCAGGGCTCCGGTCGCGTGCGCGCAGCGCAAGGCTTCTTCTCGATCGAGCGCACCTGCCCGACCTGCGGCGGCCGCGGTCAGACGATCACCGATCCCTGCACCAAATGCCACGGCCAGGGCCGGGTCATGGAGGAGCGCACGCTTTCGGTCAATATTCCGGCCGGTATCGAGGACGGGACGCGCATTCGCCTCTCCGGCGAAGGGGAGGCGGGTCTTCGTGGCGGCCCGGCGGGCGACCTCTACATTTTTCTCTCGGTCAAGCCGCACGAATTCTACCAGCGCGACGGCGCCGACCTTTATTGCAGCGTGCCTATCTCGATGACGACGGCAGCGCTCGGCGGCAAATTCGACGTTGCGACACTCGACGGGACCAAGTCGCGCGTCACCGTGCCGGAAGGCACGCAGGCCGGCAAGCAGTTCCGCCTGAAGGGCAAGGGCATGCCGGTGCTGCGCTCCAGCCAGAGCGGCGACCTCTACATCCAGATCCAGATCGAGACGCCGCAGAAATTGACCAAGCGGCAGCGCGAGCTTTTGCAGGAGTTCGAGCAGATTTCGTCCAAGGAGAACAATCCGGAGTCGACGGGCTTCTTCGCCCGGATGAAGGATTTCTTCGACACGCTCAGCGACTGAAAGAGGGATCGAACGCGACGTAGTTGCAAAGCTCCGCCGTTCGCGACCGAAGATTTTTGGGGCGTTTCGCAGTCTCGTTGGGACAGCGGAACGCCCAATTCTATGTAGCCTTACCCGAACAAGTCGACCGCGAAATAGGAAAGCGCGGCGATCACGGCAGCCGCCGGCATGGTGATCACCCAGGCGATCACGATATTTCCGGCGAGCCCCCAACGCACGGCAGAGACGCGCCGTGCCGATCCGACGCCGACGATAGCACCGGTGATCGTGTGGGTGGTCGAGACCGGAATGCCGAGCCACGTGGCTCCGAACAGGGTGATGGCACCACCCGTTTCGGCGCAGAAACCCTGCATTGGATTGAGTTTGGTGATCTTCGATCCCATGGTGTGGACGATCCTCCAGCCACCAAACAGCGTGCCTAGAGCGATCGCCGCCTGGCAGGTGATGACCACCCAGAAGGGCACGTAGAATTCCGACCCGAGATAGCCTTGGGAAAAGAGCAGCACGGCGATGATACCCATGGTCTTCTGCGCGTCATTGCCGCCATGCCCAAGCGAATAGAGTGAGGCGGAAACGAACTGCAGCACCCGGAACGTGCTGTCGACGCCAAACGGCGTCTGGCGCACGAAGAGCCAGGACACGATCAGGACGAGAAGCAGCGCCAAGAAGAAGCCGATGGCCGGTGACATGACGATTGCGCCGGCAGTTTTGAGAAGACCGTTCCACACGATGGAACTGAAGCCGGCCCTGGCGAGGCCCGCTCCCACGAGACCGCCGATGAGTGCGTGCGAGGAACTCGACGGAATTCCGAACAGCCAAGTGACGATGTTCCAGACGATCGCCCCCATCAGCGCCGCGAAGATGACCTGCGGCGTGACGATGTCCGGATTGATGATGCCCTTACCGAGGGTTTCGGCCACATGGAGGCCGAAGAAGAGAAAAGCGATGAAGTTGAAGAAGGCCGCCCACATGACGGCATATTGCGGCCTGAGCACCCGCGTCGAGACGATGGTCGCGATCGAGTTGGCCGCGTCGTGCAGTCCGTTGAGGAAATCAAAGAACAGGGCAACGGCGATGAGCCCCACAAGCAGCGGGAAGGCGAGGGTCGCATCCATCAGACGTTCTCGATCACGATGCCGCTGATTTCGTTTGCCACGTCCTCGAAACGATCAACGACTTTCTCCAGCTCGCCGTAGATTTCGCTGCCGATGATGTAAGCCATTGGGTTGGTAGCGCCGTGGCGCCGGAACAGGTCCTTGAGCCCCTGGTCGTGCAAGTCATCGGAGCGACCTTCGACGCGGGTAACTTCCTCGGCAATGGTGCTGAGGCGATGGGCATTGGCGCCAATCCGGTTGAGCAAGGGGATGGCCTCGGCGACCAGATGAGCCGCCTGAACCACTGCGGCACCCATTTCCTGCATGCCGGGATCGAAGTTTTTCTGCTCGTAGAGCCGGATCGTCTTCACCGTCTTGTGCATCATGTCGATTGCGTCATCCATCGACTGGATGAGATCCTTGATGTCGCCACGGTCGAAGGGGGTGATGAAGCTGCGGCGCACTGCCAGCAGGACCTCGCGGGTGATTTCGTCGGCCTCGTGCTCGAGCGCGACAATGCGATCGCAGTGGCGATCGATGTCCGCCCCCCCGGCAAGTAAAGCATTCAGCGCTTCCGCCGCTCCCATGACTGTGCGCGAATGCTGCGCAAAGAGATCAAAGAACCGATCCTCGCGGGGAAGAAGCTTGCGAAACAGGCCGAGCATTGCAGATCCATCTGTCGATTGTCACAAAACTGTCATATTGCACCCGCGCGCTTAGGGAAAGTTCTCAAGCGGATGAAAACCGCGGCTTCCCCAACTCTACGGCAAAGGCCCGCCCTGAAGCGGTATCGCCCTCTCCTCGGGTTTAACGCGGGGACTAGCCCTCTCCCGCTTGCGGACCGCTGGCAGGGAGAGCGGACTGAGCGCTTGCGGCGAGTCCATTCTCCCCGTCATGACGGGGAGAATGTCGCGGCAGCGGGATGAGCGGCAAAGAGAGGCTTTCTGTAGTGTGCGACGGCAAAGCGGCCCGGCCCGAAACCACCCATTTCGCCTTGCCTTGGCCTCGCTTTCGGCCTACCTGACAGCAATGTCGAATCCGGACCAGAGATGCCGCACAAGGTCTTCCTCAACCGCCTGAAACTGACTGATTTTCGCAACTATGCGACGC
The DNA here is from genome assembly GCF_020193575.1 of Ensifer sp. IC4062. Taxonomy (GTDB): domain Bacteria; phylum Pseudomonadota; class Alphaproteobacteria; order Rhizobiales; family Rhizobiaceae; genus Sinorhizobium. The sequence goes on from NZ_JADYVD010000057.1 coordinate 45,483, forward strand.
TGGCGCTCGACCTCGACGCACGCCATGTGGTGCTGACCGGCGAGAACGGCGCGGGCAAGACGAACCTCATGGAAGCGGTTTCGTTTCTCTCGCCCGGCCGCGGCCTGCGCCGTGCCGCCTATGCCGACGTCGCGCGCGTCGGAGCGGCCGACGGGTTTTCGGTTTTTGCGGCGGTCGATGGCATGGAAGGCCCGGTGGAAATCGGCACGGGTACGGCAGGCAGCGAGGATGGCCAAGCGCGCCGCCTGCGGCTCAACGGCACGCCGGCCAGGAACGTCGACGAATTGACCGACCATCTGCGTGTTCTCTGGCTGACCCCGTCGATGGATGGCCTCTTCACCGGCCCGTCCGCCGATCGCAGGCGGTTTCTCGACCGGTTGGTGCTGTCGCTCGACCCGCAGCACGGGCGGCGCGCCAGCGAGTTCGAGCGCGCGATGCGCAGCCGCAACCGGCTGCTGACGGAGTTTCGACCAGACCCTGCCTGGCTTTCGGCGATCGAACGCGAGATGGTCGGGCTCGGGGTGTCCATGGCGCTGGCGCGCCTCGAAATGCTGGGCCTGCTGACGGCGCTTGTCGAAAGAAGCCAGAGCGAGGGCACTTTTCCTTCCGCGACGCTCGCGCTCTCGGGCTTTCTCGACGACCTCAACGGTCTGCCGGCCTACGATCTCGAGGAGCGGTACCTGGCAATGCTGCTGGAAGGCCGCGGCCGCGATGCCGCGGCCGGCCGTACCCTTGATGGTCCGCATCGCAGCGACCTTTTGATTCGCCACCGCGAGAAGAACATGGAAGCCGAACGGTGTTCGACCGGCGAGCAGAAAGCGCTGCTGGTTGGCCTTGTGCTCGCCCATGCGCGGCTTGTCGGCGACATGACCGGCCACGCGCCGGTGCTGCTGCTCGACGAAATCGCCGCCCACCTCGACGAGGGGCGGCGGGCGGCGCTCTTCGACCTTGTCGACGGCCTCGGCGGCCAGGCCTTCATGACCGGAACCGACCGAACCATGTTTGCGGCGCTTGGCGAACGCGGCCGCTTCCTGACCGTTGCCAACGGGCAGGTTTCCGGGTGAGACTCACCTCTCGAAAGGATGCGGAGAAGCGTCTCCGCTTTTGCGCCCGCATCCTGCACGCAATATCTTGGGACGGATCACGCTCATGATTTCGGATTGTAGCAATTCAAGATCGTCGTCACCTGCGAAAAGGGGCTCCGAATGACGCAGGACGCAAAGCTCGATACCGCGGAAATCGCCCGTTACGCGCGCCACATCGTCCTGCCGGAAGTGGGTGGTGCGGGCCAGCAGAAGCTGAAGGCCGCGCGCGTGCTCGTCATCGGCGCGGGCGGTCTCGGCGCGCCCGTCCTCCAGTACCTTGCTGCCGCCGGGGTCGGAACACTCGGTGTCGTCGACGACGATGTAGTATCGCTGTCGAATCTGCAGCGGCAGGTCATTCACGCAACCGCGGATATCGGCCGGCCCAAGGTCGAAAGCGCTGTGATGGCGATCAATGCGCTCAATCCCCACGTGACGGCCACGATGCACCACACGCGGATCGAGGCCGGAAACGCCGAGGAAATCTTCCGCCACTACCATCTCATCATCGATGGCTCGGACAATTTCGATACGCGTTATCTCGCGGCTGATACGGCCGAAGCGGTGCAGGTTCCGCTGGTCACCGGCGCCGTCGGCCGCTTCGACGGGTCCATCACCGTGCTGAAACCCTACGAAAGCGATGCCGAGGGCCATCC
>NZ_JADYVD010000058.1 GCF_020193575.1 Ensifer sp. IC4062
CCCCCACACCGTGTCCGGGACTGGCAGCAGCAACGCCGACGCCAAGGACCGAGGCTGGGCCGATCGCAACTGTGACCAACAAGGTGACCGCTAAATTCGCGCGCATTGCCGTGTTCCTCATCTTCGGGCAAACCAGCCCCTCAAATTTGCCCTTCACCTCCGTTACCAAAGCCCACTCACGGGCAACCGCTCGGGCAGCAGTTCATCGGGGAGCACAATGGTTGCCGGTCGGACGACTCGCGTTGGCTCGCGGACCTGCGCCCTGCGATTTTTCCGGGATTCCTGATCACGGGCCGATCGGGTACCCGTCGGTTGAGCGGCCTTTGCACGTTCACTTTTACGATTACCGGCCCGCGCCTTCGGTTTCTCAGGTTTATCCTCGCGGCGCTCAGTTCGAGCTTTGAGGCTTTCCCGCTCCTCACGCGCCGCCAGGCCGCGACCATCGGCGCGCTCGCGCTGCTTCAACGCCGTGCGCTGCGCCCCCAGGAGCCGGGTCAATTCCGCCTTTGCCGCGTCGCGTTCGCGGAGTGCCGCATCGAGATCGCGGGCGAGCGATCTTGCCTTCTCGACCTCCGATGCGAGCGCTTCGCTTGCCCGGCTCGCCGCAGCCTCGGCACGCTTCCGAGCCTCTGCCGCGGCAGCCTGCTCAGCCGCGGCAAGATTGGCGCGAGCCTCGAGCGCGGCTACCGCTTGGCGCGCCGCCACGAGATCGCGTTCGTAGGCTCCGAGCTTACGTCGCTCCTCATCAAGGGCCCGCGTCGCATCGGCCCGCTCGCGCAGAGCAGCGTCGAGATCGCGGGCGAGCGATCTTGCCTTCTCGACCTCCGATGCGAGCGCTTCGCTTGCCCGGCTCGCCGCAGCCTCGGCACGCTTTTGAGCCTCCCCCGCGGCGGCCTGCTCAGCCGCGGCGAGATTGGCGCGCGCCTCGAGGGCTGCCACCGATTGGCGGGCTGCGGCGAGATCGCGTTCGTGCGCTCCAAGCCTATGCCGCTCCTCATCAAGGGCGCGTTTCGCATCGGCCAACGCTATCTCCCCCGCTTGCTGCGCTCTCAGCGCGGCGGCTCTCGATCGGATCGCGCCAGCGGCTTCGGCCCTCAAATCCTCCATCTCGCGCCGCACCGTCGTCAGATCGCGGCCATCGTCGCCCTCGCCCCGCGCCAACGCCGTGCCCTGCACCGCTAGAACCCGGGCCAATTCCTTCTTTGCCGCGTCGCGTTCCCGGCGAGCCGCGTCGAGGTCGCGGGCGAGTGATCTTCCCTTCTCGACTTCCGACGCTAGCGCTTCGCCTGCCCGCGCCGCCGCTGCCTCGATAAGCTTTCGGCCCTCTACCGCGGCAGCCTGCTCAGCCGTGACAAGATTGGCGCGAGCCTCGAGCGCGGCTACCGATTGGCGTGCTGCCGCAAGATCGCGTTCAAAGGCTCTAAGCTTATGCCGCTCCTCATTAAGGGCACGCTTCGCATCGCCCAGGGCGGCCTGCCCGACTTTCTGCGCTCTCAGCGCGGCGGCCTCTGATCGGATCGCTCCAGCAGCTTTCGCCTTCAGATCCTCCAGCTCGCGCCGCACCGTCGTCAGATCGCGGCCATCGTCGGCCTCGCGCTGCGCCAACACCGTGCGCTGCGCCGCTAGAACCCGGGCCAATTCCTCCTTTGCCGCGTTGCTTTCCCGGCGAGCCGCGTCGAGATCGCGGGCGAGCGATCTTGCCTTCTCGACCTCCGACGCCAGCGCCTCACCAGCCCGCGCTGCCGCTACCTCGGCAAGTCTTCGAGCCTCTACCGCCGCAGCCTGCTCAGCCGTGGCGAGATTGGCGCGCGCCTCGAAGGCTGCTATCGATTGGCGGGCGGCGGCGAGATCGCGTTCGTAGGCTCTAAGCCCATGCCGCTCCTCATGGAGGGCACGTTTCGCATCGGTCAGGGCCGCCGCCCCGGCTTGCTGCGCTCTCAGCGCGGCGGCTCTCGATCGGATCGCGCCTGCGGCTTCGGCCTTCAAATCTTCCATCTCGCGCCGCACCGCCGTCAGATCGCGAGCAAGTTCTTCGGCCCTTTGACGCTGCTGTTCCAGCGCTCGTTCTTGTTGTGCCGCTGTATCAGCAACTGCGCGTGTCTGCACAGCAGCGTCGTCGTTCGCGCGCCGCATCGCATCAAGGTCTCGTCTGGCCGCGGCCAGATCCCGGCGGAGAATTTCCTCCCGCTCACCGCCAGCCGTTTCCGCATCGTTCTTGAGTGCGGCAGCGTCTTTGCGCGCCGCTAGGAGCTTTTGTTCCAGCGCAGCGCTCCTGGCGCGCTCGCGCGCGGCTTTCTCATTGGCCTCGTTGACTACTGCGTCCGCAGCTTCCCTCGCTTGTACCGTGGTGTTCGCCGCCTGATCGAGTTGAGCGCTTATGGCTTTCAGATCGGCCCACGCAGCACTAAGCTCCTGCGTTAAGGTGGCGCCCAGCTGACGCTCTGTCTGCGTTTCCCGGCGTGCCGCCTCGAGCGCCCTGCGAGTGGCCGCCAAGTCGTGACGCAAAGCTTGCACCTTCGACCGTTCTCGCTTCAGAGCAGACAATAGCTCCGCCGCCGACGGCGCCGCCGCGGGCAATTGCGCCACGGGAGGAGGCCTTTCGGCATGGATGTGCGATGGCGGCCCTGCCGGCGCCGGCGTTGGTCGTTGGGCAATCATGACCGCACGTTCCCGGCTGCCGCTTCCGGCATTCGATGCCGGCTCACTTACTGCCGGAGACCCGAGCAGCAGAACGAGGTAGAGGGGCGTGAACAAGAGGGCGACACTGATGGACCTCTGCTGCGCGCGACGCCACGGAACCCCCGTGGCTCGACGGTCTTTGGAGAGGAGTGCTGGGCTGCCGAAGGTCGGCTCGGATAGTTTGATATCCATGACTGATCCTCCGGCCCAGCGCGACTAACACAAAAGTCACGCGCGCAGCTCTGGTGATCCTCGACCAGTCTAGCACAGCTGGTTCGTGGCGCTGCGCTTCCAATAGGGTTAGATGTCCGCCCATTGGCTTAATCCATCCTCATTACCCAACGGCTTGCACCGGCGTCGTAGTAGAGAGTCCGCAGGGCCCTGAGCGCATTGGTTGAGGACGGAATGCCGAGGGAACATCAGTTATCGGCGAGCGCAGGCGAAATGGGCCACAACGAAGGCAGCGAAAACGGCCTTGGAAATGGCTGGGGCGCCTGGATTCGAACCAGGGAATGGCGGTACCAAAAACCGCTGCCTTACCGCTTGGCTACGCCCCAACTTAAGCTGGCGAGAAATCGCCTTGCCAAATCGAGCGCCTGATTAGCAAAGCTCGTGGCCTGTCACAATGCTTAACTTCACCTTGGACGCAGATTTATTTCGCCCACAATCAACCGGTTCGACGCAAGCAGCTAACGTTGCGCTCAAAATCTCTACTGCATGTTCATTGCAACGTAGCCGATTTAAGATGCAGCACTTCAAACTGCTACAGCGTCCTTTGCGCGTCTGAGCAGGCGCGCGGCGCTGTAGCGTCGGAAGCGGTTTCCTCCAACGGCCCTTTGGCCTATTGTCGCGGCGCGGCTGCGCGACATGGCGAAGGCACGCGCAGAGCCAATGACCATCATCGAAATCGAATAGACGTGAAAGCCAGGAAGAAGCGCATGCAGGGACCGGATTTCGACCTCGACTTCAAGCCGGCCCACGGCGAGGCGGTGCCTGTTGCCGACGGCGTACAGCGCATAACGGTCAACAATCCCGGTCCCTTCACCTTCCATGGAACCAACACCTATATCGTCGGGAAACATTCGGTCGCAGTGATCGATCCGGGACCTGACGACGACGCACATTTCCGCGCCCTGATGGCGGCGCTCGAGGGCCGGGAGGTGACGCACATAGCCGTCAGCCATACGCACCGCGACCACTCCCCGCTCGCCCGGCGGCTAAAGGCCACGACCGGCGCCGCGATCGTTGCCGAAGGCCCGCACCGCGCGGCCCGCCCCTTGTATGCGGGCGAAATCAACCCCTTCGCCGAAAGCTCGGATATCGATTTCAGGCCGGACATCGCACTTTCCGAGGGCGAGCGGGTCGAGGGCGACGGCTGGAGCCTGACAGCCGTATTGACACCTGGTCACACGGCAAATCACGCCGCCTTCGCGCTCGACGGAACCGGCATTCTCTTTTCCGCCGACCATGTCATGGCCTGGGCGACGAGCATCGTCGCACCGCCGGACGGCGCCATGGCCGACTATATGGCCTCGCTCGAAAAGCTGCTGCAACGGAACGATCGGCTCTATCTGCCTGGCCATGGCGGTCCGGTGACCGATCCCGGGGCGTTCCTACGCGCCCTTCGGGCACACCGCAAGATGCGCGAGCGCTCTGTGCTTGAACGCATCCGCGCCGGCGATCGAAAAATCGCGGACATGGTGAAGGTGATCTACGCGTCTACCGACCCGCGGCTCCACGGGGCCGCGGCACTTTCGATCCTGGCGCATCTAGAAGATCTCGTAGAACAGGGCCGCGTCGAAACCGAGGGTCCGCCGTCGCTCTTCGGCGACTATCGGGTCGTGACGGGTGATGCCGGGTAACCACTGCATGTTTGCTTAAACCGCAGCCGGTTTAAGGACAAACATGCGGCCACTCAAAGTGCTAAAGCGGCCTCCGCGCGTCTGTGGAGACGCGCAGCGCTGTGGCGGGCAGCGCGCTCAATCGCCGGCAATGCCCAGAAGTTCCGCGTCAAGCGCCCGCAGGAACTCCTCGGCAAAGGCGGCGCCCATGCCGAGGTCATGGGCGCCATAGCGAGAGGCCACGCGCAGATCGACGAAGGTCGTTTCCGCCTCCTCCCGGAGCCTGATGAGTATATCGAAGCGGAAGCCGACAGTCAGGGTGCGCCATTCACCCTGGAGCACGACGTCGGTGGAGCGCCGTCCCGGAAGCGGATCAAAATTCAGCGCGGGACGCGCAGCCGGAACGGGAATGACGTCCGGCTCGCTGTTGGTCTCCGCTCCTGCGCCGCGCTGAACCGCCAGATCCCCAAGGTCTGCCCGAGCGTTCTCGACGCCGAGTTCGGCGGTGGTGGCGATACGCGTTTCCCCGACGACCTTGCGCACGCCCTGGAACACGCGGTCGAGCGCCCCGTCGTAGCGCCTGCCCGTCAATCCCGGATAGGCGGCGATTTGCGCCTCCCGATCCTGCGGCGTCACTATCGGGTTGCGCGCGAGCCAGCTCTTTTCTGCGACGGGAGCCTTGATCCACGGCGGCGGCGTCACCGTGTCGGTCGTGACATCGTAGATTTTTGGCCGCATCAGATATTGCACGGCCCCGTAGCCAAGAAAGCCGAGCGGGGGGGCAGCGTAGGCGAGTGCGGACAGCGACGCGATGCCGCCGACCGCCGCCACCTGCCACAGGCGAGTGAGCCCGATCGCCGCGAGCAGCACGCCGGTCGCAGCAAGAACGCCCGACAGTGAGGCAAGCGCCAGAAAATGCGGCGTGGTCAACGGACCGAAACGGTGCCCCAGCAGCGACAGTGCGAAGATCGCGAATGCGATGCGGGCGAACCCGCGCGCCCAGTGCGCGGCGTAGGAATAGGGACGCTCGTAGCGGATAATCATCTAACGGAATCAATCCCCGAAGCGGAACAGACCATGGCCTTCTTAGACCATGGCGTCAGGCGTGGGAACAGACAATGCTCGTCCATCTCCCGACGAAACTGTACTTGCAGCGGTGCCGCAAATTCGCCATTCTCGTTAAACAGGTATTTCGGCATTAAGGACTCTCACCAAACGTTCTGTGGCGGGAGGAAGTTCAACCGGAGGCATAGGCCGGCGTCGACAGAAAAACGCGCGGCAATCATCGGAGAGGACATCATGGTCGCACCGGAAATAACCGTGACGAAGGTTGCCCCTACCCTCCTGCCGCAAACCAGCGACGCTGCCATACCGATGGCACTGCTCGAACTGGAACTTTCTCTCGATGGATTTTCGGGGAGTAAGGATGAATTTGCCGCCTTTGTGCGCACGGTAGCTGCTGACATCGGCGGCGAACTGCTTTTCACCCTGCCGGCCTCCGGCCTGATCGAGGATTGCCTCACGATCGCCGCCATTCGTTACAGCGATGTCGGAAACGCGCCGACGATCCTGTTCGTCTGCCTTGGCGGAGACGGAAATGCGATCCGCGTCGAGCAGCCGGGCGAGCAAACGGCGGATCTGAAAAGCTTTGCCGAAGCTTTTGTCGGCGTGCTCGAGCGGATCTGAACAACGCTTGCTCTCGTCCCGCCATGGAATATAACGTCCCGCCTTTCGGCAGACCTCTGTTCCCAGCGCGCCCACACGAGCGGCCCTCATCGAGATCGGCGCCACGCAACATCTGTTGTGCTCGTTTGGTGTTCTGCGGAACCGTCGCGTGTCACGGATGCCGATGAGCGGGATTCCACCCGCATCCCGCTCTAAGACATTAGAATCGATCACCAAACATTGTCGTGATCTACAGCGCCGCACGTCTCACCAGACGCGCAAAAGATGCTGTAGCACTTTGAATTGCTGCATGTTTTTTGTCCTTAATCGGCTACGATTTAAGGAGAACATGCAGTAGGAGGCAATGATGAAACCTTTGAGACTGCTGCCCCTCGCCGCGGCTGGGCTGTTGCTCGCCTCGTGCCAGACACCGGAGGAACGGCGGGCTGCCGACAGCAACACCTGTGCTTCCTACGGTTTCCGCCGTGGGACCGATGCCTTCGCCACCTGCCTTCAGCGCATCGAACTCGACCGGCGCGCCGAGGCGCGCAGCATGCGCTACAGCAACGACCTGATGATGTGGGGTTGGAGCCGGCCGATCATCGTGGAGCGGCCGGTGGTCGTTAGGCCAAGATGACGCCAGTCGACAATGCGTTTCACGGCGCCGCGTGCCCACTTGAGGACACATGCAGAAGCAGCAGCGATCAGCTCGCTGCCGCCGCGGTCTCGGTTTTGCCGCTGACGTTGATCGCCGCTTGCGCCGCGGCCAGCCGGGCAATCGGCACGCGGAAGGGCGAACAGGAGACATAGTCGAGACCCGCCTCCTCGCAGAAGCGGATCGACGCAGGATCCCCGCCGTGCTCGCCGCATATCCCGAGCTTCAAACCGTTTTTGGTGCGCCGGCCGCGCTCGGCCGCAATCTGGATCAGCTCGCCAACACCGTCGAAATCGAGAGAGACGAACGGATCCTGCTCGATGATACCCTTCTGCTGGTAGGTGGCGAGAAACAGGGCGGCGTCATCGCGTGAGATGCCGAAGGTGGTCTGCGTCAGGTCGTTGGTGCCGAAGGAAAAGAAATCGGCCGATTCGGCGATGGTATCGGCCCTCAGTGCCGCGCGCGGCAGTTCGATCATCGTGCCGATCAGGTAGTCGATGTTCACGCCGGCCTCGCCGATGACTTCCTTCGCGACTGCTTCAATCCGTTCCTTGACGTAGTCAAGCTCCGCGCGAAGCCCTACAAGCGGCACCATTATCTCCGGGACCACGGCAGCGCCGGTCTTATGCGCCGCCTCGACCGCGGCCTCGAAAATGGCCCGAGCCTGCATTTCGGCAATTTCCGGATAGGAAATCGCCAAGCGGCATCCGCGATGCCCAAGCATCGGGTTGAACTCGTGCAGAGCATCGACCCGTTGGCGCAGTTCCGCAGGATTGATCGATAGGACTCCAGCGACGTCGGCGATCTCCTCGTCTGTCTTCGGCAGGAACTCGTGGAGCGGCGGGTCGAGAAGGCGGATCGTGACCGGCAGGCCGTGCATGATCGAGAAGAGCTCGATGAAGTCCGAGCGCTGCATCGGCAGAAGTTTAGAGAGCGCCGTGCGCCGGCCCGCCTCGTCTTCGGCGAGGATCATTTCGCGCATGACATTGATGCGATCGTCCTCGAAGAACATGTGCTCAGTGCGGCAGAGGCCGATGCCTTCAGCGCCGAAGGAACGGGCAGCCCGCGCATCCGCCGGCGTTTCGGCGTTGGTGCGCACCGTCATCCGGCGGCTCTGATCGGCCCATTCCATGATCCGGCCGAAATCGCCCGAAAGTTCGGGCTGAAGCATCGGGATTTCGCCCTTCAGCACCTGGCCGGATGACCCGTCGATCGTGATGACGTCGCCCTTCTTCAGGGTCACGCTTGCGGCAATCAAGAGCTCGTTGCGCGGATCGACCCGGATATTGCCCGCCCCGGAAACGCAAGGCGTCCCCATGCCACGGGCTACGACGGCCGCATGGCTCGTCATGCCTCCGCGGGTCGTCAGAATACCCTGCGCCGCATGCATGCCGTGGATATCCTCGGGGCTCGTCTCGACGCGGACCAGTATGACCTTGCGCCCCTCCTTGACCGCCTGAACGGCCTCTTCGGAGGAGAAGACGATCTCGCCGGTTGCCGCGCCCGGCGAGGCCGGCAGGCCGGAACCGATGATGTCTCGCCGCGCATGGGGGTCGATCGTTGGATGTAGCAGCTGGTCGAGCGACGCGGGATCGATCCGCGCCACCGCCTCTTGCTTGGAAATGAGCCCCTGTTCGGCCATGTCGACCGCGATCCTCAGAGCCGCCTTGGCGGTGCGCTTGCCGGACCGGGTCTGCAGCATCCACAGCTTGCCGCGCTCGATCGTGAACTCCAGGTCCTGCATGTCGCGGTAATGCCGCTCGAGCTTGCTGCAGATCGCCTCGAATTCGGCGAAGGCCTCGGGCATCAGCTTTTCCAGCGACGGCTTGTCGGAGCCCGATGCGATGCGCGCAGCCTCAGTAATGTTCTGTGGCGTGCGAATGCCGGCAACGACGTCCTCGCCCTGGGCGTTCACCAGAAACTCGCCGTAGAGCTCGCTTTCGCCCGTCGATGGATTGCGCGTGAAGGCGACGCCTGTCGCCGACGAATTTCCGAGATTGCCGAAGACCATCGTCTGAACATTGACCGCGGTACCCCAGCCGGCCGGAATTCCGTGAAGATGTCGATAGGTTATCGCGCGCGGGTTCATCCAGCTCGAAAAGACGGCGCCGATCGCGCCCCAGAGCTGAACCTCGGGGTCCTGGGGAAAAGGCTCCCCAAGCACCTCTTCGATCGCCTCCTTGTAGCGGGAAATGACGTGCTGCCACTCGACGGCCGAAAGTTCCGTATCCTGCTCGTGACCAAGCCGCCCCTTCTCGTCCTCCAGGATTTCCTCGAAAACCTCGTGGTCGACGCCCATGACGACGTCGCCGTACATCTGGATGAAGCGTCGGTAACTATCCCAGGCGAAGCGCGCATCCCCGGCGTCGTGCCCGAGTGCATGCACGGATTGATCGTTGAGGCCAAGATTGAGAACCGTATCCATCATGCCGGGCATCGACGCACGCGCGCCGGAACGAACGGACAGTAGAAGCGGACGGGTCGTGTCACCGAAGGTGCGGCCGGTAATCTTTTCCATCCGGGTAATGCCGTCCCGCACCTGCTCGCGCAGCCCGTCGGGCATGGCCCTGTCATTTTCGAAATAGCTGTTGCAGGCATCCGTGACGATCGTGAGCCCCGGCGGTACCGGCAGGCCGAGATTGCACATCTCCGCGAGGTTTGCTCCCTTGCCGCCAAGCTTGTTGCGGTCCCCCGCTCGCCCTTCGGCCTTGCCTCCGCCGAAGGTATAGACCCATTTCGTCATGCCTGCTCTCCACCCAGAAACAGCTTCGATGACGGTCTACAGTATATGTTTCGGAGTGAAAATGCACTCGACGAAGATTTTTGCTGCGGTGCATCAAAATAGGAACGTGAGCAGGCGACGGCCAGCACGGTCAAGTCAATTCGGCCTATTCAAAGTCGGCTGAGATAATGCGGACGGCTAGCTCAAACCACTTCCCGCAGGCGTTCAGCCGTCTGCAGGTCGACGGAAACGAGCTGCGAGACACCCTGCTCTGCCATCGTAACGCCGAAGAGACGGTTCATGCGGGCCATAGTGATCGGGTTATGGGTGATGATGATGAAGCGGGTCTCGGTCGAGGCCGCCATTTCGTCCATCAGGTTGCAATAGCGCTCGACATTGTGGTCGTCGAGCGGGGCGTCGACTTCATCGAGCACGCAGATAGGTGCCGGGTTGGTGAGGAAGACGGCGAAGATCAGCGCCATCGCCGTCAGCGCCTGCTCACCGCCCGACAGCAGCGTCATCGTCTGCGGCTTCTTGCCCGGTGGACGGGCGAGGATCTCGAGTCCGGCCTCGAGCGGATCGTCGCTCTCGATCAGTTGCAGTTCCGCCGTGCCGCCTCCGAAGAGGTGAGTGAAGAGCCGCTGGAACTGCCCGTTGACCACATCGAAAGCGGCGATCAGCCGCTCGCGGCCCTCGCGATTGAGGTTCTGGATGGCGCTGCGGAGTTTGCGGATCGCCTCGATGACATCGTCGCGCTCCTTGAGGATCGCCGCCAGGCGTTCGGAGAGTTCCTTCTGCTCTTCCTCGGCGCGAAGATTGACGGCGCCAAGCCGTTCCCGCTCGATCTTCAGCCGTTCGAGTTCGCGCTCGACTCCATGCATGCCGGGTAGCGCCTCATCGGCGGCAAGCCCAGTCAAGCGCATCACTTCGTGCGGCGCGCAAGCAAGGCCCTCGTGAATGCGCGCCTCGATCTCGACGCGACGCTCGCGGGCCGAAACCAGGCGCTCCTCGGCGCGTCCGCGCTTTTCGCGCGCCTCGGCAAGATCCGAAAGCGCAGCGGCGGCCGCTCGATCCGCCTCTCGCTGGCGGCCTTCCGCTTCGACGAGAACATCGGCCGCTTCGCGCCGCGAAGCCTCCGCCTTCTGCAGTTCGTTCATCAGAGCACGGCGCTTATCCTCGAACTCGTCGGGCGCATCGACTAATTCCTGGACTTCGTCTCGCGCTTCTGCCTCGCGCTCGCGCAACGTCTCGATATGTTGCTCGGCGCTCGCTGCCCTCGCCCGCCACGTCTCGCGCTCCGCGGTGATTGCCGAAAGCCGGCGCAAGCGCATCTCGTTCTCGCGGGCAAGACTGTCATGGGCAGCGCGTGCCTCCGTAACCGCGGCGCGATCGGCGGCGACGGCCGCCGTCTGGTTGCGCAGATTTAGCTCGAGCTCGGAGAGATCGGGTGCCGTGGCGAGCGCGTCGTTGGCCGCCTCGATCTGTTCTGCCGCCTCCTCGACCTGTCCCTCGAACTGAAGCTTCGTTTCGGCAAGAACGGCGCGGCGGCGGGCAAGATCACCCGAGGCGCGCTCGGCAGTCGCCAGCGCTTCCCGCGCCTCGGCAAGTTGACGGCCGATCATGCGTTGGGCATCGCGCGCAAGCCGCAGCCGTTCATCCCCGGCACGGATCCGTGCACCGGCCGCCGTGAGATCGGCTTCGGCCCGCCGCAGCGCTTCGGTCGCATCCTCAGTTTCGCTCTCAAGCTCGACAAGCCGGTTCTTCTGCGCGAGCCGCAAGGCTGCGGCGCTCGGCGCCTCCGATCCCGTTACGTGACCGTCCCAGCGCCAAACTGCGCCTTCTTTCGTCACCAGGCGCTGGCCGGTCTTCAACAGCGGCAGCAGGTGCTCCGCCTCCGCTTCGCTTTCGACGATCCCGATCTGACCAAGCGCCCGCTTGAGCGCGTCCGGTGCGCGCACATAGCCGTCGAGCGGCACGGCGCCCGCCGGCAAAGATGGATCGGTAGAATGGTCGCCGGGCATCCGCCAGTGCGCGGGTGCCGCCTGATCCAAAGGCGAATCGAGGTCGTCGCCAAGTGCCGCACCAAGGGCGGTCTCGAACCCGCGCTCGACCTTCATCTCCTCGACGATCGCCGGATAGGCGCCACCACCGACCGCCTCCAGCATCCGGCGGATCGTACGTGCCTCGGCTTCAATGCCATTCAACGCTGCACGCGCCTCATCGACCGGCGGCCGGGCAGCAGCCTCGTCGGCACGAGCGTCGGCGAGCGCCTCCTCGATGGAGACGACAGCCGCCTCAGCCTCCTCCAGCGCGGCCTCCGCGACCTCTACCTGTCCCTGCTTTTCATGCGGATCGGGAAGTGCCGCCATCTGCCGGTTGAGGTCATCGAGATCGCGTGCTTGGTCGGAAAGCTGACGGACGAGGCGTGCCTGCCGTTCGGAGAGATCGCGAAGCGTTCTTTCGATCTGATTGCGACCCGCTTGTGCCTCGGCACGCTCGGCCGTCAGCCTGGCAAGCTCGGCTTCGCTGACCGCCAGTGCCTCGTTAGCAGCATTCAGCCGTTCGCGCGCCTCGCCGGCGCGGTCATCGGCCTCCGCCAGCACGTCCCGGAGTTCCACCTCCTCCTCGTCGAGGCGTGCGAGGATGCCGGCATTGTCTGCGACCAGCCGCTCCTCGCGCGCAATATCCTCGGCGAGTTGCGCCAGCCGGCGCTGCAACTCATCGCGGCGCCTGAGGATCCGGCCGGCATCCTCTTCCAGCTGCGAGCGGGCGATCTGCAGGCGCTGCAGCGCCGCCGCGAGCTTTGCCTCGTTCTCGCGCAGCTCCGGCAGTTTGAGGCTGGCGATCGCCTGGGTCTTCGCAGCCTCCATCTGTGTTTGCGCCTTTTCGGCAACCAGTGCGGTGATCTGGTTCAGCTGGCTTGTCGCCTCGGCTTCGGCCTCTTTGGCCTGCACCCAGCGGATATGGAAGAGGATGGCTTCATGCCGGCGAATATCGGCCGACAGCATCTTGAAGCGATTGGCCTGACGGGACTGGCGCTTCAGGCTCTCGATCTGGCTTTCCAGTTGGGAGGTCACGTCGTCCAGGCGCTCGAGATTGGTCTCGGCCGCCCGCAAGCGCAATTCCGCCTCATGGCGGCGCGAATGCAGGCCGGAAATGCCGGCCGCCTCCTCGAGCAGTTGACGGCGGGCCTGGGGCTTGGCGGCGATCAGCTCGCCGATCCGCCCCTGCCCCACCATCGAGGGCGAGCGCGCCCCGGTCGATGCATCGGCAAACAGCAACTGCACGTCCTTGGCGCGCGCTTCCTTGCCGTTGATGCGGTAGACCGAACCCTGCTCGCGCTCGATGCGGCGGGTCACCTGAATTTCGTCGCTGTCGTTGAAGGCCGCGGGTGCCGTGCGATCGCCATTGTCGAGATAGAGCCCGACCTCAGCGGTGTTGCGCGCCGGCCGGTTGCCCGAGCCGGAAAAGATCACGTCGTCCATGCCGGAGGCGCGCATGTTCTTGTAGGAGTTCTCTCCCATCACCCAGCGCAGCGCCTCGACAAGGTTCGACTTGCCGCAGCCGTTTGGCCCGACGACACCGGTCAGACCGCGCTCAATGACGAATTCGGTCGGTTCGACGAAGGATTTGAAGCCGAGCAGGCGAAGCTTGTTGAACTTCATGGGCGGAACGCTCGCCGGCGGCCATCGGCCCGTTCACCATGAAGGAAAGGCGCATAAAACGAAAAAACGGGCGCACGGCTGCCGCCGTCGCCCGTTGTTCGAATAAGCGAAGGATCAGAGCTTGCTGTCGATGAGGGCCGACATAACGTCAACCGACATGTCCCCCGAATAGTGCTCACCATTGACGAAGAAGGTCGGCGTCGACTTGACGCCGAAATCCTTGGCGCCCCTCTGCATCACTGCATTCACATCATCCAGAAGTTTTTGGTTCGTCAAGCAGGCCTCGAAGCTCTCCTGTGTAAAACCGGCGAGTTTAGACATCTGCAAGAGCGCATCGCGGCCGTTCTGCGCTGCGGCCCACTGCTCCTGCTGCTTGAACAGCATCGAGATCATCGGGAAATACTGCCCTTCCGGCGCGCAGCGCGCCAGCATGAAAGCCGCGGCCGCGCGCGGATCGAACGGGAATTCGCGGATGATAAAGCGGACCTTGCCGCTGTCGATATATTTCGCCTTGATGGCGTCGAAGGTCTTGTTGTGGAAGTTCGCGCAGTGCGGGCATGTCATCGACATGTATTCGACGATCGTTACCGGCGCATTGGCTTCGCCCAGCGCCATTTCCGGCAGCGCGCCCGGTTCGAGCAACTTCTTCACGTCAACGGTGCCTTCCGGCTGCGGCAGCTCAACTTTAGCCGCCGGAGGCGTGGTTGCCTGAGCGACCTCGGTTTCAGCAGGCTTCGCCTCGCTGGTGGCGGGTGCTGCCGGCGTGGATGCAGTCGTTGTCGCCTCCGCGCTCGCGCTGGTTTCAGTCGCAGTCGAAGCCGTCTCCTTCTTCTCATCGCTGCAGGCGGCGAGCATCAGGGCGAGTGCGGCGACGGCGGCACCGCCCAGAAGGCGTTTCGAAAGGCTCTTTTCGGAAGCGGACATGAATTTGACCCGTGTTCTATGAGGGAAAATTGAACTGCGAATTCGATAACTTGCCTTGTTGGAGGGGACAAGGGGCGGCGCCTCAACTGAATTCAAACAAATGTGACCGCTTGAAGATCACGTTGCCTTCGGGCGCGACGAAAACACGGCGGTCCCGAGACGCCGGAGCGCTGCCTTCAACGCCTCGCTTTCCACGCCTTCCACCATGGCTTCGAGCTTTCGCGCGGGCTCGCCGACGAGCGGACGTTGACGACGGGACGGCTTGGGTGCGGGGGCAACCGGCTTCTGCACGATTCGGACCTGGCCGATCGCATAGAACCCGAAGAAACCGTTGATGCGCTGGATGAGTTCGCCCTGGGCATGGGTCAGAAAAAGCGCCCTCGCGCCCTCGCAGGCGATGGTCAGAACGCCAGGTTGATGGCTGCCCTCGCCGCCCATTTCCGATGTACGGCGCGGCCAGGCGATTTTTTCCGGCCGCGTACAGTCGGCAAACTCCGGACCGGCGATTTCATCCCAGGAACCTAGCAGCGTCGTGTTGATGCCCGCGCGCCTGGCGAGCACCGGATCGATCAGGCCGTTTGCGACCTCGCTGATCTGGACGACGCCCTTGCGGGCCTTCTCTTGGTTCACCGGCACGACTTTCTGTTTGCAATTCCGATTGCGCCTTGAAGCCCAGGCTGACGTCGTCCAACTATAGGCCGGAAAAGGATCCCCCGGCAAATGATGCACGACACCCCAAGGGCGGCGGACGCCACCTTTCTTCTTCTCGACTGGTACGATCGCCACCACCGCGATCTTCCGTGGCGGGTTTCGCCGCCGATGGCGCGAAAGGGTGTTATCGCTGATCCTTACCACGTGTGGCTATCCGAGGTCATGCTGCAGCAGACCACCGTGCAGGCGGTCAAGGCCTATTTCAACAAGTTCCTGACGCTGTGGCCGACGATCAACGATCTTGCCGCTGCGGACCCCGAAGACGTGATGAAAGCCTGGGCCGGGCTCGGCTATTACGCCCGTGCGCGCAACTTGAAAAAATGCGCTGAAGCGGTGGCGGGCGAGCACGGCGGGCGCTTTCCGGACAGTGAGGAAGCGCTGACAACACTTCCCGGCATCGGCGGCTACACGGCGGCGGCGGTAGCCGCGATCGCATTCAACCAGCGAAGCGCTGTTCTCGATGGCAATGTCGAGCGCGTGATCTCCCGTCTCTACGCCATCGAAACGCCCCTGCCCGCAGCCAAGCCGCAAATGCGGGCGCGAGTCCTTGCCCTTACCCCGGAGGATCGCCCGGGCGACTTCGCGCAGGCGATGATGGATCTCGGCGCAACGATCTGCACGCCGAAACGACCGGCCTGTTCGCTCTGCCCCTTCCGGACAGGCTGCCTGGCACTGGCGACGGCCGATCCCGAAACCTTTCCGCGCAAGGCGGAAAAGAAGCAAAAACCGCTGCGCCTAGGCGCGGCTTTCGTGGCGATCGATCACTCGAACGCCGTCTATCTGCAGAAACGCGCCGACACCGGCCTTCTCGGCGGTATGACGGAGGTGCCTGGAACGGGATGGACCGCCCGCCGCGACGGCGAAACCTCGGTCGATGCCCAACCGTTCGCCGCCCCTTGGGAACCCTGCGGAACGATCACGCATGTTTTTACGCATTTCGAGTTGCGCCTCTCGGTCTACCGCGCCAATGTTCAGCGCCCCGAGACAGAAGCGAACGGATGGTGGGAACCGATCGCATCGCTCAGGGCGCAGGCATTGCCAACCGTCATGAAGAAGGCGATCGCCCAGGCTATACCAAACGCCTTCAAGGCCGAGCGAAGCTAGAACAAGCGAGGGCGTGAAGCGTTTTTCATCAGTCCCCCGCACACAGGACCTTTGGACTATCTAAGGATTGCCGATGAGCAGCGCAAACATCCGCCACATCGTTTTCGACATCGGTAAGGTGTTGATCCATTACGACCCGCGTCTTCCCTACTGCCGCATCATCCCGGATGAAGCCGAGCGCAACTGGTTCTTCGCCAATGTCTGCACTCACGACTGGAACGTCGAACAGGATCGTGGGCGCACGTGGGAAGACGCGGAGGATATTCTGGTTAGAGTACACCCGGATCGCGAGGAGCAGATTCGGGCTTTTCGCAAGTGCTGGCACGAGATGGTGCCGCATGCCTACGTCGAGACCGTCTCCCTGATGGAGGGACTGATCGCTGAGGGGCGCGACGTCACGATGCTCACCAATTTTGCGTCGGACACATTCCGCGAGGCGCAGAAGCTTTTTCCCTTCCTGACGCTGCCACGCGGCGTGACGGTCTCCGGCGATGTCGGCCTGATCAAGCCGGAAGTCGCAATCTATGAGGCCCATGCGAAGGCCTTTGACCTGGAGCCCGCCGCCACGCTCTTCATCGACGACAGCATGGCCAATGTGGAAGGCGCGCGCGCTGCGGGTTGGCATGCGGTTCACTTCACCGACGCCGAGAAGCTGAAGGTCGATCTCGCCTGCTACGGCATTCAGCACTAATGCATGTCGCCCAAAAGCGTACAGCGGTTTTGGGACAACGACATATATAAAAGCGATGATAAAGCGCGTCGCATCAGTCCGATTACACGCGACGCGCTTTAGAACCCTTCGTGGTTTTGCGATACCCGTATCGGCTGTAAAATCATCAAAGCGCCACAATCGGTTCAGCCGTCATTCAGCTCTCGCGTTTCATGATCAGCACCAGAGTTTGAAGCCCACCCCGGAAGGTTCTGTTCCATGGCCACGCGTATCTACGGCACGAACTACAGCGACAAGATCGTTCAAAACGGATATATCTCGGTAGAGATCTATGCCCTTGATGGAAACGACCAGATTTATCTGAACAGGACCGACGGAAACGGAGGATATAACTTCGTCGATGCGGGATACGGCAACGATGTTGTCGTTAATTACTTCGAGGGCGGCAACGACATCTTCATGGGGGCCGGCGACGATCTCTATATCGCCGACGCACGTGTCCGTGACGCAAGCTCCTATGACGTGGTTTACGGCGGCAGCGGCAACGACCGCTTCGAGATCGAAACCTACGCCAGCGACTATTATGGCGACAGCGGCAACGACACGTTCCTTTCGGTCGGTTTCAAGAACTACTTCAACGGCGGCACCGGCGTCGACACCATCAGCTATCAATTACAGGACAGCTTCGGTTCGGAGCGCGGTCGTGGCGTGACGATCGACCTCGGCTACAAATATGCGACCACCGGCACCGGCCGCCGGGAAGACCTGATCAGCATCGAGAATGCGACGGGCACCAACTACGGCAATGACGACATTACCGGCAGTTCGGTCGCCAATGTGCTGCGCGGGCTCGGTGGCCACGATATTCTCGAAGGTCTCGGCGGCGACGATTTTCTCGATGGCGGCAGCGGCGACGACTATCTCTATGGTGGTTCGGGCGCCGATATCCTGCGCGGCGGTACCGGCTTCGACTATCTCAACGGCGGCGCCGGCACCGACAGCTTCGACTTCAATTCGATCAGCGAATCGGCCGTCGGCAGCCGGCGCGACGTGATCGCCGATTTCCACCGGTCGGAAAGGGACGTCATCGACCTTTCGACGATCGACGCCGACACCACCTGGAGCGGAAACCAGAGCTTCACCTTCATCGGCAGCCGCGGCTTTTCCGGCGATGCGGGCGAGCTCAATTTCCGCTACGGGGTCGTGTCCGGAGACGTCAATGGCGACGGATACGCCGATTTCCAGATCAAGGTAAACGGCGTCTCCAGCCTGCGGGTCGACGACTTCTTCCTCTGATCCGTGCTGCCTTTTGATGAGAAGCCCTGCTGCGATCACGGCGGGGCTTTGGTGATGACCCCCTCGTCCGGCCTGCCGGCCACTTCTCCCCGCATGCGGGGCGAAGGAGACACGCAGCGACGCCCATACAAACGCCCGGAATCCTCATCGGATTCCGGGCGTTTAAAGCTCTCCCTCCGGGACTGAAGGTACAAAAACCGGATGGAGCGCTTTTCGAAGACCGAGCGGAACTGGTTGATCAGTTCAGTTTTGCCAGGTCATTTCGAATGACGGATCGGAGTTCGTCGATGGGCTTCAGGCTATTGCCCTCTTCGAAGTGCCAGAATGTCCATCCATTGCAGGCATCAAGGCCCTGAACCTTCGCGCCAAGGCGGTGGATCGAACCGGCCTCGCCGCCGGAGGCAAGCGTACCGTCCGCGCGCACGATTGCGCTGTAGCGACGCTTTGCATCGGTCAGAACCGTTCCGGGCTTGATCAGCCCGCTTTCGATGAGCGTGTTGAAGGCAACGCGCGGCTCCGCCTTTTTGCCCGTCATGACGGAAAGCGTCGCCTTACCGAGCGGCTCGACAGCCGCGATACGTTCGGCCGCGGCGTCGATATAATCCTGCTCGCGCTCGATACCGACGAAATGGCGACCGAGGCGCTTGGCGACGGCGCCCGTGGTACCGGAACCGAAGAACGGGTCAAGGACCACATCGCCCGGCTTGGTCGAGGCCATCAGGATGCGGGCGAGCAGCGCCTCGGGCTTCTGCGTCGGATGTACCTTCTTTCCATCATCACCTTTCAGACGCTCGGCGCCGGAGCAGATCGGGAACAACCAGTCGGAGCGCATCTGAACGTCGTCGTTCGCCGCCTTCATGGCTTCGTAGTTGAAGGTGTAGCCCTTGGCTTTCGCGTTCGGCGTCGCCCAGATCAGCGTTTCATGCGCGTTCTGGAAACGGCGGCCCTTGAAATTCGGCATCGGATTGGTTTTGCGCCAGATGATGTCGTTCAAGATCCAGAAATGCAGGTCCTGCAAAATGGCGCCGACCCGGAAGATATTGTGGTAGGAACCGATCACCCAGAGCGTGCCGGTCGGCTTCAGGACACGGCGGCAGGCAAGCAGCCACGCCCGGGTAAAGGCGTCGTAGGCCTCGAAGGAGGCGAACTGGTCCCAGTCATCGTCGACGGCATCGACCAGCGATTGGTCAGGCCGGTGCAGCATGCCGCCGAGCTGGAGATTATAGGGCGGATCGGCGAAGACGACATCGACGGAATTATCGGGAAGCGCGTTCAGCGCGGCCACGCAATCTCCCTTGATGATGCTATCGAGCCAGTTCAAAGGACGGGCGGCACGGGAGATTTCGGCAAGCGAAACAACTGAAGACATGGACAACTCGCAAATACGCCTACTCGGACTTACTATACGCTTATGGTTACCGAAGATGGTTACTAAAGCCTGAAACCATTCCGGAAAAATTCGCGTCCATGCTAATGCCGATCGATCAGCGATCGGTGGCCCAGCTTTGAAGCACTCACTCAAGTCGTCTCGGCTCGATCATGCCACTGGCGACTGTCCGGCGGCGCCTGGTCGCGATCGTTGAGGCCGTAGTCCCGGACGACTGTCGCGATCCTCAGCCGATAATCGGCAAAGACGCCGTGCCGTCCTGCCTCCTGTGCGGCGCGATGTTCGGCGCCGTTGCGCCACGCCTTCACCGCCGCCTCGTCTCGCCAAAAGGAAAGCGACAGCAATTTGTCCGGATCGGCAAGGCTTTGAAACCGCTCGATCGAAATGAAGCCGTCGATCCCGTCGAGCAGAGGACGCAGATCGGCGGCGATACCTAGGTAGGTGTCACGATGGCCGCTGGCGGGCAGAACTTCGAAAATAACTGCGATCATGTTTTCACTCCTTTCCAAGCGGCCGGGAGACGTTCTTCAGGAAGATGCGATCCTCCTTCAGAATGAAGCGTTCCCGCCGGGCGAACTCGTAGTTCTCGCGCCCGAGCGGGTCGACGGCGAGCCGGGCGCGATAGGCTTCGTAGGCGGCAAGACTCTCGATGTTATAGACGCCGTAGCCAATCGTAGCCGACCCCTCGTGCGGACCGAAATAGCCGATGAGATCGGCGCCGCAGCGGGGAATGGCTTCGCCCCAATTGCGGGCATAGGTCGCGAAATCATCCTTGCGGAACGGATCGATCTGGTAACGGATGAAACAGGTGATCATGGTCGTCTCCTTCCTGGTTGACGACAACTATGCCGTCTTGTCTGACGCGGATGCTTCGATTAGGATCGAAGTATGAAGGAAGGTCCGGACATTGCCCTGATCGGCTCGCTTATCGGCGATCCGGCGCGCGCCAACATGCTGACCGCTTTGATGGGCGGCCGGGCTTTGACGGCTACCGAGCTCGCGGCGCATGCGGGAATCACGCTGCAGACGGCAAGCTCGCATCTTGCCAAGCTGGAGGCCGGCGGGCTGCTCACGCAGCGCAAGCAGGGTCGTCACCGCTATTTTGCCTTGAGCGAGGATGAGGTCGGGCTGATGCTCGAAAGCATCATGGGTTTTGCGGCGAGCCGCGGGTTGACGCGTCATCGGCCGGGACCGAAGGACCCGGCGCTCAGAAAGGCACGTGTCTGCTACAATCACCTCGCCGGCGACTACGGAGTGCGCATGCTAGACAGTCTTGTCGCCGCGCGCCAGATCGAAATGACCGGCGATGATCTTACGCTGACCGATGCCGGTCAGGCCCGGGTCGAGGCCTTGGGCATCGACTATGCTGCGCTCAAGAAATCCCGCCGGCCGATCTGCCGGACCTGCCTCGACTGGAGCGAGCGCCGCTCGCATCTTGCCGGCTCGCTCGGCGAGGCACTCCTGACCCTCTTCATCGACAAGGGGTGGGCGAAGCGCGAGCAGAACAGCCGCGCCATCCGCTTTACCGATACCGGCGAAAAAGCCTTCTCAGAGCTCTTCCCTCAATACTGAGGCCACAGGCGCTCCTCGAACGACCGCGCCGGCGAAGCCATCGCGCGCGACCCGCGTGCAGAGGGCGGACCATTCGCATTCATCGCAGGCGGCGCGGACGGTGCCAAGCGCGAAGGCGCCGCGCAGATCCTGAAGGCGCCGTTCGTCGAGAATGAGAACGGAGCCCGGGCCAAGCGGAAACCCAAGCAGGTCGGCTACCGCAGCCAAGGCCTGACTGTCGCGACAGCCGATATTCTCGTTGCGGCAATGAGCCTCGGCCAGACCCAGCATCGGCGCACAGATCTCGTCCGGCCCGTCGACGATCTCGATCGGCTCGCCGGCGGAAAGCCGACCGGCAACGACATGGTAGTTGCGGGTGAACGAGGGCGTGTAGCCCTCACCCACGAAAGTCAGCAGGCACAGAAGATGATGCCCGCGCAGGCGAACCGTCAAAGCAGGCCCGCCGGCTTGCGAACACGGTCCTGGATCGCCTTGAGACCCGCGGCGGCGAGCGCCGATTTCAGGACGGCACCGAGCAGGAACGGGACGGCACCCAACATAACTGCCTTCTCAAGGCCGATCAGCGCCGCAAGCCAAGCCGCACCGATAGCAAGGCAGAGGATGTTGGCGGAAAAGTGCGCGAGGAAACTTAGCACCACCCGATCGCCCGTCCAGCCTCGGGCAGCCAGCCAGCCGGCAAGGCCGCCGATCAACGGAAACGAGGCGAGGTAGCCCGCGGTCGGACCGGCAAAATGAACAATGCCGCCCGCGCCGTTTGCAAGCACCGGCAGTCCGACGATGGCTTCCGTCAGCCATGCGAGAATCGTGACCACGCCGAGACGCCAGCCGTAGATAACGCCGACCATGGTGACTGCGAAGGTCTGCATGGTGATCGGCACCGGCACCATCGGCACGCTGATCTGCGAAGAGAGTGCAAGGAAGCCTGTGCCCGCTAGAACGAACAGAGCCTTGAGGGGCCATGTCTTGCCGCCGAGACGCAGCGGATCGAAGACAGGCGAATGGGCAAAAACGAGATCGGACATGAGCTCTCCCAAGCTAGAATTCATAATTATAGATAATTATCGAAACTATCTATAATTTCTCCGATACTCCTAAACAACGATCTAATCAACAGGGATGGGCTGCGTGTTTGCCGGCGATCAGCCACAGGAAACTAGCGGTGCAACCCCTCCAGCGAGTCCTTCGCGTGGAAGTTATAGATAATTCGAGGGGATCACGCTGTCCGTTGGGCCTGTTAACCGATGATCGAAAAGGCGTCGCGCACTTCGCCTGCGGCCGTCCTTACCGGAGTCTTGCCGATCCAGCCGACATGACGCTCTAGAATGGCGGCCGCCTCCTCGCCCTTTCCTTGACGGAGCGCCGTCAGGATGGCGCGGTGATCGTGATCAGTGCGCGCCTCCCAGCTCGAACGCCAGGCCGAGAAGAGAAATCTGGCGCTTGCCGCGTGGAGATCGTCAATCGCGGCGAGCAGGCGCGGCATACCGCAGGGCTCGAGAATGATCCGGTGAAAAGCACGGTTCGCCGCCTCCCAGGAGCGCACATCCTTGGAACTGTCGGCGGCAGCGGTTGCCGCCTCGGCCCTGTCGAGGATCGCCGGCGTCAGGTGAGGTACAGCGTGGCGCAGCGCCAAGACCTCCAGGGCCGCCCGCATCTCGGCCACTTCACGCACCTCCTTGAGGTCGAACGCAGCGACGCGCACGCCGCGGCGCGGCTCGCTCACGGCGAGCCCCTGCGCCTCCAGCCGGCGAAAGGCCTCGCGCACGGGAACGTGGCTCGCGCCGAACTCCTCTGCGACGTGATCCTGCCGCAGCCGCTCGCCCGGCGGCAGCACTCCGGAGATGATCCTTTCGGCAAGCACGCGGCTGATGCGGCTTGCAAGCGTGTCGTCGCGTTCCTTGTTCATGCGCTACAGATAGAGGTGCATCCCGACGCTGTCGAGAAAGCTCGGATGGGTATCCGGCGATTTCCAAAGGTTGAGCTTTCGACCGCCATCGTATAAAGCTCGCTCGACTGTCGCTCTCGCCGCGATCCAGACTCCTCCCCCTGCCGCTGGCGTATTTTCTCCCAAGGAACGAACCCCAAAATGACCGCTATCGATCTCATTATCTTCGACTGCGACGGCGTGCTCGTCGACTCGGAAATCATCGCCTCGGAAGTCGAGGCCGGATTGCTGACGGAAGCGGGCTACCCGATCAGCGTCGAGGAAATGGCCGAGCGGTTCGCCGGCATGACCTGGCACAACACGCTGCTGGCGATCGAGAAGGAAGCGAGCATTCCGCTGTCGGCATCGCTGATCGACAAGGTCGATGCCATTCTCGACAAGCGGCTCGCCCGCGACGTCAAGATCATCGAAGGCGTCAAACCGGCGCTGATGCAGCTGACGCTGCCGCATTGCGTCTGCTCCAACTCCACCTCCGAACGCCTTGCCATCATGCTCGGCAAGGTCGGCATCAAGGACCATTTCGGCAAGCATATCTATTCCGCCCGTGATCTTGGCCCCGACCGCGTCAAACCGAAGCCGGACGTCTTCCTGCACGGCGCCTCCCAATTCGGCATCGATCCGTCGCGCGTCCTCGTCATCGAGGACTCCGTGCATGGTATTCATGGCGCACGCGCCGCAGGGATGCGGGTCGTCGGCTTCACCGGCGGCGCCCATACTTATCCTTCGCACGCGGACAAATTGACCGAAGCTGGCGCGGAGACGGTGATTTCCCGCATGGCGGTCTTGCCCGGCGTGATCGCCGCGCTCGCCGAATGGTCGGAGTCCATGACGGCCTGACGACGGTCGTGTGATCTTTTTCGCCCCGGCCGCTACCGGGACGAAAATCCCGCGGGTTGCGATGAGGGCGCGTTCTTTTTTGGCGCGCGAGGACGCCATGCCGCATTGATTGCGCGTGACCTTCCTTCGAAAATCATGGCTTTCGCACTGCGCCCAGGGGCTATATCAAGCAGTCCACAAGCGTTACTTCCAAGGAGGAGACATTATGCGTCTTTCGATATTGACCGGTTTGACCTTGGCGGCTGGTGTCGCTTTCGCACCGCTCGCCCATGCCGATATCACCATTGGCGTGATCACTCCGCTCACGGGCCCAGTCGCCGCGTTCGGCGAACAGGTCAAGAACGGCGCCGAAGCGGCGGTCGAGGCAATCAACAATGCCGGTGGCATCAATGGCGAAAAGATCGTCATCAAAATCGTCGATGATGCCGGTGAACCAAAGCAAGCCGTATCCGTTGCCAACCAGCTCGCCGGCGAAGGTGTGCGCTATGTCGTCGGTCCGGTAACCTCCGGCACCTCGATGCCGGCGTCCGATGTGCTCGCGGAAAACGGGATCCTGATGGTCACGCCGACGGCGACCACGCCGGACCTCACGACCCGCGGGCTGTGGAACGTGCTGCGCACCTGCGGGCGCGATGACCAGCAGGCGGTCGTCGCCGCCGACTATGTCGTCAAGAACTTGAAGGACAAGCGTGTCGCCGTGCTGCACGACAAGGCCGCCTACGGCAAAGGCCTTGCCGATGGGTTCAAGGCTGCGATCAACGCGGGCGGTATCACCGAAGTCGTCTATGAGGGTCTGACCCCCGGCGAAAAGGACTTCGGCGCCATCGTCACGCGCCTCAAGGCCGAAAATGTCGATGTCGTCTATTTCGGCGGCTATCATGCCGAAGGTGGCCTGCTCGTGCGCCAGATGCACGACCAGGGCGTCAAGGCGCAGCTCATCGGCGGCGACGGCCTCTCCAACACCGAGTTCTGGGCCATCGGCGGCGAAGCGGCGAGCGGCACGGTTTACACCAATGCGAGCGACGCGACCCGCAACCCGGCAGCCGCCCCCGTGATCGAGGCCCTCAAGGCCAAGAACATCCCGGCCGAAGCCTTCACCCTCAATGCCTATGCGGCCGTGCAGGTTCTCAAGGGCGGCATCGAAAAGGCGGGCTCTGCCGAAGACCCGAACGCAGTCGCGACGGCAATCAAGTCCGGCGACGCGATCGACACCGTCATCGGCAAGCTCACCTACGGCGAAAGCGGCGATCTCACCTCGCCGAGCTTCTCGCTCTACAAATGGGAAGCTGGCCAGAGCGTCCCGGCCGAATAAAGCGGCCGCGAACGGACAAGAAAACGCCGGGGCATGCCCCGGCGTTTTTTGTTGCGCGCTGTGGGATGCACCGTCCGCCGGCCTCACTGCGTCCGGTACGGGCCCTCGTCGAAGCCTACGAAAACCTTGGCCTCGGCGCCGGCACCAGCGGGAAGCGTCACGTCAGCCTTGGTGAAAACGAACTGCGTCGAAGCGCTGCCCTGCGGAATCTCGACCGGAAATTGCGTGAGTTCGGAATAGAGCGTCTTTTCGCCGTCTGTCGCGGCAACGCGGATTGGAAGGGTCACCTTGCCGGGTCCTCCAGCCGGGCCCGCAGCGACACGACCCTGCACCACCACCGTCACCTTGAGCGCATCTTCACTCTGCACGCATTGGCGCGTCGTGTCAGCAAGTGAGGCCTGATAGACGACTTTGCTTGGATCGTCCTTCGCGCCCTTCGCGTAAGTGCGGTAGCTGGAAGTCCCGTCCCGAAGAGTAACCTGCGGGCAGGCCGCCTGCACTACCGCCGGCGTCGCCGCGGACGCACTGCCGCCAGATTCGATGGCGCCGCCCGTTTGTGTCTTGTTACAGCCGGCGAGCGCCGCAAGAAGCGATACGGCGAGAACACGGCGAGATACTTTGCCAAACACGTTTACACAACCTCTGCTGAACCCGGTTAAACACCAGATCACGATGAGTTTGGACTGGATCAATCCAAAATCATCGTGATCGATTCCAATAGGCTAGAGCGCGATGGAGCGGAAAACTGACTCCCCTTTCTCCCAATCGCGCCCCACTGCATGTTTCCTTAAATGCACCGATCTAAGGGGATAAGACATGCAGCAATTCAAAGTGCTACAGCGACCTCTGCGCTTCCGATTGGACGTGCGGCGCTGCAGACCGAAAAGGATCGATCGAAGGCCTTTCACGGCCCACGGGCATCGTCTATAGCAGCGGCGTTTTGAAAAATCGATCCAGTCAGCCATCCCATGCAGAAAATTCCGGGGAAGCGTGGCCAGCCGGAATTGCCATGGTGACAAGATTGACGGGGTGTTTTGCCGGGGATTGACGCAAAAAGCGGCCGTGTCGGGCGGACCTCTTACTGGGTCGCACGCGTGGACAGGACGAAGGGGTGAATATGGTGAAGTATATTTCGACACGAGGAGAAGCGGCGCCGCTTGGTTTTTGCGACGCCCTTCTTGCGGGGCTCGCGCGCGATGGCGGACTTTATCTGCCGAAGGAATGGCCAACGCTCTCGAAGAAGGAAATGCGGGCGCTGCGCGGCAAGTCCTATCAGGAAATCGCTTTTGCCGTGCTCGAGCCCTTCACCAACGGCGAAATCCCGGCCGCGAAGTTTCGCGAGATGATCGACGAAGCCTATGCCACCTTCCGGCATCCGGCTGTTGTGCCGCTGGTGCAGACCGGAGCAAATTCCTTCGTGCTGGAGCTTTTCCACGGCTCGACGCTCGCCTTCAAGGACGTGGCCATGCAGCTCCTCGCCCGTCTGATGGACTATGTGCTTGCGGAGCGTGGCGAACGGGCGACCATCGTCGGCGCAACGTCCGGCGATACCGGTGGCGCAGCAATCGACGCTTTTGCCGGCAGAGAACGCACCGACATCTTCATTCTCTTCCCGCACGGCAAGGTCTCGCCAGTCCAGCAAAGACAGATGACGACCTCCACGGCCGCGAACGTGCATGCGATTGCGATCAAGGGCAATTTCGACGATTGCCAGAACTTAGTCAAAGCGATGTTCAACGATCAGAGCTTCCGCGACGGCGTCAAGCTCTCGGGGGTCAACTCGATCAACTGGGCCCGTATCATGGCCCAGATCGTCTACTATTTCGCCGCCGCGATCACGCTTGGCGGCCCCGACCGGAAGATTTCATTCACCGTTCCCACAGGCAATTTCGGCGATATTTTCGCAGGCTACGTCGCCAAGCGCATGGGCTTGCCGATCGACAAGCTGATGATCGCGACCAACGAGAACGACATTCTCGCACGCACCCTGAAAACCGGCCGATACGAAATGCGCGAGGTCAAGGCAACGACATCGCCCTCGATGGACATCCAGATCTCCTCCAACTTCGAAAGACTGTTGTTCGAGGCTTACGATCGGGACCCGGCCAAGGTGCGTGCCGCCATGGCAAGCCTTAAGCAATCAGGCTCGTTCGCGATCGACGACGGTGCCCTGAAAAAAATCCGCAAGGAGTTCCGCGCGGCACGCGCCTCGGAAAAAGAGGTGGCGAAGACGATCCGAAAGACCTTCGAGGGCAGCGGCTATCTCCTTGATCCGCATACAGCAATCGGCGTTTTCGTGGCGGCCAAACACGAGAAATCCTCTGTGCCGATGGTGACACTTGCGACGGCCCATCCGGCGAAATTCCCCGACGCAGTAAAATCGGCAAGCGGTATTGACCCCGCGCTTCCGACGTGGCTTGCTGATCTCATGAATAGGGCGGAGCGTTTCGATATCCTGGATCCGGAGCTTAAGAACGTCGAAACCTTCATCGGCGAGCGTACCCGCGTTCGGGAGTAGAACGAGAAGAAACGTATGATGAAAGTGAAGTGCACCCAGCTCCCTTCCGGGCTGACGGTGGTGACCGAGCGAATGCCGCATCTCGAAAGCGTGGCGCTCGGCGTCTGGATCAAATCCGGTTCGCGCAACGAAACCGTGGATGAACACGGCATTGCGCACCTGCTGGAGCACATGGCTTTCAAGGGGACCCGGCGACGCAGCGCCCGCCAGATCGCCGAGGAGATCGAGAATGTCGGCGGCGAGCTCAACGCCGCCACGTCCACCGAAACGACCTCCTACTACGCCCGCGTTCTCAAGGACCATGTGCCGCTCGCCGTCGACATTCTTGCCGACATCCTGACGGAATCGACCTTCGACGACGAGGAGCTCAGGCGCGAGAAACACGTGATCCTGCAGGAAATTGGTGCCGCGGATGACACACCCGACGACGTCGTCTTCGACCGTTTCGCCGAGACGGCCTACCGCGACCAGACGGTCGGCCGCCCGATCCTCGGTACGCCGGACACCGTCATGTCGTTTTCGGCCGACCAGATTCGCCATTACCTCGGCCGCAACTACACGACCGACCGGATCTTCATAGTGGCAGCCGGCGCGGTCGAGCACGACGCCTTCGTACGCGAAGTCGAAAGACGCTTTTCGGCCCTGCCGCGCCTGCCGCATTCCTCTCCCGTTCTCGATACGGCGCATTATACCGGCGGCGACAGCCGCGAGAGCCGCGACCTCATGGATGCGCAAGTCCTGCTAGGCTTCGAGGGGAAGGCCTATC
The DNA here is from genome assembly GCF_020193575.1 of Ensifer sp. IC4062. GTDB lineage: Bacteria > Pseudomonadota > Alphaproteobacteria > Rhizobiales > Rhizobiaceae > Sinorhizobium. The sequence continues at coordinate 28,267 of NZ_JADYVD010000058.1, forward strand.
ACGCGCGCGACTTCTACTGTTCGCAGATCCTCGCCAACATTCTCGGCGGAGGCATGTCTTCGCGTCTGTTTCAGGAAGTGCGCGAGCACCGGGGCCTCTGTTATTCCGTCTATGCCTTTCACTGGGGCTTCTCCGACACCGGCATCTTCGGCGTCCATGCCGCCACCGGCGGGGAGAACCTGCCGGAGCTGATGCCGGTGATCGTCGACGAACTGCGCAAATCATCGATGAGCATCGACCAGCAGGAAATCGAGCGCGCTCGCGCGCAGATCCGCGCACAGTTGCTCATGGGACAGGAAAGCCCGGCGGCGCGCGCCGGACAGATCGCCCGCCAGATGATGCTCTACGGCCGTCCCATTCCCAATGAGGAATTGATGGAGCGGTTGTCCGGCATCACGAGGGAGCGCCTCACCGATCTCGCCGGCCGCTTGTTCTTCGATACGGTCCCCACGCTGTCCGCCATCGGCCCGCTCGAACAGCTAGCTCCCATGAGCGACATTCTGTCGTCGCTCAACGTCAAAGCCGCCGAGACGCATGCCGTGGCGATTTGACCGGATCTGCCACCGAGCAACAGCTTAACCCGGCGAAACCGATGTGTTTTTTCTTGTACAATTCCTGAAAATCGGATTCGATTCGAGCGCGAAGTTGTGCAACGCTTCAGGAATGTGGCGGCGCTGGCGGAAGGCTTGATCGGCGGCGTCGCTGACGGCAGGGATACGTCCCGTCGCGCGTAGTTGGCTGGGACGGACGAGGAAAATCCAGACGGCTTTTGCCCGCCCCGCGATCCTGGCCTGGAGGGTTATATGGCACGATCGGTTTTTCGGTTTCTGTCGCGGCAGCCCGAGTCGATCGAGATCGCCAACCGGAACTATGTGCTCCGCCTCCCCCGCTACGCCGACTATCGTCAATGGTATCAGCTACGCAGCGAGAGCCGCGCCTTTCTGGAGCCGTGGGAACCCAGCTGGCGTGCGGACGAAATGACCGAGAGCGCATTTCGCGGTCGCGTGATCCGCAACGAGCAGGAATATGCCTCCGGCCAGGCCGTCCCCCTGTTCCTTTTTCACAAGCCGGATGAAACGCTCCTTGGCGGCCTCACCATCGGACATATCCGGCGAGGCGCTGCCCAGAACTGCATGATCGGCTATTGGATGGGGCAGAAATATGCGGGCCAGGGCCACATGTACGAGGCGCTGAAGCTGACGATCCCCTACATCTTTTCGGTCCTTGAGTTGCACCGTATTGAAGCAGCCTGTATTCCAGAAAATGCTCGGAGCATCCGGCTCCTTGAAAAGGCCGGCTTTGAGCGTGAAGGCTATTTGAGACAGTACCTGAAGATAAACGGGCAGTGGCGAGACCATCTGATGTTTTCCCTCCTGTCCGCAGACGCCGTACCGAACAGGAATATGCCCCTTTGATGCCCCTAACCTCTAAGCCGTTCGCGCGACCAGCCGCAAAGCTGGCGGCGTTTCTGGTCGCATTCGTCGTCTTCGCCATTGGCCTTGCCGGCGGAGTCGCGCATGCGCTCGAACCGGTGAAGATCTCGCGCGAGGATACGGCACTCGATCTGACGGCCACGACCGAGATCTACAGTGGAAGGGGCGAGGCGTTTCAGGTTTCGACAGCGCCTGGCACCGACGGCATCGTACGGCGCATTGAGGTGCGATCGAGTACCGAGAACCACCAGGGAGACTGGGCGGTCTTCGCGCTCGCAAATGTCTCCGAGGAGCAGCTCGAGCGCGTGATCGTCGCGCCGCATTTCCGGCTCGTGAATTCAAAGCTGTTCTGGCCGGATCTCGGTTCGCAGCGCATCCTTTCGATCACGCCGAGCGAAGGCTTTGCCCTCGACCGGCAGCCGAGCGATGAGGCCGACGTTTTCCGCATCACCCTCAATCCGGGCGCGGTCATTACCTTTGTCGCCGAGCTTGCCACGCCGGATCTGCCGCAGATCTATCTTTGGCAGCCCGATGCCTACAAGGACACGGTGAATGCGTTCACGCTCTACCGTGGCATCGTGCTCGGAATTGCCGGTCTTCTGGCGGTCTTCCTCACCATCCTCTTCGTGGTCAAGGGAACCTCGATGTTGCCGGCGACGGCCGCGCTTGCCTGGGCGGTGCTTGCGTACATCTGCGTCGATTTCGGTTTCCTGTCGAAACTGATCAGCGTTACGGCAGGCGACGAGCGAATATGGCGAGCGGGCACCGAAGTTTTCCTGGCGGCCGGATTGGTCGTTTTCCTCTTTACTTACCTCAACCTCAATCGCTGGCATCAGCATCTCGGCTATGCAACGCTCGCCTGGATTCTCGGACTGGCGCTGCTCTTCGGCGTCGCGGTCTATGACCCGGCGATCGCCTCGGGCATCGCGCGCCTCTCATTTGCGCTGACGGCAAGCGTCGGCATCCTGCTGATCGCCTATCTCGGCTTCAACCGCTACGACCGTGCGATCCTTCTCGTTCCGGCCTGGCTCCTGATTCTTGTCTGGCTTTTCGGCGCATGGCTCGCGGTCACCGGCCAGCTCGCGAACGATATCGTTCAGCCGGCGCTCGGCGGCGGCCTCGTGCTGATCGTGCTGCTGATCGGCTTCACCGTGATGCAGCATGCCTTTGCGGGCGGCGCCTATCAGCAGGGTCTTTTCTCCGATCTGGAGCGACAGTCGCTGGCGTTGACCGGATCGGGCGATACCGTCTGGGATTGGGACGTGGCGCGCGACCGCGTCGTGACCATCCCGGATATCTCGCACCAGCTCGGCCTGTCACTCGGAACGATGAACGGCCCTGTCCGGAACTGGGTGCCGCGCCTGCACCCGGACGACCGCGACCGGTTCCGGGCAACACTCGACGTGCTGCTGGAGCATAGGCGCGGCCGGCTGAACCACGAATTTCGCGTACGCGCCGAAGACGGCCATTACCATTGGCTGTCGATCCGCGCGCGCCCGGTGCTCGGCGCAAACGGTGAGATCATCCGCTGCGTCGGGACCATCGTCGACATCACCGAACAGCGCAATTCGATCGAGCGGCTGTTGCACAATGCGCTCCACGACAACCTGACCGGCCTTCCGAACAGGCAGGTGTTTCTCGACCGCTTGCAGGCCATCCTGCTGATGGGCGACGGCTCCAGTTCGGTGCGACCGACCGTTCTTGCGATCGACATCGATCGCTACAAGCAGGTCAACGACCTGCTTGGGATCGCGGCCGGCGACAACATTCTCATCGCTTTGACGCGCCGTCTGCGCCGTCTGCTGCGCCCACAGGACACTCTGGCACGCCTGGGCGGGGACCAGTTCGGCCTGATCCTGCTCTCCGAGCGCGATCCGGCGAAAATCGCTGACTTCGCCGATGCGGTCAGCAAGGCGATCATGGTCCCGCTCAACTACGGCAATCGCGAGATCAATCTCACTGCCTCGATCGGCCTCGTTTCATGGCTCGACCAGGAGCAGAGCGCAGCCGGCCTTCTCGACGACGCGGAGCTTGCGATGTTCCGCGCCAAAAAGGCAGGCGGCAACCGCGTCGAACCGTTCCGTCCAGCCTTCCGAACCTCTGGCTCGGACCGCCTGCAGCTCGAGGCGGACCTGAAGCGAGCGATCGAGCGCAAGGAACTTTCATTGGTCTACCAGCCCATCGTCCGGCTCAACGATGCAGAAATCGCCGGCTTCGAGGCGCTGATGCGCTGGGATCATCCGAAGCGCGGCAACGTTTCGCCAACGGAGTTCATCCCGATCGCCGAGAATTCCGATCTCATTAATCAGCTTGGCATGTTTGCCTTCGAAAAGGCGACCAACGATCTCACCGACTGGCAGATACAGACGGGCGATCTACCGATTTTCGTTGCGATCAATCTTTCGAGCGCACAGCTTCTGAACAACGAGCTCTATGACGACATCCGGGCGGTTCTAAACAAGAACCGCTGCGATCCCGCAAAGGTCAAGATGGAGCTGACGGAATCGCTGGTGATGGAAAATCCGGAACAGGCGCGGCTCGTCCTCGAGAAGCTCAAGGAGGCAGGTCTGCGGCTGGCGCTCGACGATTTCGGCACCGGACACTCGTCGCTCTCCTACCTGACGCGTTTCCCCTTCGACACGATCAAGATCGACAAGGCGCTCGTTCGCGACCCGAGCGACAGGCGCGGCATCCTCTTACGCTCCGTGATTACGATGGCCCGCGAACTCGATATGCAGGTGGTCGCCGAAGGCATCGAATCCGAAGAAGATGCGATCCAACTCGCGCAGATGGGCTGCGACTACGGCCAGAGTTTCCTCTTCGGCCCGCCGGTCGGATCGGAATCGATCCTGCGCCTGCTGAAGGAACGGTTTCCACTGATGAAGAGGGCGTAATCGCGCGACGAAACGGACCTTTTGTCCGAAGACGGTCAGGCGTGGCCGGCGTCCGTGGAAAGCATCGCGGAGCTGACGCCCATCAGCTCAAGCGCCCGGTCATATTTCTCCTCCAAGGCGCGGTCGAAGATGAGTTCCTCGCGCGCAGGGCACGTCAGCCAGCCATTCTGAGCGATCTCGTTCTCAAGCTGGCCGGGCCCCCATCCTGCATAACCAAGCAGCATCGTCGCCTTGAGGGGTCCCTCGCCGCGCGAAATGGCTCGGACGATATCAAGCGTCGCCGTCAGGCAGATGTCATCGCTGACAGGAATACTGGAGTCGCTCAGATAATCGTCGGAATGCAGCACGAAGCCGCGACCGGTCTCGACAGGACCACCCGCCTGAATCTGAAAATCCCGTGTCGTCGCGGGCAGGCGGATTGCCTCCTCCTCATCAAGGATCTGCAGATGTAAGAGGACATCCGGGAAGGTCAGCCGTTGGGGCCGGTTTAGGACGAATCCCATCGCCCCGTCCTCGGAATGGGCGCAGACGAAAATGACTGTGCGGGCAAAATTAGCATCGAACATGCTCGGCATGGCGATCAGGAATTGACCGTCAAGGAAACCACGTTCGCGTGTCTTGTGCAGCACTGTTGTCGCCATAATGGGTATAGCCTATCAATTCGCCACGAAATGAAAAGCGCCTCTACGTGGCGGCTGCGAAAATTTGCACGCACGAGGCTCCCGCGTGCCGATCAAGCGATTATGATCGCTGGCGTAGGCACGGGCGGCTGGCGGCACGGGCCGAAGAGCGCTAATGCTTAGCCCATGACCAAGCGCCTCACAGAAGAGAAGATGGCCCAATGCGTCGCTGCGGCAAGTCTTCTGTTCTTATTTTTTCTTCCTGGCAAATTGTATGCGGCCACCAGCGAATGGGTGACGGCGGCCGGTGGCGCCATCCGTCTCGTCGCCGCGCAGCCCGAAGCCGACGGCACTATTCCGGCTATCCTCGAAGTCAAGCTCAAGCCCGGCTGGAAGACCTACTGGCGCGATCCGGGGGCAAGCGGAATCCCCCCACAGATTACGCTGGATCCGTCTTCTGGCGTTGTTCTGGAGGGCATCGATTTCCCGGCACCGAAAACCTTCGGCGAGGGAGCGGGCCGTTATGTCGGGTATGACACTCCCGTCACCTTCCCGTTGACGCTGAAGAGAACACGGGGCGATGGCGACCTCGCCATCCGCGCGTCCGTCTTCCTCGGCATCTGCGAGGACATCTGTATCCCGGTTCAAGGCGAACTGAACCTTGTCCTGAAGAAGGGCGAGTTCGATAATCCGCTCGACGGAGCACGCATCGCCGATGCCGTGGCCGCACTGCCGCAAGCCCCGTCGAGCGATTTCAACGTCGCCACAGCAAGCTTCGATGCAGAGGCAGGAGCAATCAGGCTCCGCCTTCAATTGCCTCCGGAGGCAAAGTCTGGACAGCCGGATCTCTTTCTCGCCGGCCCCTCCGGCATGAGCTTCGGCAAGCCGGCTTTCGGAGCTGAAACGGGCGTTCAGCGCACGGCGGACATTCCGGTCACGTTCTCCGGCAAGGACAAGGACATCAAGGGAAAGCCGATTGCGCTAACTGTGCGCGCCGGCGGCCGCAGCATGGAAACGACCCTTGCCTTTGATTGACGGCGTCCTATAGTCCCTCACGCGTTCGGTCGCTCCCACCGCACCGAACTTCGCTCATATCAGGGAGAGAACCGTGACTATTTCCGTCGGAGACAAGCTGCCCACCGCAACCTTCAAGGAAAAGACCGCCGACGGCCCGGTCGAAGTGACGACGGATGAGCTGTTCAAGGGCAAGCGTGTCGTTCTCTTTGCCGTACCAGGTGCCTTCACGCCGACCTGCTCGCTCAACCACCTTCCCGGCTATCTCGAAAATCGCGACGCGATCCTTGCCCGCGGCGTGGACGACATTGCCGTGGTCGCAGTCAACGACCTGCACGTCATGGGCGCCTGGGCAACCGCGTCCGGCGGCGTGGGAAAGATCCACTTCCTCTCGGACTGGAACGCCGCCTTCACCAAGGCGCTCGGCATGGATATCGATCTTTCTGCCGGCACGCTCGGCATCCGCTCGAAGCGCTACTCGATGCTGGTCGAAGACGGGGTGGTGAAGACACTGAACGTCGAGGAGAGCCCGGGCCAGGCGACTGTTTCCGGTGCCGCGACCATGCTGGAACAGCTTTGAAAGCTGACAATCGAGAGAATTGAACGGGCCGGAATGGCCCGTTTTTTATAAGGCGATATCAGAGCGGCGCGTTTTCTTGAACGGCTCCATGCCCTTGCGCGCGAGTTCGTCCGCACGTTCGTTTTCGGGGTGTCCGGCATGGCCCTTGACCCAGTGCCAGGTCACCTTGTGGCGCCCTCTCGCCTCATCGAGCGCCTGCCAAAGCTCGCCATTCTTCACCGGCTTTTTGTCTCCGGTCTTCCAGCCGTTGCGCTTCCAGCCGTGAATCCACTTCGAGATGCCGTCCATGACGTATTTGCTGTCGGTATGAAGATCGACCTCGCAAGGCTGTTTCAACGCGTTCAGCGCCGAGATCGCGGCAAGTAGTTCCATGCGGTTGTTGGTCGTCTCGGCCTCGCCACCGGACATTTCCTTCTCGACGTCGCCATAGCGTAGCACTGCACCCCAGCCGCCTGGGCCGGGATTTCCCGAGCAGGCGCCATCTGTAAAGATGTCGACGTGCTTCATGCCGATGCCTCTTGGCGCGTGAGACCGTATTCGGCGCTGGACAGGATGGCGCGATGGAAGCGGATCTTCGTCAGATACTCGAGCGGATCCTTCTTCACCACCAGCGCGCCGGGCGGCGTCATCAGCCAGTCGTAGAGGCGGGTCAGGAAGAAGCGCAGGGCGGACCCCCGTGCGAGCAACGGCAGGGCCGCCACTTCTTCCGCCGTCAGCCTGCGTACACTCTGGTAGCCCGCCAGCAGCGCCATGCCCTTGGTGATATTGTAGGAGCCGTTCTTTTCGAAGCACCAGGAATTCAGGCAGACGGCGACGTCATAGGCGAGGAAATCGTTGCAGGCGAAATAGAAATCGATGAGGCCCGATAGGCGATCGCCAAGGAAAAAGACGTTGTCCGGAAAGAGATCCGCATGAATAACGCCTTCTGGCAGGTTCTTCGGCCATCGTGCCTCCAGATAGCTTAGCTCGGCGGCGATCTCATCCCTCAGGCCGGCCTGCACCTCATCGGCACGCGCCTCCGAGTTCTGCCAGAGCGGACGCCAGCCAGCAACCGAGAGCGCGTTGGCACGCTTCAAAGGAAAATCCTGGCCGGCGACATGCATGGCCGCGAGTGCGCGGCCGACCTCACGGCAATGCTGCGCCTCGGGCTTTCTCAACCACATGCCTTCGAGGAAAGAGATCACGGCGGCCGGACGGCCGGACAGTTCTCCCAGAAGCTCGCCGTCCGCCCGCGGCAATGGCAGCGGGCAGGATAGTCCCCGTGCGGCCAGATGGTGCATCAGACCAAGGAAGAACGGTAGATCGTCCGCGTTCACACGCTTTTCGTAAAGCGTGAGAATATAGGAGCCCTTGGTGGTGTGGAGGAGGAAGTTCGAGTTTTCGACCCCTTCCGCAATGCCCTTGTAGGAGGTCAGGGCACCCACGTCATAGGCTGCCAGAAAACGGATCAGATCGTCTTCCGTGATGTCGGTATAAACTGCCAAGGTTCGCCACTTTCAGAAAACGCAGGTCGAGTAGTTGGAGCAGGCCGCGGGCGGAAGACCACGCCTTGATTATTCGCCGTTGACGAAGGCCATGTCGGCAGCGGTCAATTCGACGTGGCGGAGCTCCCGATTGACGAGGAAGTTCTCATTTTCCTCGACCGTATCGGCAAGCTCTACTGCGGCATCGTAACGCTCGCGGAACGCCTCGATGATTTCGTTGACGATGACTTCGGGCGCAGACGCGCCGGCGGACAAGCCGACCGTAGAGATGTCCCCGATCGCTTCCCAGTCGATTTCCGACGCGCGCTGGACCAGAACCGATTTCTTGGCGCCGGCCCTCAGCGCCACTTCGACGAGGCGCTTGGAATTGGACGAATTCGGCGCGCCGACGATCAGGAACAGGTCGCAGCCGGGCGCCGCCTGCTTTACCGCTTCCTGGCGATTCGTGGTCGCGTAGCAGATCGAATCTGCCGCCGGCGCAGTGAGGTTAGGGAAGCGCTCGTGCAGCCGCTTGATGACGCCGGCGGTGTCGTCAACCGACAGCGTCGTCTGGGTTACGAATCCGAGATTATCGGGGTCCGGCGGCACGTAGACGTCCGCGTCTTCGACGGTCTCGACAAGCGACACGGCGCCCTCGGGGAGTTGCCCCATCGTGCCGATGACCTCCGGGTGCCCGGCATGACCGATGAGCACGACATGGCGTCCCAGCCGGTGGTGACGCATCGCCTGCTTGTGCACCTTCGAAACAAGCGGGCAGGTAGCGTCGAGATAAAAGAGATTGCGCGCGTCCGCATCCGCCGGCACGGACTTCGGCACGCCATGGGCCGAAAAGACCACCGGCTGCTTGCGATGCTCCGGCGGGATCTCGTTCAGCTCCTCGACGAAGATCGCACCCTTAGCCTCAAGCCCCTCGACAACATAACGGTTGTGCACGATTTCGTGGCGGACATAGACCGGCGCGCCGAACTCTTTCAACGCCAGAACGACGATCTGGATCGCCCGATCGACGCCGGCGCAGAAGCCACGCGGGCCGCAGAGGCGAATGGTAACCGGAGATTTTGCTGCCGCGGATGAGGCCATGAGTCACAAAAACGGTAGAACAGACAAGGGCGAACATAGCCGGGCTACCCCGGCCATGCGCCATATATAGCGGCAACAGCAATGCACACAAGAAAGAACACCTTCAACCGAGCAAATGCCGTGCCCCGCTTGCAAAGATCGACTGCGCCTCATGTCCGGGATCAGACGTCGGAAGGTGCATTTTCCCGGGTGGGCTGCAGTGTGCGGCGATAAAAGAAAACGCCACTTACGGCCACCAGCGCGGCCGCAAGGCCGTACCATGTAAGAGCATATTGCAAGTGGTTGTTCGGCAGATCGAATTGCGTGACGCCGCCGATCGGGAGACCGCCGGGATTTGCGGAGGCATCGGCGTCCACGAAGAACGAAACCACCCGATCGGTCGGAATGCCGGCCGCGCCCGCCATGGCGTCGAGATCCTTCCAATAAAAAATGTTCTTGGCGATGTCGTTATCGGGAACGAGAGAGGAAGGCTTTTCGGAAAGTCTCGGACGGGCAAGCCCGTTCACCGTTACCGCTCCGGCAACCTGCCCTTCCGGGCGAGTCGATGCGTCCTTCTTCTCGAACGGCACGAAGCCACGGTTGACAAAAAGGGCGCGGCCATCTTCGAGCATCAGCGGGGTGAAGACATAGTAGCCGGTGCGACCTCCATGGGTGGCGAAAAAATGGCGTTCCCTGCCGTGATCGTAGATGCCCGAGACACGAACGGTGCGGTAGTCGATGTCCTCGCCAGCAGCAGCCATCACCTCGATTTTCTTGAGCGAGACCGGTGGAGCCGTGCGCCGCTCCGCGATCGCAGTCAGCAGTCCTTCCTTCCACTGAAGCCGCTGTACCTGCCACGTGCCGAGCGACACGAGCACGCCAAAGGCCGCGACCACCAGGAAAATGCCGACAATCTTGCCGATGCGGCCGCGCGCGGCCGGCTTGCGCTCCTCAACCACGGTCAATCTCACCCGGACGCGCGCTGTTGCGATATTGTAGATTGATCAGCATGCCCTTCAGCATCCGTGTCAGAGCGAGGCTAAGGATCATCGCGAGCGGTATCCAGAGCAGGAAATGCAGCCACAGCGGCGGATTGACGTTGACCTCCATCCACAGCGCCGCGCCAACGACGATGAAGCCAACGATCAGGATGACGAAGACCACTGGCCCGTCGCCGGAATCGGCGAAGCGATAGTCGAGTTCGCAGTTGCTGCAAGCCGGGCGCAGTTTCAGGAACCCATCGAAAAGCTGACCCTGGCCGCAGCGCGGGCAGTGCCCCTTGATACCGGTCAAGATCGGATCGACCGGCGGATAGAGCGCCTTGTCGTCAGTCATTGCTCAACCTCCAAATGCAAGGGGCGGCCGCATTCCGCAGACCGCCCCGAATTCAGTACAGCTTCGCCGGCTGTTAGCCGTGGGCGACCGGCGCACCCCAGCTGCCCCAGATATAGATGGAGAAGAAGAGGAACAGCCAGACCACGTCAACGAAGTGCCAGTACCAGGCAGCCGCCTCGAGGCCAAAATGCTGCTTCGGGGTGAAGTCACCACGTATCGCCCGCAACAGGCAGACCAGCAGGAAGATCGTGCCGACCAGTACGTGGAAACCGTGGAAGCCGGTCGCCATGAAGAAGGTTGCGCCGTAGATCGAGTCCCGGAAGGCGAACGGCGCGTGCGCATATTCGTAGGCCTGCACGCAGGAGAACAGGACGCCGAGCAGAACCGTCAGCGTCAGGCCGGAAACCAGACCCTTGCGGTCATTGTGCAGCAGGGCGTGGTGCGCCCAGGTAACGGTGGTGCCGGACAGCAGCAGGATGACGGTGTTGTAGAGCGGCAGGTGCCAGGGATCGAGGACCTCGATCCCCTTCGGTGGCCAGACGCCGCCGGTGTAGGTCGTGCGCGCGGCCTGGATCGCTTCGCCTGGGAAGAGACTTGCGTCGAAGAATGCCCAGAACCAGGCTACGAAGAACATCACCTCCGAGGCGATGAACATGATCATGCCATAGCGCAGGTGCAGTGACACGACCCGAGTGTGATGCCCCTCATGCGCTTCCTTGATCGTATCCGACCACCAGCCGAACATGGTGTAGAGCACGAGCGCCAGGCCGATGAAGAAGACCCAGGGATTGGCGAGCTCCGCACCGAACAGCTTGAACGAGCCACCGGCGACAAAGCGCATGAAGCCAACGCCGCCCAAAGCCATGATGAAGGCGCCGATGGAGGCGAGCAGCGGCCACGGGCTCGGGTCTATGATGTGGTAGTCATGATTCTTCTGATGCGCATCGGCCATGTCAGTAATCCCCGATAGGTCTTTCTCGTGTCGCCCGCCCGGCGTAGCCGAAACGGGCCCTGTGTCAAAGTTTGTTCTGAGCTTCCCCCGCCTTAGCCTTCACCTCAGCGAGCGGCTTGGACGGCTCGCGCGGGTAGAAGGTGTAGGAAAGCGTAAGTGTCTTGATGCCCTTGGTCTCGACCGCCTTGACGATCTCCGGATCGACAAAGAAGACGACCGGCATCTCCAGCTCTTCGCCCGGCTGGAGGGTCGTTTCCGTGAAGCAGAAACATTGCACCTTGTTGAAATAGGCGCCTGCTGCCATCGGTGTCACGTTGAAGGTCGCTTGACCGGTCGTCGGCTTCGACGACAGGTTCTTCGCCCGATAGCTGACCTGCACCGTTTCGCCGATCCTGACGTCGATGTAGCGCTGGACGGGCTTGAAGTCCCAGGTCAGGCCCGACGTGTTGGCGTCGAAGGTAACCTTGACCTTCTCGTCGAGAATGATGTCCGAGGCCTGCTCGACCCGCTGCGTCGTGCCATTATAGCCCGTCACCCGGCAGAACATGTCGTAAAGCGGCACTGCGGCATAAGCCATGCCCACCATGCCGGCCACGAAGGCAATGCAGGTGCCGACGATCACGCCGTTTGCGCGCTCTTTCCGGGCCGACTGCTGGGTGTTGGTCATGCGCGGCGTCCTCAATGGACCATGCCGTTGCCGAATTTTATCAGCGTGACGACATAGAAAAGTGCGACGAGGCCGGCGAGTACGAGACCAAGGGCGATGTTGCGGCTGCGCCGCGACTTGCGCTGTGAGTCGCTGAGTTTGACGGTTTCCATCAGGCGATACCTCCGGCGTTGAGCCAGACCTGGGCGATCACGTGGTCGACCACGAGGGCCGAGAAGATCGCGAAAAGATAGGCAATCGAAAAGGCGAAGAGTTTCTTGGCCGGAACCATTCTCTCGTCTCCCTCCGGCATACGCAGGACTCCGATGGAATACCAAACGAAGCCCAGGCCCATGACAGTGGCGAACGCCCCATAGCCGAGGCTCGCGAAACCGAGCAAGGTGGGACAGATCCCGATAAGAGCGGTCAGGACGGCGTAGATGACGATCTGCTTCTTCGTCGTCCCCTCACCGCAGACGTTGGGCATCATCGGCACGCCGACGGCACCATAGTCCCGCATCTTAAACAGGGCCAGCGCCCAGAAGTGGGCCGGCGTCCAGAGGAAGGTGATGAGAAAAAGCACAATGCTTTCGATCGACAGACCGCCGGTCACACAGGCCCAACCGATCATCGGCGGGAAGGCTCCTGCAGCACCGCCGATAACGATGTTCTGCGGCGTCGAGCGCTTCAGCCACATGGTGTAGATCACGGCGTAGAAGAAAATCGTAAAGGCGAGCAACCCGGCTGCGAGCCAATTAACGGCGAGCCCGAGGATGATCACGGAAAATGCTGACAGCGTCAGGCCGAAGGCGAGCGCCTCTTCAGGCAGGATCTTGCCGGCGGGAATTGGACGCTTCGCGGTCCGGCTCATCACCGCATCGATATCGGCGTCATACCACATGTTCAGCGCACCGGAGGCTCCGGCGCCGACGGCAATGCACAGGATGGCGATAAAGCCGATAAACGGATTAATTTGTCCTGGCGCAAGGACGAGCCCGGCAAACGCGGTAAAGACGACAAGCGACATGACGCGCGGCTTCAGAAGCTCGAAGTAATCGCGCGCAGAGGCCTCGGACAGGCGCGGTGCGCCTTCCATGCCAACTGCTTCGTGATTGTCGATGAGCGTCATGTCTGGTCCTTGAAATTGCTGCGGCCATGGCAGCCGCATTCTGCCGGCAGGCCGGCGGGGTGAAGCCGCCGGAACCGGCGGCTTCTGTTCGTTCCCCGTCACTTGATCCGCGGGAGCTGTTCCCACTGGTGGAACGGCGGCGGCGACGAGAGCTGCCATTCGAGCGTGTTCGCGCCCTCACCCCACGGATTGTCGCCAGCAACGCGCTTGCGCGCAAAGGCTTCAGCGACACCGAAGAGGAAGATGAGCACGCCGACAGCGGCGATGTAGGAGCCGTAGGACGACACCATGTTCCAGCCGGCGTAAGCATCCGGATAGTCGATGTAGCGGCGCGGCATACCTGCGAGGCCGAGGAAGTGCTGCGGGAAGAAGATCAGATTCACGCCAATGAACATGACCCAGAAATGCAGCTTGCCGATGAATTCCGAGTACATGTAGCCGGTCATCTTCGGGAACCAATAGTACCAGGCGGCGAAGATCGCGAAGACAGCGCCGAGCGACAGCACGTAGTGGAAGTGAGCTACCACGTAGTAGGTGTCATGCAGCGCACGATCGAGACCCGCATTGGCGAGCTGAACGCCGGTAACGCCGCCGACCGTGAAGAGGAAGATGAAGCCGATCGCCCAGACCATCGGCGTCGTGAAGCGGATCGAACCGCCCCACATCGTCGCGATCCAGGAGAAGATCTTCACGCCGGTCGGAACCGCAATGACCATCGTCGCGAAGACGAAGTAACGCTGGGTGTCGAGCGACATGCCGACCGTATACATGTGGTGCGCCCACACGATGAAGCCTACCGCGCCGATCGCGACCATGGCGTAGGCCATGCCGAGATAACCGAAGATCGGCTTGCGCGCGAAGGTCGATACGATGTGGCTGATGATGCCGAAGCCCGGCAGAATCAGGATGTACACTTCCGGGTGACCGAAGAACCAGAACAGATGCTGGAACAGGATCGGATCACCACCGCCCTCCGGCGCAAAGAAGGCCGTACCGAAGTTGCGGTCTGTCAGCAGCATGGTGATGCCGCCTGCGAGCACCGGCAGCGAGAGCAGGAGCAGGAAGGCAGTGATCAGCACCGACCAGGCAAAGAGCGGCATCTTGTGCAGCGTCATGCCGGGAGCGCGCATGTTGAGGATCGTAGTGATGAAGTTGATCGCACCGAGAATCGAAGACGCGCCTGCGATATGAAGGCCGAGGATCGCCAGATCCATCGCGGGCCCAGGCATGCCGGACGTTGAGAACGGCGGATAGATCGTCCAGCCACCACCGGCGCCGTAGGCGCCGGCCGGCCCCTCCACGAACATCGACAGGAGGACGAGCAGGAACGCCGGCACGATCAGCCAGAACGAGATGTTGTTCATGCGCGGGAAAGCCATATCCGGCGCGCCGATCATGATCGGCACCATCCAGTTGGCGAAACCGCCGATGAGCGCCGGCATGACCATGAAGAAGATCATGATCAGCGCGTGCGCGGTCGTGAACACGTTGAACATGTGCTTGCCGCCGTCGATAGCAGCATCGCCCTCGAAGCCGTAGACCATCTGTGCCAGACCATGGAAGATCTGGATGCCCGGCTCCTGCAGCTCGGCGCGCATGAAGACCGACAAGGTGCCGCCGATGAGGCCGGCAACGATCGCGAACAACAGGTAGAGCGTACCGATGTCCTTGTGGTTGGTCGACAGGAACCAGCGCTGGAAGAAGCTCAACGGCTTGTGCGCATGGTCTGCATGGGCATGATCGGAGTGATCATGCCGGTGATCGTGATGAACGGCTGTTCCAGCCATGGGTCGAGCTCCCCTTACGATTACTGTGCGGCGTTTGCGGCGACGTCAACGGTCTTGGCCGCGCCGTCGATGGACGCCATGAGCGCCTTGTTCGCTTCGCCGAGGTTGGTTGCAGCAGCAGCGAGCCAGGCGTCGTATTTATCCTGTGCGACTACGCGAATGGCGATCGGCATATAGGCGTGATCCTTGCCGCAGAGCTCGGAACACTGGCCATAATAGAGACCTTCGCGGTCCGCCCTGAACCAGGTTTCGTTGAGACGGCCCGGGACGGCGTCGATCTTCACACCGAAAGCCGGCATGGCAAAGGCATGGATAACGTCTGCAGCCGTCACGAGCAGGCGGACGGTCTTGCCAACGGGCACGACCACTTCGTTATCGACGGCGAGAAGGCGCGGGTACTGGACCTTGTCTTCCTTGCCGAGGCTCGCGCGATCCTCTTCCTTCATCAGCAGGCTGTCGAACGAAAGCGGATTTTCGCCGACCTCGTATTCGTACGACCAATACCACTGGTTGCCAGTCGCCTTGACCGTCAGATCAGGATTCTGCGGCGGCGTCAGTTGCGCCGTCAGAAGCTGGAAGGACGGGATCGCGAGGAAAAGCAGAACGATAACCGGACCGACGGTCCAGATGACTTCGATCAAAGTGTTGTGGCTGGTTCTAGAAGGAACCGGGTTGGCACCTTCGCGGAATCTAACCACAACGACAATCAGCAGGAGGAGGACCAGGAGTGTGATTGGAATGATGAACCACAGGGTATATTGTTCAAACCACGTGATTTCTTCCATGATGCCCGTCGCGGCCGACTGAAGACGCGTCTGCCATTCGACAGGCTTGTCAGCAAGGGCGCTCGAAGCAAAAAGCAGACAGGCAAGCGCTGCCAGAACTGCATAAGCCTTGTTTTTCACAATGTGTCTCCCCAATGCGCTTGATCAGGATCAAACCGAAACCGCAGAATCCCTGCGATACTGCAGCGCTTCAAACCACAGTTTGACCAGCGCCGCAACATCTGTCCAATCAACGCCATGCGGCATTTTTGCACAAATGCCGCTTTTCGCACAGGCGACCCTCGCGCCCGTCCGCGAATTGGGTTAGGCCTATCGCGGCCCGCGCGACTGCCAGTCTGAGATTTGCATTCCAGAGCCTGCTCGACGGGCCCAATTTCCGCCATATGGCGCTGGAATGTAGCGTGCAGGGCTTTTCATTTATCTTCGCGCGCATCAAGAATAGCCCTGATGATTCGACGTTTTGAGGTTTACATGGGCCTGTCCCTCTTCTCCCGGCTGCCGGTTCTGGCCGCGCTCGGAATTGCCACCCTCGTCTTTCCCACCGCAAGCTTGGCCCAGCAATCCGGCGGAACGCCCGGAACGGTGAAGTCAAACCACGGCGCCTGGTCGATCGTCTGCGATCAGCCGGCGGGCGCCTCGGCTGAGCAATGCGCGCTGATGCAGAACGTCATCGCCGAGGACAGGCCGGAAGTCGGGCTTTCGGTCGTGGTCCTGAAAACCGCTGATCGCAAGGCGAAGATCCTTCGCGTTCTGGCGCCGCTCGGCGTGCTTCTGCCGAACGGCCTTGGTCTCAACGTCGATGGCAAGGATATTGGTCGCGCCTATTTCGTGCGCTGCTTCTCTGACGGATGCTATGCTGAAGTGGTGCTCGAGGACGAGCTCCTGAAGACCTTCCGTGCCGGCGCGACTGCGACATTCATCGTTTTCCAGTCTCCGGAAGAAGGTATCGGCATCCCCGTCGATCTCAAGGGTTTCGGTGAGGGCTATGACGCCCTCCCCTGATGTTGGGCGGTGCTGACATACGTGCTGACATCAAAAAAGCCGCGCTCCGAGCGCGGCTTTTTGTTGCTGTGAACAGAGACTGCTCGTGAGCGCGACGAACAGCCCACGGCTTTCGGCGTTGACGGAATGGCAATAGCGCTGTCTTTCAGAATTTCTGCTTTGCCCGCTTTGGCATAAAATAGGTTCGGATATTGACGAGTGCTTCGGCGACC
>NZ_JADYVD010000059.1 GCF_020193575.1 Ensifer sp. IC4062
GGGCGCGACGAAGCCGAAACCCTGGCACGTCTCGATGCCTGGAACCAGCCGATCCATCGCATTCGTGGCCGGATCGAGAAGATCTTCGGCACCTGGAAGCGAAGCTATGGTCTTCGACGCATGCGATGGCGCGGGCTTGCCAAGGCCGCCATGCAGATCCGCCTCACCGCCATCGCCTACAACATCAAACCAAGTTTGAAGATCGTTGCCGCCGGATAGCACAAGAAACAACACGCCATCCAATCGGCCGCCTTCTCAAGGCGGACGTGGCGATGCCCGCAACCGAACCTTTTCCTTCCATCCGGAGAAAATTACAGCAAATTCAATCGGAAGACCTACCCGCGCACAGGTCTCATTAATCTGCGCCGGTGTCGCGCCCGAAAATCCCGCGCCAATAACCTGCGCCGGCGCACGCCTCCATGGAGACCATGCCCACAGGCTGCTCGGCTTGACGGAATACAAGTTGCGCCGCCACGACGGAACATTTGACATAGATCAGAGACATGGAAGAGCGCGCCAGTTACGGAGCTAACATCAGGATGAGAGACGGCTATGCTAGAGACAAAACATAGCGAGGCAAGCCCGCCTTGGTACTTCAATTATCCAACCGCACCGCAGTTCTCCGCAGCGATCGGCGCGGAGACTTATGGGGAATGGCTGGGCGGCCTACCGGCTAACGATTCCGTATCGCTCTACATCCATATTCCGTTCTGCCGGGCGATGTGCTGGTATTGCGGCTGCCCCACTACCATCACCCGGCGGGATGCGCCGATCCAAAATTACGTGGCGGCGCTGCGCGACGAGATCCGTTTGGTCTCGGAGCTAACGCAGCAGTCGCTGCCCGTGAGCGACGTACACTTTGGCGGCGGAACGCCGACACTCGTTGAGCCAAAGGAATTCCTCGCCTTGATGGAGTTTCTGCGCCGACGCTTCGCATTCAGGCAAAAAACCGCCATCGCCGTGGAGATCGATCCGCGCACGTTCACTGCGGAGATGGCCAAAGCCTTAGGAGCAGCCGGGGTGAACCGCGCGAGCCTTGGCGTGCAGAGTTTCGACCCCATTGTTCAAAAAGCGATCAATCGGATCCAGAGTGTGGGGCAAACGGCGATTGCCGTCGAATACCTGCGCCAGCAGGGAATAAGCCGCATCAACTTCGATCTCATCTACGGTCTTCCCAATCAGACGATGCAGTCCTGCGTTGAGACCGCAACGATGGCGGTAGCCATGCGCCCCCAGCGGCTTGCCGTGTTCGGCTACGCTCACGCGCCATCCTCTAATAAACATCAGCGCCTCATCGAGAAGGCAGCGCTACCGGACAGCTCTGCTCGCGCCGAACAAGCTGCGGCCGTAGCCGAGACGCTGGTTGCCGCCGGCTACCGAGAGATTGGGTTCGACCACTTCGCCTTGCCGGACGACGAGCTCGCATTGGCTCAGAAAAACGGTCGCCTGCGGCGCAACTCCCAAGGTTACTCTGCCGACACCTGCAAAACCCTGATCGCCTTTGGTGCGTCGGCTATCGGACGTGTTGGAGAGGGTTACGTCGAGAACGAAGCTGCGCTGGACGGCTATAGTCAGCACATCGCAGCCAGTCGCTTGGCAACGTCGAAGGGCTACCGTCTCACCGGCGAAGACCGCGTCCGAGGCGCAATCATCGAGCGACTGATGTGTGATCTCGAGGCCGATGTACCGGCAATCTGTGCCGCCCACGGATTTGATAGGACCCATTTTCCCGATTCAGCTGAGCGCTTGGCAATGCTGGCCGACGACGGGATAGTAGACGTTGAGAATGGCTTCATCCGCGTGCGGCATGGCCATCGCATTTTGCTTCGCACTGTAGCTGCCGCATTCGACGCTTATCTCGACCAGTCGTAGTGAGCCACAGCGAGTGACCATGAGCGGAGGCCTGAGAAGTTCGATACGAACTGTTGCAATCCGCGGTGGATCGGAAGTCCTTTGTGTACCCGTTATCGCAGCACCGTGATGTTTAGTGCCCTGTACGAGCAATGCGCGACTTTCCGGCATCACGGGGACTTTGCCGCGCTCGAACGGCCGCTTCGGTTCAGTACGAACACGAGGAATGGCTCCGGAGTGGTCGGCACGTTCACTTCTATAAGGGAGATGGCCACCGTACTCTGCTCCGTGACCCTGGGACGTCATCCCCCTTCCGGCAGAGCGTTCAACGATAAGAATTCTAGCTGTTAAGGACATCCCATGACATTCAATATTGCGATCTATCGGAATCGTATCGGCCTTGCTCGAGTGCCGACAACGGTAGACGGTCTTATTGCCCTTCAGCAGGCTCAAATGCGCGCGATTCCCTTTGAAAACATCGATGTGTTATTGGGTGATATACCCAATCTGACTGAGAAGTCGATCTGGGCCAAACTGATCAATGCCCGGCGAGGGGGGTACTGCTTCGAATTGAACAAGTTGTTTGGCTTGGCGCTCGAAGCACTCGGTTTCACGATCCAGCCCATCCTTGGCAGAGTGCGTATGGGTGCAGCGGAGGGTGGACCACGCACACACCAGGCATTCATCGTTACCATCGAGGGCGTCGACTGGCTCGCCGACGCTGGCTTCGGTGGTCCAGCACCGATTGAACCGCTGCGGATCGATACAGAGGAACTGCAAACAGCTGGCCGTGACGTGTTTCGTGTGCGAGCTGATTCCGCCAGCGCAGAACTCGTCATTGAACGCAAGAACGGGAATGAATGGTTCGCTCTTTATGGTTTCGATCGAGCCACCGCCTTGCCCTCAGATGTCGAGGGCGCCAACTTCATCTGCGCTCGCTGGGACCGTTCGCCGTTTCCATCCAGCCTCATGATCAGCGTGCTGACAGCCGAAGGGACTGCGAACTTGTTCAACAAGGATTTCAGCTTGATTCGGAACCAAACTGAGGAAACAGAAACAATCAAAACGAAGACCGAACTGCAGCGACTCTTGTCCGATGTTTTTCGGCTGCAACTTCCTCGGTCCACGATTGATTCGTTATGGGAAAAGCTTGGTTCGTGTGGACGGGTATAGGAAAGAAGGCCGGCAAGCCTTGCCACTGCAGCGGTTTTCAGCAGTCGATCGGCTTTTTTGCAGGCAACGTGTGTGGCATCACTCGAAGCCTCATAAGTAAATGATCCTGCTCGCTCAAGTCCGCTCACCAGCCGTCAGCGGTGGCAGCCAATCTGCAGCTCTAGCCAAGATCTCCGGATTGGAAAGGCTAGCGTCCGTTACGGTGTCACCACAAGCGATCGAGCATACCGGCCGACCCAGCGTCGGCGCCGCGTTCACCGCGCGCTGCTCAGCAATTATCTCAAATCCGTTCTCATTCCGCATCCCCAGACTCCACCGGTTGTGTGCTCGAATCGTTCAAGGGCGGCGGCCCGGCCATGAGGGTGAGCGTGGTTGACACGTTCGGGTGCCTGCGCTCTCGAGTGCACGGATACACATGATGGGTGAGATGGAGTGGCTTGGTTAAAGGCGCTGCCGGCCGATTGAGTTCCCGCAATGCCACGTGATCGGCGCCATCATCCATTTCCACCTTGGGCGTCGCTCTCAGCTCTCGAAGTCACTTTCTCAACATAACCCCCCGCGGGTTGTCGGACATACGACATGGTGATGTCTGCGCAACATGTTGTTCTCACGTGTTTTTTCTGTTGGCTCGCTACTTGCTTCCTCGCTGGCGAATGCATTTTCGGAACCAGGAGCGAGGAATAACTACAGAAGGTGCCATAGCCCCCAGTGAAATTCGCCCTAGTTTCAAGCTGTCGACCCAATGCCAGCGCCATTTCATCACGGGGTGAACTCCGTTGCATTCGCCTTCTGCAACCCGAACTGCGCGGAAGGCCAGGTGCGTCATATGACAGTCCCACTGGCGTCGAGCTCGCCGACCAGGAAAAGCTGGGGCGGTCTTGGTCGCCTCAGCCGCAGTTCCCGACGGGAGCACCGCTACGGTTCCTTTGGGCGCGGACAAGATAAACGAAGTCCATGCCGCTGGTTGCTGTGGTTCGCCTCGGTTTGTAATCCCGGAGCCTAGATGCGCGTGAATAGACATTCGCCTGAGAAGCGTACGCAATCTACCTGCAGCCGATGGACGAGCAGTACTTACAGCTCAATGAGGATCAACCTGCAAGCGTGTGTGCAGTCGTGCGTGCAACACAGTTACAGGCTGCAACTTCAAATTCAAAAAATCCTTCGTATGGAGTAACCCTGATGAAAATCCTTGTCGTTCATTCTGGCGGGCAAGATTCCACAACCTGTCTTTTCTGGGCCGGAAGCTTGCTCACCGATAAGGGTGACAAGTTGCTGGCATACAGCCACACCAGCTATGACGGGAGGTACCCTTCAACAGACATGAACCACTCAAACGTCCTGCGAGCCCAAGGATTTCTCGAAGCTGAAGTTCCCGACCCGCTGGTCGTGGGCGCATGGCGCGAAGGGTGCATGGTGCTACCCACAACGGCGAACTATACATCACTGTGGGGTGACGTATGAGCTGGCAGGCGAAGCGCTACCACGATATCAGTTGCGGACACCGCGTTGTCGGGCATGAAGGCAAGTGCAGGCATCTGCACGGGCACAACTACCGTGTGCATTTCACCTGCGAAGCTGATGAGCTCGACAATGTGGGGCGCGTCATCGACTTCAGCGACATGAAGAGCAAGCTCTGTATGTGGTTGGAAGAGAATTGGGATCACAAGATGCTCCTGTGGGAGCATGACCCGGTTGCCAACGTGTTGACCGACAAAATCAAAACGGGTGACGGGACGACGCTCGATGATGGCATCGTACTGGTCCCGTTCAATCCGACTGCTGAAAACATTGCGCAGCATCTTGTGCTCGTGGTGGGCCCGCAGCAGCTCAAAGGCACAGGCATCAAGCTGACATATTGCGAAGTCGAAGAAACGCGCAAGTGTTCCGCCGTGTACGCCCTGCGGCCTAAAAAGAACAATTCCAGGCAGATGTAGAGGTAATGATCAACAACAAACTATCGTTCAGCGAGTTCAACGCGCTGGCAGCGAGGTTGGCTGCAGAACTAAACCGGGTTTAAAAGCCGGATGTAGAGCAAGCATTTAAGATCTATGCTATTCCTCGCGGGGCGGGGCGACCGGGCGGATTGTTGCCAGCCGTCGGCCGCCGCAAGATTTTGGCACGCCGCACATCAGTCAGCTTACAAGGTGCGTCATTGTCGGATCGCTGATGGCCGTCCCGTCATTCGCCGCCGCAAACGACGTTCTGTTTTCCCTCAATTTCGTCGATGGGCGGAATCGGCCTTGCTGGCAGGGCTTCTTGTTTCCGAGATCGCAGTCGGCCAGCGCCCGGTCGAGGCGGATGACCGTGCGATTTCGGGGGGTACTGGACGAGCGACCTCGTTCTGGGCCTTGGCAGCGCAACGGGCAGGCTCGTAGGGTGCACGACGC
This sequence comes from Ensifer sp. IC4062, assembly GCF_020193575.1. GTDB lineage: Bacteria > Pseudomonadota > Alphaproteobacteria > Rhizobiales > Rhizobiaceae > Sinorhizobium. Next base: position 5,412 of record NZ_JADYVD010000059.1, read on the forward strand.
GCTTTCGCGGCAATGCCAAGGAGTGGCCTCTCTACAAGGATGCGGCCTACGCGTGCAAACGGATCGGGGTGTTCATCGAAACCATATACAAACAGTATCGGCAGCATACGGCGCTCGACTGGTTAACCCCCGGAAGAATACGACCAGAAGCATTCACGCAGACGATAGATGGAAAAGCCGCGTAAGCTCAACATGGGAGATGTCCTCCATTTTCTCTCTGTCTCAGTCTAGAGGTGCGCTCCAAAACTGCCCGGCAATCACTCGGAATCCTATCCGGTGTTTTCCGAATGGCGTCCGGCTTTTCACCTCGGAATCCGAACTAACGGCGCGTCGGCAGCCATTCCATCAGGCTTTATTGCGGAAGTAGCTGCGGAACCGGAAAATCGAGCACATCGTTCGTATACCTTTCAACCAACGCACTAAAAGGCGTGCCATTTTGCAACTTCAGCACCGCACGATGTTCGAGAAGAAACGGCGGTAGCGTCAAAGGTCCTGAGTCGGCCATCGGTAATGCTGCTGTCGTGTCCCAGCCTTCCGGGAGAGGGGACCAAAGCAGTTTGGCCGTTAAGGTGGTTCGGGTGAAGTTTAAGGACCGAACGGCTCGACCGAAAGAGATATCAGTCGTATTCAACGCCTCGTTCATCTCGGCTGTCAGTCTTGCAGGCAGATACCAGTTGTCTGCTTCCGAAAGGATGCGATCACCGCAAGCTAGGCGGACATGGCGATAGACGATCGGCTCGTTCGGCCCGACGTTCAGCAATTCACGAATATGAAGGTCAGCTGGCTTGTCATGGCCCTGTACACGTTTCGCTACGATCTTAGAACCCGTTGGTGCAAGCCTATGCGCCGCACACCAGCGATCGAGCGTCAGCGTCGCACTGGCATTGCTGAGGAGATTCGCGTTTAGAGTCTGAAGAACCGCAAGGGCTTCTACGCGTGATAGGGGAGTTCCCGGCCACTGCTGCGGGGCGGACAGATCATCCGCCGTCGAAGGCTGCACGCCCACGATGGCGGTCATGACGGTGGAGGTGATGATGCGAATGAACGTCGAACAGGAAAAGACCATGGAAATGAAATCCTTTACTGGGTCCTACGGACCTCGTGGCACGATTTTGTGAACTTTTGCAGGCAAGCGGGCGTTCTTCGCCGAAAGCAGCGACCGGAAACCGTGCGCGATTACGCCTCCGCTGCGCGCCTCGGGTCGGTGACTGGAATCCCGCACATCACGTCTTCTGCCGCCAAGGCGCAAATTTCTCGCGTTCCGCCGGCCCTGTCATAAGCCGATTGACCGAAGGTCGTTCATCGGCATCAGACCACCTCTAACAGCGCTCGCGAAAGGCATTCGCCCTCTGTCTTTCAGTTGAAGTCAGCTCTCTCTATCGCCGTTCGGGGGGTTTCCAAAACGCTTTGTTTGGATAGCAACGATCCACGCCGCGGATACCAGCTGCTCTCCCGGTTGAGCGCACAGAGTACAAGCAGATTGTCGATGTATTCGCGGCATATCTGTCGAATGAGAGAGGGCTCTCCGCCTCGACGGTAGTCTTATTAGCAGAAAGTGTCATGAAGAGGATGATCCTGAAACGGCGACCTGGTTGGGCTGGGTTTAATGGGTCCTAGGAAATGATTGAACTTGAACGTGCAGCGCCGCGTAGCGAGATGCGGGGGCGCGAGCTTCCGCACGCGGCGTTGCAGAAGTTCGAGGCCTGCATCGTAACAACTCGTCGCGGAAACAAGTGAAGTCTGGTGATGACCGCACTCCGTGCTCCTGGTTGTGATTGATGCTGCGCGCCGCGGCCGTGAGATTGCGTTCGGTCATCAGCGCGTCGCGCACACCGAGGAGATGAGATCAAGGCCCTAAAATGACGTCCTCGTGTATCTATGCTGACGATGGCTGTGATCCAAAAAAGCAATTTTGTCAACGTCATGGGATACGTTAGGAAAGAGGAGGCGGCGTCAGGAGAAAGGAGGTTTTTGCGTACGCCGTCAGATCGCGACAGGTTGTTGCTCCAGCTTAAGACCTCATGTAGCCGGTCCAGCTCATGGCGGAAGATGCCGCAACGCGCAGCACCCCCCCGTCCACTCGAGCTAATTTATTGAGCGCTAGAGGTTGTGGCAGGCAAGCTTTTCGCGCGGCTCCATGACTGGCCGAGGGCCATCACCGAGCGAGCGAAGATGGGATGAACTGGAGAACGCGTGTTGTTGTCGTGATCAATCGCGGCCATGCACCGCCCCTTCCGATTACTGGCAGGCCCTCGACAGCGAATGGTGTGATGCGCTTCACAGGGCGTTCCCATCGACGGTGGTCACCCCACGATTGAACAGCTTTTCGTTAGGTCGTTATTTCCCCACTTTCTTGAGCCTGCCCGGGCGGCCTAAAGGTCGACTGACAGGCTCTCTTCAGGACTTATTTTACATGTCGCAAGAACTTTCAATTTCTGAAGTCAAAGAACTTCTCGGCAAGGAGATCGGGATCTCCGACTGGATCACCGTGACGCAGGAGAGCATAGACTATTTTGCCGAGGCGACGGGCGACTTCCAGTTCATCCACACCGATCCGGTGCGCGCGGCGGCGGAAACCCCATTCGGCGGTACGATCGCGCATGGGTTCTTGTCGCTCTCGCTGCTTTCGGCGATGAGCTACAATTGCCTGCCCAAGATCCGCGAGCAGACGATGTGCATCAATTACGGCTTCGACAAGGTCCGCTTCGTCGCGCCGGTCAAGAGCGGAGCACGCGTGCGCGGCCGCTTCGCTGTTGCCGATGCACGCCTCCGCAGTGCCGGCATGTTGATGGTGAGCTATGATGCGATGGTGGAGATTGAAGACGAAAGTAAGCCCGCGCTGACCGCGTTCTGGCAGACAATCATCCGACTTCAACCGAAAGATCGGTCGGCGGATATTTGACAAGGGCTTGGCCCAAGTTCTCGCCACGATACTGATGAAGTCGGCAAGGATCACGGCGAGCCCGCCCGAACGGCGACCGCTGGTCGCGCCGGAGACATCGGAGCCGTTTACTTTGCAGACACCTGCTTATATCAAATGGCGTGTGGATCAGATGCGGGCGAACTCCCGAATCGAAGGTATTGACCCTGATCCGCGGTACATAGACTTCACGGCTCAAATGGGCACCGCAGGGCGACAATACCTTTGAGCAGGCGCTCAGGCGCCGTTAGAACGACAATAATGAAATCAAAATGGCGCCGAACCGGCGATTGCCAACGGGTTGTCTGTCGATAAGGGCCAAGGCGCGTGCCAGGACCTTGCTCACCCGACTGCACGTTCCCGAATGCATCTGGTCGCTGGCGACCGCCACTTTGCCCGGCGGCGAACAGGAACGCGTCAACATCGCCCGCGGCTTCGTCGTCGACTATCCGATGCTGCTGCTCGAGGAACCGACAGCCCCGCTCGATACCACCAACCGAAAGACGATTGTCGAACTGATCCGCGAAGCGAAGGCAGTGGTGCAGCCATCATCGGTATTTTCCAGGACGACGAGGTGCGTAGCGCGCTCGCCGACCGCCTGTTTGATCTTGGAAGGGTGGTCGAGCCATTGACTCCCGCCGCAAGCCAAGGGAAGAGCCGCAAAATCTGTATTCTACCCGTTATTCGAAAGCGCGCGATTTAAGGTTTGTTTCGCCACAGGTCGGATATGAAATCACACTTGCACTGGTTAAGTCCACCCTCTCCTGTCCGCTAATCCTCAGAACGCGCGTAACCGGCACCGCTGTCCGTTTGTAGGGTCCGCGACAATGCAGTTCGACCTGGTTTCCTGCTCCTCATTTAAACGGTTGATATTGCACTTCATTCTTGCCTGAGCGCCTCTCTGCGTAACTGGCACGAATTTTGAAGCTCCTCGTCAAGACGCGTCACGAACTACCGTGACCTACCGATAGCCGCGCCCTGAGAGGAGACTTATGCTTAACGAAGGTCGACCTGAGAAACTTGAATTTGTTGGAAGCCAGTTAATCGATGTAGTCGCGGCTATCGATAAGATTGCGGCATCATCCCCCGATAGGATTGCGATCCAACATGGCTCGGAGGAGCTCACCTATGGTGAGCTGCGGGTGCGGTCAGACGCCATCGCCAACACCCTACGGGAGCGCTGCGCGGATGGCGCGGTCGTCGCCTATTGCGGCGAACGGAACTGCAATTGGGCAGCCACAGTAATCGCCATTCTGAAAAGCGGCTCAACATATTTGCCGCTCGATCCATCCTTACCAGCCTCCCGAATTTCTTTCATGATTAAGCAAAGTGGATGCACTCTGATTATCGGGCCGGAAAAACCCAAAGCGCTTGGTCTTTTTGAGAAGGACTGCGACGGCGTCAGACAATTCATGACGGTGCAAACGGCGCTACTCGGTAGCCGTGTCTCTCCTGCAATGCCATCTTCGCCCGACGCCCGCCTCGCTTACATTCTGTTTACGTCCGGTTCGACGGGAAGGCCCAAGGGAGTGATGGTTCAGCGCGCAGGCCTAAACAACCATTTGATGGCCAAGATAGATGCCCTCCAACTAAGCGAGCAGGACTGTGTCGCACAGACGGCCTCTCATGGCTTTGATATCTCCCTGTGGCAGCTTTTGGCAGGCTTGTGTGTCGGCAGTTGCGTCGCGATCATAGATGATACTGCACTGCGATCTCCGACAGCCCTTCTTAAAGCACTGCAGGCGCATCGTGTTGCAATCGCCCAATTCGTGCCATCGGTGCTCGCCGTATTCGTTGAACATCTGCTGACACTCTCAGCCAAGCAGCGGCTCTTCGGTGCCTTACGCATGGTCTCGACGGTCGGCGAACCGCTGACGCCTTCCTTGGCGCGCAGTTGGCTGAGGCTCTATCCTGAAGTCCCCATTCTCAATCACTACGGCCCGACAGAATGTGCGGACGGGGTGACGCACCATTTGATATCGGTCCCGCCCAGCGCAGCTGACACCTATGTACCTATTGGTAAGCCGATTTCTAATCTTGACGTCTATGTCGCTAATGGATTGCATCTGTGCAAGACGGGAGAAGTCGGCGAGATCTATGTCAGTGGAGTCGGTGTCGCTGATGGATATATCAACGATAACGACCGTACCAGAGACGCCTTTCTGCCAAACCCCTTCTCCGGCCACCCATCCTATCGACACCTCTACAAGACTGGCGATCTCGGACGCATCAGGGCAGACGGCCTCGTGGAATGTCTAGGTAGACGAGATCGTCAGATAAAGCTCCGCGGGCACCGGATCGAACTTGCAGAGATCGAGTCTCACCTCTGCGCTCATCCTTTGGTAACGGCCGCAGTGGCAACCGCGCCCGTCCACGAGAGCGTGAAACTTACGGCGCGGGACATAACCGGTGCCAACCGCGAAACTGGGCGAAGGCGAATAGTGGCCTATGTGTCGGCTCCTGCCGAACTAACAGAGGGTGAACTCCGGAGCTTTGTCGCCGAAGCGCTTCCTAGCTACATGGTTCCAGAACGAATCATTCGTGTCGACCGGTTTCCTATCACCCCAAACGGCAAAGTGGATCTCGCGTCGTTGCCGGAACCGTCGGCCGTTCGCCCCGAGCTGCTGAGCCCGTTCGAGGAGCCAAAGACGGGGTTGGAAAGCACGCTGCGAGATATTTGGTCCAATGTTCTTGGCATCAAGGTTATCGGCGTCAACGACCAGTTCATGGACCTCGGCGGTGACTCGCTCCGGGCGACGCTTATATTGGCTCAAATGCACGGAAAGCTCGGGGCGAAGGTGGATTTCACGCTTGTTCTGAATGGGACCATCAGATCGCTGGCGGCGGCGATATCAAGGCAATCCGAGACAACACAGAACTTGCTTCCTGCAAGCGGGAAGCTCAAACGATCACCCCTAACACGAGTGCAAGAGCACCTCTGGTTTCTATGGCAGCTCGATCCGGATGCGAAGAACTACATTATCCAGGGCGGTCTGCGCATACGGGGTGCCATAGATCTGGCCGCATTCAATGAAGCCTGGTTCGATGTTGTTCAGGCACATGACGCGCTTTCAGCACGTTTCAGTGACGAAGACGGGCCTGTTCTGATTTTTGATGATCCACAGGGCGGCGATCTAGAGTTGGTGGACGCCACTCACCTGACTCAAGGGGAGACCGATGAACTAGTAGCGGACCTGCGGCACACGGAGCTCAACAATACCTTTGACCTCAGTCAAGGACGTTTGTTCCGTGCACGGATGATCCGCCTCGGCGCGGATGACCACCTCATACTGATAAGCGCGCACGAAATCATCATCGATGCATGGTCGATCTCTGTCCTCCTCAGGGATTTGCAGACGAGATACTCCAATGCTGCTGCCTTCTCTCCCGCGGAACGCACATCCCTCGCGGCCTATGCTCTTTGGGAAAGTGTACACATTACACCGGAGTCGCTCGATGAGCAGCGACGATATTGGCGTCGGCAGATAGGCGACAATCCTCCGGTACTTTTGCTAGGTAACAGGCGACTGCGGCCAAAAGAGAACTCCTGCCGTGGGGGCTCGCATGCGTTTTTCCTTGGCCGCGAACTGTCTGAGCAAACGCGATACTTTGCACGCCGGCACAGATGCACGACTTCTACGATCCTCTTGGCGTGTTTCAAGCTGCTGTTGCGAATGTATAGCGGACAAGACGATGTTGTCGTTGGCATACCGCATGTCGTGCGTGGCCAACCAGGCACCGAGAAGATCGTGGGGTTCTTCCTCAACATGCTGCCAATCCGAACGACGATCGATGTCAATAAATCCTTTGTGACGCACGCGACTCACGTGCAGGCCATTATAAGCGATGCTATCGCGAACTCGGCGTACCCATTTAGCTGGATGGTCCGGGATACTCGATTCCACCGCGAGCCTGGTCAATCGCCTATCTTCCAAGTCATGTTCAACATGTACTCCGAGCCTCCGGAGCCTCAGGCAAAACACGATCTGGAAGTGACATTTCGCGAATATGATACAGGGTATGTGAAATTCGACCTTACCCTGTACGCGCAAGACGAAGGCGATGCAATTGCGTTGCAACTGGCTTATGCCGAAGACAGTTTTTCGAGCGATGTAATCGCTCGCATGGCCGATAATCTTCGCCATCTCATTGCTGCCTGTGTCGAGAGGCCAGACGAGCCGATTGTCGCCTTAAGCGGCCTCAGCCCCTCGGAGGTCGCCTTTCTAAACGCGCTAAAGGGCGATGAGCCGTTATATGAGGACGAGCCTTCGCTCGTGGAAGCGTTTAATCAAGTAAGCGCTTCAGCCGGCGATCAGGTGGCTTATTTCGGCGAGTTCGGGGCAATCACGTTTGGCCAGTTGCGCAAACGCATGGCTACGATCCAGTCCGTTCTGCGAACCTGTGGGGTGGGCGCGGGTGACAGCGTCGCCATGCTGGTCGACCGGTCGCCAGATGTAGCGGCCACTATGTTGGCTATCCGGAATTTGCAGGCAATCGTAGTGCCTATATCGCCATCTTACCCGAAGGAACGGATTGGCCACATCATAATGGACAGCGGGGCAAACCTCCTTGTTCACGCAATCGCGGATGAAGGGGCCACTTTCGGTGTGCCGTGCGTTAATCTGTCTACGCTGCAGCGTGAAAACGATCCTGGACGGGTCTCGAGCCGAACTGTCGAGCCACTAGAGGAGGGTGCAGCTAGTCTTATATACACTTCATCCTCGACGGGTAAGGCAAAGGGCGTCCTTATACCGGAGTCTGCAATTCTCAATCGATTGAACTGGATGTGGCGATGCTTTCCTTTCGATCGCACCGACGTAATGGTCGTTCAGAAGTCAGCGGCACTTGTTGCTACGATGTGGGAGTATTTTGGAGGGCTCCTGAAGGGCATTCCAACGCTGATCCTTACGCATGAGCAGTTGGTCGACCCCGACCTCTTGTTAGGGGCATTGACAAGGTATCAGGTGACGCGGTTGTTTGCTTCTCCGCCCGTTTTGACCGGGTTAATCGCCTCTCAAAAGCGAGAGGCGAAAACGACCAGCTTGCGCCTAGTTACAAGCAGTGCTGAACCGATGCCGCCATCGCTTCCTGTTCGTTGGCGAGAGTGCTTTCCAGATGTGCCGCTATGGAATTTTTATGGGACAACGGAGTGCGCATCTAATGCGGCGGTGTACCGAACATCGGACGCCAACGATGGCTCATCAGCTGTTCCGGTTGGCCGCCCGATCGATAATGTGAAAGTTTATGTCCTTGATGCAGACTTGAAGCGGGTTCCCGTTGGAGTCTCAGGTGAACTTTGCATGGCAGGACGCTGTGTGAGTGCGGGATATTGGAAGGACCCACAACGAACTAAGCACTCTTTCGTGCCAAACCCATACGATGAAGGTCAATACAGTGTCCTTTATCGCAGTGGCGATATCGCCCGCATCTCAGCCAAAGGGCTTCTGGAGATTTGCGGTCGAGCGGACAACCAAATTCAGCTTCGGGGTTTCCGAATTGAGCTGGAGGAAATTGAAGCGGCGCTTGAATCTCATTCTGGCATTGCGCAAGCCGCCGCTCTGGTAGAGGGCGTGGACGACGATCGGCGGCTCGTTTCCATTGTGGCTCCAGCTCACGACAATCTGACGTCAGGAGACATTATAACTCATCTGCGGCAGGTACTCCCGTCTTACATGATGCCATCAGATTTTCGGATGGTGGAATGTATGCCGCTCACACCCAGCGGAAAAATAGATCGGGCTCGTTTGCCTTCAATCTCGTCCCGGCCAATCCAAAAAACCAGATCGGCTGAACCGCGCACGGAGAAGGAGCAACTCCTCGCCGCGATTTGGCAAGAGCTGTTGGGTACCAAATCTGTTGGCATTGATGACAGCTTCTTTGACATCGGCGGCAATTCGCTTCTGAGCGTGCGGTGCGTCACACTGGCGCGGAACGCGGGAGTGAACTTGACGGTCGGTCAGCTGCACCGGACACCGACGATTCGGCAACTAGCAACGCACGAAGCGCCGGCGGTGACATGTGAGACTTCCAAGGGAGCGCTGCCGGTAACCCCTGCAATCACACATTGGAATAGTGTCGTCGGAATCGGTGAGCACTACAACATTGGCGATCTTTTCTTCATGCCCGCCGGCCTCCTGAATATATCCATTCTTGAACGTGCCCTTTTGCACGTCATCGGCCGGGAGGAAGGACTAAGGCTCCGTATCGACCAAACGGATAGCGGCCTATCTCAGGTAATCGGATCAATAGCAGATTCCCCCCTAGAGGAAGTAGACCTTGTCGATGTGCCCACATCAGAGCAACTCAAAGTCATCGAGCGCGCCTGTGCGGAGCGTCAGCTCGGTTTTCGATTTGACGGCCGGACGCCTCTTGTAAAAGTCTCAGCCTTCCGGACATCAGAAAGCGGCGATTACTATTTGCTTGTTCTGCTCCATCACTTTGTAACAGATGGGGTTGGATACAGACTGTTCCTGAATGCGCTCGATACAGCTTATAGCTCGTTTGCCGCAGGCCGAACCGCTGCAGATCCGGCGACCACGCCCCTGTCTCAATGGCTCGGCCGATTGAATGATTACGCGAATGGTGAAGCGCCAGCCGAGCTCGAATATTGGGAGGGCCTGCGGTATAACTTGTTCGATATGCGCGTAAGCGACGCCGGGTCACATGTGGCGGGATTTTCAGCTGAAACTGCGAGGTTGCTCCACTATGCAGGCTTTGAGGAGATAATCGATGAGAAGCTCTGCAGCCCACTGTGGAAAGATCAGGCAACATATCATTTAAGGATTAGTGAGCAGACGACGGCGCGCCTTCTCAAGACTGCGCCGACATCCGCGCATTGTGAAGATTTCGACATACTGCTTGCGGCTATCTCGGGGGCATTTGGCGGCGCTTTTGGAAATTACTCGCTGTGGATTGACAGTCTCACTTCGACTCGGGGAGGTTTATTCGATGACATCGATCCGTCGCAAACGATCGGCTACATCGGTGAGTTGGTACCGCTGCCATTATACGTTACCGGAACGGAGTCTCGTCGAGACCGCGCTCGCTCTATATATCAGCAACGCAGTTCCTTGCCGCGCAAGGGCATAGGTTTCCGAGCTTTGAAGTTCTTGAATCGGCAGCCCACAGTGCGGGAGCGGATCGATCGTCTGCCGTTACCCAAGATAGGAGTGAACTATCGAGCGAGACTCCAACGTCATTATCCGCGCCGCCTGCTATCCAGAGATCCACACCCACTGTGGATCGGCGAAGATATGAACCAGTCAGTTATGAACTATCTCTATTGGTTTCGTGTCGGATACCAATCGGGCGAACTACAAATTGAAGTGAGATACGATCCAAGACAAGTAGGCTACGAATCCACCCGCAGACTCTGCACAGCCTTCCGCGAGGAGCTCCTACGGACTGTCGATGCGTTTGCAGAGGCCAACGGATGAGGCCGTTGGAGCTACATATGAAAGGCAAAGACGAACGCACGGCATCGCCGGCAGAGCACATCAGTTTGTTGGACGGCAAGGTTTCCCGCCTCATCATGCGGCTCGCCATTCCCTCAATTATTGGTTTGTCGATCAATGGACTCCAGCAGGTCGTGAATGCACTCTTTGTCGGAAGGCTTGGCCCCCAGGCAATCGCCGCCGTCAGCATTGCTTTTCCGTTCGTAGTGCTGCTCTCCGCAGTGGGGCAGGGGATCGGGGCCGGTACAGCATCATTCGTGTCCCGCAATCTTGGCGCCGGCAACTCATTGGAAGCGAGTCGTGGTGCGAGCTTGGCACTCGCTCTCGCACCTCTGATTGGACTGGCGCTTACCGTCACCCTCCTTTTCAGTTTGCGCGACGCTCTCGCTTTGCTCGGCGCCAGTCCGACTATAATGCCAGCAGCCCTCCACTATGCATCAACGCTCCTAGTTGGCTACACGCTCACTCTGTTGAACATGGTCAATGGGTCCATCGTCAGGGCTGAGGGTAACACCCGGTTCAGCATGTGGACCATGATTACGGCTTTTACGTTGAATGCGCTGCTCGATCCGGTACTAATTTTCACGCTGGATCTCGGGGTTCGCGGCGCCGCGCTGGCAACACTGTTGTCTCAGATCGTCGCCAGCAGCATGTACGTCGTGTATTTTGCGAAACACCGCGGGATTGTCCGTTTCCGAACTTCCTACATCACTTTCAGTGGCGACCGAGTGAAGCAGATCGCAGCCGTTGGAGGCCCAGTGACCATCAACGGTATTTTGACGGCGGCTTCATTCATGCTCTTGTACAGGGCTGCTGCCACGTTCGGCGACAATTCCGTTGCCGCTGTGGGTATAGCCGCTCGATTGCTAACAATCGGAACATTCCCGATCGTTGGCTTTTGCATCGGCTCACAGGCGGTTCTTGGTTTCAGTTGGGGAGCACAGGATTTCGCTCGGGTGCGGAAGGCGGCGAGCTTTATGCTTTCCACAGTCTGCGCCTATTCAGTCATCTTTTCTGCTGTGGTTGTGATTTTCGCCCGGCCAATCGTCCACCTTTTCAGCGACAGCGAGGATGTGGCTGAAATCGCCGTCTCCACCTGTGTTATGTTCCATCTGTTTTTCGGGCTATTTGGCGTCCAACAAGTGGTAATAACTATGCTTCAGTCGTTCGGGAGAGCACGCCTGAGCGCGGTCGTTTGCTTCGCAAGGCAAGGATATCTCTTCGTGCCAGCCATACTGCTGTTTCCACGCATTTGGGGCTTCACGGGATTATTGGTCAGCCAGGCAGCTGCTGAGCTGCTGGCAGGACTGCTTGCCATCCTTGTGGCGATCAAGCAGTTCAACAATTTCAAAGGAATGCTCCTGCAGGCTAAAGCCAAATGTATGTAGGAGGTGATTCTTATTACCCTTGGCTACTAGCGCTTAAACCGATTAAAAACGGCATGTGCAGCGACCGCCGCAAGCACGACTTTCCATGAAGTACGTAATGTTGCTTGTGCTCGAGCGAAAGGAAATCTCAATTGATAGAGACGCTGCTTCCATCAAATATAGCCGTGCAAACCTCGCGAGCAGGTACAGACAACAGGGTTGAAGTGATGGCCGAAGAAGAGAGTGCCGTGGCCGGGGCGGTCGACAGCAGAAGGCGTGAATTCTCCGTCGGACGAGCATGTGCCAGATCGGCATTGTCCAAGCTTGGCTTTCCTCCGTGCGCCATTCCAAGTCGACCTGACCGGGCACCACTTTGGCCAGCCGGCATAGTCGGCAGCATAACACATTGTGCTGGATTCTGTGCCGCCGCTGTGGCCCTGCAGCAGGACTACGTTGCGCTCGGAATCGATGCGGAAGTCGACGAAGAGCTGCCGTCGGGCGTCTTGGAGCTCATTTCGGTTAACGAGGAGCGAAAGTGGCTGGCCAACGCACCAAGGCGCCTCAATTGGGGCCGATTGCTCTTCAGTGCTAAGGAGAGCATCTTCAAGGCGTGGTATCCGCTCACAAGTGAATGGTTGGAATTCGAGGACGCGGTGGTCACTTTCATTCCGGACAGGACGTTTGTTGCTCGGCTTCCCAACACGCTCATGCCGACCCACAATTGCGCTTGGGAGCTCCGCGGCCGCTTCAGCATTGCAAATGGACTGATACTAACTGCAGTTTTCATTGCGGGACAGGGTTGGCGCCGGAGCCTGGCGTTCTCCGGTTAAAGGCGATCGCGCCTGATGGAGCACTCAATGGTGAGCCGTGACAAGGTGATGGATCTACTAAATGAATGGCGCTCACCAATCTCCGCACGCTAGCCCCGGCGCTCCGACTGCGAAAGCACTTTGGAAACAAGGGCCGGTAGCGCCGTGAATATACTGCAAATTCTCTGACAGGGGCAGCGGTCATGGCAAGCTGGTGGTGTTGAACGTCACCAGATTCACTCACGAGCAACACCGGGATGCTCCAGCCCGCGATTGTGTATTGTCGCTCGCTTGATTTCTCAAATGGCCCACGGCTGGTCTCCCTTCCGTTGGCGAGGGCAGGAGAGGGCGTGAAAGATCGATAGTCGCACAAGCATGAGTGCCAGCTCTAAGGGTGCGGAACGGGCACTCACAACAGGTTGAGCACCTGACTCCGCGACTCCGCTGAGGAACAGCGCGGGACGATAGCGGTGGTCGCGATTAGCTCTTTGGGACTGACGAAGGAGGCGGAGCATCCGCCGAGTGAGACGATCGCGTTGAGCGGCGCAGCCTCCAGACTGCTCAGCTGGGCGGGACCGATCTGGAGCCCATCCGCGCTCATGGTGCGCCGACTTCCGCAGTCTAGTCGGGCATCGACATACCTTCGTTCGCCGACGCAGCGCTGGCGGTGCAGAGCAGCTTGGGCCAGGCATTTCAGTTCGAGTTCATGTTGTGACGCTCCGGTCCTGGTGGCTGATTTATCTCCGTGGGCTGTATCGATGACCAGCGCGAGACGCTGTTCACCCGTCGAGCTGATTGCAGGAGAGCGATGCAATATGCGCGGGTTCTCCTGCCAAATTTGTTTTCCTTAAACATCACCGCCGGACCTGGGGTGGCCTGCTCGATCGTCGACCCACCGGGCGATCCTGCCGCTTCCTCTCAGACCACCGCTGGCGCTTCGCATCAACCTGTCGGGGGAGCCGAGCGTGTCGGAGCTCCTGGAGCGGACGCGGCGCATGGCGCTGGCGGCGCAGGAGCATCAGGATCTGCCGTTCGAGCAGGTGGTCGAGATCGTCAAGCTGCCCCGGGCTCTTGATCACACGCTGTTGTTCCAGGTGATGTTGGTCCGGCAGAACAACAGCGTCGGGTCATTGGACCTGCCGAGGCTGCGGGTGGAGGCCGCGGGGGAGGGGCTCGATCAGGTCAAATTCGATCTGGGGCTCGATCTTCGCGAAGATGGCGAGGTGATCGCCGGAACGTTTGGCTACCTGCAGCGCAGTGAAGGCCGGAAACTGACATTTAAGTCGAACGTTGTTGCTTTTGTCGAACCTGCGACACACCCTCATTCCCCAGCGCCCAGTTCTTCTCACGACTAAACGACTGATAAGTCTCGGCAAGTCACGCATATAAGGGCCCGGCCGATTTGGCATGACTTTTGAAGTCGTTGAGGGGCGGCGGGAATTATCGACCGGCATTCGGATGACGGGAAGCGCGAATGTTGAAATGGAGACAGCGCCGCTTAGAGGTGAGTCTAGTGTCAACTACCGAGTATATCTCCGAGCTTACCAGTAAAGCGCCCGATCTCGAGGAGGATCGACAGATGTTGCAGTGCGGGACGATCTGCCATCGGGTCAAAGAGGGAAACGAAACCGAAGTGTTGCTTCTTACCAGTCGCGCCACAGGCAGGTGGATTATTCCGAAAGGATACTTAAAGCGAAACGAACGACCGCACAAATGCGCCGAACGTGAGGCCCTGGAAGAAGCCGGCGTCACTGGAAAGATCGGAAAGAAGCCGATTGGCTCCTATACTTACACAAAGCATCACAAGAGAGCGCCCCATGTAGTTTCTGTGTTCCTGATGAAGTTCAAGGGCGAAGTTGGTGATTTTCGAGAGAAAGGGCAGCGGACCAGGCGGTGGGTTTCGCCACTGGAGGCAGCGGACCTCGTTGTTGAAACAGAACTACAAAGACTTTTCAGACGGGCTGAGTTGAGCAACAAATGCACGTCTCTCCGACGCTAGAGATCACAGAGCCCATGGCCCTGCTGCCGCGAATGGCTAATGAAGCAAGCGGCGGGGGCGATCCTCCTCCATCGCTGTCGGCTGTTCTATGACGCGGCGCAACAGTTTGCAGGGCGAGAAGCCGTCGTTTGGTCCAATCTTCTGCAGTGACCGTCCGGCCCGCGGCGGGGCTACAATACCCCAAATCGAGAGATAGGAGGAAATTGGCGCCGCCGCGCAAACTGGCCTGCTTCTTGCGGGGAGCATTTCTGAAAGAGCGCGATGTCCATCCGAACGATGTGTTGGGGTGGGATTGCTGGAGGAGCAACATGGCAGCTGCCGACACCTTTTATGACGTCATTTGCCGGCAGGGGATTACCCGGCGCAGGTTCACCCCAGTTCTGCAGCCTTACCGCCGCGAGCCACGGCTTCGGGCCGAGGGTGGCCACAGCGATGGCTGAGGCGCCGGAGGCCAAGGAACGCGTTTCAGTCGTCTGGATGCGCCGGCTCGAATGCACCTGCCGTTCGGAGATTTTCATCCGCTCGGCTCATCCGTTGGTCAAAGACGTGGTCCTGTCGATGATCTCGCTCGGGTCATCTGGCGGAGGCGATCCTCGAGGAGACGAAGGACATGTACAAGGGCAAATACATTCTCGCCGTCGACGGAATCCGCCGCTCAACGAGGACGGCATGTTCTGCATCGACGGCGGCCGGCCCTTCGTCGAGAAGCTCAAGTGGATGGCCGAGGACGCCCTTGCCATTATCGCCTGGGGCACCTGCGCCTCCTGGGGCTGCGTGCAGGCCGCCAATCCAATCCAACGCAGGCGACACCGATAGACTGGGTCATCAAACCGATCATCAAGGTTCCCGGCTGTCCGCCGATAGCCGAGGTGATGACCGGCGTCGTGACCTACATCACCACCTTCGGCAAACTGCCCGAGCTTGACCGCCCCAAGATGCTCTATTCGCAGCGCATCCAAAACAAATCCTACCGGCGCCCTCATTTTCGATGCCGGCCAATTCGTCGAGCAATGGGACGACGATGGTGCTCGTAAATCTACAAAGTCGGCTGCAAGGGCCCGACCACCTACAATGCCTGCTCAACGGTCCGCTGGAACGGTGGAGTGGCCTTCCCGATCCAGTCCGGCCGCGGCTCATCGGCTGCTCGGAAGAGGGCTTCTGGGACAATGGCAGCTTCTATGACCGCCTGACTAATCTCCAACGGTTCGGCGTCGAGGCGAACCCCGACAAAGATGGTCTGACCACGGGCCGGGGTCGTCGGCGACGCGATCGCCGCGCATACCGCCGTGACTGCCGTCAAGCGCGTCGCCACCAAGCGCGAGAATGCCGACCCTAATATTCAGGGGAGGAACACTAACATGACGATCCAAACACCGAACGGCTTTCGCCCCGGTCGATCGCCACGAAGAGATAAAGCCTGTCCTCGGCGGTCTGCCACACCACCTTCGCTTACGGCGGAAGTGACCCAACTGGGGAAGTCCGACGAGCCGCTAAAGGATCGAGAGGAGATCAGTTTGAGCTTTCTTGAAACGAGTTTGCAGCTGTTTCAGCAAAAATATGCGCCTGATTTAGGTCCTGAACAATACGCTCACCACACTGGAGTCGACCGGGAGGGCAATCCAATGAGTGGCGCACTGTTATGGGCTAAGGCTGAAGCTCAGAGGATCAGTAATGCGCTCGTCACTGGCACAACTAATATGGTGGATGCTGAGCTCAAGTTGGTCCAAAAACTTCACGAGAGAGTGAGAGATTATGTTCAATGGTATCACCAGGACGAACGATGTCGTAAAGGGGTTTCGGTTCTGGAGTATGGGCCCGGAACAGTGCGAGCCTTCCAACAGAAAACGCTTCCCCTTGTAACAGCTCTGCGCGGCGAAACCTCACGTTGCACGCTCGTCGACCGGTCAAAAGAGTTCCTCGGGGACATAGCGCAATTGTCGTCCGCTTTGGGGTTGAAAATCGAGATCATACGCGACGATATATTCTCTGGGCGCCGCTATTTTTGCGACGATGAAGCGGCATTTGCTGTCATGTTTGGCCGGACATTTGGAAATCTTGCCGCCCCAATAAATGGATCGCCCCCCGTGGAGGCGGTCGTCGAGACGCTGAAGAAGATATCGAATAGTGCGAAAAGGTGCTGGGTTGCGATCTCAATTGGCTCAGATCTGAGGAGGGATGTGGCGAAATCCTACTATGAAGCGCATCCTGAATTTCAGCTAAACGTGTTCTATAGAATGAAGGCAGAGCTGCCGGTCGACGCTAATTTCGATCCAGAGGCATTTGAGTATGAATCGGACGTAAGAGGTGAAGACCAATTCATGCAAGTCATACATACTGCGGTGGTCAAAAGGAACCTGGACTTTTGCATTGGTGGTAAAGAGATTATACTGTCAAGTGGTGATCGACTACATCTAAAGAACTCGTTTTCTTTTTCGGAGTTGTTTTTCAAAAAGTGTGCCCGTCGAGCGGGGTTTGTATCAATAGATGTGCTCTCAGACAACGCCGGCTCAGACATTCACGTGTTAAAGAGGGTGGATTAAAAAGAACAAATAATGAGCAGAATTGTTGTCGAGAGATAAATGTGCGAACATCGAAGCGCGTGAGCGCAAAAAAACAAGAAAAAAACAGCGGATCAGCAGGATATCCACTATATTAGTTTAGCAGTAAAACAACACATTTGTTTTTGAACTCCTTCAGCCGGGGAACTCTCGGGGTGAACTGGACAATGATCGATCGGCTTCTTTTCGTACGCACCGCGAAGGAAAACGACCACGCTCTTCGTCAGCGGCATGTGTCCATCCAGAGGATCTAGCCGCTGCTGCCATAAATTGAAACATGCCTGGAGCCCTTCCTCCGAGGCGAGGTGCCGGTGCGGCAGCGTCATTGGACAACTCTGCAGAGTTTTGCAATCGTCCGTCACTCGTTGCTCGGCGAGGGCGCTCGCAACATCGCAGCTGTTCCGATAGTATCATACAGGCGGGTCCGACCACGCTCGGTGTCTTTGGTGCGATATCCGACGATTCTGTCGGCTTTGCCGATTTGAATACGGCGCCCTGGCCGGCATCGCCAGATGCTAGGAGCCCCAGAACCACCTATCCCGCGTTTATGTCCATTCACTCCAACCGGCGCGACGGCGAAGGCTGCAGCGGCCCAAAAATCGTGTTTCGTTCACGGTCGAGAAGCTCGCCGCCAACTTCGGCGTCGTCGAACAGGATCCCTGAACGCGGAGTGCGCCAGGTCAATGTCGCGTTGAGGCTCGTCCGATGTGCGACAATGCTGGACATGCGACACCGCCCGTTTGAGCTATTTCGCTGTATTAGAAAGAGTTCTTCCTTTGGCACGCATATTGCTTCTAGGCGTTGGCAGAACACGCCACGGACCGACTTATCGCTGCGGAGATATCGACATGCTAGCACAATGGTTTCTGCCGAGCCCTACTTCCGATCATCAAGGAGCGGATCGTTTCAGATGCAGAAGTCGCTGGCTGTTCGTGCCTGATTGAGCCAAGGCAGCACACGCGCATAATCCGCTGTCGTGTCCCTGCTACCGGCACGAGGGCGCCGAGAAAACCCCCGCCGTCACGACCTTCGACTCGCCTCACAAGCGGGTTTCGGGCGCTGCAATCTCGCCGCGGGCGTGGGGGAAGTGATCGATGCCGACGCGCACAAGCGCGATTTGGATCAGAGATTCGGCAACGCTTGCCGGATCTTTCTTAATGCCGATTGCGGAAACCACGCCAAAGCCGAGGCATGAAACTTGCGTTGAAGTGCAGCGTCTGGCGGGTGGATCTGAATATACATGCAACAGTAGGAACCTAAATCATGGCTCACTCTGCTGACCTCGACCTGTTTCGCCAACGCATCGCCGAGGCGCTCCCTTCGGCCAATATTCCAACCCTACTACTCCTTCTGTACCAGTTCACAGGAAAGGAGTACTGGCTCAATCCGCCGTTTGTTCCCGTGAAGAGTGGCTGGGGCGACAACGATTCAGGGGGCCTCGCGGACAAATTGCAGACGGAGATTCGCAATGCAGCACTGGCCGCCATCATCTCTTGGCGCCGCGGCGCACAAGTCGCCAAGCAGAACCTGTCGGCAGAAGAGTTGATCCGCATGCTGACTGTGTCGGAGGCTGAGCCTATCCCGCCAGAATACGCTGACATGATGCTTCATAAGCTGCGGAGATATTCAGGCGCCATTCCGCAGCCGGTGTCCTTGCCGGAGGGGTTTCGTGTGCTCATCATCGGGGCGGGCATGTCCGGGGTCGCAGCCGCGATTCGGTTAAGACAATTGGGCATCTCCTACATCCAGATCGAAAAGCAAGACAGCACCGGCGGGGTCTGGCACTCACATCACTATCCTGGCTGCGGAGTGGACACGCCCGGGCATCTCTACTCCTACACTTTTGCCAGTGGTGACTGGAGCAAGTTCTTCCCGTTGCAAAAGGAAATCGACGACTACTTCAATCGTGTTGCACGCGACTTTGGGATCGAGAACTCCATCCGCTACGGCACCGAGTGCCTGGTCACCCGCTATGACGAAGAGAGCCTAACTTGGCACTCCCGGTTACGCCTGCCCAACGGTTCGGAAGAAACCCTCGTGACCAACGTGGTCCTCTCGGCCGTGGGGGGCTTCACCACGCCGAAATGGCCGAACGTTTCGGGTCTGCGCGACTTCGACGGCCCGGTGATGCACACCTCGGAGTGGGATTCAGAAGTCGCGCTCGACGGTAAACGCGTGGCCGTGATTGGTAATGGGGCCTCGGCGATGCAGGTCGTTCCCGCCATCGCAGATCGGGTGGGTGCCTTGACAATCTTCCAGCGCTCACGCCAATGGGCCGCGCCCTTCCCGAAATTTCAAATGCCGATTCCGGAACCGGTGCAGTTCTTGTTCCGCGAGGTGCCACACTACGAATGGCTGTATAGGCTCCGGCTGAGTTGGATTTTCGACAGTGAAGTGCACGAGGCCCTGCAGAAGGATCCGGCCTGGCCGCATCCGGACCGTTCCGTGAATGCGGTTAACGACGGCGACCGCGAGACTTACACACAATACATCGAGGGACAGCTGGAGGGGCGCCCTGACCTTGTCGCCAAGGTCATCCCGTCGTACCCGCCATTCGGCAAGCGGATGCTCCTAGACAACGGCTGGTACAGAACCCTACTGAAGCCGCATGTTACGCTGGTAGACGAAGCTGCTGCGCGTGTTGAGGGCAGGTCGATCCATGCGATTAATGGTGAAATGCATGAGGCAGACATTGTCATCGTCGCCTCGGGCTACGATACCACACGTTATCTACTTCCGGTCCAGGTGATCGGACGCAAGGGTCGGACGGTACGTGAGGTCTGGAACGATGATGACTGTCAAGCTTACCTTGGCACCGTTGTAGCTGGCTTCCCGAATTTCTTCATCCTCTACGGCCCCAATACGGCGCTCGGCCATCGCGGAAGCTTCATCTTCACGATCGAGAGCCAAATCGATTACGTACTGAGTGTTCTGCGCCAGATGGGCGAGAAGAAGCTTGTCGAAGTAGAATGCCGGCAAGATGTATATCAACGTTACAACCGGAAAATCCAACAAATGCACCAGCAGATGATCTGGAGCCATGCCGGCATGTCCACCTATTTCCGCAACGACCGAGGGCGAATCGTAACAAACAGCCCTTGGCGTCTGGTCGATTATTGGAAGTTGTTGAATGAGGCGGATCTCGGTGACTACCGTACCGTGCCGCAGGTTGGTTCCCGATTAGAGGCTTCTGTTGAAGCGGGTTGAGAGGCGGTCAACGACCCCGCTCGCGATTACGGCCTCGACCTTCTTGCAGCCGCGGCATCTACGACAACATGGAGACGGTCTCCGTCGGCAAGGATCGACAATATGCCGCTTCCTGCAGATGTGCGGCCACTATCTGGTGCAGTCGGTTGGACTACATCAACAATGGTGGTGGCCCGCGGAGTGTCGTGTCGTCGGTGAACAAGCTCATGCCTGGGACGCTCCCAACGCTAGACGAGGTACTCGGTCGAGCTCCTCGCGCCCTAGAACCTTATCCCGCGGACGCCCGCCTGATCACGGTGTGGCACGCCGCGGGCGACGTTGGAGCCTCGGCTGGTGAGCAGAGGAGGCCTATTCATATGCGGGCTACCCCGTCTTCGCGCGCTCAGTGACTGGCTGAGAAAGGAGAATAGGGGGAGCATCGTTGGCCGGCTCAATGGCAATCAGCCGCAGCAGGACGCGTTCCAGGAAGACGTTACGGTATTCAGGGGATCGGCTCGAAATCGAACACTAATGGACGCGGATTTGGCGATCCTTCGGAATTACCTACAAGCAGTCGAGGCGGACCAGGTGCTGGGATTGCAAGGGCCGCGAGCAACCGGGTTATCTCCTCAATGGAGGGGGGCAGGACCGTCGTCGGCGCTCCGTCGCCAGACATCTACGGCGGTCTTGAGCCCCTAGTTGATTTGAATGCGCCCACACCGTACGGCTTGGGTGACGATGCGCAGTCTGCGCCGGCGCTGGACCTCGCCGGACCGTCGTCTGTCAGGGCTGGTTCGTCAGACATCTAGGGCGGCCTTGATCCAACTGGGGTTTATGTAGATGGCAGCACGTGCCCTCGTTATTCAGAAGACCCGGTCGCGAGGCGCGTCGGGGACGCCACTGCGCAGCCCAGCGCGCCGCAGCGGGCTGTGAATTCGCCAATGATCCTGCCTTGCGCAAGGTTACGATCAGGAGCTACTTTGGTGGATAATGGACGAACCGCCCTCGTCGCCTCTCGCGCCAACCGCGCGCCGTCACCAAGCACCGGATCCCGAAGTCCTTTCGTCCCCTGAGCCGACACCACGACCTCCGCCAGGCCGCGGACGAGTTGATGGATGCACTTGACAGGAGCAACCTCCTGCCAAACCAGGGGTACCCGCCGACGGTGAGCATGACACGGCGGAGTTGAGACCGGCGAAGAGGCAGACGACCGTAGGCCCATTCGCACGGGGCGATCTGGACGAAGCGCTCGGGGCTTGCCATTGGTCTTGGGCGTATGGAGCTTGGTGCGGATGTGCTGGATGCTGAGCCGCAGCGCTTGGATAGCGGAAGCCGGTGCCGTTGTCGGTCATGACGCGATGGACCCTTTCACGCCGTGAGCTTTGAAGAAACAGAGTCGTTGAAGTGAAAAACGCAAACACGAGCGCCAACGTCTCGTCGGGAGGACTTCCAATGGGCCAGGCGTGAGCGGTCGTCGTTGGCCAGATGTCGTATTCCCAACCGATGCCGCGGCCGTTGCTTTGCCTGGTGCGATCGCCGGTGATGCGGTGGCCGGTTCGGGTTGAATTGCCGATTTACCTGTTGTCGATATGGACGGGCTCTCCCGGCTTGCCGCGCTCGTAGCCGGGCACCGGCTCACCCTGCGCCAGGGTCTTGACTTTGTTCGCGCTAAGACGCTTGCGGACGCGGCTGAGCGTGGCGGGCGAGACACCGGT
This sequence comes from Ensifer sp. IC4062, assembly GCF_020193575.1. Lineage (GTDB taxonomy): Bacteria > Pseudomonadota > Alphaproteobacteria > Rhizobiales > Rhizobiaceae > Sinorhizobium. The sequence goes on from NZ_JADYVD010000059.1 coordinate 27,420, forward strand.
CTCCTGGGCGATTTGCCGGGCCGTCATGTGCAGGCGGAGCAACGGCGGCAGGGCCGGGCCGCGGTCATTGAGGTCGGCTCGCCCAACCTATCTGTACTTCAACGCGGCCAAATCGCAGCTTGGGCCGAAAGGCCTTCATGCGACACATTGCCCTCTCCCCCCGATAAAGCGGTTCTTCCTAACCACGGTTGATCTCGATCAACATGCCGCCGTCACGCGCAGCCTACCGGTCTTTATTGCAATGGTTATTGCTGATTCAATTGTTGCTGTTCAAGGAGATGTCAAATGAACATGAATGATGCACGGCATCTGAGATGGATCACGGGCGTGGGTGCGGCTTTGTTTGCATTCGGGGCCGCCGCCGCGGACCTGACATCACAGCCTGTTACTCCGGTGGCAGAGGACGCAGCGGCTGGCCTAAGCCCTTGGCAGATCCGCGTGCGCGGTTTGGGCCTCCTCACTGAGGACGGTGGTTCAATCAACGGCGTGCCCGGCTCCGACCTTTCCTATTCGGACTCGCTGATCCCGGAACTCGACATCAGTTACTTCTTCACTGACAACATCGCCGCTGAACTCGTGCTTGGCACGACCTACGCCAACATCAAGGAAGATGGCGCGGTCGGCGTGCCGGTCGGGAAGGCATGGCTGCTGCCGCCCACGCTTACGCTGCAGTACCATTTCACCGATTTCGGCGCCTTCAAGCCCTATGTCGGCGCGGGCATCAACTACTCGCTGTTCTACAACCAGAGCGAAAAGCCCGGTTTCCATAACCTCGACGTCGACAATCATGTGGGCGCGGCGCTGCAGGTCGGTTTTGACTATATGGTCGACGAGCATTGGGGCTTGAACTTCGATGTGAAGAAAATCTTCCTCGAAACCGACTGGAAGGCTGATCATGACGTTCTCGGTCCGCTGAGCGGGAAGGCAAGAATCGATCCGTGGTTGATCGGCGCAGGCGTGACCTACCGGTTCTAAGCGGACGGTTACGACCGGAGAGGCAGACGCAGAGCCCATCCCGTCGATAGCGCGTTCACCTGATTGTAAACGGTCTCTATGTAGACCCCGAAGGCGGGGGCCATGGCCGTCGGCCTCTGTTCCCTCGACAACGACGGGTGCGCGATTACGGCTCGACTGTGCGGCGCGAGCGGGCAATTTTATGGATGTTCATTCGAACCCCTAGACCTGGTGAAGCTTCGACAACGTTAGCTTTCCGGCACGGACGAGTGGACAATCTGTTGAAAGCTCACAACTGGTGTCCGCCTGACATAAGAGCCCGGCTTGGTGATTCCCTTTCGCACGAGCGTTTGCGAGTGCGGCGCATGCGCACAGGAATATTCGTCACAGTCCCGCGAACGCATCGCAAACGCCTGGCCGCCAGCGATCGCCACAGGAGCACGTCTGGCCACACTGTGGCGACGGTTGCGCGGTCACTCTGCGTCCGGAATCAACCGGAATCGATGTCCCGTTAATCCGAAATCCGCATACTTGCATCCGCGACAACGCTCATCAGCTAGTGGTCAGCCTAGTGGTCTATCTAGGCCTGCCGCGCCAACCCCTGAAAACATCGCAAAGATAGGCGCGAATCATCATGTATGGTCGTATTGGTGGCTCGTCCGATACCCACTACACGCGTAGTAGGAGTGGGCAAACGGATGCAGGAAGCCAAGAGTTCACGGACGCGTTTGTCCACTACCGCTGAACGAAATCAGCCCGCAACACGATAGGCAACGCATTCTCGCGGCTTCGGAGATCGAATATGACAGGCATTGGCCGACTGGGGAACTCGCGCATTGGGAATGCTGGGGCCGTCGATACGTCGGGATCAAGCAGTTCGCGCTCTCAATCAAGCCCTGCCCTAGCGGAAGGTAGCCAATCGTTCGATTCCGTCCTGGAGCGGGTGCACTCTGGGCCTCCAGGCACAATGACGTCCTGCGCACGCACTGCGACCTGTGCCGACGACGGGCTTCGAGAGAGGTCGTTTGGCCCTTCCGTGGGCGCACGGCGAGTGCTGGAGTCTGTTATACGTGCAGCCGCATTGACACGAGTAGGCACTGCGCGGCGGCGTCTTTATCCCTCAGTCCCGGAGGGTGATGCCACGGCCACAGTCGCTGACCAGCCACCAACTTCGGGTGTGGCCCCGCTTTATTTGACAGGCGGACAAACCAAGGCAGCAGATCAACATATGAAAGGCCTGCTTGCAGAATTTGAAACTTGCCGCCTTGAAGCTATCCTAGCGGCCACGCGAGGCCCTACCCTGGAGGAGAAGCAAGAGGCGCTCGATCGCATCCTCGATACAGGCTCAAGAGTTCTGGAATACCACGCGAGCCTGGCCCCCGGGGCGGGTAGCATTCTGTCCAATGATCAGGCGCGCCTAACCCGCGATCTGGTACTCCATGCGGCGTCCGAATGCATGGAACTGGCCACGGATGGCATGCCATTGCTAAAGATGCGTGATAAGGCGCGCGGCGTGCTCGACCTGATCCTCCGATCGAACCCTGGCCCCGCCAAGCTGAGCCAAGCGGTTTCCAGTGTGGCAAGGCACTATGTGGCCTGCGTGGAGTTTTGGGAAAAGAAGACATGGCGCGGGCAACGCATCCAGTTAGTCCATGCCGTCACTGTCAACCTACCAAATACAAAGGCCGAGATACAGCAGGCCGAAGAGGCCAATTTGCGGCTGCAGACTGGCTCGGTACTGATTTCAAAGTTCATGGTTCTGCAATCGCGGATCAATCAGGCGCAGTTGATAATCGAGCCGCGGGCGAGCAGTTTCCAGGCACCCCTGAGGGAAATGCTTATCGGTGAGAACGGGCGGGTGCGCCACCTGGATGCCTTCAGCGCCGCAGTATTGCCGGCATTCCACCGGACGCGTGACGCTCTTCAGACTAAGGCAGGGCGCCCACTCGACCCCGGGGACTGCTCCGTTCTAGAAGGAGTCAGGGAGAGGCTTCTGGAATTTGCGTCGGCGTTGCCCGACTTTCTTGCCAGGCTAAGCGACGACCGAACAGGTGCCGACCTCCCATTGGAATTGTTGGGCCAAATAGCGGAAGGCGCGTGGATTACTGCGGACGAGGTCGTCCGTCTATTGGACCTGCAGCCGAAGGAGCCATCAATCAGCGAACGGCCGGCTGCCGCTGCGTTTGCGACCGACACTGCAGGCCAGGCTGTGACCAAAAGGGCTGGACTGGTCGAAGGCACTGCGACGCGCAGGAAGGGGAAAGGCAGGCGCAAGCCCGCCGCTGGCGCCGGGAGTTCGGCCACCGGGCGGTTGGAACCGCAAATTGTTTTTGGCGACAGCGACACGGCGACAGCAGCCAAGGTCCTCTCCCTTGGCAATAGGTCTTTTGAGGGCGAACCCCGGCCCGGCGATCAGGGAGCCAGAACATCGCAATCAAACGCGCTCTCGTCTAGCAGAGAAACTGCGAGTATTGGGGATGCTGGATCGAGCAGTTCGCTCCCGCAACCAAGTCATGCCTCTGGGCAAGGCAGCCAATCGATCTATTCCGGAGTGACGCGGATGCACTTTGGGCCTCAAGATAGAAGGATGCCCTCCGATCGCATTGGGCCAAGTACCGACGAAGCCCTTGGCGACATATCAGCCGGTTCCTCCAAGGGTCCCCGCCGAGCCCTCATGGCTTCGCGACGTACATCCAGTGGGCCGCGGCATAGTTCTCTCCAAGGTCCGCAGGGCGAAGCGATGGCTCAAGAAGAAAGCTCTTTGCTTTTTGATGAGAGGTCCTGGTTCGGCGATCAAGAAGCGAGTAGTTCGCAACCGGACACGCTCCCACCTCAGGAGCAAAGCGAATCCAGGCCGGGTGCAGGACCGGGACGGCTGCCTTTCGACCATGCAGCCGCACAGAGCTTTAACGATGCACCACTTAATGACGCTTTACATGACATGTCCATCGCTCGCGACATCACTAAATTCTCATGCGCTGTGGTGGAGCACGACAAGAGGCTGCAGGGCCATGCGCATCACGCAACATTCCTACGGAAGGCCGCTTCCGAGTTCACCCGTCAATTTTTGCCAAGATGGGAGCAAGATGTCCGCACCCGCACTACCTGGGGGTATGCCACCTCCTGCAACGCGATGAGCCGGGAGCCTGGAGGTCACGCAGGCATGGAAGCTTGCAGGGCCATGGCAGCTCAGGTGTCGAGGCTCGGCAATGCGCTGAACGATGTCGAAAGCAAAACGCTTTCGCTGTTGGTATTGTCGTTCAGTCGATATCCCCGAGTGGCGGAATGTCGCGATGGAATGATCAGAATTGCCAAGGTTTTTCATGAGCAACGCGGAGCCCTTTCGGAACTCAACAGTCAAAGTCTCGCCCTGCTGGTCAACGGCTTCAGCAAGTGGCCGGAACAGGAAGACGCGCGTGAGGCCACGGTAGCAGTTGCGGCCGAGATTCGCCGCCGCCGCGCCGGGCTCTGTGATTTTGGTCCGCAGAACCTGGCTAACGTTGTGAACGGTTTGAGCAAGTGGCCGCAAGAGGCGGAGTGTTGCGGCGCTATCGATGCAATCGCCGACGAGGTCTGTGACCGCGCCGATAAAAAAGCCGGCCTGTCTGGGTTTAATGCGCAGGCATTGGCAAACCTGGTTAACGGGTTCAGCAAGGCGCCCGAACTGGAGAACTCACGTCAAGCAACCGTTGTCATTGCCAATGAGGTCTGTCACCTCGCCGATAAAAAAGCCGGCCTTTCTGGGTTTCATCCGCGGGCATTGGCGATTCTGGTGAACGGCTTCAGCAAATGGCCTGAGGACTGCCGCGGCGCTACCGTTGCGGTCGCGCGTCAGGTCGCTGGCAGGGCCCACCAGCTGCCTGTGTTTGATCCGCAGGCATTGGCGAACCTAGTGAACGGGTTCAGCAAGTGGCCTGAGGGTTGCCGCGGCGCGACCGTTGCAATCGCTGGTGAGGTCTGTCAGCGCGCCGACCGCCTTAACGCCGGGCTTTCTCGTTTTGATCCGCAGCACTTGGCAAACCTGGTGAACGGCTTCAGTAAATTGCAGGCGCCGGAGTGCTTGCGCGCTACCGTTACAATCGCCGATGAAGTCTGTCACCGCGCCGACCGCCGCAAGGTCGGCCTTTCTGATTTTGAAGCGCAGCACCTGGCGAACCTGGTGAACGGCTTTAGCAAATGGCCGCAAGAGGAGCATTTGGGGCACGCCACAAACGTGGTCGCCGGCGAGGTACTTCGCAGCGACGACCAACTGCCCATGTTTGGTCCGCAGCACCTGGCGAGCCTGGTGAACGGCTTTAGCAGGTGGCCGCAATGGGAAAACTCACGTCAAGCCACGGTTGCAATCGCCGGTGAGGTGGTTAGACGCGCCGGGCGGCTCCATGGCTTTGATCCGCAGGCATTGGCGAACCTGGTTAACGGGTTCAGCAAGTGGCCCGAGGACTGCCGCGGCGCTATCGTTGCGATCGCCCGGGCGGTGCGTCGCCCTGCCGGCCGGCTGTCGGGATTCAATGGGCAGGATCTGGCAAACCTGGTGAATGGTTTCAGCAAGTGTCCTGAGGATTGCCGCGACGCCATCGTTGCAATCGCCCATGAGGTTCCTCACCGCGCAGGCCGGTTGTCTGGATTCAATGGGCAGAATTTGGCGAATCTGGTCAACGGTTTCAGCAAGTGTCCTGACGAGGCGGGTTGCGGCGAGGCCATCGTTGCCATCGCTAGGGAGGTGCTCGGTCGCGCCAGCCCTGGCGAGCCGCTCCCTGGGTTCACTCCGGAGGCACTGGCGAACCTGGTGAACGGCTTTAGCAAGTGGCCGCACGAGGAGAAATCACGCCAGGCCGCCGCGGTGATCGCTGGTGAGGTGATTCGCAGCGCTAACCGGCTCCCTCATTTTACATCGCAGCACTTGGCGAACCTAGTGAACGGCCTGAGCAAGTGGCCGCAAGAGGAGAAATCCCGTCAGGCCGCCGCAGTAATCGCCGGCGAGGTGCTTGGCGGCGCCGAGCGGCTCTCGAGGTTTAATCCACAGGAGCTGGCAAATCTGCTCAACGGGTTCAACAGGTATCCGGAAGAAGCGGCGTGCAGCCAAGCGATTTTGGAGATCGCGCGCAGACTTGGCCCGGCGGGTCAACCATTTCGTCATTTTACCACGCCCGGGCTCTCCAGTATCGCCAGCAGTTTGGCGCGCGGGGTCATGGGGAGAGAGGACGCCGGAGAGATTGCAGAGGCCGCTCTGCTGAACGATCGGCTACACAAACTGGCTCATTATCTTCATTATGCCAGTCATCGCCTGGAGGAGGCCGACGCGGTGGGCGTCACGAGCATCTTGAAGGCGTTGGCCAAGGCTCAATTACATGACGATCTCAGTTTGGTCGCCCGCGCTGGAATAAATCGGCTGGCGCAATTGCATCGTGACCCTGATTTTGCGCTTGAGAATAACCTCGAAACCATGGGGAATCTGTGCGCCGCTTTGGTGCCGCTGGCCCGCAGCCCGCGCAAGCAGCTGCTTTGGCACCGGAGGCGGGCTCTGAACTTGCTGAACGATATCCAACCGATCGTGGAGCAGAAGATCGAGGCCCATCTCAAGGCAAGCGATGCCGAGCGGAGCCGTGGTCCGAGCTCGACTCGCCGTCCCGCCCTGTCGATTTATCAAGTGGTTAAGGCCCGTGCGACCCTGGCAGGTTTGCTGCGGCGGCCGTATGTCGAGGGCAACAAGTCGGATTTGCGTGTGAGGCGGGACGAGCTGCAGTCCAAGACCAAGGAAATCCTGGACAGCACGCGCGATCTCATCGAAAGCGACCTATCCAACATGAGCTGGAACCTGATCGCCCAGCTCGAGGCGGAGGGTCCGATCGATGCGCTGGACACCTTCGTGGCGCAGAATGCCGCGACGGTCCAGGCCCAACATCCAGCTTCCGTCTTCGACCCCCATCAGGTTTTGCGAGCCATGGACCACGAGCCCAGACCGCCGCACGGTGAGGCGGGACTGATGCGATTGCCGGTTGTGGACATGCTGGGCCGGAAACTGGCCATGGACCCCGAGACGCGCTATTCCATCTTTCATCGCCTGACCTCAGGGGCAGTCAAGGTGGTCGCGGTGCAACTGCCAGGAAAGCCGAGCCCGTTTATGCTGGCCCGCACGTTGACCATCGAGGGCGTGCCATACCGCATGGATCTTTTCGGCGGAAGCAAGTTAAAGCCGCGACAAAAGACCCTTTCCCAGCTTGCCGCCCGCGTTCCAGGTTCGGTTGAGGCAGAGCCTTCCGGCGGGAAGCTGCTGGCGATTCCGTATGCGGAAACCGCACCCGGTACCGCCTTTGAAAAGCTATCGCGCGCCTGGGCACCCTTCAAAGAGGCATATTATTACACTCAGCGCAGGGGTTTTGCCGCGCCGCCGGCTGTCAACGGCCTAGGTCCTCACGACTACGCGCTGGAAGGCGCCTTCAAACTGTCGCTACTGCCGGACCGCCCTGTTAGCGAGAGACATCCCTTCGAGCTGACTGGGCCAGGAGGCCCGATTGCCTTGCGACCGCATGACGGCTGCGGTTTCATTAAGGCTTCGCTGGCCAAGCGTATGACAGCCGTTCGTCGGGCCGCGGGGCAGGAAGGTCCTGATCGGGTGCCTGCTTTTGGCGAGGGAACGAGATCGTCCCTGCCTGCCACGGCGCTGCAACATTATCCGCGCAGCGAGCCGGTGGCGCAGGAGGTGCGAGAGAAAGCCAGGACCTGGCTCGAGAAGCGACAGGGACAGAGACTGACGGCCGAGGAGCTATTTCGAACCGTGACTGGCGGACACATCGACGGTCCTGGCGCAGTCGCGGTACCGTCCGGTGATCACTGTCTCCATGTGCCGACGCTCAAGAGCGAGACGTTGACGGGGACGAGCGGCGTGCTGATCGGGCGGTCGCCGTACGACAAGCCCAACCTGCGCCCATTCACAGCCGACCTGGTCAGGTCAGCCGTTGGTGGGGACCCGACGGCAGCGTTCCTGGACACGTGTGTGTCCATGCAATATAGCTTAAATGTCGCCCAGAAGACGGGGGAGGAACTCGCGGCCGACGATCCGACTTTCTTTGCCAAGGGCATTCTGATCGTCGTGCCGGACGAGATATGGCCGGCCAACTACGCCGACCGTGGGCTGGTGATGTCTGCCGAGGACGTCAAGTCCCATTCGCACTGGACGACAGGCAAGGACCGCGTCAAGGAGGACACGCCGCTCGACTGCCTCGGCATCCTGCAGGCCACCGAGGTGTTTGCCCCGGGCTCGTTGGTTGCCGTCCCGACCGATCAACAGAAAAAGCTTGACGGCGACTTCGACGGCGACACCATCATCATCATCGGCGACCGGCCGCAGCTTTATGAGCATGTGCGCGGGTTTGATGAAAGGGAGCAAGCTCTCGGACTTCCGTCGCTAAAGCCGCCAAAGTCGCATACCCCGGCGCTTTGCGGTGACAACTACCAGTTTGGTCGTGCCAGCCAAATTCTCGCTGCCACCCAGGATGTCCTGGAAACCTACAGCGGCCTACAGCGAAACTTTCTGGCTCAATCCCATGAAGCACGACGCTGGTTTGCCGAGCGTGCCGTCTTTGGCACCTACGAGGGCGTTCACCACGAGCTCCGGCGAGACATCGGTCAGTTGTTGGGCCAGGAAGAGGTGAGTCGCCAGGATATCCAGAACACGTTTGCGAGAGCGAGGCGCGAGATCGAAGTCGCCCGACATCCGGTTGCTCGCCAAATGGCCGAGTTGCTCGTCGCCGACCTTGAGGCATGGGCAGAGAGGCCTGACCTGGAATGCCTGCCCGAAACAGTCGAAAACGCGAACGACGCAAAATGCGCGACGCTCAGCGCCGCAGTCTCAGAGCTATTGCCGGATCTGGCGGATGCCTATCCGGCAACTTCTCGACCGCGAGACCGCATCCGGGCTCTAATCGACAACTATCCTGCGCGGATTGATCCTCGCCCGGACGGTTACAATCCGGACGACCTCGTGCAAAGCGCAAACAACCTCCTTAGCCTCGGCATTAAGGTCGGCACCGACGCCTACAAATCCAACACTGGCGCTAGGCTCTATTCCAAGAAGAGCGAGCTCCTTCAGCGGCTGCTGCATACGACGCCGGGCTTGAGGTCCGTGCCCTACGTCAAAGGCCTAGCAGCGTCTCTCAACCATGGAAGGTTTGACGCCGATGCAGCCTTGAAGGACCTGGAGGGCAACCCCACGCTGACGGCTTCAGTCATGGAAACCTCGATCAATCTCGTTGCAGAGCTCGGCATTTTGCGCAAAGCCTCCGACCTACGGCCGCCCGCAGTGGATTCCGACGATACGATCACGCTGGGTCCCGTGGAGGCGTCAGAACGCGCCCGAATTGAGGTTGCCCGCGCCGCAAAAGAGGAGGGGAAAATCACTGCAGCGGCACTCAGCGTCGCCGCAAGCCTGAGGAACATGGGCCTCCAGGTGAAAATGCCTCATCTGGAGCGCCGCTTGAGATCGGAACGCTCCATTAGAGAGCAGCTCACCGGCACGAGCGTCTCATCCGGCAGCAACCCACAGCTGATCAGCAGCGCCGTACGCCACGTCTTCGAAGTCCCCGACAAGGATTTTACACGTGCCTTTAAGGCAGCCATTCTGCTTTTCGAGGAGCAAGGCTACACGGAAATCGAGGTAACCAACTGGTTCAAATTCGACCAACCTGTTTATCTCGGCATCCACGCTGTGCTCGCCACAGCAGCAGGCTACCGCTTCCAGATGGAATTCCATACGCCAGGCAGCTACAGCGCCAAAGTTGACAACCACGACACTTATAAAGAGCTGCAGGAGTTGAAGCGAAGGGATGCTCTGGAGAAGGCAGAGAAACTCGAGCAGAGGCTAAGAGAAAGCTGCAAGGCCGTTGACAGACCCGAGGATGTGCTGAGCATAGCACACTGGAGGGATTGCATGGGTGGCGCCGCCGCAGTACCTGGATTGCGAGCTGTCGGACAGTCAAGAAAGTCCGAGATTGCCAAGTCACCGGAAGCAAAGGAGATTGTCGCTGCCCTCGGCGAGCGGCCGATCGTGCTCGTCGGCATGCCAGGCGCCGGTAAATCCAGCATTGGCCCAGCTCTCGCGCGTCGGCTGGGGCTGCGCTTCGTCGATACCGACAAGAGAATCGAGCAGAAAGTCGGCAAATCGATATCGGAGATTTTCAAAGATCACGGCGAGGATTATTTCAGGAAGCTGGAGGCACGTGAGATCGCTCAATGCCTCGACACCGGGCCCAAGGTGATCGCGACCGGCGGCGGCTCGGTCCTGGACGAGCAGACTCGCCACCTCATCGGCAACAAAGGGGTCTCGATCTGGTTCGATACCGGCCTGGACGTGATCCAGACTCGAACAAGGAAAGACGCCAAACGCCCGTTGCTGCAAGGCTCCGATTCGGATCGGAAAATCGCCCAAATGATGAGTGAGCGCCGGCCGCTCTATCAACAAGCTAACCTCAGGTTTGTCCCACCCCACAAAAACGATAAAAAGAACGCAGATCCATGTGTGAAGGCGCTGCACGCGTATCTGTGCCCCGGAGCGGCCGCGGAGCGCAGCCCGGTGTTTCCGAGCACATCCTCCGATCCTCAGATCGGGGCGTTGGGTCCGACAGCCTCGTCGCACGACCGCAACGGGCGGGTGCTCGGCGGTATGGAATGGCTGGGCGACGAGCATATCCTCAGGGATTACGCGCTCCTGAGGCAGGAGTTGCAGCGGGACAATCCGGATCTCGCCGCCCGGACGCAGTTCGTG
>NZ_JADYVD010000005.1 GCF_020193575.1 Ensifer sp. IC4062
GGCTACAGGGGGGCGGCCGGGCCTCGGTTGGGAGGTACGATTTCTCTACCAACGCCTCTGTTATATTTGCCGCCCCACTCCGACGTAACCCGGAAATTTTACGGGATTGCACACTTGGTTTGAAAATCGTCATTTGGCCAGACTCGAAAGGCGCGGCCTGGCGGCTTGCCACGCCCACACTCTTTGGGCGGCCGCGCCCCAGGTTTCCTGGTTCGCGGCGCACGAACATTCGGCGAATTGAGCCGCTGCGGAATTGAAACGAGGGGCCGGGCGATCCCGGCTCTTCCATTCAGATTCCCAGCATTTGCTTCGCCTCGCCGAGCGCTGCTTCCGAGCCAGCGTGATCGCCGGACTGGTGCAGCTGTTCGCCTTGCTGGCGCAACTGTTTGACCTTGGCCATGTCGGCTTCGGAAAGGGAGGCATTCGGCAGGGCCGCGTCAATTGCTTTCATCATTGTGGGGCACTGATTGGCAAACGCAGTTACAGGTGCGAGCGCCAACAAAAGGGCAATCGAGATCCTGGCAATCATGGGTCACTCCTCCTCCAAAGCCGGAGGTCCGGGTGCCGCTCCGGCAAACCAAAGAATGATAATCCAGTATCGGTCCAGCGCCAATGGCGGGTGATCCGGCTAACAGGGCCACTACAGCGCCACGCCTCTTATCAGACGCGGAAGGGAAACAGGCACTAGCGGACAGGACGAGAGAACTACAGAACCACGTGCCGGATCAGCATCACGGCGACCCAGCCGACAAGCAGCATCCGGAGCGTCGAGAAGCGCAGCCCGATCGCGAAGGCGACCAGCATCGCCGCCGCAACGTCGAAGCCGCCATAGACAAAGGCCGGCGCAACCAGGGTCGTCAGGACTGCCGCCGGGACGGCGTTTAGCGCCGCCTCGAGCCGCGGCGGAATGCGCTTCAATTGGGTGATCAACACATAGCCACCGAACCGGGTCGCGAAAGTCGCGAGTGCGGCAGCGACGATCAGGTAGATGAGGTTGAGGTGCTGGGGATCCACGGCTCAGGCCTCCTTTTCCACAGGCGCCGGCCCTTGCCGCAAACGATGCTCCGGGGGCAGGAGCGCCGCGAGCAGGATGCCGGCAAGCGCGCCGATGCTGACATGCCACGGCGAGCCGACGAAGTGCATGGCGGCAACGGATGTGAAGGCGCTGATGGCGACCACGGGCAGGAAACGATCGCGCTTGCGGAAACTCAGCACGAGCCCGAGGAAATAGATCGGCAACAGCACATCGAGTCCGATCGCCTTGGGATCGCCAATCAACTGGCCGAACAGCGCACCGATCAGGGTGTTGAGGATCCAGGGGAAATAGATCACGAGACCGAAGCCGAGATACCAGGAAAAGGTCACCGGTAGGCCCCGCTCGCCACGCCGCTCCGTCTCGGCATATTGCGGATCGACCAGCAGGAAGAAAGCCAAGAGCTTCTGGATGATCGTGAAGTGGCGGATGTGCTTTGCGATCGAGGCGGAATAGAGCACGTGGCGGAAGTTGACCGCGAAGACCGAAAGCACGACCAGCCACGGCTGCACATTGTTGCCGAATAGTTCGATGCCGACCATCTGGCTGGCGCCGGCATAGACGGTGGCGCTCATGAACACGGCATCGGCAACCGAAAAGCCGTTATCGACTGCAAGCGCGCCGAAGAGCGCGCCGAATGGCGACGCGGAAAGCATGACGGGAAAGCCGCCGCGCAGGCCCGCCCGGAAATCGTCTCTGTTCATGATCATCCTCCGCCGAAACCGGAGGCATATCCGCGAACCGGCATGGGGGACAGATAGGCGCTGCCACACGCCCGGACAATTCAATTGCGCTGATGCAGTGATTGAATTTTCTGATCGGTGCTATGCTTGAAGATAGGCAGGCCTTGCGCGTGGTGTCTGGCAAGTTTAGTGCGTCGGGGATTCTAGGCTCGCTTTGGTGGCAGATCCGAGATTGCTAGTGTCGACGTCGAACGGAAGTAATTTGGCGCTCATCCTGGGAAGCGGGAGTTCCGCCGACATCCACGGGCCCGATTGGCTTTTTGATTTTGATAAAGAAGTCGGCTTCGAGGCGACAGACCCATTCAATGTCGCCTTTCAATTTTCCGTCGAAACAGGGTGTCGCTGGGCGCGGATCATTCGATTGGTTCTCCTGCGTCGTCTCGACCAACAAGAGCGTGTTCGTAACCGAGGCGAAGGTTCTGTTCTTCCACAGATACTCTTTCCTCACTCTCAAACATGAACTCAATCGCATCTTGCAGAGCTGCGGAGCGAGCACATGGTACGATTGCACCGTAAATCTCCGAAGACACTTCCGCTGGGAGTTCGACGGGATGTACGATGAAGAGACATTGCGGAAGCTGAACAGCTAACGTCCAGACGAGACCTTGGAATCGGCGGGCGAAGTCCACGGCGTTCGACGCCCGTCACGAAACAAGACAGGACGCGTCCGCCTACCTTACCCCCTTCACCTGGAACGTATGCTCGATACCCGGGAAGGTCCGCGCCTTCACCTCGTTGGCATAGTCCTCGACCGCCTTCGAGATCGCCGGGGCGAGCTCGGCGAAGTGCTTGACGAAGCGCGGCTTGAAATCGTTGAAGATGCCAAGCATGTCGTCGGAGACGAGGATCTGGCCGTCGCAGGCCGGCGACGCGCCAATGCCGATGGTGGGCGAGCGCAGGGTCGCGGTAATCTCGCGCGCGACCGGCTCCACCGTGCCTTCGACGACGATGGCGAATGCCCCGGCATCATCGATCGCCTTGGCGTCGCGGCGGATCTTCGCCACTTCCTTCTCGTTGCGGCCGACCGAGCGGTAGCCACCGGTGGTGTTGACGAGTTGTGGCATAAGGCCGACATGGCCGAGCACGGGAATGCCGCGGCTGACGAGGAAATCGACCGTCTCGGCCATTTCCGCACCACCTTCCAGCTTCACCGCGCTGCATCCGGTTTCCTTAAGGATGCGTGCGGCGCTGCGGAAAGCCTGTTCCTTCGATTCCTGATAGGAGCCGAACGGAAGATCGATGACGACGCACGAGCGTTCGGAGCCGCGCATCACCGCCTGGCCATGCGCGATCATCATGTCGAGCGTGACGCCGACTGTGGTGTCGAGACCGTAGAGCACCATGCCGAGCGAATCGCCGACGAGCAGGAAATCGACGTGCGGATCGAGCAGGCGCGCGATCGGCGTCGTATAGGCCGTGAGGCTGACGATCGGGCGTTCGCCCTTGAGGGCTTCGATATTGGCGGGGCTCAGCCGCCGCTTCGCGGTCTGTACGCTCATTCTCAGGCTACCTTTGCAAAATGGGCGGATTTCGGAGCGATAACACGGTTGTCGAGCAGCTTCGTTGTGCCGAAGCGGACGAACAGCAACAGCAGGACCGGCTTCTCACCGATGTCCTCAATCGGCTCCAGCGTTTCCGGATCGCGCATCGCGACGACCTCCGGCCGCGCCAGCGGTTCCGTCGACAGAAAGTCGATGACACCCTTCTCGACCGCAGCAGGATCGGTCAGCCCGCCGGCGATGAGCCTTTCGGCCTCGCCCAGCGCCTTGGGCACGATCGCGGCTGCGCGACGCTCGTCGGCGGTCAGATAGACGTTGCGCGACGAACAAGCGAGCCCATCGGCCTCGCGCACCGTCGGCACGCCGATCACCGCGACGGGCTGCGCCAGATCCTCGACCATGCGGCGGATGATCTGGAGCTGCTGGAAATCCTTCTCGCCGAAATAGGCACGGTCCGGCTGAGCGATGTTGAAGAGCTTGGTGACGACCGCCGCGACGCCGGCGAAATGGCCGGGCCGGACCGAACCCTCGAGCTCCGAGCCGAGCTTCGGCAAGTCGACCACGGTCTCCATCGGACGCGGATACATTTCGGAAACACCCGGCGCGAAGAGAAAGTCGACGCCGCCTTCGGCGAGCATCGCCTGGTCACGGGCAAGATCGCGCGGATATTTGGCAAGATCCTCGTTCGGCCCGAACTGCAGGGGATTAACGAAGATGCTGGCGACGACCACGTCGTTCTCACTGCGCGCGCGACGCACGAGTTCCATGTGGCCGACGTGAAGATAACCCATGGTGGGGACGAGACCTATGCTCTTCCCCGCGCGCCGATGCTCGGCGAGGGCCCCGCGCAGTTCGGCGATGGTGGTGATCGTTTTCATCTTCGGACCCTCCAATCCGCCGGGGCACGAGGGCATGGCGCCCCGTTTCGCGACATGGCCCACAGTAAGCCCCGCGAAAAGGCAACTGCACAAATTTTGGCTTGCAAACCTCTATCTTGTGCAGCGCAAAAAGACAAATGGAAATGGTGCGCGAAGCGGGATTGCGGGAGGGTAGAAAGCAGGCCGGATCACCGGCCTACCAGATTTCAATCGAACTTGACGAGGTTCAGCGCCGGCAGTGGACCGCCGGGGAACTGTGTGAGCTTTCCGCCGACCGAGAGCGGGCCGAGATCGATGCCGAAGAAGCCGAGGCGGTCGATCAGCCCACCGACCTCCGCCTTGGCCGCGGCGTCATCGCCCGAGAAGAAGAGCACGCGGCGTCCGCCTTCTGACCTGGGATCACCGGAAACGAGGTGCGGCTGCAGATGGTTGAAGGCCTTGACGACGCGCGCGCCCGGGACGAGTTCAGCGAAGACCTCGCTCGAAAGCCGCCCCTTGAGTTCGGCGGGCTTGAAGAGCGGCGCCTCGATCGGGTTGTTCGCGTCAACGACGATCCGGCCGTTCCAATCCGGCAGACCGGAAAGCGCCTCGGGCAGCTTCGACCAGTTTACGGCGACAAGCACGAGATCGGCGCTTGCGGCCTCCTCGCGCGTTCCCGCGGTGATGTAAGGGGAGAGTTCGTCGGCTAGCTCTTTGAGGCTCTCCGGCCCACGGCTGTTGGAAATGACGGCCAGGACCCCCGCCCTGGCGAGTGCCCGGGCAAAGGCCGATCCGATGTTGCCGGATCCGATGATGCCAATGGACATGGCGAGGTCCTTTCGATCGTCCGGTTGTTCTGACGTCAAGCGGTGAAGCCACCGTCGGCGACGATGTCGGCACCCGTGACGAAGCCGGCTTCCGGGCTCGCCAGATAGGCAACCACGCTCGCGATCTCGTCCGGCTTGCCATAGCGGCCGATTGCCAATCCGGGGCCTACGATCTTGGAGACCGGTCCGCCATCGGGGTTCATGTCGGTGTCGGTCGGACCGGGATGCACCGTGTTGACGGTTATGCCACGCGGCCCGAGATCACGTACCAGGCTACGGTTAAAGCCGGCGACCGCACCCTTGGTCAGCGTGTAGAGCGAGGCGGTCGGAAAGGCGGCGTAGCGCACCATCGAGCTGCCGATATGAATAACGCGCCCGCCCGCCTTCATGTTGCGCACCGCCTCCTGCGTGGCAACGAAGACGCCAGTGACATTGACCGCGATCATTCGATTGTAATCCGCTTCGGTGATCTCGTCGATCGCACCGCCGAGCGCGATGCCGGCATTGTTGACTAGGATGTCGATGCCGCCGAACGTTCTCACTGTTTCAGTGACTGCAGCGCGCACCGCAGCAGCATCACCGGCGTCGGCCCTGATGGCGACGGCCCGGCCGCCTTCGGCCTTGATCGCGTCGACCACGGCGGCAGCCTTTTCCGGCGAACCGTGATAGGTAATGGCAACAGCGGCGCCGTCGCTCGCAAGACGCTTGGCGATGGCGGCGCCGATCGAGCGGGATCCTCCGGTGACGAGGGCGACTTTTCCGTGAAGGTTCTGGGGGGACATTGTCTTTGCTCCATTGAGGTTTCGATGGAGTGGATGTTGCAATCCTATTCCGCTAGAATAAGCCGGTAATCACTTTTAACATTTTCAACGATTGCTTGAAGTATTCATGGAAACGCTGGCCAATCTCGAGTCCTTCGTCCGCAGCGCCGAACAGGGCGGCTTCTCTGGTGCTGCCCGGCGGCTAGGCCTGACGCCGGCGGCGGTCAGCCGCAACGTAGCAATGCTAGAAAGAAACCTCGGCCTTCGCCTTTTCCATCGCTCGACCCGCAAGCTGACTCTGACAGAGGACGGTGAGCGCTTCCTGACGGCGATCCGCGATAACCTCGAAGCTCTCCAGAACGCAATCGCCGAAGCAGCCGGCGAGCGAGGGGAGCCGGTGGGCGTGCTCAAGGTCAGCCTCAGCCCGACCTTCGGCACCGACCACATCCTGCCGCTGCTACCGGGTTTTTTGAGGAAGTACCCGGGGGTCCGGATCGACTGGCACTTCGATAATCGCCAGGTCGATCTCGTCGCCGAAGGGTTCGATGCCGCAATCGGCGGCGGCTTCGAGCTCTCGTCCGGCATCGTCTCGCGCGTGCTGGCCCCCGCCCATATCATTGCCGTCGCCTCCCCTGCCTTTCTTGCCGGCCGCACGCTGCCGCTCGATCCCGCTGGCCTAGCTGAGCTTGATGGCATCGTCATGCGCGCGGCGCGCACCGGCCGCATCCGGCAATGGATGATGCGCAATGCCGCAGGCGAGGAAATGGCGGCAGCACCGAGGGAGACGGTCGTCGTCAACGATCCGGCTGTCATGTGCCGCGCCGCCCTTCTCGGCCTCGGCGTTACTTTGATAGCGGTACCGGATGTGTTACCCCATCTGGAATCCGGCGCACTTATCCGGCTCCTTCCCAAATGGTACGCCGATGCCGGCCCGATATCGGTCTATTACGGCAGTCGCACGCTGCTTCCTGCAAAGACGCGCGTCTTCATCGATTTCGTCGCCGATCACTTCAAACGCGAGCGGCTGGCGGAACGTTTCGCTGGAAGTCTCGGATGAGCTGCGGTTGAAAGCCGCCATGCGAGTGCCAGTTAATTTGGTCTCCGCCTGTCGGCTGGCGGAAACGTCCTTCGTCCTTGTTGCGTAGAAATCAAACATCCTTCACGAGGAACGTCCCCATGCGCATGATTTTCGTAAACCTGCCCGTCAAAAACCTCGAATCCTCTCGGACCTTCTTTTCCGCCCTCGGCTTCACCTTCAACGAGCAGTTCTCGGACGACACGGCCGCCTGCATGGTCATCGACGACAATATCTTCGCCATGCTGCTGACCGAGCCGAAATTCCGCGATTTCATCACCGGCGAGATCAGCGACACGGCCAAGGGCACGGAAGTCATTACCGCCCTCTCCGCCACAAGCCGCGCCGAGTGCGACGACATGCTCGCCAAGGCGCTCGCCGCCGGTGCCAAACCGTGGAAGCCAGCAATCGACTACGGCTCCATGTACGGCATCAGCTTCCAGGATCCCGACGGCCATGTCTGGGAATTCATGTGGATGGAGATGGCGGCCGAGCAGGCGGCGTGACTGGCTGAGCCAGTACGGAAAGTGGCGTGCTGGAAATGCCCAGCTGCTCAATCACGCCCCAGCGCCCACAGTTAGCTGCCAATTAGCGCCAGCCACTCATCCTCGTCCATGGTCTGGATGCCGAGTTCGCGAGCCTTATCGAGCTTCGAGCCGGCACCCGGACCAGCGACGACGATGTCGGTCTTCTTCGACACGGAGCCGGCCACCTTTGCGCCCAGGCTTTCGGCCTTGGCCTTGGCCTCGTCGCGCGTCATCTTTTCGAGCGAGCCGGTGAAGACCACCGTCTTGCCGGCGACCGGGCTGTCGGTTGCAACCGGCATCTCCGCGCTTTCCGGCGTCACCTCTTCCAGAAGCCGTGAGACGACCCCGACATTGCGCGGCTCCTTGTAGAACTCGACGATGGCGCGGGCGACGACCTCGCCGATGCCGTCGATGCTGTTGAGCTCGTTCCATGCGTCTCCGGCAAAGCTCCCCGCCTCGACCATGGCCGCACCAAAGTGATCGTAGCTGCCATAGGAGCGCGCGAGCAGCTTCGCGGTCGTCTCGCCCACATGGCGGATGCCGAGCGCATAGATGAAGCGGTGAAGCGCGATCTTGCGGCGGCTTTTGATCGCCTCGAAAAGCTTTCTGACGCTGACCTTTCCAAAACCCTCGATATTTTCGAGCTTGGTGAGTGAGGTCTCTTGGCGGCGCTCTAGTGTGAAGATCTCCGGCGCGGTGCGGATCCTCAGATTCTCGTCCTCGCTTTCGAAGAAGAATTCGATCTGCTTGGAGCCGAGCCCCTCGATGTCGAAGGCGTTGCGCGAGACGAAGTGCTTCAGGTGTTCGACCGCCTGCGCCCGGCAGACGAAGCCGCCGGTGCAGCGGCGTACGGCATCGACCTTGCCGGATTTCTCGTTGATGTCGCGCACCGCATGGCTGCCGCAGACAGGGCATGTGGTCGGAAACTTGTAGGGCTCGGCGCCTTCCGCACGTTCATCCATCACCACGTCGACGATCTGGGGGATGACATCCCCTGCCCGCTGGACGATGACCATATCGCCAATGCGGATGTCGCGCCCTTCACGGATCGGCTCGCCGCTGTTGCCGACACCGCGGATGTAGTCCTCGTTGTGCAAGGTCGCGTTGGTTACCACCACGCCGCCGACGGTGATCGGCTCCAGCCGCGCCACCGGCGTCAACGCGCCTGTGCGGCCGACCTGGATGTCGATGCCCTTGAGCCGCGTGAAGGCCTGCTCGGCCGGGAACTTATGCGCCGTCGCCCACCGCGGCGAACGCGAGCGGAAGCCGAGGCGCGCCTGCAGGTCGAGCCGGTCGACCTTGTAGACGACGCCGTCGATATCGTAGTCGAGATCGGGCCGCTCGCGCTCGATGTGG
Source organism: Ensifer sp. IC4062 (assembly GCF_020193575.1). Lineage (GTDB taxonomy): Bacteria > Pseudomonadota > Alphaproteobacteria > Rhizobiales > Rhizobiaceae > Sinorhizobium. The sequence goes on from NZ_JADYVD010000005.1 coordinate 8,679, forward strand.
TCATAGTGCTCCAGCAATTCGTCCGCAGAAGAGAACCGCTGAATCAGCGGATTGACCGGGAAGCCCCACGCCTTGAACGTCTCGACCATGCCGAGCTGCGTGTCGGCCGGCATCGCCGACATTTCGCCCCAGGCATAGGCGAAGAACCGGAGCTTGCGGCTCGCCGTCACCTTTGCGTCGAGCTGCCGGAGTGAGCCGGAGGCGGTGTTACGCGGGTTGACATAAAGCGGCCTGCCCTGCGCAGCCATTTCGGCGTTGAGCGCGGCGAAGTCTGACTTCGCCATGTAGATCTCGCCACGCACTTCGACGACGTCCGGGGCGTCGGCCGGAAGCCTTTGAGGAATCATGCCAATCGTGCGGACATTGGCAGTGACGTTCTCACCGGTCGTGCCATCACCACGTGTGGCGGCCGTCACAAGCCGCCGGTTTTCATAACGCAGCGACATCGAAAGCCCATCGATCTTCGGCTCGGCGATAAAGGCGATCGAATGGTCCGGAAGCCGCCCGAGGAAGCGATAGACGCCGCCGACGAAATCCCGTGCGTCTTCGTCCGAGAACGTGTTGTCGAGCGACAGCATCGGCCGCGCGTGGACGACCGGCTGGAACGTCAGAGACGGGGCCGCGCCGACCTTGCGCGAAGGGCTGTCCTCGCGGATGAGCGCGGGGAACCGTGCCTCGATCAGGTCGTTGCGCCGCTTCAGCGTGTCGTAGTCGGCATCCGAGATTTCCGGTGCGTCCTGCCCATGATAAAGCGCATCGTGGCGGGCAAGCTCCGCCGCGAGAAACGCGAGCTCCTCGGCGGCTTCCGATTCGGTCAACTGCTCGACGGGTTTTCTTTCACTCAGCATGGGCGACGACTCCGAATTGCGGAGTCGTTTTTTACTGCATCATTCGCCAAATCGGAATCGCCTTGAGCGACAAATTATGCGGCGATTCAAAGTGCTACAGCGACCTTTGCTGTGGAGTGATGGGCGGGAAAGAAAGTGGCTGTGATCAGCCGTTGCCAGCAAGAAGCCGCGCTGCCGCCGCCCTCGCCTCCTCGGTGATCGAGGCGCCGGCAAGCATGCGGGCGATTTCTTCCGTACGCGCCTGGTCGTCCATGCGGGCGACACGGGTGGCGATCATTTCCGATTTTTCCGCCGACGGGCCCTTGGAAATCAAGAGATGCGTCGCCGCGCGTGCCGCAACCTGCGGCGCGTGGGTGACGGATAGCACCTGGACATTCTTGGAAAGCCGCTTCAGCCGTTGACCGATGGCATCTGCAACGGCGCCGCCGACCCCGGTATCGATTTCGTCGAAGACGAGCGTCGGCGCCGAGCCGCGATCGGCAAGCGCCACTTTCAGCGCCAACAGGAAGCGCGAAAGTTCCCCGCCGGAAGCGACCTTCATGATAGGTCCTGGGCGCGTGCCGGGGTTGGTCTGGACATGGAACTCGACGAGATCGATGCCGTCGGCGGTCGGTGACGACGGATCGCTCGCGACCTCGACCATGAAGCGCGCCCGTTCGAGCTTCAGCGCCGGCAGTTCCGCCATCACGGCGACCGAAAGCGCGTCAGCGGTATGGTGACGCTTCTCGGAGAGCGACCGGGCCGCCGCGTCGAAAGCCGCCCTTGCCTCACTCACCTGCACTTCCAATTGCTTCAACTTCTCTTCGCCGGCATCCAAGTCGGCAAGGTCGGCGATCATGCGAACGGCAAGCGCCGGCAGCTCGGTGACCGGAACCGAATATTTGCGGCTTGCAGCACGCAGCGCGAAGAGCCGCTCCTCGGCTCGTTCCAATTCCTTCGGATCGAATTCGGTGTTGCGCAGCGCCCGCTCCACCGCCATCTGGGCATCCGAAAGCTGGTTCAGCGCCCCATCGAGAAGCTCCACCGTCTCTTCGAGCAGCCCAGGGGCCTCGTGGCTCTTGCGTTCGAGCCGCCGGACCAGCGAGGCGATCAGCGGCACCGGCGAGGTATTACCGTTCAGAAACTCGGAAGCCTCGCTGATATCGCCGGCGATCCGCTCAGCCTTCATCATCCGGGCGCGGGATTCGGCCAGTTCCTCCTCTTCGCCGTCGCGCGGCGAAAGTGTCTCCAGCTCTTCGACCGAGGAACGCAGATAATCGGCTTCGCGAGCCGCCGCCTCAACCCGTTCGCGGTGTTTCTTGAGATTGCGTTCCGCGTCCCGCCAACCGCGGTAAAGCGCCCCAACCTCTTCCGCCGCCTCCGATGTGCCTCCGAAGGCATCAAGCAGGGCGCGGTGCGCATCAGTATCGACCAGCGCCCGGTCATCATGCTGGCCATGGATTTCGACAAGCGTCTGGCCAAGTTGACGCATCAGCTGCACGCTGACCGGCTGGTCGTTGACGAAAGCCTTGGTGCGGCCGTCGGTCGACTGTACGCGGCGGAAAATCAGATCGCCATCATCATCGATGCCGTTTTCGCGCAGCATCAGCCGGGCCGCGTGGCCGGCCGGGACATCGAAGACCGCGGTCACCTGCCCTTTGTCCTCGCCGTGACGCACGAGCGAGCCGTCGCCGCGGCCGCCGAGCGCCAGCGACAGGCTGTCGAGAAGGATGGATTTGCCCGCGCCGGTTTCGCCGGTCAGCACGGAAAGCCCGGCATCGAAGCTGAGGTCAAGCCGTTCGATCAGGACGATATCGCGGATCGAGAGCTGCGCGAGCATCCGGTTTCATATCTTCCTTGTCGAGCGCCGAGCAGGTCAGGCGCCGATGAGCCTCTTGCCTGCGCGCGCAATCCAGGACGTACCGCTTTCGCGCGGCTCAAGTCCGCCCGACTGCAGCAGTTTGAAGGAATCGGCATACCACTGGCTGTCCGGATAGTTGTGCCCGAGCACCGCCGCCGCAGTCTGCGCTTCCGTGGTGACACCCATGGCGTAATAGGCCTCGACGAGTCGGGCAAGAGCTTCTTCGACCTGATTCGTATTCGGATACTGCTCGACGACGACGCGGAACCGCGAAACAGCGGCAAGATATTCCTTGCGCTCGAGATAATAGCGGCCGACCTGCATTTCTTTACCGGCGAGCTGGTCGCGGGCGAAGCGGATCTTCGCCTGCGCATCCTCGACATAGTCGGAGTCGGGATATTTATCGACGACCGCCTGCATCGCCTCGATCGCCTTCGAGGCCGCCTTCTGGTCCTGGGTTACCGAGGGAATCTGCTTTGTATAGGCGAGGCCCTGAATATATTGCGCGTAGGCCGCATCCTCCGATTGCGGGTAGAGGTTCAGGTAACGGCCGGTGGCGTTGATCGCTTCCTGATACTGCCCGTTGCGGTAGGAGACGAAGGCGTTCATCACCAGCGCCTTGCGGGCGTATTCGGAGAACGGGTGCTGCTTGTCAAGCGCTTCGAACTTGCGCGCCGCTTCCGTCGTCTTGCCAGCATTGAGGTTGGCAAGGCCTTGATTGTAGAGAACCTCCGGCGGATCGGTTTCCGCGGTGAGCTTGGTGATATCGATATCCGGGTCGTTCTGGCAGGCTGTGATCAGGCTGCTGCCAACCACAGCCGCAACAACGACCGCGGCGACGCGCACTGATTTTCTCATGTCGAGCGAAACTGCAAGAACCATCGAATATTCCCGTTTCATTCGGCGGACCGCATCCCGCCAGACCTTGCGCGTTTTAGAGCAAGTTGCCTCAAGATCGCAACGTCATGATCAGCAATTCATGCAAATTTGTGGCGGTATGCAGTGCTTTGCACGTTTTCCACGGATGAAAGCCACCCAATACTTGGCCCGGCAGCATATTCCTGGCCCCAATCGGCTGCCGGGGAATCATCCCGCACAATGAAAATGCCGGCCTTTCGGCCGGCGACTGGAGAACAACTGAACTTTATTGTTATGCGGACCAGGGCGCAAAGCCCGGAGCTGCGACGGCGACCATGTCACGCGAGCGGGTGCGCTGACGCGGCGTTGCCGTTTCGACGACCTCGTAGGCGGTGGGGTCGCTAAGCAGGGCCTTCAGCGCGTTCGCATTCATCTTATGGCCGCCGCGATAAGAGCGATAGCAACCGATGAACGGAGCGCCGGCCAGCGAAAGATCGCCGACGGCGTCAAGGGTCTTGTGGCGAACGAACTCGTCCGCATAGCGCAGCCCCTCGACATTGACTACCGTGTTGTCGTCCGAGATCACTACCGAGTTTTCAAGGGACGAGCCAAGCGCAAAGCCGCCGGCCCACAGCCGTTCGACATCGCGCATAAAACCGAAGGTACGTGCGCGCGACAGTTCCCGCTTGAAGACCGAAGGCGTCATATCGCCCTTCCAGGACTGACGCCCGATCAGCGGGCAGTCGAAGTCGATTTCGACCTCGAAGCGCATGCCGTCATAGGGCGTGAACTCCGACCAGGAAGCCCCCGAGTCGATGCGCACCGGCTTGATGATACGGATATAGCGGCGCTTGACGGCCAGTGCCCTCATGCCGACCTGTTCGATCGCGTCGATGAAGGGCTCGGAGCTGCCATCCATGATCGGCATTTCGGCGCCGTGAACCTCGACGAGCAGGTTGTCGAGGCCGAGCGCGTAGATCGCTGCCATCACGTGTTCGACCGTGGCAACCGAAGTCGCCGGCGAGAAGCCGAGAACCGTGCAGAGATCGGTGTTGCCGACCTGCGACGAGACGGCCCTGAACTCGGCGACGCGGCCGCCGGCAAGAACCCGCTGAAACACGATGCCGGCATCGGCCTCGGCCGGATGGAAGGTGATCGACACTTCCGCGCCGGAATGGACGCCAATTCCCTTCAGCGTTACCGGGTTCGCAATCGTCGTCTGAAACCCGAGGAGCTCAATTCCCATTCTCGTCTTCACTTTCACTCAATGCGGCCCCGGCACTCGATAAGCCATCGGCCAAACGCACGAGGGATGCACCGATGTTCAAGGCGCAAGTCAGATGGCCGAGGATCCATGCCTATTGGCCGAACCCTCGAGTCTTCGAACTAACAGCGCCCGATCGAATCGTATGCGTCCCCAATTCCGATGCTGAAAATAAGATTTTGGAGGCACCATTCCAAATCACTGTTCGTTTCGCATTGTTACGCAATTGTCATGCGCACAACACAATTAGCAAATTGTTGAAACAATGGAGAAAATCGAAAAATGCCCGGGCGGTTGCCCGGGCATTCGGCAAGGTGAAGGAACAGTCCTTCAAAATCAGTTCGACTGGCGGCGAAGGAATGCCGGGATTTCGAGCTGATCATCTTCGTGCGAGCGCGCCTGAGGCGAGACGCGGCCGTGATCGTCAAGCTGACCGCGACGCGGTGCATAAAGGCTCGCTTCCGGCGAAAGCGGGCGGCGCTGCTGGGACGCAGCACTCGGTGCCGCCGCCGTCATGTCGGCCGAGACGCCGTGATCGTCATCGTCGCGACGGGAAAGCGAATTGGTGATTCGCTTCAGCAGCCCCATCGGGCCGCGCTCTTCCTGGTGAGCGGGCGCGGCATGCGCGCGGTGATCGATCTCAGCCTTCACGACCGGCGGAAAGTCCTCCACCTTCGGCATGCGCACCGGTTCGGCCTGCTGGCGTATGACCGGAGCGGCCTCGTGGCGCGCCGGCTGCGGCTGCACCTGCGGCTGGACCTGTGCCTGCACCGGCATTTCGACCGGACGCTGCACCGGCGGGGCCTGACGCACTACGGGAGCGGCCTCCACCGGGGCAGCACCGGCGAAAAGCTTGCTTTGGGGCCGAAAGGCTTCTTCCTGCACGTGCTGCGCCGGCTGCACCGGCGCGGCAATCTGGGCACGGGTGGCGATATCGAGCTCGCGCTCCATCTCGGCTTCGCGGATCGCGAGCGCGATCTGATCGACCGTGTTTTGCTGCTGCACCGGCTGAGCGAGCGGCTGCGGCTGCGGCGCCGGCGGCTGGTGCTGGGCGATTGGCTGCGGCTGGGCCGGGATTGCAGCGGACGGGCGAACGATCGGCTTCGGCGCTACCGGACGAAAGTCAGCAGTGCGACCGGCCACCTCCGCAGCCGTGCGATCGATACCGGTTGCAACGACGGAAACGCGGATCAGGCCTTCGAGTTCTTCATCGAAGGTGGCGCCAAGGATGATGTTGGCGTCGGGATCCACTTCCTCGCGGATGCGCGTGGCAGCCTCGTCGACCTCGAAGAGCGTGAGGTCGCGACCGCCGGTGATGGAGATGAGCAACCCTTGAGCGCCCTTCATCGAGGTTTCGTCGAGCAGCGGGTTGGCAATTGCGGCTTCGGCGGCAGCCATTGCGCGGCCTTCGCCCGATGCTTCACCGGTGCCCATCATGGCGCGGCCCATTTCGCGCATCACCGAACGGACGTCGGCGAAGTCGAGGTTGATCAGGCCTTCCTTGACCATGAGGTCGGTGATGCAGGCAACGCCCGAATAGAGAACCTGGTCGGCCATGGCGAAGGCGTCCGCGAAGGTCGTCTTGTCATTGGCGATGCGGAAGAGGTTCTGGTTCGGGATGACGATCAGCGTGTCGACCGACTTCTGCAGTTCGGCAATGCCCTGATCGGCAAGCCGCATGCGGCGCTGGCCTTCGAAGTGGAAGGGTTTGGTGACGACGCCGACGGTCAGGATGCCCTTGTTGCGGGCGGCCTGGGCAACGATCGGAGCCGCGCCCGTGCCCGTGCCGCCGCCCATGCCGGCGGTAACGAAGCACATGTGGGTTCCGTTCAGGTGATCGATGATTTCGTCGATGCACTCTTCGGCGGCTGCCCGGCCGACTTCCGGCTGCGAGCCGGCGCCGAGACCTTCGGTAACGGCAACACCCATCTGGATGATCCGTTCGGCCTTGGTCATGGTCAGCGCCTGCGCGTCCGTGTTGGCGACGACGAAGTCAACGCCCTGCAGGCCCGCGGTGATCATGTTGTTGACGGCGTTACCACCGCCGCCGCCGACGCCGAAGACCGTGATGCGGGGCTTCAGCTCGGTAATATCCGGCTTTTGCAAGTTGATGGTCATATCACTGTTCCTTCTCGTTTTCTGGCCGCCTTGCCGAGCCGGCCAAATCCTTCAAAACTCAAACACCTGTTACGTCCGACGCCCTGCGGCACCGGCGAAGCTCAGAAACTCTCCTTCAGCCACTGCCCCATGCGGGCGATGCGGCTGTTGCCGCCGCCGAAAGTGGAGAACACGCCGCCATGGGCAGCATGGGTCTCCAGATCAGCCACCTGCGGGTAGATCATCAGTCCGACGGCCGTGGAGAAAGCAGGGCCCTTGGCGGCTGCGGGCAGGCCGGACACGCCGAGCGGACGGCCGATGCGAACATTGCGGGCAAGAATGCGCCGCGCCGCCTCCGGCAGGCCGGTCAGCTGGCTGGCACCGCCTGTCAGCACAATGCGTTTGCCGACGATCGGGCTGAAACCGGAGCGCTGGATGCGGTCGCGGATGAGCTCCAGCGTCTCCTCGATGCGGGCGCGCACAATGCGCGAAACCAGTGCCCGCGGCACATGGGTCGGCTGATCGCGATCGTCCTCGCCGATCGGCGGGACAGAAACGATGGCGCGCTCGTCGGCGCTGTTCGGCAGCGCAGAACCGTGCACGACCTTCAGCCGCTCGGCATCCTCGATGCGCGTCGAAAGCCCGCGCGCGAGATCGGTGGTGACATGATGGCCACCGAGGCTGACGGCGTCGGCGTGAACCAGCTTGCCTTCGGCAAAGACGGAAATCGTCGTCGTACCGCCACCCATGTCGATGGCCGCGCAGCCAAGCTCCACCTCGTCGTCGACCAATGCGGCGAGGCCGCTGGCGTAAGGCGTCGCAACGATACCTTCGACCGAGAGATGGGCGCGATTGACGCAGAGCTCGAGGTTCTTGAGAGCGGCCCGCTCGACCGTCAACACATGCATATCCACGCCGAGGACGTCGCCGAACATCGCCAGCGGATCACGGATGCCGCGCTCGCCATCGAGCGAGAAGCCTGTCGGCAGGGAATGCAGGATGGCCCGATCGGTGCGCAGCGACTGCTGGCCGGCGGCGGCGAGAACCTTCTTGAGATCGCTCGCATCGACCTCCTGCCCGCCGAGATCGATCGTCGCGGTGTAGACGTCGCTCTGCAGGCGGCCTGCGGAAACATTGACGATGAGGCTGTCGATCGTCAGCCCCGCCATCCGCTCCGCGGCGTCGACAGCAAGCCGGACAACCCCTTCCGCCGCGTCGAGATCGGCGATGACGCCGTTCTTCACCCCGCGTGACTTCTGATGGCCGATGCCGATGATCTCGATGTTGTGAGTGCGACCGGGCAGGATCTGGCTTTCGGCGCGGGGCGTCAGCCGGCCAATCATGCAGACAATCTTGGTCGAGCCGATGTCGAGCACCGAGACGACATGCGAGCGCTTGGAGGACAGCGGCTTCAGGCGCGGAAGGCCGAAATTGGAAGAACCGAACAAACTCATATCCGCTTCTCCTGGGCTTTCAGCATCTTCTCCCTCGCCTTCAACGCGACTTCCCGCCGGGCAACGGCTTCCGGCGTCAATTGGACTGTGGTGCGGTCTTCAAGCCTCAGATCGACGGCGGCGATGTCGCGCTCGAGAAGCTGATGCTTCTCCTCCATCTCGGAGAGAACCTTCATCGCCCGCGCGACGTCGTCCTCCGGAAGCTTGACGATGATGCCGTTGTCGAGGCGCAGATCCCACCGCCTGCCGGAAACGCGCACGAAGGCCTTTACGCGCGAGCGGAACTCCGGCCAGCGGGAGAATTCGTCGTAAAAGCCAGCGGCCGCCGTTTCAGCGTCGCGGCCGACGAACAGCGGCAGGGCGGCGAACTTGTTGTCGCGAAGTGGCGCGATGACGCTGCCACTGCGCTCGATCAGCGACAGGTCGGAACCGTGCTGCCAGATGCCGAATGCCTTGCGCTCTTCGAGGTTTACCTCGATCGTACCCGGATAGACCTTACGCACAGTGACGTTCTGCACCCAGGGTAATTCGCTGATCAGCCTGCGCGCCTCGGCAATATCGAGAGCCACGAGCGACGTCGTGCCATCCAACCCAAGCTGCTGAAGAATATCGATCTCGGACGTCTGCTCGTTGCCGGAAACCCGCACATCCTCGATGGCAAAGCCGGCGGCGGTCGTCGAGGCCTGCGCGAAATTCTGCGTGTGGCCGCCGAGCGACATGCCGTAGAAGCCCGTTGCCGCGAAGAAAGCAGCAGCCGATAGAGTGCCGGTATGCGCCGGAAAACGGATGCGCCCGGTACCGAGACTGACCAGGAAACGGACCACCTTGCGCAATGGACGCGGCAGCACGAACGTCTCGTCCGCCTCAGCGGCAACGCCGAGCGGGTGACGCACCCTTCTGCCTCTTCTGCCCCTCAACGCAAACACGATGCGTCCTCCACCATCCACCTGAGAAACTCACCAAATTGAAGGCCCGCATGCTGCGCCATCTCGGGCACCAGGGAGGTCGGGGTCATGCCGGGCTGGGTATTGATTTCCAGCCAGATCAACTCGCCTTCATCGTGACCGCGATCATCGAAGCGGAAGTCGGATCGGCTGACGCCGCGGCAACCGATTGCCTGATGCGCCTTCAAAGCGAGTGTTTGTATTTTTTGGTAAATATTTGGTGAAATCTGTGCCGGGATGACGTGGCTTGAACCACCTTTTACGTATTTTGAATCATAATCGTAGAAGGCATGCCCCTGCGGAATGATCTCGGTAACACCGAGCGCGACATCGCCCATGACACCGCACGTCAGCTCGCGGCCGGCAATATAGCGCTCGACCATGACACGATCGCCGTAGCGCCATTCGCTGGACGTGATCACCTGTGGCGGATGCGACTGGTCTTCCTTGACAATCACGACGCCGAAGCTCGAACCTTCACGAACCGGCTTGACCACATAGGGCGGCTTCATCGGGTGCTCGTTGCCGAATGTGCGCCGATCCATGATCTGCGCCTCGGCAACCGGAATGCCGGAAGCCTTGGCAACACGCTTGGCCTGCGCTTTGTCCATGGCGAGAGCCGAGGCGAGCACGCCGGAATGGGTATAGGGAATCTCCAGATATTCCAGGATGCCCTGGATCGTGCCGTCTTCGCCGAACGGACCATGCAAGGCGTTGAAAGCAACGTCGGGGCGGAGATCGGCGAGAACCGCAGTCACGTCCCGACCGACATCCACGCGCGTAACGCGATAGCCTTCGGCCTCGAGAGCATCGGCGCAAGCAGCCCCGGAAGACAGGCTCACCGGCCTTTCCGAGGAAAATCCGCCCATCAGGACAGCAACATGCCTGCCGCTCATCAAAACCCCCAAACAATACGCCACTATCACAATGCTTGCTTGCGCCTGGCTGATTCCGGCTGCCGAGTCAGCGGCGACCGAACAGGGTCACTAGAACGGCATTATGGTTAATGAAGTGTTTACTTTGGTTAACTCTTCTCATGAAACGCATCAGGTTTGCCGCCGAAAGTACCTGCCGAAACGAGGCAATAGGCCGGAAAAATCAGCGAGTTGCGCAGCAGTGTTAAGAAAGGCGTGCAGAAGCCGGAAAATGACGGCGCAGGAGTCCTGGAAGGTGACGCGCCTTCCGCGAGCACACCCGCTCCAGCCCCTAAACAGGACAGTCCTATTCGCCAGCCTCGACTACCTGCTCGCAGCCGCGCTCGTCTGCCTGCTGCTGTCGAAGGAAGTCTCCGGCTGGCGGCAGCTCCAAGCAAACAGCAAAAAAGGCCGCGACGGTAACCCCGTCGCGGCCCTTTCGCTTTCCTGCTTCCGGCTCAGGCGATGCCGCGGCCGAGGAATTCCTTGATCTCGTAGCCCGGCATGAAATTGCCGATGCGCTTGATTTCCCATTCGAGGCGAACGCCGGAATGTTCCAGCACCCGGGACCGCACCGTCTCGCCGAGATATTCAAGCTCGTAGCCGGTCGCCTGCCCCGTGTTGATCATGAAGTTGCAGTGAAGCGGCGACATCTGCGCGCTACCGATCATCAAGCCGCGGCAACCGGCCTCATCGATGAGCTTCCAGGCGGAATGGCCATCGGGGTTCTTGAAGGTCGAGCCGCCCGTCTTCTCGCGGATCGGCTGCACTGTCTCGCGATGCTGGCGCACGGCGTCCATGTCCGTGCGGATCTTGTTTTTGTCTTCCGGATAGCCTTCGAAAATCGTGTGCGTGAAGATCAAGTCCTTCGCCGCGGCGGTATGGCGATAGCTATAGCCCATGTCGGCATTGCTCAGCACATGCTTGTTGCCCTTGCGGTCGATCGCATGCACCTCCACGACCCGCTCGCGCGTCTCGCCACCGTTGGCGCCGGCGTTCATCCGCAGCGCACCGCCGATCGAGCCCGGAATGCCGTAGTAGAAATAGAAGCCGCCAATGCCATGATCGAGCGCCATGGCAGCGAGATTCTTGTCCGGGCAGATAGCACCCGCCTTGATGCGGTTTTCGCCGACGAGTTCGAGATCGCCAAAACCCTTGGCCGAAAGGCGGATGACGACGCCCCGTATGCCGCCGTCGCGCACGAGCAGATTGGAGCCGACGCCGATCACCATGACCGGCACGTCCTCCGGCACGAGCTTCAGAAAGGTGACGAGATCGTCCGTGTCGTGCGGCTGGAACATGAGCTCGGCAAGCCCGCCGGCGCGAAACCAGGTTACGCGGTCCATCGGGGCGTCGGGCGTGATGCGTCCGCGGACTGCGCTGACGCCGCTTCCGAGCGCTTCGAGAAGTTTCTGACCGTTAACCTGTTTCATGCTCAAATTCCTGAAATATTCGCCAGTTCCTTGGGAAGGGCCGCCGCCCAATAGGTAATGCTGCCAGCCCCCAAGAGAACCACAAAATCGCCCGGCTGCGCAATCTTCGCGACGATTGGCACGATTGCCTCCTGCCCGGCGACGTAGCGCGCGTCGCGATGCCCTGCTGCCTTAATGCGGTTGACCAGCACTTCCGAATCCACGCCGTCGATCGCGTCTTCACCGGCCGCGTAAACGGGCGCAATCAGGATCGTGTCGGCATCGTTGAAGCAGGAGGCGAAATCCTCGAACAGGCTCGAAAGACGGCTGTAGCGATGCGGCTGGTGGACGGCGATGATCCGGCCCTGGCAGGCCTCGCGCGCCGCCCTCAACACCGCCTTGATCTCGACCGGGTGATGGCCGTAATCGTCGAAGATGCGCGCTCCGTTCCACTCGCCGGTGAGCGTGAAGCGCCGCTTGACGCCACCAAAGGCGGCGAGACCCCTCGCAATATCTTCCGGCTTGATACCGAGGCGCTGGGCGACGGCAACGGCGGCCGTGGCATTGGAAACATTGTGGCGGCCAGGCATCGGCAGCCGCAGATCCTTCATCGTGATCACTTGGCCGGTGCGGCGGCGGCGGATCTCGATATCGAAGACGGAAGTCGCGCCGTCCATGCGAATATTGTGATAGCGCACGTCCGCCTGCGGGTTCTCGCCATAGGTGATGACCTTACGGTCCTCGATCTTGGCAACCATTCCCTGTACCTCGGGATGATCCAGGCAGAGCACGCCGAAGCCATAGAAGGGCACGTTCTCGACGAACTGCCGAAAAGCAGCGCGCACGGCGTCGAAATTGCCGTAATGGTCGAGATGTTCGGGATCGATATTTGTGACGACTGCGATATCGGCGGGCAGCTTCAGGAAGGTCCCGTCAGATTCATCCGCCTCGACCACCATCCATTCGCCGGCACCCATGCGCGCATTCGTGCCGTAAGCATTGATGATGCCGCCATTGATGACCGTCGGATCGAGCCCGCCGGCATCGAGCAGCGCCGCGATCATCGAGGTCGTCGTGGTCTTGCCGTGCGTGCCACCGATGGCGATCGCGTTGCGAAAGCGCATGAGCTCGGCCAGCATTTCGGCGCGGCGCACCACGGGCAGGAACTTTTCGCGCGCGGCGATCAGCTCGGGATTGTCGTTCTTGATCGCCGTCGAGACGACGACCACCTCGGCATCGCCGAGGTTTTCAGCCTTGTGACCGACGGAGATGTTGATGCCCTTCTCGCGAAGGCGCTGCACATTGGCGCTGTCCGATTGATCCGAACCCTGCACTCGGTGCCCGAGATTGTGCAGCACCTCTGCTATGCCGCTCATGCCGATGCCGCCGATACCGATGAAATGTACGAGCCCGATCGTCTTCGGCATTTTCATGAGCGTGTTTCCTTGAATTTCTCGACTGTCAAACCGCTGGCAATAGCCTCTACGAGAGAGGCAAGCAAGCGCGCGGCGTCCGGTTTGCCGGTTTCGCGAGCATTGGCGGCCATCTGTGCCAGGGACTGTGGATTGTGCATGGCATCGGCGAGGATGCCTGCGAGCCGTTCGGAGCTGAGCTCGGCCTGTGCGATCACACGGGCACCGCCCTTGGCCGCGAGTGCGGCCGCATTCGCCGCCTGATCATGATCGAGCGCATAGGGATACGGCACGAGGATCGCCGGCCTGCCGATCACCGCGAGCTCGGACACAGTCGATGCACCCGAGCGGCAGACGACGAGCTGAGCGGCTGCTATCCGCGCCGCCATGTCGTTGAAGAACGGAGAGACTTCCGCCGGAACGCCGAGTTTGTCGTAGGCCGCGATAACGCCTTCCCGGTCCTCGAGGCGCGCCTGCTGCGTGACCCGCACGCGCTGGCGCGCGGCATCGTCGAGACGGCAGATCGCCTGCGGGACCGCCTGCGAGAAATATTGCGCGCCTTGGCTGCCGCCGAAGACCACCAGATGGAACGGCGCGTCGCTCGCAGAAACCGCATAGGGCGCGCCCGCGGCCTCGAGCACGGCCGGACGAATGGGATTGCCGGTCGTCACGGTTTTCGACGCGAAAGCACCGGTACCTTCGGGAAGAAAGCCGCCGGCAATCGCCTGCACGCGTGAGGCCAGCATCTTGTTGGCCCGCCCCATCACGGCATTCTGCTCGTGGATGATCGACGGCACGCCCATTTGGGTCGCAGCGAGCAGCGGCGGCACCGTCGGGTAGCCCCCGAAACCGATGACCGCCTTGGGCTTCAGGCGCGTGATCAGCCGCCGCGCCGCGCGCAGGCCGGTCCAGAGCTTCCAGACCGAGCGCACCAGCTTGATCGGGTTCTTCGAGCCGATCGTCGCCGAAGGCACTATGTGGATTTCGTCGGCAGGAAACCTGTCGGCAAAGCGCTCGGCGCGGCTGTCCGTCACCAGATGCACGGCGTAGCCGGATGCCTTCACTTCGTGCGCCAGCGCTTCAGCGGGAAAGAGATGGCCGCCGGTGCCCCCGGCGGCAAGAAGAATGATGCCTTTGCTCATGACTTACTCCGCCGGCATTCCAACACCGGATCGAAAGAGGCTGCGCTCCACGGCGCGCTTTTCCGGCCGGTGGCGGGTCAATGCCAGGATGAAGCCGGCCGTCACGCAGATCGCCACCATCGAGGAGCCGCCATAGGAAATCAACGGCAGGGTCATGCCCTTAGCCGGAAGCAGTTCAAGGTTTACACCGATATTGATCATCGACTGGATGCCAAGTTGCAGCACAAGACCGGCGACGGCAAAGCGGTTGAAATCGTTCCGCTCCCGGAAGGCATGGCTGAGACCGCGCATGACCAGGAAGGAGAAGATCAGCACGATTGCCATACAGAATACGATGCCGAACTCTTCCGCCGCGACGGCAAAGACGAAGTCGGTGTGACTGTCGGGAATGATGCGCTTGACGACGCCCTCGCCTGGGCCGCGGCCGAACCAGTCGCCGCGAATGATCGCTTCGCGGGCGGTGTCCACCTGGAAGGTATCGCCCTCCCCGGTTAAGAAACGGTCGATGCGTCCGGCGACGTGCGGCAGCATGGTATAGGCGACGAAGAAGCCGCCGACCGCGGCGCCCGCAAGCACGATGATCCACAGCCACGGCATGCCGGCCATGAAGAACATGCCGCCCCAGACTGCCGTCGTCAGGATGGTCTGGCCAAGGTCCGGCTGGGCGACAAGAAGCGCGCCGACGATACCGAAAAGCAGGATGGCGAAAAGATTGCCCGGGATCTCTGGCTGCCGTGCGTGCTCGGAGAAAAGCCAGGCGCAGACGACCACGAAGGCCGGCTTCATGAATTCCGAGGGCTGAATCGAGATGCCGGCGATCGATATCCAGCGCAGTGAACCCTTGACCTCCTGGCCGACGAAGAGAACCAGCACCATCATCCCGAGCGAAATGCCGAGCAGGATGATCGCTGCGCGCCTGACCTGGCGTGGCGAAAGGAAGGAGATGCCAACCATCACCGCGAGCGACGGCAGGAGGAAGAGCGCATGACGCTTGACGAAGTGGAAGCTGTCGAGGCCGAGCCGTTCGGCGACCGGCGGGCTCGCCGCGAAGGAGAGCATGAAGCCGACACCCATCAGGAGGATGAAAGTCGCCAGAAAAAATCTGTCGATCGTCCAGAACCAGTCGGCCACGGGGCCACGTTCGGCTCGGCTTACCATCTGTCTGTCCCCTTTTCCGGCGCAGGTCTGCGCCAACGTCAATCGTTCAGGCCCGACTCCGCCTGTCAGACGAGCATGGTCACCCCTTCGAGTGCCGCCACCTGCCCGACAAAGGCATCTCCACGCACCTCGAAATTCTTGTATTGGTCGAAGCTTGCGCAAGCCGGGGAGAGCATCACGACTGATGGCCTGCCCTCGTCTCGTGCCGCATCCGCTGCCGCATGGGCCACCGCCTTCTCAAGCGTTCCGGAAATCTCGTAGGGCACGGCCTCGCCGAGGGTCGCGGCAAAGGCCGGCGCAGCCTCGCCGATCAGATAGGCCTTGACGATCTTGGGAAAGAACGGCGCCAGCGACGTAATGCCTCCCTCCTTCGGCAGACCGCCGGCGATCCAGTAAATCCGGTCGTAACTCGATAGCGCCGGCGCCGCCGCGTCCGCATTGGTCGCCTTGCTGTCGTTGACGAACACGACATCGCCCTTCTTCCCAACCGGCTGCATCCGATGTTTCAGGCCCGGGAAGCTGCCAAGTCCGTCGACGATGTCTTTCTCGGCGACCCCGACGGCGAGGCAAGCGGCAATCGCGGCAGCGGCATTCTGGGCATTATGCCCGCCGCGCAGCGTCTGGATGCCTTCAAGATCGGTGAACAGCGAAGACGTGCCGCCGCTCGCGCGCATCAGCCGCGAGCCTTCCGCGTAAAACCCCTCGGCAAGCACATTCCGACGAGAAATGCGCACGACCTTGGTTCCGGCGCGTTCCACCCGGTCTGCAATCAGGCTTGAGAAGCTATCATCGATGCCGACGATCGCCGTGGCGCTCCCGGCCACCAGCCGCTCCTTGATGTTGGCATAGTGCTGCATCGTGCCATGCCGGTCCAAATGGTCCGGAGTCAGGTTAAGCAGGACGCCGGCGGTGGGCTCGAGCGTCGGCGCAAGATCGATCTGGTAGGAGGAGCATTCCACCACGTAGAAGCGCCCGGCCTGCGGCGGATCGAGCGTCAGCACAGCTGTACCGATATTGCCGCCAAGCTGGGTGTCCCGCCCGCTTTCCCTCAAGATATGGGCGATCAGCGCGGTCGTGGTCGACTTGCCGTTGGTGCCGGTGATGGCGATGAACGGGCAATCGGGGGCATGCGCCCGGCGCTCGCGCACGAAAAGTTCCACGTCGCCGATGATCTCGACGCCGGCCTGGCGGGCGAGATCGACCGTCCAATGCGGCTTCGGATGCGTCAGCGGCACGCCCGGAGAGAGCACGAAGGCGGCGAAAACAGACCAGTCGACGCTGCGCAGATCGGCCGTCGAAAGCCCCGCGGCCGCAGCCCTGGCGACACTGTCGGGATTATCGTCCCAGGCAACGACCTCCGCCCCGCCCGCCACCAGCGCTTGCGCCGTCGCGAGGCCGGAACCGCCCAGCCCGAAAAGTGCGACTTTCTTGTCCTTGAATGTGGTGACCGGAATCATCGCGCAATTACCTGAGCTTCAGCGTCGAAAGGCCGATCATCGCGAGGATGACGGCGATGATCCAGAAACGGATCACCACCTGACTTTCCGTCCAGCCCTTCTTTTCGAAGTGATGGTGGATCGGCGCCATGAGGAACACGCGGCGGCCGGTGCGCTTGAACCAAAAGACCTGGATAATGACCGACAGCGTCTCCATGACGAAGAGACCGCCGATGATGATCATCACGACTTCATGCTTCGTGGCGACGGCAACGGTGCCGATGAGGCCACCAAGCGCCAGCGAGCCGGTGTCGCCCATGAAGATTGCCGCGGGCGGCGCGTTGAACCAGAGGAAGCCGAGGCCCGCGCCAATGACGGCGCCGAGGATGACCGCGAGTTCGCCGGTGCCGGGCACGAAATGGATCTGCAGATAGTTCGCAAAGACGGCGTTGCCGGCAAGATAGGCGATGAGCCCGAAGGCGGCGGACGCAATCATCACAGGCACGATCGCAAGGCCGTCGAGACCGTCGGTCAGGTTCACGGCATTGCCCGCGCCGACGATGACGAAACCACCGAAAAGCACGAAGAAATAGCCGAGATTGAGCATCAGGTCCTTGAAGAAGGGGAAGGTCACCGAGGAACCGAAGGTGGAGCCGGCGGTCCCCGCCGAAAGCGCAGCCTGCATCATGAAGAAGACGGCGATCGCCGCGATCACGAATTCGATGCCAAGGCGGGCCTTGCCGGAAAAGCCCTTGTCCGACTGCTTGGTCACCTTGAGGTAGTCGTCGTAGAAGCCGATCGCGCCGAAACCGAGCGTCACCAGGAGGGTCGAAACGACATAGACGCTCGAAAGGTCGGCCCACAACAGCGACGAGACGACGATACCGGCGAGGATCATCAGGCCGCCCATAGTCGGCGTACCGGCCTTCTTGAAGTGGGTCTGCGGACCATCGGCGCGGATCGGCTGACCCTTGCCCTGGCGGATGCGAAGCGATGCGATCATCGCCGGGCCGAACAGGAAGACGATCAGGGCGGAAGTGAAGAGAGCTGCACCCGTGCGGAAAGTGATGTAGCGAAAGAGATTGAAGAATTGAAAGTGGTCCGCCAGTTCCACGAGCCAGATCAGCATAAGGGACCTTTCCCCAAAGGTTTTAGAATCGGACACCGTCCAACAGAATCATCTGATAGACGTTACCCACTTGTAGTCGACTATGTTAGGCCATATCCCCTGGCCGAGCGCGGTATCCACCACATGCAGTGGCGGCAACGCTATACTTCCCCGCCCCTTGGCGCCTCTTCCGGATAGGCATTGAGAAGCGCCTGGACTATCCGCCCGCAGCCGGTTCCCTTCGACGACTTGACCATCACCACATCGCCGGCGGCAACCGCTGCGAGCGCATAGTTCGTGAGATCGTCGACAGCTTCGCGATAGACGACCGAAACCTCTGAAGGCAGGGCGTCGCGCAGATGCGCCATCTCAGGCCCGGCAAGCCAGACGTCGGCAATGCCGGCCTCGACGATCGGCCCGGCAAGAGCGGCATGAACTTCCGCCGCGTGCTCGCCCATCTCCAGCATGTCGCCGAGGATCGCGATCCGGCGTCCGCCGACGGGCGGCTCGGCGTCGCGCAGCAGCGAGATCGCGGCGCGCATCGAGGCCGGGTTGGCATTGTAACTCTCGTCGATGAGAGTCAATCGACCCGCGCCGACCTTCAGGCGGTGCTGCAGTCCCCTGCCTTTTTCCGGCCGCATCGTCGCAAGCGAGGCCAAGACCTGATCGAGATCGGCGCCTGCAAGCTTCGCCGCCGCGATTACGGCCAGGGCGTTCTCGGCGATATGCCGTCCCGGAGCGCCGATCGCGACTTCCAGCGTCCTGCCGCCGATCCCCGCCCAAAGCACCGATCCTTCCGATCGACCGGTGAATTCGACCAGCCGGAACTCGGCTTTCGGATTGGCGCCGAAGGAATGGATGTAGCTCACGCCGGCAGCGGCCGCGGCGCGCTCCAGGATGGTGAATTGCGCGCTGTCGATATTGAGGACGGCGTGGCCGCCTTTGACGACACCCTCGAAAATCTCGGCCTTTGCCGCCGCGATCTCATCGAGGCTTTGGAAATTGCCGAGATGGGCGGGGGCGATGCTGGTGACGACCGCCACATGCGGGCGAACCATCTTCGTCAGCGGCCGGATCTCGCCCGGGTGATTCATGCCGATCTCGAAAATGCCGTAGTCGGTGGCCTCAGGCATCCGCGCCAGGGTCAACGGCACACCCCAGTGATTGTTGAAGGAGGCAACGGAGGCGTGCACGCGGCCGACCGGGGACAGCACATGTCTCAGCATCTCCTTCGTCGTGGTCTTTCCGACCGATCCGGTGACAGCGATGACCTTTGCCGCACTGCGGTCGCGCGCAGCGCAGCCGAGGCGGATCAATGCCTCCAGCACGTCATCGACGACGATCATTGGCGCGATCAGCCGGCCGAGGGCGGGAATCTTGCCCTCACTGACGACAAGAAGCGAAGCTCCATTGGCAAGTGCGATCCCGGCATAGTCATGGCCATCGACGCGATCGCCCTTGATCGCGAAAAACGCCTCGCCCTTGTTGATCGTTCGGCTGTCGATCGAGATGCCGACAATGCCCTCTGGCAGACTTCCGACCGGACGGCCGTTCATCGCAGCCAGAAGATCGCTGCTTGTCCAGAGCCAGTTCAAGTCACAGCCCTCCCAATGCCTTGCGTACTTCCTCGTGGTCCGAGAACGGCAGCGTCACGGAACCAATCGTCTGCCCTTCCTCATGTCCCTTGCCGGCCACGATCAGCGTGTCACCGCTTTTCAGCATCCCGACCGCCGTGCGGATCGCCTCGGCGCGATCGCCGATTTCGGTCGCGCCTTTCGCCGCGGCCATGATTTCGGCGCGGATGACCTCCGGCACTTCCGAGCGCGGGTTGTCGTCGGTCACGATCACCACGTCGGCAAGCCGCGTGGCGATCTCGCCCATGATCGGCCGCTTACCCTTGTCGCGATCGCCACCGCAGCCGAACACGATAATGATCCGGCCGGTGGTGAAAGGACGAACCGACGTCAGGACGTTCTCCAACGCATCCGGCTTGTGGGCATAATCCACATAGGCGAGAGCGCCGTCCTTCGTGTGCCCGACGAGTTCCAGGCGCCCGGACGCGCCCTGCAATTTCTCGAGCGCCGAAAAAGCCGCCTTGGCGCTGATGCCGGTGGACATGGCAAGGCCGGCAGCAACCAGCGCGTTGGCGATCTGAAAGTCGCCGGCAAGCGGCACGTGGATTTCAAAAATATCGTCGCCGATATGCACCTCTGCCGACTGCTTGTGACGGAAGTGCTCGACGCGCTTCAATGTGATGAATTCACCCTTGCGTCCGACGGTGCGCACATCCTGGCCGGCCTTGCGGGCGGCGGCGATCGCCTGGTCCGACCATTGGTCGTCGGCGAAGATCACCGCCGGCGCGCCCTTGGGCAAGAGGTCGGAGAAAAGCCGCATCTTCGAGGCCATATAGTGCTCGACCGTGGGATGATAGTCCATGTGGTCGCGGCCGAGATTGGTGAAGGCGGCGGCGGCAAGCCGAACGCCGTCGAGACGGCTCTGGTCGAGGCCGTGGCTGGAGGCTTCCATCGCCGCGTGGGTTACGCCGGCATCGGCGAGTTCCTTAAGCAGCTTGTGCAGCGAGACCGGTTCCGGCGTGGTCAGCGATCCGTAGTCGTTGCGCCCCGGCGCCACGACGCCGGTCGTTCCGATCATCGCGGCGACATGGCCCGAATGCGCCCAGATCTGCCGGGTGAACGAGGCGACGGAGGTCTTGCCGGCCGTGCCGGTCACCGCCACCATGGTCTCCGGCTGGCGACCGTAGAAGGCGGCTGCAGCCTTCGCCAGGAAACGGCGCGGCTCCGAGAGCCCGAATACCGGCACGCCAGCCTCAACAACCGCGCCAGCCTCGGTGATCACAGCAGCGGCGCCACGCGAAAGAGCGTCGGCGATATAGGCCGCACCGTTCGCCTTTGTCCCGGCGACGGCGACGAAAAGATCGCCCGGTTTGACCTGCCGGCTATCGGCCGTAATGCCGGCGATCTCGAGATCCGAGGAAACGCCCTTCAGTTGCGCCGAAAGTTCCGGGAAAGCTGCTCCCGTCAGGTCCTTGATCTTCATGAACTGCATGTCTCGCATCGATATCGATCCGCCGGATCGCGAATCGTTCGCATTCTCATTTCACGGTCAATAAGACACAAGCAAGGCAGAACCGTCTTCTCCAAATTTCGGCTCGACGCCGAGAAGCGGCGCGGAGCGGCTGATGATGTCTCGCACCATGGGCGCTGCGTTGGAGCCGGCAGTCCGCCCGCCACCTTCCCCGGTCTTCGGCGCATCGATGAAGGTCAGCACGATGTATTTGGGGTTGTCGATCGGGAATGCGGCGAGGAAGGCGTTGAAGTTCAGATCATTGGCATAGCGGCCGTTGACGACCTTGTCGGCCGTGCCGGTCTTGCCGCCGACATTGAAGCCCGGAACAAGCGCCCGCTTGCCCGAACCGGCGATGCCATTCCAACGAAGCAGATAGCGCATGTCGTCACTGGTGCTCTTCTTGACGACTGCCGTCGCAAGTTCGCTCGCCTCCTCCTCCGTGCGCGGCAGGAAAGTCGGGGGCAGCAGCTTGCCGCCATTGACCAGTGCAGCACCGGCTACCGCCGTCTGCAGCGGCGTCGTCGAGACGCCGTGACCGAAGGAGATGGTGATCGAGCTGATCTTCTTCCACTCACGCGGCTGGCTCGGCGTCTTGACCTCGGGAAGCTCCGTCGGAAGCTTCGTCAGAAGGCCGAGCCGGGTCAGGAATTCCTTGTGCCCGGGGATGCCGACCAGGTCGGCAATCTTGGCCGTGCCGATGTTCGAGGAATACTGAAAGATTTCCGGCACCGTCAGGACGCGACGCTTGCCGTGGAAGTCCTTGATGGTAAAGCCGCCGATCCGGATCGGCGCGGTCGCGTCGAAGCTGTCGTTGAGCGTCACCTTGCCGGAATCGAGACCCATCGCGATGGTGAAGGTCTTGAAGGTGGACCCCATCTCGAACGTGCCGTTCGACATGCGGTTCATCCAGCCCTCCTCGGCGCCTTCCGCCGGCTTGTTCGGATCGTAGTCCGGAACGGAGGCCATTGCCAGCACCTCGCCGGTATTGACGTCGAGCACGACGGCGCCGGCGGCGATCGCCTGATAGTTCTTCATGCCTGCATCAATGACGTCGCGCACGATGTTCTGAACGCGCACGTCGATCGAGAGCCGGACCGGCTCGAGCTTGGCGTCGCTGGTCATGCCGATGGCGGCCAGATCGGCAAGCCCCTGATCGTCGATATAGCGCTCCATTCCGGCAACGCCGCGGTTATCGATATTGACATGACCAAGGATGTGGGCGGCGGTCGGGCCACCGGGGTAGAAGCGCCGCTTTTCCGGACGGAAGCCGACGCCGGGGATCCCGAGCGCCAGGATTTCACTCTGCTGCTTCGGCGTCAGCTGCCGGCGCAGCCATTGGAAGCGGGATTTCGACTTGAGCTTGTTGTAGATCTCGCGGGCGTTGAGATCGGGCAGAACCGTCGCCAGACGCTCCACCGCTTCGTCGGCATCGACGATCTTGTGCGGCTCGGCATAGAGGGACACGGTGCGGATATCAGTTGCGAGGATTTCGCCGTTGCGATCGAGTATGTCTGGCCGTGAAGCCATGAGACTGTCGGCGGGCCCGATCGAGGAGACGGTTTCCGGCTGCGCGATGCCGTACTGCACCAGCCTCCCGCCGATCACGGCATAGACGATGCCGAAGCTGGCAATGACGATCGCCACCCGGTTCTTGGCCTGGCTTGCGCTCTTCTTGCGCGTTCCCTGGATCGTGACATTGACCCCATCGGATGGGCGGTTGTTACCGCCCGCCGAGAAATGCGCCTTGCTCTTCAGCACCATGATACGGGAGAGAAACGACATTAGCGCGCCACCGATCCTGTTGCGATACCATCTGTCTTGATGACGGCGGCAATGCCGTCTTCAGCGGCCTTGTCGTCTTCCGGTTGCGGAAGATCCGCTTTCAGCATCGGAAGCTCCTCGGGCCGCGCGAGTTGCGTCGAGGGGGTCGGCGCGAGCTGCAGGTCGGCGGCGAAAGCGGCCACGAGGCGCTCTAGCCGGTTCGGCTGGGTCAGCAGTGCCCAATCCGCCCGCAAGAGATCGATCGTATCTTCCTCGAGCTTGATGGCGGCGTCGAGCCGGCGAACTTCTTCGCGCTTGTTCTCGGCCTGATGTTTGATCGTGTAGGTGACCGTAGCGGCTGCCGTCATGACGACGATCAGGACAATGTCGAGCGTTCGCAGCATCTTCTCTTAGCCCCCCAGTTTCGCAAGGCTCGCCAGTTCCGGCAGATTGAAAATGGACAGATCGTTTCCCGGCGACGGGGCCTCCGTGCGGATGCCGGCCCTGAGCTTGGCGGACCGGGCGCGCGGATTGCGGGACGCTTCTTCCTCGCTGGCCCCAATCATAGGCTTGCCAACTGGCGCGAAGGTTGCAGCGCGCGCCGCGACCATCGGCAGATGGCGGGATCCGGCCGCCTTGCCGGACCGGTCCTGAAAGAATGCCTTGACGATCCTGTCTTCGAGAGAATGGAAGGTGACGACGACAAGGCGCCCACCGGGCTTCAGCACCCGCTCCGCAGCGAAAAGCGCATTGGCGAGCTCTCCGAGTTCGTCGTTGACGAAAATGCGCAGCGCCTGAAAGACGCGGGTTGCGGGATGGATCTTGTCCTTGGCCTTGCGCGGCGTCACGGTCTCGATGAGGCCCGCGAGGTCGCGCGTCGTTTCGAACGGCGCCTCCGCGCGGCGCTTTTCGATGGCGCGGGCAATGCGGCCCGCCTGCTTCTCCTCGCCGAGGAAGCCGAAGATGCGGATGAGATCGGAGACCTTGGCGCGATTGACGACATCGGCAGCAGAGACACCGGCGGCCGACATGCGCATATCGAGAGGCCCTTTCTTCTGGAAAGAAAAGCCCCGCTCGGCCTCGTCGATCTGCATCGAGGAAACCCCGATATCCAGCACGACGCCGTCGAGGCCTTCTGCCGGCGCATGTTCGGCGAGTTCGGAAAAACGGGAATGAACGAGCTTGAGCCGCCCTTCGGCGGCGGCGACAAGAGGTTGACCTGCGGCAATCGCCGTCGGATCGCGGTCGAGCGCGACCACTTCGGCTCCCGCTTTCAGAATGGCGGACGTATAGCCGCCGGCACCAAAGGTGCCATCGAGAATGACCTTGCCGGGTGCAGGATCGAGGGCAGCGAGCACTTCGCTCAGGAGGACGGGAATGTGACGAACCGGTCCGCCGTCGGCTTCAGAATCTCCGCCGCCTTGATCCGTCACCATTCCGCCTCTCCATTCTATTCCGGACGCAACCCCCGTTGCTTGCGCCCTTCCCGGGCCTCCGCCTGCGCCCTCGCAAACGCTTGCGGCTCCCAGAGCTGAAAATGATCGCCCCGTCCGACGAAAGTCACGTCGGTCGAGATGCCGGTGAAGTCGCGAATGAAATCCGTCACCATCAACCGGCCCTCCGGGTCGAGCTTCACAAAGACGCCGCCCCCATGAACGAGGAGCGACATCTGGTTGGCAGCATCCGAAAATGGATCCTCTGCCGCCATCTGCTTCTCGAACCGGTCCAGAAGCTCCGGTCCACCGACGCTGATCGCCGGGAAGACGAAGTCCTGAAAGCAGTATAACTCCCGGACGCCCCCATCCGAAAGCACGGCGCGGAACGCCGAAGGCACGGACACCCGCCCCTTTGCATCGATCCGGTTCGTAGCATGTGACAAGAAGCGGTTCATGACGCGAAACGGCCGCCTCCGACTGACGGGCCACGATCATTGGCCCGCGCGAACACCTGCCTGCGCGCGCAAAAGACCCCCGCCGGACACAAGCATGTCCGCCTGACCCTTCCGAGGAAGGAACCTTGGAATTTTGCGATGATGGGCCACGACGCGGCCCTTGCGCAGTACCATTATGGGATAACATGGGACCATATGGGCGTCAATGGGAGAAGCTCGCAATGAGCCTCGCAGATGATCAAATATTGATAGGTTGTTAAGTTTAACAAAGAGTTACGAGCGGGACCCTAATCCTTTGGAATCCCGCGCGAAACCGCCTGCGGCAGCACTGGCCGCGGGAAGTTTCGGCTGCTGATTCGTTTGAGCCCCGCTGGAAATGCTGCTGCGAGCCGCAAGGGGAATAAAAATAGCCAGTTGGCCTGTAAGCCGGGTTCTGTATGGCCCCGCCCCCGAAGGAACGGGACGTGGCAGCCATTCATCTGGGACTGCGCTTGCGCGCAGCCTCTTGCAACCCACCCGGATGACGCGCCTGGAAACCGGCTGGACGCTCGCGCGCCCGTGTCATCCCTATTCGGTCTTGCTCCCGGTGGGGTTTGCCGTGCCGTCCATGTTGCCATGTCCGCGGTGGGCTCTTACCCCACCCTTTCACCCTTACTCCGCAAGCGGAGCGGTTTGCTTTCTGTGGCACTTTCCCTGGGGTCACCCCCGCCGGACGTTATCCGGCACCGTGTTTCCGTGGAGCCCGGACTTTCCTCGCCCCGCGGCCTTTCGGCACTTGCGGGGCGCGGCTGCCCGGCCAACTGGCAGAGGGTCATTAACCGACCGAAGCGGCAAGCGCCAGAGAAATCGAATATCTCATCTTCGCTTACGCGGATCGGTCAGTGATATGAAACCGCAAAATCGGTCTCGTATTCAGGGGCATCGAGCTGTCCGTTCAGGACGAGCACGGCACCGAGCCGGCCAATCTCGTCGGAACTCTTGGCGGCCTGTCCGTTGCCGCCGGTGACGACAGCGAGGCGATCGCTGGCAAAGCCGATATAAGGATAACCGTGCTGCGTGAACGACGTGACGCAAGGCGCAAAATGCGTCGACACAGGCCGGAAGCCCGGCATCACATCGGCCAGCAAGGCACGCATATGATCGGCCGCCGCCTTGTTGCCGCCAGCGCGAAACCATCCCCTCACCGCCGGTTCGCTCGCAAGAATCCGGTCGGTCGGGTCGCCGCCAATCTTGATGTAGTGTTTGCCGTCCGCATAGGCAACCGGCGGCAGCAAATAGTAGTTTCGCTCCTGCTCGGAAGCCGCGCCGATCAGCGACGGCATACCCTCGAAGCCGTCGAGATCCTCGGCGCCAACCTCCGCGAAGAGCACTGTGCGCGCCTTCACGACAAGATCGATCGGCCGGGGCAGCAGCGTATTCGAAAGCGAGAAGCCCCCGGCTGCGACGAGGACGCGCCCTGCGCGAACCGTTTGACCGTCGACGGTCGCGACAGTGACGTGATCCGAACGCTCATCGACGGAAATCACCTCGGAACGGATGACCCGCGCACCCGATCTTTCGGCAAGGAGCGTCTGTGCCCGCACCAGCGCCCGGGGGTTGATGTGGCCCGCGCCACGCGCCTCATGGATACCGCCATAGCCTCCCGGAAAACGAAACCAGGGAAAACGCTGAACGAGATCATCGCCAGAAATCAGCGGCGCTTCGACGCCGAGCCTGTCGCGGGCGCCGCCAACCTTGTCCAAATAGTCGAACTCGCCACCCGGCGCCGGTGCTGCGATCAGGCAACCGACCTCCGTATAGAAGTCGATGGCGCTCTCGCCGGCAATCTCCGGATAGCGGTCGATCGAGCGGCGGGCGAGACGAGCCCATACCGGATCTTCGTCGATCGTGCGGGTAATGCGCGCATTGTCGTAGTGGCTGGCGAAAACGCCGCCATGGCTGGCCCAGTCTTCCGGCTCGTCGGGGCCGATGAGCGCGACACTTGCACCTGCAACGGCAAGATGCCGCGCGGCCGCAGCCCCCATCATGCCCTTGCCGACGACGACAAAATCAAAGCTTTCCGACATGCCACTCCCCGATCGTTCTCTCCGCCGGGGATAACATGCCGCAAAAGCAATGGCACCGAATTCCTCCGGGAATTGACGGTATGCCGGAACGCGGAACCTATCCGGCTACTGCATGATTCCTTGAATCGGAACCGATCTAAGGACAAATTCATGCAGAAACTCAAAGCTCTGCGGCGACCTGTGCGCGTCTCACTAGACGCTGCGCTGTAGGCCTGGGACCAGGGCCGATCCAACCCAAGCGATGTGTCGGTTCGGGACGAAGCCGCCCCCGCAGCACCGAGATTTCAATGCTTAGTTCAGAATGCTCTGAACCTTGCCGCAATAGCGCTTTGACACCGGATTCATGCGCTTGGCACCGTGGCCGGCATTATATTTCAGAATTGTGCCGCAGGTCGTGCCGTCCGAAAGCTCCTGCGCCTTGGCGAGATACATCATGCCGAACTTGATGTTGGTTTCCGGGTCGTAAAGGCCCTTGGCGGAACCGGAATAGCCCATCAAACGGGCAGTGGCGGGCTTGATCTGCATCAGACCGATCTCGCCGGCGCTGCCGCGCGCATTTGGATTGAAGTTGCTTTCGATTTTAACGACGGCGTGGGCGAGGCCGGCGGGGACGCCATATTGCTTGGCGTAGGACTGGATGAGGATCGTATATTGCGAGCCCGTCGATAGGCTCAGGTCAGGCTTCGGATAACCTGTGGTTCTGGTCACTGGCTGAAGCGAAGAGGTCTTGATGGTTTTGTCGACATCCCCTGCATACGACATACCCATCCCGGCGAAGGACATGCCAAAGCATGCCGCCACCGCAGCAACAGACGATATTCTCATTTTAATTTGAAGTCTCCGGTCTGGGGAACCGCTCGCGCCGGCGCACCCCGCCGCCACGACCGAATTTCCCGATCGTTTTTATTGACAAAAGAGCGGCGCGGTCGCGCTGCATCCCCTGCAGTTGATGCAGGGAAAATGAAGGGGCCATCATGGTAAACATGTGGCAACACAAAAAAATCGTGCAAGAAAGTAGTGAGGGCGCTAAATTAGCGCACCCAAAAATCGCCGCCTAAACGCTGAGATTTGGAAGTGCGGAGAGCAGGCGGTGAAGCGTGTCGATCGTCGAAACATCGGCGATTCCGTCCACTCTCGCCTGACGGAAATGCCGCTGGAATGCGGCCACCGCGCCTTCCGTCTTTTCACAGAAATCGCCTGTTACTTCAATACCATAGCCGTAAAGCGACAAGAGCGACTGGATCGCCTCGACCGGCTGCCCGCGGTCGCCGCGCTGAAAAAAGCGGCCCCCGCCGATCGGCGTCGGTTCGACCCAGTGACCGACCCCCTTGGCGTGCAGCAGATGCCAGGGAAATTTTTCTCCCGGATCGACCTTGCGAATCGGTGCCACATCGCTGTGCGCAAGCACCCTTTCAGGGGCGATGGACCAGCGCTGGCCACAGTCCCGACACAATTCGACGACCGCCTCAATCTGTGCTTCAGGGAAGTCCGGCAGTCCGCCCGGGTGACCGGCATTGGCGATCTCGATGCCGATCGAACAGGAGTTGATGTCCGTCTCGCCCTTCCAGGAGCTCTTGCCAGCGTGCCAGGCGCGTCGCTCCTCCGCGACGAGTTGGTCGACGCGGCCGTCCTCATGGACGAAATAGTGGCTGGAGACCTGGCTTTCCTCGCGGCAAAGCCAGTCGAGCGCCGAAGCAGCCGTCTCCATGCCCGTATAGTGTAGCAGGATCATATCCGGGTTGCGCCCGTCGGCCCGCTCGCCATAATTAGGGGACGGCACCAGGCGCGCACCGGGAAAATCGCATGTCTTCGCGGTCATGCGGCGCGACGTTCTTTTTCGATCGCCTCATAGGCCGCGTTGAGAGCCGCCATGCGATCGTTGGCGATCGCGTGAAATTCTTCCGGCACGCCCCGTGCCACCAGCATGTCCGGATGGTTCTCGGACACGAGCACGCGATAACGACTGCGGATCTTGGCGAAATCGTCCTTCGGCGACACGCCCAGCACGTCATAGGGATCGCGGCCCGTGAGATGGACATGGCGCGCCAGGATGCGCTGGAAATGCTCCTCGTCCATTTTGAAGATCTCCGCGACCCGCATGAGGAAGGCAAGTTCCTTCTCGTGCACGGCGCCATCCGACTTCGCGATGTGGAAGAGCCCGTCGATGATGTCCTCGAGGATCGGGCAGTTCTTTTCGCAGGAAGAGCACAGCGACGCCATCTTTTCGGCATAGGCCTCGTAGCCCGCGACATCCTGACGCGCGAGGTTGTAGAGACGCGCAACGTTCTGCGCCTGATCCGCGGGAAACTTGAAGATATCGCGGAAGGCGGCAACCTCGGTTTCGCTGACGATGCCGTCGGCCTTCGCCATCTTCGCCGAAAGCGCGATCATGGCGACCGAGAACGCGACCTTGCGCCGCGTTTCCGGATCCCCTTCAAAGAGGGTCCGAACGGCCTCCACCACGCCTGCGAGCGCATTGCCGGTGGCCGTGACGATTTTCAGCAGGCTGTCCCAGAATGACATATGTGCGATTTTTCCCTGTCCACCATGTAGCATGAGCTGATGTGGTGGCAAATTGCAAGCGGCCGGTCGCCGGAAACGTCACGGTTGACGAATTTGTGATGGACCCTCAATAAATCATATTGCCGTAAATCACAACCTATTTCGAAGTATATTCGCGTCGAACGATTGGACGTCAGGCGGCCCCGACTTTTGAAGCATCCACAGGCCTGTCATTTAACTTCCATCGGATTTGCGCTAGACCACGTTGTCCTTGAATGAGCAAGGATCATGAACATGACCGGCTCCGCTGAGCCTTGCCAGTGCCGAATCGCCGAGGAGGAACCATGGCCAAGAAGAAAGTCGCAATGCTGACGGCGGGCGGGCTTGCCCCCTGCCTTTCATCCGCTGTCGGCGGCCTGATCGAACGGTACACGGACATCGCGCCCGACTACGAACTCGTTGCCTACCGTTCCGGCTATCAGGGGCTGCTTCTCGCAGATCGCATCGAGATCACCAAGGACATGCGCGAGAAAGCGCATATCCTCCATCGCCACGGTGGTTCGCCGATCGGCAACAGTCGCGTTAAGCTCACCAACACAGCCGACTGCGTGAAACGCGGGCTTGTCAAGGAAGGTGAGAACCCGCTTCGGGTCGCCGCCGAAAGGCTGGCGTCGGACGGTATCACGATCCTACATACGATCGGCGGTGACGACACCAACACGACTGCGGCCGATCTTGCCGCCTATCTCGGTGCGAACGGCTACGACCTGACGGTAGTCGGCCTGCCGAAGACGGTCGACAACGACGTGGTGCCGATCCGCCAGACGCTCGGCGCCTGGACGGCGGCCGAATACGGCGCCCGCTTCTTCGACAATGTCAGCAACGAGCAGAGCGCTGCTCCGCGCACGCTCGTCGTCCATGAAGTGATGGGCCGCCATTGCGGCTGGCTAACAGCCGCAACCGCGCGCTCCTACATCCAGATGGCCAAAGACAAGGAATATGTCGACGGCTTCATGATGAACAAACAGTTGAAGAATATCGACGGCCTCTACCTGCCGGAGATGACGTTCGATCTGGAGGCCGAGGCCGAGCGCCTGCGCGAAGTCATGGACCGCGCCGGCTTCGTCACCCTGTTCGTCAGCGAAGGCGCCTGCCTCGACGCGATCGTCGCCGAACGCGAGGCGGCGGGCGAGACGGTGAAGCGTGATGCCTTCGGCCACGTAAAGATCGACACCATCAACGTCGGCAACTGGTTCTCGAAGCAGTTCGCCGCACTTCTCGGCGCCGAACGCTCAATGGTCCAGAAGTCCGGCTACTACGCCCGCTCCGCGCCCGCCAATGGCGATGACCTCCGACTGATCCAGAGCATGGTCGACCTTGCGGTCGAAAGCGCGCTCAACAAGGTCTCGGGCGTCACCGGCCACGACGAGGACCAGGGCGGCAAGCTGCGCACGATCGAGTTCCCGCGCATCAAGGGCGGTAAGCATTTCGACATGTCGACCAAATGGTTCGGTGAGGTCATGGACGTCGTCGGCCAGAGGTGGCAGACGGCGGACTAAAGAGCGCCCGCAATTTGCAGTTGACGGCTCCGCGCTTGCATGGCTCCCTCCCTATTCTTTCCGGGAAACCATCGAAGCGCGGAGCCTTTTCATGTCCTACGAAAACTGGTTTGCCTTTGCCGCCGCCTCGGCGGTGCTGCTCGCCATCCCCGGCCCGACCATTCTCCTCGTGATCTCCTATTCCCTCGGCCACGGTCGAAAGACTGCCGGCGCGACCGTCGCCGGCGTCGCGCTTGGCGACTTCACCGCCATGAGCGCCTCGATGCTCGGCCTCGGCGCCCTGCTCGCCACGTCGGCTGCCATCTTCACGGTTTTGAAATGGGTCGGCGCCGTTTACCTCGTCTGGCTCGGCATCAAGCTATGGAAGGCACCGGTCGGCGACGAAGGTCAGGATGCCGACGGCACAGCCTCGGCGGAAAGACCGTGGCGTATCTTCTTGCACGCCTATGCGGTCACCGCGCTCAATCCGAAGAGCATCATCTTCTTCGTCGCCTTCCTGCCTCAGTTCCTCGACTTGTCGAGGCCGCTCGTTGCCCAGATGGCGATTTTCGAGACCACGTTCCTTGTACTCGCCACACTCAATGCCGCGCTTTATGCCTTTCTCGCCTCGGCCGCCCGAAACACGATCCGCAAACCGAATATTCGCCGCGTGGTCAACCGCACCGGCGGCTCGCTGCTAATCGGCGCTGGCCTGCTGACCGCCGGTCTGAAACGGGCTGCGTCGTGAAAGGCGCCCCCGCGCTTGCCGCAACCGACGGCATAGGTTAATGGAGATTCAAGCGCAGTGGTTGGCATCCACTGATTTGCAGGGGGCTACGGGGCCCAGAAGCACGAAAGTGACACGATGGCTATATTCCGTATCTCCCTTTCAAAACAGGCATTTACTGCGGCTGCTCTGGCATCGGTGGCCATTGCCTCGGGGTGCTCCACGGTCGAGCATACGTCTCTCGAAGAACTAACCGCCATACAGACGGTCACGCCCATCCCGAAGCCCGGAACGGAAATGACGGCCTATGCCCTCCCGACACCGGACGGGGCGGCAACCGTAGCTTCGACAGGTGAGACGACACCTGGCGCGACCGCTGCAGCCGCAACGGACGCCGCCGCGGCATCAACGCCAGCCAGCGTGGCCCCCGCCACGGCAATAATGCCGGCGAGCGATGCGACGCTGGCCTATGCCGCGCCCCAGAGGGTTGCAATTCCCACGGCCAAGCCCGGTCAGCCGTTCGAAGTGGCGATGGCAGCACCAGCCGCGCCAGCACTCCCCTCGACTGCATCCGCCGAGCTTGCAGAAAAGCCGGCCGGCACCGAGCCCGCGGCCGTGCCCTTTCTCGGGGTCGCCGCCGCCATGGAATCGGATTTCGACACGGGCGAGCCGGTCGGCCTCGAGACGCTGGTCGCCAAGCGGATGATCGTTCCGACGGCACGACCGAACACCGGCGTGATCGGCACCGCCGTCGGCGCCGTCGCAAGCGTCATTCCCGACTCGATGAAGTTTTCCAAGACGCCGACCAGTTCGCGCCCCGACCTCGACCGGCTGATCAAATATTACGCCGAGCTGAACGGTATTCCGCTGGAGCTCGTGCACCGGGTCGTCAAGCGTGAGAGCAACTACAATCCCCGCGCCTACAGCAAGGGCAACTACGGCCTGATGCAGATCCGCTACAACACCGCCAAGGGGCTCGGTTATGAAGGACCGGCCGAGGGCCTGTTCGACGCGGAAACCAATCTCAAATATGCGACCAAGTACCTGCGCGGCGCCTGGATGGTGGCCGACAACCAGCATGACGGCGCGGTGAAGCTCTACGCCAGCGGCTACTATTATCACGCCAAACGCAAGGGCCTGCTCGACGCACTCGACATGCGCTAGAGCCGGATGAGCAAAAGTGTGTGCGGTTTTCCGCCCGCATCCCCCTCTAACTGAAATGATCTAAGCGCCGCGCGTCGTCCGACAACAGCGTGGAACTGATATCCGAGGCGCTCAGTCAAGCGCCTCTATTATTTTCGCATTCAGCTTCTGCACGTCGTAGCCGGTGCGCGACGGCGTGAGGCCGAGGCGGACGACAGCCAGCCGCAGCGACGGAACGAGCATGATCGCCTGCCCGTCGTGTCCGAGCATCCAGAAGGTATCCGCTGGGAAGTTGCCCGTGCCGGCGCGAATGCCGTTCTCCTGCAGCCACACCTGGCCGGCGCCATAGTCGCCGCCCGACGCCGCCGACGGCGTGCGCATGAAGGAAACATAGCCCTCTGGCAGAATCCGCCTGCCATTCCAGCTTCCATCATCCAGCAGAAACTGAGCGAAGCGGGCCCAGTCCTGTGCCGTCGCATACATATAGGAGGAACCGACGAAGGTGCCGCTCGCGTCCGTTTCCATCACAGCGCTTGTCATTCCGAGCGGGGCGAAGAGCGCCTTGCGCGGATAGGCGAGCGCTTCGGCCGGATCGTCGAACGTCCGCATCCATAGCTGCGATAGGAGATTGCTGGTTCCGCTCGAATAGCGGAATTTCTGACCCGGCTGCGCATCCAGCTGCTTGGACGCCACGAAGCCGCCCATGTCGCTTTCGAGATAGAGCATCCGCGTCACGTCGGTGACGTCGCCATAGTCCTCGTTGAACGCGAGCCCGCTCTGCATCGCCAAAAGATCCGCGAGCTTGATCCGCGACCGATCATCGCCGCTCCAGGCGGGCAACAGCTCGCTGCGGTCGACATCCATCTTTCCCTCACCGATCCGCAAGCCGATCAGTGCCGCAGTCACGGATTTTGTCATCGACCAGCCGAGCAGAGGCGTGTCCCGATCAAACCCGGGACCATAGGTCTCTCCCACCAGGCGGCCATCCCGCACGACGGCGATCGCCCGTATGCCGGGACCGGCCAGGTCGGAATCCTCGATGACGCGCTGAATCGCCGGCTCGATGTCAGCCTTGCTACCGTCTGGCCAGCCGATGGCCCCATCATGCACCCGGGATACTCCTGTTTCGGCCTCTGCCTCCGTTGCCGAAGCCGCAAGCGCCTGCGCGCCGCTCTCGTCTACGTTGGTGCAACCAAATCCCGGCCTATGGACCGCTCGGCCAGGAGCGGCAAAGCCGAATATCCGCGCCGTTACGCTCTCCTCTTCCCGATCGACCGAGACGCGGACGAACTTCAAGAGCGGATGGCCGGGTGCTTGTACGTCTTCCGCAAGAACGGCTTGCGGATCGCGTTTGGCAAGGAAGACATTGGAGCAGACGATCTTGGCGGCATAACCGTCGCCTACTTTCAGAAGCTCCGGCGGAAACAGCGCCAGCCAGCCAACGACGCCCGCAAGACCGACGACCATCGCCCCGGCGATCGTCTTCAGCAAACGTTTCATGCGCTGCCTCCTGGCTTCAGCAATGCCGCGTTTCCGCCGCGCCTCATTCGCGAGAGAAGCAGGATTCCGACGAAAGGAAAAGCCCTTCCAACCCTCGCGGCTGTGCGAAACCCCGTCATCAAAGTGTAGCGGAGTCACTTTAGAAGCGGCTAAGTTTCAACTGGATGACAGGCAAAGATGACCGAACTCGCCCCCGATGCCGGCTTTGGCAGGAAGAATTCGAAGCTGAAAAGCGCGCTGCTGCAGCACAAGCCCCTCTCCCTCGCCGGCCTGTCGGAACGCCTGTTCGGGCTGCTCTTCTCCGGTCTCGTCTACCCACAGATCTGGGAAGATCCGATCGTCGACATGGCGGCAATGCAGATCCGTCCCGGACACCGCATTGTGACGATCGGTTCAGGCGGTTGCAACATGCTGACCTATCTCTCCGCCGGCCCCGCCCATATCGACGTCGTCGATCTCAATCCACACCATATCGCGCTGAACCGGTTGAAGCTCGCCGCCTTCCGTCACCTGCCAAGCCACAAGGATGTCGTGCGTTTTCTCGCCGCGACCGAGACCCGGTCGAATGTGCAGGCCTTCGACCTTTTCCTCGCCCCAAAGCTTGACGCGGCGACCCGCGCCTACTGGACCGGCCGGGCGCGCGACGGACGCCTCCGCATCGGTGTCTTCGGCCGCAACATCTATCGCACGGGCCTGCTCGGTCGCTTCATTGCCGCCAGCCACCTGCTTGCCCGTCTCCACGGCATCAACCCGCAGGAATTTGTCCAGGCACGCTCGATGCGCGAACAACGGCAGTTCTTCGACGACAAGCTCGCGCCGCTGTTCGACCGTCCGGTTATTCGCTGGATCACCAGTCGCAAAAGCTCACTGTTCGGCCTCGGCATCCCGCCGCAACAGTTCGATGAGCTCGCGAGTCTAAGCGCGGAGAAGTCGCTTGCCGCGGTACTGCGCCACCGTCTTGAAAAGCTCACCTGCCATTTCCCGCTTCGCGAGAACTATTTCGCCTGGCAGGCTTTCGCGCGGCGCTATCCGCTGCCGCACGAAGGCGAACTGCCGGCCTATCTGCAGGCCGAGAACCACGAAGCGATCCGCGACAATGCGGACCGCGTCGAGGTCCACCACGCAAGCTTCACCGAGTTGCTTGCCCGCAAGGCGGCTTCGTCCGTCGATCGTTACGTCTTGCTCGACGCACAGGACTGGATGACCGATCGGCAGTTGAACGATCTTTGGACGGAGATCACGCGCACCGCCGACAGCGGCGCCGTGGTGATTTTCCGCACGGCCGCGGAAGC
The DNA here is from genome assembly GCF_020193575.1 of Ensifer sp. IC4062. Classification (GTDB taxonomy): domain Bacteria; phylum Pseudomonadota; class Alphaproteobacteria; order Rhizobiales; family Rhizobiaceae; genus Sinorhizobium. The sequence continues at coordinate 44,073 of NZ_JADYVD010000005.1, forward strand.
GAGCATTCTGCCGGGCCGCGTTTCCGCGGCACTGCTCGACCGGTGGCACTACGATGTCGAGACGTCGATAAAGCTCGGCGCAGAGGATCGCTCGGCCATCTACGGTGGCTTCCACGTCTATCGGAAGAAAGCATGAGCGCCGCCCAGCCCTTGGAAAACAACCACGCACGCCTGATGGACCAGATGTATCGCTACCAGCGATACATCTATGACTTTACCCGGAAATATTATCTCTTCGGACGCGACACGCTGATCCGGGAGCTCAATCCGCCGCGGGGCGCCTCGGTGCTCGAAGTTGGCTGCGGCACCGGCCGCAACCTCGCCATGATCGGTGAACTCTATCCAGGCACACACCTCTTCGGTCTCGATATTTCCGCGGAGATGCTCGCGACCGCGACGGCAAAGCTTCGGCGTCACGGCCTGTCGAGCGTAACCCTGCGCGCCGCCGATGCGATGAATTTCACGCCCGCGGCCTTTGGCCAGCGGGGCTTCGACCGCATTGTCATCTCCTATGCGCTGTCGATGATCCCCGAATGGGAGAAGTCGCTCGATGCGGCGATCGCCGCGCTCAACCCGGGCGGTTCGCTTCACATTGCCGACTTCGGCCAGCAGGAAGGATGGCCCGGCGGCTTCCGCCGCCTGCTCCAGGCGTGGCTGAGACGCTTTCACGTGACGCCGCGCGAGACGCTTTTCGAGGTCATGCGCGAGAGGGCGAAGAGAAACGGCGCGATGCTCGAATCGAAGTCGATCGGCCGGGGATATGCATGGCTGGCCATCTATCGCCGCCCGGATCGGAACGGCGCCTGACAACATTCTGGGCGGCGCCGGCGGGCGCCCGCTCTGGCCAGCTAATGTCAGGCTGTCCGCCTCTGCCGCAATTCCCGCTTGAGCTAACTCAATTTTTACGATGATATGGTGAAAATGGGGCACGCCTCCGAGGGGAAAATCATCATCATGGAAGCCATCGCGTGAGGCAGGATCGTCGATTGTCTCGAAACGGGAACCCCATGCGCCGGCTTCTCCTGGCTTTGCTGCCTGTTGCAACCCTTCTTTCCGCCTGCACCTCAACCGACTACGACCTGGTACAGACCGCTTCGATATCACCGCGATTCCACGATACGGACCCGCAGGATTTCGGCGGCCGCACGCCGCATCGTCACAACATCCACGGCATCGACGTTTCCAAATGGAACGGTGACATCGACTGGGCGCGGGTCAAGAATTCAGGCGTATCCTTCGCCTTCATCAAGGCGACGGAGGGCAAGGACAGGCTCGACGCGCGTTTCAATGAATACTGGCAGCGGGCGCGCGCCGCCGGAATTCCCTACGCGCCCTACCATTTCTATTACTTCTGCTCGACCGCCGACGCCCAGGCCGACTGGTTCATCGCCAATGTGCCGAAGAGCGCCGTCTATCTGCCGCCCGTGCTCGATGTCGAATGGAATGGCGAGTCGAAGACCTGCCGCTATCGTCCCTCGCCCGAGACCGTGCGCGCCGAGATGAAGCGCTTCATGGACCGGCTTGAGGCACATTACGGCAAGCGGCCGATCATCTATACCTCCGTCGACTTCCATCGCGACAATCTCGTCGATCAGTTCAGGGACTATCACTTCTGGGTGCGCTCCACCGCCAAGCATCCGGGCGAGGTCTATGTCGAGCGCCGCTGGGCCTTCTGGCAATACACCAGCACCGGTGTCATCCCCGGCATCCAGGGAAGCACGGACATCAACGCCTTCGCCGGATCCGCGAAAAACTGGCAGAAGTGGGTCGCGGCGGTCTCCCGTGGCAGATAGACCGGAAATCGTCGGTCAGATTGCTCGCACAAACACCGCAGTTCTTCATTCGGTCATAATGCTCTGAGAGAGCTTCGGCAGACTTCTTACAGCGCCGGCGTCTCTCAGACGCATAATGTCGCTGGGGGCATTTCGAATGGTTGCCTGTTTTCTTGAATCGACGCGGGTCTGAGAAAACAGGCGTGAGACAGATTGCACGCTCGCCGGCCTACCGGGGTCTCGGCGACGGAAAGGATTATGATGACTGGCACAGCCCGCAAAGCTCTTCTCACCCTCGGACTGCTGGCGCTGACCGGCACCTCGGCACTGGCGCAAACCCAACCGCAAACGACATCACCCGCGGCCTGCGGCGGTGACCTCGCCGCGTTCCTTGAGGGGGTCAAGGGCGAAGCCGTTGCCAAGGGTATTCCGGCCGATGTCGCCGACCGCGCACTCGCGGGCGCCACGGTCGACAAGAAGGTTCTGAGCCGCGACCGCGCCCAGGGCGTGTTCAAGCAGACATTCACCGAATTTTCCAAGCGCACCGTCAGCAAGGCGCGGCTTGATATCGGTGCGCAGAAGATGAGCGAGTATGCCGACTTCTTCGCCCGGGCGGAAAGTGAATTCGGCGTGCCGGCCCCGGTCATCACTGCCTTCTGGGCGATGGAGACGGATTTCGGCGCGGTCCAAGGCGATTTCAACACACGTGATGCACTGGTGACGCTCGCACATGATTGCCGCCGCCCGGAAATGTTCCGGCCGCAGCTCCTTGCTGCGATCGAAATGGTGCAGCACGGCGACCTCGACCCGGCAACGACCACCGGCGCCTGGGCCGGCGAGATCGGCCAGGTACAGATGCTGCCGGAAGACATCATCGCCTATGGTATCGACGGCGACGGCGACGGCCACGTCAATCTTAAGAAGAGCTCACCCGACGCCATTCTCACAGCCGCAAAGTTCATCCAGAGCCTCGGCTTCAAGGCGGGACAGCCTTGGATCCAGGAAGTCAGCGTCCCGGAAAACCTGCCCTGGGAGAAGACCGGGCTGCAATCCGGCATGACGGCGGGCGACTGGTTCGCGCTCGGCGTCACGCCCCGTGACGGCAACACCGCCAATAGTGCGCTCGAAGCGTCGCTTGTGCTGCCGCAGGGTCGCAAGGGCGTCGCCTTCCTGACCTATCCGAATTTCAAGATCTATCTCGAGTGGAATCAGTCGTTCATCTACACGACCTCCGCCGCCTATTTCGCGACCCGCCTCGCCGGCGCCCCGCCCTATCAGGCCGGCAATCCGGAGCCGGGCCTCGGTGACCTCGAAATGAAGGCGCTGCAAACGCGGCTCCAGGCGCTTGGCCACGATGTCGGCAAGATTGACGGCATTCTCGGCTCCGGTACTCGCACCGCGTTGCAGAAGGAACAGCTGAAGCTCGGATTGCCCGCCGACGGCTGGGCAACGCCGGAGCTCCTGGGCGCGCTCTGATCCACTGCATGTTCCCTCAATCGGACCCGATTAAGGATAAGAACATGCAGCAATTCAAAGTGCTACAGTGGCCTTTGTGCGTCTGAGAAGACGCACGGTGCTGTAGAATTTCGCTCGTCATTGGGCAACCGTCACGGGCATGAAACATTCGAACCGAGCAAGAAGCGGGTGGCAACGCCCGCTTCTCTGTATTAGGGCTTGCGCATTACTTGCAGATTGGCACAGGCACGACCATGGGTTCACCCGCAAATCCGATCAACACCCAGATGACGATGCGCAATTGGGCGCTCCTGACCCTGCTCGGACTTATCTGGGGCGGCTCCTTCTTTTTCGCGCGGGTCGCCGTTGCCCATGTGCCGCCCTTTACACTGGTTCTCCTGCGTCTCGGTCTCGCGGCGCTTGCCCTACACATCTACATTCGTGGCCGCTACGGCATCTATCCGGCGCTCAAGGAGCGCTGGCCCGAATTCGTGTTGATGGGATTGATCAACAACGCCATCCCGCACGCCTTCATCTTCCTCGGCCAGATCCATATCGGCGCGGGGCTCGCCGCAATCCTGAACGCAACAACCCCGATCTGGACTGTATTGATCGCCAACATGGCGACGGAGGACGAGAAACTGAGCGCCGCCAAGATCAGCGGTTGTCTGCTGGGCTTGGCGGGCACCATCGTGCTCATTGGGCCGAGCGCGCTTGCGGGGCTCGTCGGCAACTCCACAACGGTCCCGCTCTGGGCACTTGTCCTGCCGGTGCTGGCCGCCGTCAGCTATGGCCTGGCGGCAACCTACGGCAAGCGCTTCCGCAGCCTGGCGCCGCCGGTGACGGCAGCCGGACAACTGACGGCATCGACATTGATGATGTTACCGATCGCGGCCCTTGCCGATACGCCATGGATGCTGCCCGCGCCGCCGATGACCGCTGTGTTCGCTGTCCTTGGCCTCGCCCTCGTCTCTACCTCTTACGGTTACATTCTCTATTTCCGGATCATGGCGGAGGCTGGGGCGACCAACGCTTCGCTCGTCACCCTGCTCGTGCCGCCGAGTGCCATATTGCTTGGCTATCTCTTTCTCGGCGAGACACTGCAGGCGGCGGACATCGCCGGCATGGTCCTCATCGCGGCCGGCCTCGCGGTCCTCGACGGACGCATCCTGAAGCTTCGACATTCGACCTGAAAATCGAATCGAAACGGCTTCGGCGAGGCTCACGGAGCATTACAAACGGTTACATTAACCAGCGCGAAGCAATTGTGAAAAAAATGTGGCAGTGGCGAATGTCCAACAATTTCCGCCGCTTATGCCTGTTAACAACATTTTTTGACATCCCGTCTTTCGCAGCGCAGCACAAGTTTTGCTTTCACGCGCCGTTTTTTCGCCCTATGTTTTACCCGTCAACGCAGGGAGGATCATCTTATGGGACTTACACATTCGTTGAATGTCCTCATGATCAGTGCAGCGTTCGCATTCGTGGCCGTTATGCTTTTTGTCTGAGCGGGGCCGCTGAACAGTCCAAACCGAAACAAGGACTTTAATTTCCGGAAAAGCCATTTGCAGCAGGATTTGTAGGCAGGCCACTCAGAGAGTACCCGGTCAACAGGCTGCGATAATAAACAAAGCCCATGAACGTCGATCCGTTCATGGGCTTTATCTTTGCTCGAAACATACAGCGCCGCGCGTCTTATTAGACGCGCAGCGGACGCTGTAGCACTTTGAGTTGCTGCATCTCTTTGTCCTTAAATCAAGGTCGATTTAAGAAGACATGCAGTAGCGTTTGCCCGGAAGCGTCTACGCGCTCGCGACCGCCCGTATCGGAAGGTCGACAGCGGTCTCCTGCGCCGGCACCCGCGCGTAGCCGACAAGATCGCAAACGGCAGTGACAAGCGGCGAGCGGTTCATCGTGTAGAGGTGGAAATCGCGCACGCCTCGCCGGGCGAGATCGACTATCTGCTCCGCCGCTATATGGGTCGCTTCCTTGAACCGCTCCGCGGGCTGGTCTTCGAGATGGGCGAGCCGAGAATGGATCACCTCGGGAACGCGCGCGCCGCACAATCCGGCGAACTTCTGCACCTGAGCGAGATTGTTGATCGGCAGGATCCCCGGCACGATCGGAACCTGGACGCCGGCCCTTCGCACCCGCTCCAGATAACGCTCGAAATCGTCGTTGTCGAAGAAGAATTGGGTGATCGCCCGCGTCGCGCCGTTGTCGACCTTGCGCTTCAGCATGTCGATATCGGCATCGACATCTGGGCTCTCGGGGTGCTTTTCCGGGTAGGCCGAAACCGAGATTTCGAAGTCGCCACGGGCGCGCAGGGCCTTCACGAGGGCAGCGGCGTTTTCATAACCGCCCGGAAACGGCTGATAGGCGCTGCCGATGCCGCCCTGCGGGTCGCCACGAAGCGCCACGAAATGCCGGACTCCAAAGGCCAGGAACTCCTCGATCACCGCATCGACTTCGGCCTTCGGAGCGCCGACGCAGGTCAGATGCGCCGCAGTGTTCCCGATGCCCATTTCGCCGATCATGCGCCTGACCGTCGTCAGCGAGCGGGCCTTGGTCGAGCCGCCGGCACCATAGGTCACGGTGACGAAAGTGGGGCCGAAAACGGAGAGGTCGGCCGCCGTCTGGAAGAGCTGCGCTTCCATCTCGTCCGTCTTCGGAGGAAAATACTCGAAGGAAAGCCTCAGATTGCCACGCTCGGCGGGATAAAGCGTCCGTGTCGTCATTCCTAAACTCCCCCTGCCTGAACGCGCTGACGCGGCATATCGGCGATGTGATCGGCAACGCGCTGATCGCGCGCCAGCCAGATCGTCACTGTCAGTTTGCCCTCGTCCGCGCCTTCCGGCGCGAGGTCGGTAGTTTTCTCGAGCGCAAGGCCAGCCTTCTGCAGCCAATCGGCCATCGCCTGATGAGAGAAGCCGAGGCGCGCATGGGCATGCTCGTCGCGCAGATATTCGAGCCCGTGCGGTGCGAAATCGATGATGACGAGCCGGCCGCCGGGTGCGAGCATGCGCGCGGCCTCGGCAATCGCCGCTTCCGGCTCCTCGAGGAAATGCAGCACCTGATGAATGGTCACGAGATCGAACGCCTGCCCGTCGAGCGGCAGGTTGAAGATATCGCCGTGGCGGATGGAGGCTTTCGTGATCCCAGCCCTGTCGAGGTTGGAGCGCGCCACCGCAAGCATGTCGCGGCTGGCGTCCACGCCGATGCCGCGCCGATAGATGCCCTCGAAAAGTTGTAGGATACGACCGGTGCCCGTACCAAGATCGAGCAGGCTTTCAACCGGCTCTTCGCCGACCATCGCCTTCAGCGTGGCCTCGACATCGCCTTCGCTGACATGTAGCCGTCTCAGTTCATCCCATTCGGCGGCATTGCGGCTGAAGTAGGCCTGCGCCTTCTCGGCACGCTGCCGTTTGAGGACGGCGAGCCGTGTCGCATCCTTGGCAAGGATGGCGTCTTCGGCCGCGGCCGCCGCGAGCAGTTCGCGCACCAGCGCAACGCGTCCCCCTTCCTGCCGCAGGCGGAAATAGGCCCAGGCCCCTTCCTGATAGCGATCGATGAGCGCCACTTCGGCAAGCAGCTTCAGGTGCCGGGAGATACGAGGCTGCGATTGTCCGAGAATTTCGGTAAGATCGGTCACGGTGAGGTCGCCCGCAGAAAGCAGCGCGAGAAGGCGCATCCGCGTCGGCTCACCCGCCGCCTTCAGCACGTCGACCAGCGCGTCCAACCCAAGCGTTCCTCGGCCCACCATCGCCTCCTCATCAACACATAAAGATATCTTTATGTGATTTGGGGGCCGTGCGCAAGCGAATTTGCGCGTAGAGGCAATCGAATGACGCGGCGAAGACAGCGTGAGGAGGCGGGCCCCTACGATCCGCAGATTCAAAGACATCCCTACTGCATGATCCCCTAAATCGGAATCGCGTTAAGGACAAAATCATGCGCAATTCAAAGTGATACAGCTCCCCGCCGTCAATTGGACGCGCGGAGCTGTAGAAGAGACATTTCGACTTGAGATTCGCGCCAAAGCCACCACCGACTAGAGCATTCTGCTTTCAGTGGAGTCACTGAAAGCAGAAAAGATGCTCTAGATTCAAAATTCTAGAGCGTCCTTTGGGCGTTCATTTGAACGCGTGGCGCTCTAAAGCGCGCCGAGTTTAATCGGACTCATGCGACGCGCTTTATGTCATTGCTTTTATGCATGTCGTTGTCCCAAAACCGCTGCACAGTTTTGGGCGAGATGCATCAGCGCGTCAGGCGCTTGTAGGTCACTCGCTTCGGATTGACCGAATCCGGGCCGAGGCGGCGGATCTTGTCCTTTTCATAATCCTCGAAGTTGCCTTCGAACCACTCGACATGGCTGTCGCCCTCAAACGCGAGGATATGGGTCGCCAGACGGTCGAGGAACATGCGGTCGTGGCTGATGATCACCGCGCAGCCGGCGAAGTTTTCGAGCGCGTCCTCGAGTGCCGCCAGCGTTTCGGTATCGAGATCGTTGGTCGGTTCGTCGAGGAGGACTACGTTGCCGCCGGACTTCAGCATCTTGGCGAGATGCACGCGGTTGCGCTGACCGCCCGAAAGCGTGCCGACCTTCTGCTGCTGATCGCCGCCCTTGAAGTTGAAGGACGAGCAATAGGCGCGCGAGTTGACCTCATGCTTGCCGAGCTTGATGACGTCGTTGCCGCCGGAGATCTCCTCCCAGACGGACTTATTGGGGTCGAGCGCGTCGCGGCTCTGGTCGACATAGGCAAGCTGCACACTGTCGCCGATCCGGAACGAACCGTCGTTCGGCTGTTCCTGGCCGGTGATCATGCGGAAGAGCGTCGTCTTGCCGGCGCCGTTCGGACCGATGACGCCGACGATGCCGCCGGGCGGCAGCTTGAAGCTCAGGCCCTCGATCAGCAGCTGGTCGTCATAGCCCTTGGAAATGTTCTCGGCCTCGATGACCACCTGGCCCAAGCGCTCGCCGACGGGAATGATGATCTGTGCGTCGCCGGGGCGCCGGTCGGCGGCTGCCTTGACCAGTTCGTCATAGGCGCGGACACGTGCCTTGGACTTCGCCTGTCGGGCTTTCGGGCTCGAGGCGATCCACTCCTGCTCGCGGCTGATGGCCTTCTGGCGGGCAGCCTCCTCGCGTCCTTCCTGCGCCATCCGCTTGGCCTTGGCCTGCAGGTAGGCGGAATAGTTGCCCTCGTAGGGAATGCCACGGCCGCGGTCGAGCTCGAGGATCCAACCCGTGACGTTATCGAGGAAGTAGCGGTCGTGGGTGATCATCAGCACGGCACCCGGATATTCACGCAAATGCTTTTCGAGCCAGGCGATCGTCTCTGCGTCGAGATGGTTGGTGGGTTCGTCGAGCAGCAGAAGATCGGGCTGCGACAGCAACAGCTTGCAGAGCGCGACGCGGCGCTTCTCGCCGCCCGAGAGATTGTTGACGTCGGCGTCACCCGGCGGGCAGCGCAGCGCCTCCATCGCCATCTCCACCTGGCTGTCGAGGTCCCAGAGGTTCTGGCTGTCGATGATGTCCTGGAGCTTGGCGCCCTCTTCCGCCGTCTCGTCGGAATAGTTCATCATCAGTTCGTTGTAGCGGTCGAGGATCGCCTTCTTGGCAGCAACGCCCTCCATGACGTTGTCGAGCACGGTCTTTGCGGGATTGAGCTGCGGCTCCTGCGGCAGATAGCCGACGGTTGCGCCTTCGGCGACCCAGGCCTCGCCCGTGTACTCGTGGTCGAGGCCTGCCATGATCCTGAGCACCGTCGACTTACCGGCGCCGTTGGGGCCGAGAATACCGATCTTCGCGTCAGGGTAGAACGAGAGATGGATGTTCTCCAGGACCTTCTTGTTGCCATAGGCCTTGTTGAGCCCGGCCATGTGGTAGATGAACTGACGTGCCATAAGGGAATGCTCCGCATCGGAAGGGAAATTTGCCCGCTATGTAGGCGAATTATGGTGGCGGGGCAATCCGCCAAAGGCCTGCCCACGCCAATCCCTTCCGGCAAGCAACCGTCGAAGATCAACTGCGCCCGGCGGCGTCGGCGATCCCTTTGGCGCATTTGAACTCGGTCGTCCCGGCCGCCTGGATGAGGCTCTCAAGGCCGGCCTTGCCCGAAAGGTCGCCGGCAAGTCCGATGGTGAGACCGGTGATGACGCTGCGGCCGTTGACCGTCTGGCAACGCATGCGCACCCGGTCCCCGGCCCCTGCCCCGAAGCTCTCGTTAAAGGCTTGCTTGATCTCTTTTTCGTCAATCTCAGAACCGAGTTTGTCAGCGAAGAGAGCCTGCACGGCCGAATTGTTCAATTCATCAAGAAGGCGCAGCTGCAGCTTGAAATAATCCTCTGCCTTTGCCGTCTGGCACGTGCCGCTCTGGAGCCATTGGTGGCGATCGAGACCGGACTTGACACCCGGCATTGCGACAAGGAGACGCGCGGCGGTTTCGTCGGCCATCGCAAGCTTCGGCAATTCCAGCCAATCGCCCTTCCGATCGCGGGCCTTGAGCTCCGCCTCGACGCCGCAATAGCTCTTCTTCAGCGGCCACAGGCCGTGAAGCGAGAAGTGCGTGGCATCGAAGCGGTCTGGCGTCTGATCCGCGCATTCGCTACGGTTCGGCCGCGTTTCGCAAAACCCCGGTTGCCAGCTGACCGCAAGCACATATTGCGTCTTGCCCGAGTTTGCCACGTCCGGTGCCTCGCCCGCCGGCACTTCCTCGGCTGCGGCAAAGGACGACAGTCCCAGTCCCAGAATGAGCATCGCAACTCTCGCAAGATTCGTCTTCACCCTCGCCCGCATTTCAAATAGCCTCCAACAAGAAACAAAACGGGAACAAATATCGATGAAAGCGCGAAAATTGCAACCCCTAATTATTGTTTCTGGATTCGTTGTGACGTCATGCGCAACAAGCAACAAGCAGCGATTGCCTTTGCGGGGCAAATCGATTTGATATCGGTCTGTGTGCATTTTTGCTGAAAAGGGCATTTTCCGCTGGAAAGTGCTTCGGGTCCACGCAACGGACGCTCCGTTGGCAATCCGCACGCGAGAGTCTGACGATTGTTCCGGGGGCATAGCATGTTCGGGCAGGTGAGGACGCATCAAAGCCCGACTGGTGCTGTACTCGGCTGGCGGCACTTCGCCGCCTCGACCGAGCCGCGAGGCATCCTCATCGTCAGCCATGGGCTTGCCGAGCATTCCGGCCGCTATACGCGCTTCGCCGAGGCGATGGCGAACCACGGCTTTCACGTCTATGCGCATGACCACCGCGGCCATGGCGAGAGCCGGGCGCCGGATGCACCGCTAGCAACCTTCGCACAGCGCGACGGCGCGACAAAGGTTATAGCGGACGTGCGGGCGATGCGCGACATGGCGGTCGCCGGCCATCCGGGCCTGCCGGTTATCCTCTTCGGTCATTCGATGGGCGGCCTTATCGCGCTCAACGCCGCAGAAACCGATCCCGGGCTTTACGACGCGCTTGCTGTCTGGAACTCCAATTTCCGCCCGGGTCTCGCCGGGCGAGGCGGCCAGGCAATACTGGCGATCGAGAGGATGCTTAAGGGCTCGGACGTACCGAGCCCGCTGCTGACGAAGCTCACCTTCGGCGCCTGGAGCGAGGCGATCGTCGATCGAAAAACCGACTTCGACTGGCTGTCGCGCGACGAGAGCGAAGTCGCCAAATACGTGGCCGATCCGCTTTGCGGTTTTGATGCGACGGTGTCGCTTTGGATCGACGTGTTCAAATTCGCCTTCGCCGGCGCCCGCGAGGACCGGTTAGCGCGGTTGCCCGCCAATCTACCCGTTCATCTCGTCGGCGGCAGCGCCGATCCCTCGACGTTCAACGGCGCCGCCATTCGCTGGCTCGGCGAACGAATGAAGGCTCGCGGTATGACCGACGTGACCGTTACCATCCATGACGGCATGCGCCATGAAACGCTCAACGAGATCGGCCGGGAGAAGGCAACCGAAGACTTCGCCGCCTGGTGCCTGAAGGCGGTCGATCGGAAGCGCTGACGAGACGGAAGACCATGACCGACCTCCCTTTGCCCAGCATCGCCACCGGCCACGACCGCGTTTCCTATGGCCTGACGCTGATGGTCATCGCCGTTCTGATCTCACCGCTGATTGACATTTTCGCGAAGCTTGCGATCGCGACGGTTCCGTCGGCCGAGATCACTGCCGTCCGCTTCCTGCTGCAGGTCGTCTTCATCCTGCCGGTCGTGCTTGTCCGCCGCACCCTCTTCGACCTCACCTGGCGCAAGAGCGCGCTTCATGCGCTGCGCGGCGGCCTGCTGGTGCTGACCATGCTCTCCTTCATCACCACGCTGAAGGTGATGGAAGTGGCCGACGCGATCGCCATCTTCTTCGTCGAGCCGATCATCCTCACCATTCTCGGCAGCATCTTCCTCAAGGAAACGATCGGCTGGCGGCGCTACACCGCCTGCGCCGTCGGCTTCTTCGGTGCGCTGCTCGTCATTCAACCGAGCATGCAGGAGGTGGGATTGATCGCGCTTCTGCCGATCGTCTCCGCCTTCGCGCTCGCCGTTTTCCTACTTGTCACACGTATGGTCGCCCAGAACGAGGATCCCTGGTCGATGCAGTTCCACGCGGGAATCTGGGGCGGCCTCTTCTGCCTCGTCCTGCTCTCGTTCGGCGAAGGCAGCGGCTCGAGCGTGTTCGATCCCGTCTGGCCGGAGGGCAACGCCTGGCCCTATCTGCTGGGCGTCGGCGTCAGCGCGACGATCTCGGGCGTGCTTGGTGTCTACGCCTATCGCGCCGCCCCGGCCTCGGTGCTCGCGCCGCTGCAATATCTCGAAATCGTCTCGGCGACGATCTTCGGCTGGCTGGTCTTCGGCGATCTTCCGGACGCGCTGAAGTGGTTGGGCATCGCCATCATCATCGGCTCGGGTCTCTATATTATCTGGCGCGAGCGCAGGGTCGAAAAGACGGCGAGCATCGCACCGGTCTCGCCGGCAATCTGAGGCGCGGTAAACGGATGTCTGCAAACAGATAAGAATGAAAGAGCATTGGGAGGAGTTCGGATGAAAACGGGTGGTCAGCTGGTTGTCGAGGCACTGGTCGCAAATGGCGTCAGGCGCATCTCGTGCGTGCCGGGAGAAAGCTATCTGGCGGTCCTGGACGCACTCCACGACACCGACATAGACGTCATCGTCTGCCGCCAGGAAGGCGGCGCGGCGATGATGGCGGATTGCTGGGGACGGCTCACAGGCGAGCCGGGCGTCTGCATGGTGACCCGCGGCCCCGGCGCGACAAACGCCTCGGCCGGGCTTCATGTCGCCAAGCAGGATTCGATCCCGATGATCCTCTTCATCGGCCAGGTGCAGCGCGACGCGCGCGAGCGCGAGGCCTTCCAGGAGATAGAGTATCGCCGCGCCTTTACCGAGGTTGCGAAATGGGTGGGAGAAATCGACGATCCGGCGCGCATCCCCGAATTCGTGACTCGCGCCTTTACCGTGGCAACGTCCGGCCGCCCCGGCCCGGTGGTGCTGACGCTTCCGGAGGACATGCTGACAGAGAGCACCGAGGCCCCCCTGGCCCGTGCCTACCAGCCGGTCGAAAGCCATCCAGGACAGAGTCAGATCACCCGGCTCAAGGAACTGCTTTCCGTAGCAAAACGGCCGATCGCCATCCTTGGCGGTACGCGCTGGTCTGCCGAAAGCGTGGCCGGGTTCCAGCGTTTCGCGGAGCGCTGGAGGCTGCCCGTCGGTTGTTCCTTCCGCCGCCAGATGCTCTTCGATCATCTGAATCCGGTCTACGCCGGCGATGTCGGCATCGGCATCAACCCCGCGCTGGCGAAGGAAATCAAGGAGGCCGATCTCGTCCTGCTCGTCGGCGGCCGTTTTTCCGAGATGCCGTCCTCCAGCTACACGTTGCTCGACGTCCCCTATCCCAGGCAGACGCTGGTCCATGTCCATCCCGATCCCGCGGAACTCGGCCGCGTCTACCGTCCGGATCTGGCGATCGCCGCGACCCCGCGCGATTTTGTGGCGGCACTCGACGACATCAGGCCGGCGGGCGAACCCGCGTGGTCCGGTCGCACCGCCGCGATGCACGAAGCCTACCTTAAATGGTCGACGCCACCTGAGAAGGGCCCGGGCGATGTTCAGATGGGGCCGATCATGAATTGGATCGAGGCGAATACCGCGCCGGACACGATCTTCACCAACGGCGCCGGCAACTACGCCACCTGGCTGCACCGCTTCCACCGCTTCCGCCGTTATGGAGCCCAGGCCGCCCCCGCTTCAGGCTCGATGGGCTACGGCCTGCCGGCGGCCGTCGCGGCCAAGCAACTCCATCCGGGGCGCGAAGTCGTCTGCTTTGCCGGCGACGGCTGCTTCCTCATGCACGGGCAGGAGTTCGCAACCGCCATCCGCTATCAGCTACCGATCATCGTGCTCGTCATCAACAACGGCATCTACGGCACGATCCGCATGCACCAGGAGCGCGAGTATCCCGGCCGCGTCAGCGCCACGGACCTCACCAACCCGGATTTCGCAGCACTTGCCCGTGCCTACGGCGGCCACGGCGAAACCGTGGTGCGGACCGCAGAATTCGCCGACGCATTCTTGCGAGCACGCGCCAGCGGCAAGCCTGCCATCATAGAGATCAAGCTCGACCCGGAAGCTATCACGCCCACGCGAACGCTCACGGAAATTCGCAACGGTTGAGGCCGGGAGTACAGGAGCTCGCGTCCCGAAGTCATTCACGGCGCCGACGCGCCGTGGCTGGAGGCCTGTGACAAGCACAGGAATGAGGTGGAGGAAATGCCAACCTACGAAGCTGGGCAACGCCGCAGCGCGCTTTTCCAGCTTCTACCCGTCTACGGGGTTTAAGTGGAGTCTGCGTAGGCCTGCACGAAGCGCGCCGCGTCGGCGGCGCGGAGAGCTAGACGCGCGTTGAACCAGTGAACCTTGCGGGATCGACCAGCCTGCATGCGCCTACTCCAGCCACTCGATGGAAAAGCTGCCGCTCACATGAAGATCGGTGGTCTCCAGCCGACCCGGTCCGAGATTGGCGAATTTGTGCGGAACGTTCGCAGGGGCAACGACGATCTGCCCTGCCTCTGCTTCGATCGTCTGGTTGCCGACCGTGAAGAGCGCACGACCGGCGCGAACGATGAAAGTTTCCGGATAGGGATGGCGGTGCAATTTCGGGCCGCCGCCGATCCGATCGGTCGTGTAGAACACGACCGAAACGCCGGCTCCGTAACGGCCGCCCTCAAATTCGCCCTGCCAGACGTCAGGCTTTTCCGCCCACTGGTCACGGTTGATCAGGTACGGCCCGGTCACGCGGCATCCTCTCTTTGTCGACTTCGCGCACCAGCGGTTCGCTCGGCAGCCGGCAAACCGATCGCGTCAGCCGCGGATGTGCTGCGTCTGCTGATAAACTGCGGTAGAGCGGGCGCCGGAACGGCAATAGCCGAGCATCGGCCGCTGGAACTCGTCGAGTGCATCGACCATGCGGGTCACCGCATCGGCGGTCACGCCCATCGGCCCCACCGGAATATGGGTGATTTCAAGACCCAGCTCAGCGGCGCGCGCGGCGATCGCATCGAAGGTCGGCTGATCAGGGGTCTCGAAATCCGGACGGTGGCAGACGATGGACTTGAACCCGAGCGCCTTGATCTCGTTGAGGTCCTCGACCGTGATCTGGCCGGAGACCGAGTATTCATCGTTGATCTGGCGAATGTCCATGATGATGCTTCCTCTGAACGGTGTTGCCTTGGTTTAGGCCCGGCGTCAGGCGGCGTCAATCGGAAGAGCGGGAAGACGCAGGTTTCCGCTCACTGCCCCTCTGGCAATTGCGATCGATCAGGACACCGCGAAGGCGAGTGCATAATCGCGCGACTGGCCGGGCTCGACGACACCGAGTTCGCCCGACGCGGCCAGCTCCACCCGCTTTGCCAGGCGATGCGACGCCGGCTCGATGCTGATGACATCGGCGCCGCCGCGCTGGCAGCGCCACATCTGCAGGAACGGCAACGTATCCGCGCGAAATCGAACGGCAAGCCGCCGCCCGCCAAGCCCTGGCAACGGCGTGAGCGAAACTTCCGACCAGCCTTCCTCGCCAACTGCTGGAAGACAGAAATGGGCGCTCTCGCCCCCGCCAAACTGCCAGCCGCGCGATCCGCCTTCGATCGAAGTGCTGACAATATGCGTTTCGGGACCGAGCAGCCGACCGCCGATATTAATGTGGTACATCATCATCGGCGCGAAGACCGAGTCGCCGATGTTCCTTACGCGGTCCTCAAGCATCACGCTTTGCCCGTTTTCGCTCACATACCACCGACGCTCGACGGCCGCCTTGCCGCCACAGGCGAGATGCACCTCGGTCAGAGCCTCGCAACGACTGCCGTCGGCGGACATCTCCGCCCGGTTGACGGGCGTGCCTGCGAGCGAACCATGCAGAGGGTAGCGCCTTCCGTCGCGGCCTTCGACGGGTTCGGGATGGCGGATGTGATCGGGACCGCAGGTAAAGAGAAAGCCGGCGAGCGCATGATCGATCCGCGGGTCACCATCGGACGGAATCGCCGAGCCCGGAGAAAGGTCCGTGCCATCGACCACGAAAGCGGCAATATCGAGCGCCGACGAGCGGTCGAACAGGAGGTGGCTCGGGACGCCGTCACGCGTGCTGCTCAAGGTCGTTTCCATAGGTTGCTCCGGCTGGCACACGCGAATCGCGCAGGGCGCAAATGCATGATAAAGCAAAGCAAAACGCCGCTACCATGACAATTTGCGACTGAACAATCCGGCTTCGCGAGCGTTACCGACATGGACGGAGGAGGAATGCATCGCTTCGAGATCCCTCGGCGCTCATTCTCCCCGGTTGAAACAGACGCCGGACCGATCTACTACGGTTAACCGATCGGTCAGGATGAATTTTAACCAACCGTTCACGATGGATTCACTTTTTTCACATTAACGTCCAAATCGGCATGTACCGCCCGGATCAATCATCATGAAAACAGGTTCTATCGTGACGACTGCGACCCGCACCGGCCTCTCGCTTCTTGCCGCAGCCGGCCTTTTGGCCGTGGAGCTTACACCTGTCTTCGCGCAGGAAGGTTATTATCGCGACGGCGGCGACGTGATCCTGGTTACGCCGAATGGTGAAATTCTCGACTATATGCCGGGTCAGGACGAGGTCCGCGCGATGCGTGACCGCCGCGGCCGCACTGTTCTCGTCGACCCGTGGGGCAATGTCGTCGCGACAGTGATGCCGTCCGACGGCTACGGCAGAGCCCGCCGCCGTCAAAGCGACGTCGACGTCTATTCGAACGACGGCTACGGCTACCGCGACGACGGCTATCGCGACCGCGGCTACGGCTATTCCGAGCCCGGCGAGTTTACCGGCACGGTCCCGGACTATCGCGAGCCGGCCCCGGTCGAGCGCGAGGAGTTGCGGGACAACTTGCCGGGGCTCATCGATGGCAGCGAGCAGGCGGCCTACGATCCCCAATATGACGAGCCGTTTCGGCAGCCGATGCCCCCAGCCATCACGGTGAAGGGCAAATCGCGTGCGGAAATCGCCGCACTACAGGTGTTCCTCGACCGCGAGGGTTTCTCCCCGGGCGTGATCGATGGCAAGATGGGTTCGAACGTTACCAAGGCCATCGAAGCCTGGCAGCAGGCGACCGGCGAGACACTCGATCCGAACAACACCGAAGACATTCTCGAGCGATTGCGCTTCAACGGCGGTCTGCCGATCACCACCTACACGATCACCGCTGCCGATGCGGCCGGGCCCTATGTGGCAGCGATCCCGGAAGATTATGCCCATAAGGCGATGCTTCCGCATCTGTCCTTCACGTCGACGGTCGAGATGCTCGGCGAGAAGTTCCACATGGACGAGAATTACCTGCGCGAACTCAATCCCGGCGTCGATTTTTCCATTCCGGGTACGATCATCAAGGTCATCAATCCGGGCCCGAACAAGACGGGCAAGGTCGCGCGGATCGTGGCCGACAAGGGTCGCAAACAGGTGCTCGCCTACGATGAGGCCGACAAGCTCATTGCCGCCTACCCTTCTACGATCGGCTCGTCGGACACGCCCTCCCCGTCCGGCATCGTATCGGTCGAGCGGATCGCCTTCGATCCGGGCTACACCTACAATCCGAAGATCAACTTCCAGCAGGGCGCGAACGACAAGATTCTGACCCTGCAGCCCGGACCGAACGGTCCCGTCGGCACCGTCTGGATCGCACTGTCGAAGCCGACCTACGGCATTCACGGCACTCCGGACCCGTCGAAGATCGGCAAGACCCAGAGCCACGGCTGCATTCGCCTGACCAACTGGGACGCGACCGAACTCGGCAAGATGGTGAGCAAGGGCGTGACGGTAGAGTTCGTCGATTGATCCTTTAGCGTGCCCCGCAAAGGGCACGCTCTCTCCCCCATGATCCCTTCTGGAGATCGGCTCCTAAAAGTGGGTGCACGGTGACCCCTGGTCGCATTTTGCGGCGGTCACCCGGCATTGCACGGCTTCATGACCTCATGAAACATTGTCATGAAAAACTTCGTGACAATGGTTTTATCACTGACGAAAAGTTTTCCATCACGATCAATCGATGCAGGATAAGGATGGGCGTTTCCGGCTTTTCTTGTCCCGCTTCGAAGACAAAGGAATGTCTGCAATGGCAACGGAGCGTGCTCTCCCCAACCTCTGGCATGCGACGGCACCGGCCGCGCCTGAAACCGGTCCGCTCACCGGGGACCTGAGCACCGATGTAGCCATCATCGGCGGCGGCTTTACCGGCCTCTCCGCCGCGTTGCACCTTGCGGAAAAGGGCGTGAAGGCAACCGTGGTCGAAGCGCGCATGATTGGCTTCGGCGGCTCGGGCCGCAATGTCGGTCTCGTCAATGCCGGCATGTGGGTGAAGCCGGACGACCTCGTGGCAACCCTCGGCGCCGACGCTGGAGACCGCTTGTTGAAGGAACTCGGCGACGGCCCATCGCTGGTCTACGACCTGGTCGCAAAACACGACATGCAGTGTGAAGCCGTGCGCCACGGCACGCTCCACATGGCGGTCGGCGCCGAGGGCTTTAAGGACATTAAGGATCGCGAGGTGCAGTGGAAGAAGCGCGGCGCACCGGTCGAAGTGCTCTCGGCCGACAGGGCGCGTACACTCTCCGGCGCCGAGGGCTTTGTCGGTGCCCTGCTCGACCGCCGGGCCGGAACGATCCAGCCACTCGCCTATGCACGGGGGCTAGCGCGCGCCGCCCTCGCCGCCGGCGCCAAGATCTTCACCGACACGCCTCTCCGTGCCGCCGAGCGACAGGGCGATCTGTGGGAGCTCAAGGCCGGCCAGGGCAGCATTACCGCCCGCCATGTCATACTTGCCACCAACGCCTATGGCGGGCTCGTTCCCGACGCGCCGTGGAAGGCGCACACCCAGGAACTGACGATCCTCCCCTATTTTCAGTTCGCCACCAATCCGCTTCCCGAGAAGGTCGCAGAGCGAATCCTGCCGGAGCGTCAGGGCACCTGGGATACCGGGCTCGTAATGACCTCCTTCCGCATGGACCAGCAGAACCGAATGATCTTCGGCTCGATCGGCCGGCTCGACGCCATGGCCGAGGACACACATCGCGCCTTTGCAGCCCGTTCGCTGCGCAAGCTCTTCCCCTATATCGGCGATTTCCGGTTCGAGTACTGGTGGGACGGCAGCATCGGCATGACGACCAACAACCTGCCGGCCATGCACGTGCTCGCGCCAAATGTCGTTTCGGTAAGCGGCTACAATGGTCGCGGCATCGCCCCCGGAACCGTCTTCGGGCGAGCGCTCGCCCACCACGTCATGGGCGACGCCTCGGCAATCCCACTTTCGGAAACGCCTATTACGCCCGATCCCTGGCGGACCGTAAAATCGGCGTTCTATCACGCCGGCGCGCAGGCAAAGCACTTCGTCGACCGGCGATTCTGAGTGAGCCCCCCGCGCGCCTCACCGTGGGCAGCGGTATCGATACCCCCTCAAAGATTCAACCGGAACTGACGAACGTCAATTCCGACCCAGAAAAAAGGTGGGCCGGGATGATAGGCCGGCCGGGACGTGGCTACGCTGCGCGCAGTTGCGCCCAGGACGGCACCCGCGAAGCCCAGGAACGCTGCGGGCGCGAAGGCAGGAGCGCCTGGACTTCCTGCGCAAGCGCAAGCGCATTCTCGCGCGCCTTGTCGAGATTGCTGACACGGCCCGCGTCCATCGACTGCAGCGTTCCGCCGCATTCGAAAATCTCGCGATAGGCGGCGCGTTCGACGATCGGCGTTTCGAGCATCGCAACACCGCGCGAGGCAAGTAGTGTCTTAATCGTCTGGAGCGCACGCGTGGTCACCAACGAATTGACGCGCGTGAGCACCACGGAATGCTTGATGCGAACCGTCGCCTTCTGTTCGATATGGCGGATCAGTTCCAGGATCTGCACGGCCCCTTGGGCGTCCATCGCGCACCCCTGGACTGGGATCAGCACCTGATCGGATAGGCCGAGTGCCAGCGCGACGATCGCATCCTTCGCACCGGCGAGGTCGATGACAATGAAATCGGCCTCGTCTTTCAGTTCACGGATATGACAGGGCAGCGAAGCCGGCGTGACGTGCGAGATCACTTCGAGATTGGCGACACGCCCGGAGACTTCCGACCAGCGCGTGATCCAGCGCTGCGGGTCTGCGTCGAGGACCACCACCCTGTTGCCCTGTCTCGCCAGCTCCGTCGACAGGATCAGTGCCGCCGTCGTCTTGCCGGCGCCGCCTTTTGCGTTGGCAAATGTGATGACCGCCATCTTCCACCTCATTCCGTCATTGTTTCGAAGCCCCGGCCGAAGCATCGGCGACGCCCTTAACAGAGCCTTTCAGAACATGGTTAACGAAATGGAAATTTTGGCGGGAAAAGATTAACTGCGGGTCTGGTCGCAAACGACAAGGAAACAAAAAAGCCCGGAATACCAAGGTTCTCCGGGCTTCAGACAAATTAACGCGATGCCGGATCAGATGCTTTCCCTGAACAGTTTTTTCGCCGCGTCGAGGGTCAGTTCCACCGGGTTGCCGCCGGCCGTCGGGTCGACGATCGCCATTTCCGCCATTTCATCGATGCGATCGGTGCCGACGTCGAGCTCGGAGAGTCTGTCCGGCACGCCGAGTTCCTCACGCAGCTTCAACACGTAGTCGTAAAAACCGTCGAAACCGCCGGCGATGCCGAGATAGGCGGCGGCGCGTGCGATCTTGTCCTCGATCGCCGACCGGTTGAAGCGCAGCACTGGCGGCATCACGACGGCATTGGTCATGCCGTGATGGGTGTTGTAGATCGCGCCGACCGGATGGGAGAGCGAATGGATCGCCCCGAGTCCCTTCTGGAATGCAACCGCACCCATCGCCGCGGCACTCATCATATTCGCGCGGGCTTCGATATCTGTGCCGTCCTTGTAGGCGCGCGGCAGGTATTCCTTGACGAGCCGCATGCCTTCGAGGGCAATACCTGCCGACATCGGATGATAAAAGGGCGACGAGTAGGCCTCCAGGCAATGGGCGAAGGCATCCATGCCGGTGCCAGCGGTGATGACCTTGGGCATTCCGACCGTCAGCTCCGGATCGCAGATCGTTACCCCCGGCAGGAACTTCGGGTGGAAGATCACCTTCTTCACATGGCTCGCCGAATTGGTGATAACGCTGGCGCGCCCCACCTCCGAACCGGTGCCGGCGGTGGTCGGAACGGCGACGATCGGCGCAATGCCCTCCACGCTCGCGCGCGTCCACCAGTCGCCGATGTCCTCGAAATCCCAGACCGGCCGCGTCTGGCCGACCATGAAGGCGACGCATTTGCCGAGATCAAGGCCGGAACCGCCGCCGAAGGCAACGACACCGTCATGGCCGCCGACCTTGAACGCCTTCACGCCGGCTTCCAGATTCCTGTCGTTCGGATTCGGGTCGACATCAGCGAAGATGGCGCGGCCAAGGCCGCCCGCGTCGAGGATATCGAGCGCGTTCTGCGTGATTGCCATTGGCGCAAGGCCACGGTCGGTCACGAGCAGCGGCTTTTTCATGCCGAGCGCCTTGCAATGGTCGGCAAGCTCCTTGATCCGGCCGGCGCCGAACTTGACGGCGGTCGGATAGCTCCAGTTGGCGGTGATCGTCATGCGGTTACTTTCTTCAGGTGATAGGATTTCGGACGGGTAAGGTTGTGGAAGCCGAGGATCGAGAGCGAGCCGCCGCGGCCCGTTTCCTTGACCCCCGTCCAGCAGAGCGCCGGGTCGAGATAATCGGCGCGGTTCATGAAGACGGTGCCG
This sequence comes from Ensifer sp. IC4062, assembly GCF_020193575.1. GTDB lineage: Bacteria > Pseudomonadota > Alphaproteobacteria > Rhizobiales > Rhizobiaceae > Sinorhizobium. Next base: position 65,591 of record NZ_JADYVD010000005.1, read on the forward strand.
GTTTCAAGATCGCGGCCGATGTGGGACGCGCGTTCGGCATCCTTCGTCCAGAGCGAAACGGTCAGGCCATACTGGCAATCGTTCATCAGCTCGATCGCCTCGGCGTCGTTCTTCACCTTCATGATGCCGACCGCCGGCCCGAACGTTTCCTCGCGCATGAATTCCATCGAATGATCGACATCGACGAGGATCTGCGGCGCGAGATATGCACCGCCGTCATCCTGCGGGAAAAGCTTGGGATCGATCAACGCCTTGGCGCCCTTCGAAACGGCATCGGCGATCTGGTTGCGCACGGTTGCGGCAAAGCGCTTGTTCGCCATGGGCCCGAGCGACGTCTCCGGATCGAGCGGATTGCCGAGCTTGTAGTTGGAAACCCAGGCAACCGATTTCTCGACGAATGCGTCGTAGAGCGATTCGTGCACATAGATCCGCTCGATACCGCAGCAGCACTGGCCGGAATTGTAGGTTGCACCGTCCATCAGCGTGTCGACGGCGGCATCAAGATCCGCATCCTCCATCACATAGCCCGGATCCTTGCCGCCGAGCTCGAGGCCTAGGCCGGTGAAGGTACCGGCCGCGGCACGTTCGATAGAGCGCCCGCCTTCGACCGAGCCGGTGAAGTTGATGAAGTCGAAGCTCTTCGCCGCAATCAGCGCCGCCGTTGTGTCGTGGTCGAGGAAAAGGTTCTGGAACACGTCCGCCGGCACGCCCGCCTCAATGAAGGCGCGCACCATGCGCTCGCCGACAAGGATGGTCTGGCTCGCATGCTTGATGATGACCGTGTTGCCGGCCATCAGCGCCGGGGCGACCGTGTTGATCGCGGTCATGTAAGGATAGTTCCACGGCGCGATGACGAAGACGACGCCATGTGGCTCGCGCTCGATGCGCCGCTCGAAGCGGTCGCTCTCTTCGACAATGATCGGCTTCAGCGCATCGGCGGCGATCGAGGCGACATAGTTCGAACGCTCGTTGAAGCCCCTGAACTCGCCGCCATAGCGCACCGGCCGGCCCATCTGCCAGGCAAGCTCGGGCACGACCTCATCCACCATCTCGTTCAGCCGCGCGACGCCCGCGAGCACGAGCTTGACGCGCTCCTCGACCGGGCGCTTCGCCCAGCTTTTCTGCGCCAAACGCGCATGGGCCACGGCCTGCTTGGCGAGTTCCAGCGGCATCGCGGGCCGCTCGGCGTAGACCTCGCCGTTCACCGGGGAAATGCATTTGATCATCGTCATGATCGTCTTCCTGTTTCTGCCTTAATTAAAACCTTCCCCCGCGAGTTTCTCCTCCCCATAAGGGGAAGGGGCTTGCGGGTGGCATCGCCTTCGCCCAACTCATCCACGAGTGGAGACGGTTCGGGCTACCGAAGAGGACGCGGCAAAGGAGCCCCTCCCCCTCGTGTGGAGTGATTGGGGAGAGGAATTCTTACGCTCTTTCGAAACCGCGCGCGACCTCCCAGTCAGTCACGCGACGGTCATATTCCTCCTGCTCCCAGCATGCCGCGCGGGTATAGTGGTCGATGACCTCGTCGCCGAAAGCGGCGCGCAGCATCTTGGAGTTGGTCAGCGCCTCGGTCGCGTCCCTCAGCGTGTGCGGGATCTCCCGTATGTCCTTTCCATGATAGGCATCGCCGACGAACGGCGCTTCGAGCTCCATCTTGCCTTCGATGCCGGAAATGCCGGCGGCAATCAAAGCGGCAAAGGCAAGGTATGGGTTGAGATCGGAACCACCGACGCGGCATTCGATGCGGATCGCCTTGGTGTCCTCGCCGCAGAGGCGATAACCGGCGGTACGGTTGTCCTTGCTCCAGATCGCCTTGGTCGGCGCGAAGGTTCCGGCCATGAAGCGCTTGTAGGAGTTGATGTAAGGCGCAAGGAAATAGGTGATCTCGCTCGCGTGGTTAAGCAGGCCGGCCACGTAGTGCCGCATCAGTTCGGACATGCCGTGGCGCGCACTCTTGTCGAAGAAGAGCGGCGTCTCGCCATCGGCACTCCAGAGCGACTGATGGATATGGGACGAGGAACCGGCGGCCGAATAATTCCACTTGGCAAGGAAGGTGATGGCCTTGCCGCGCTGCCAGGCGATTTCCTTGCAGCCGTTCTTGATGATCGCATGGCGGTCGGCCATGGTCAGCGCGTCGGCGTAGCGCACGTTGATTTCCTCCTGGCCGGCGGAGGCCTCGCCCTTGGAATTTTCGACCGGGATGCCGGCCCCCTGAAGGCCGTTGCGGATTGCCCGCATCACGTCCTCTTCCTTGGTCGTCTGGAAGATGTGGTAGTCTTCGTTGTAGCCACTGGCGAGCTGCAGGTCGCGATAGCCGGACTGGCGCGCGTCGTCGTAGGATTGGTCGAAGAGGAAGAATTCCAGCTCGCTTGCCATAAAGGCCTTCAGGCCCATCGCCTCGAGGCGCGCGATCTGCTTCTTGAGAATCGCCCGGGGCGAATGCGGCACCTCTTCGTGCGTGTGGTGGTCGAGTACGTCGCAGAGCACCAGCGCCGTGCCTTCGAGCCACGGAATGCGCCGGAGCGTCGCAAGATCCGGCCTCATCGTATAGTCGCCGTAACCCTTCTCCCAACTCGTCGCCTTGTAGCCGGAGACCGTCTCCATCTCCATGTCGGTCGCAAGCAGATAGTTGCAGCTATGCGTTTCCTTCCACGCGCTTTCGACGAAATATTCCGCATGGAAGCGCTTGCCCATCAGGCGGCCCTGCATATCCACCTGGCAGGCGAGCACCGTGTCGATGCGGCCGGCGGCAACATCCTCTTTCAGTTCCTCGAACGAATAGCTCATGAAAGTATCATCCCATGTTTCGATACGGCCGTTCCCGTGGCCGTAAAAAATGGGGCGGAAGCCGCGGTTGCGGCCCCGCCCTCTTGTTGTTTGATCAAGCTTCCCCGACAGCCTTTTCGGCTGCGGCGATTTCGGCCTGGCGGCGCGCAACTTCGTCGCCGATCGGCGGGCCCCGGAACCGGCGGCCCTCAAAGCCGAACCAGACTATGCCCGTCACGACCAGGAAGCCGACGGTGATGTAGAGTGCCCAGTCGTTCGGCGGCTGAATGCCAAGGACGAAGATCAGGACCATCGCGATGATCGACAGGATGGCGAAGAGCTTGAACATGCCTTCACCGAGGTTCCACGGCCCCATCTTGTCCCACTTCGACGTTCCCCAGGCGAAAAAGCCGAGTGTGATCGGAATCGCGAAGGAGAAGAACAGGAAGATGACCGTGCACGAGACGACGATCGTGTAGACCGGCGTTTCGCCGATCGAGACGAGCGACGACCCCCAGACGAAGAGCACGGCAAGGATCGATCCGGTCCAGATCGCCGCAACCGGCGTGCGGTAGGTCGGGCTGACCTTGGCGAGCGCTTTCGAGGCCGGCAGGCCACCGTCACGCGAGAAGGCGAAGATCATGCGCGAGACCGAAGTCACCGTCGCCAGGCCGCACAGCCACTGGCTGACGAAAATGGCGAGATAGAGGATGTCCTTGACGACGGGATGCACCTGCGTGTCCATCGCCCAAAAGAATACGTTCCAGCCCTGCTTGGCGGCTTCGTCCATGTTCGGGATCATCAGCACGAAAGCGCACAGCATGATGTAACCGAAAAGCGCCGACCAGAGCACCGACGAAACCATGCCGCGCGGGACGGAATGGGCAGCCTTCACCGTTTCCTCCGACGTGTGCGCCGAGGCGTCGTAGCCGGTGATCGTGTAGATCGGCAAAAGCAGGCCCAGCAGGAACACCCAGGTTCCCGACGTCGCGGGCCAGACGTTGCCGCCGGTCTCGCCGGAATAGTTCGCGAAGGTGAAGAGCCTGCCGATGTCGTAGGTATCGGCCGCGGCGAGGCAGACGACGGCTAGCAGGATCGAGGTCACGAAGATCAGATACCCCGAGAAGTCGGTGAGCTTCGCGGTCAGCCCGATCCCCATATGGTTCACGAGCGCCTGCAGGCCGGTGATGATCGCGAGGAAGACAATACGGGTGGTCGTCGTGTCTTCGAGGCCGAAATAGGGTGTCCCAAAGGAGCCCATGAAGAAGTAATAGGTGCCGACATTGATGGCACCGAGAACGGTGACCAGACCGAGCAGGTTGAACCAGGCCGTCAGCCAGCCGGTGAAGCGGTTGCCGAGAATCGAGCCCCAATGGTAGAGGCCGCCAGCGGTCGGATAGGCCGAGCCGATCTGCGCCATCGCAACAGCGAAGACCAGCGAAATGAAGCATCCGAGCGGCCAGCCGATGCCGATCGCCGCGCCACCCGCGCCGGATGTCGCCTGCGCCAGCGAGTTGATGCCGCCAGACAGAATGCAAATGATCGAGAATGACACGGCGAAGTTCGAGAACTGGCTCATGCGCCGCTCGAGCTCCTGGGCGTAGCCCATCGAATGCAGGACCTGCATGTCCTGCTTCTTATCGACATCGGTATAGTCTGACATCTTCTTCCCCTGTTTCTCCATGACCTCGCGCGCCATTGCAGGAGGCCCCATCACACCCGTCCCATCGGAACGGAACCGCGGCTTTGCCGCTCCCCAGGGTCTTCTTATCGTGCCGGAAGGGCGGCCGCGCTCTTTGCGAGCAGCCCTTCCAGATAATCAGCCATGACCCTCTGGCTAATGTCGTCGCGAATGAGATCGTTTCTGATCTCGATCATCACGTTCGGCAGTCCGTTTCGCACGCCGTATTCTACCAGACTGTGCGTGACTCCGTCCGCCGGCCCATAGGGTTCGTTCCGGCGGATGTCATAGGCGACCTCTCCGTCCGTCGCGATCCTAAGCATTCGGTCGGCAAGCCGGCTGTCGGCATCGTGCAGGATGCCGATTTCGACGGAGCGCGGGTTGCCGAAATAGACGGGGGTGAAACTGTGCAGGGTGACAAGGATGAGGCGCCGCCCGGCGGCCTTGCGCTCGGACACGAACCGCGCCACGGCATCGCGGAACGGCAGATAAATCTCCTCCACCCTCGCCTGTCGGTCCGCGGCCGACATCCCCCTGTTGCCCGGCACCTCGTAGACTTCGCTGACGGCTGGCATCGCCGCGTCGGACTCGGGCGGCCGGTTGCAGTCATAGGCAAGGCGGGAAAAGCGTTGATGGATGAGCGTGCCATCGAGCCTCTCGGCAAGATGCCTGGCGACCGCCAGCGCGCCAGGGTCCCAGGCGATGTGACTCTCCAGTGCTTCTTTTGAAAGGCCGAGCGTCCCCAAGCGCTCCGGCAGGAGGCGCGACGCGTGCTCGCAGACGAAGAGGAAATCTCCCTTCCCGTCCGCATTGTCGATGGCGACTGGATCGCCCTCTGCCTGCGTCAAAAGTCCCGTCAACACCGGCGCCCCCAAGTTGCCTCGTCAGACGATCTTAATGAAGAGAATTCTTCACGAATCAGGGAGTGTCAACGGAAATCTGAAACGATCTCTTCAAAAAGCAGATTGACTCCGATTGTGACAGCGATGTTTAATTCGTCACAAGCTGGCGCAGACCAGTTCAGGGGCAAGACATTGACCAGCAGAGCGGCATCCATGACGGTGTCGGATGTGATCAACGCACATTTCCCGGCGCTGACGCGCGCCGAGAAGCGATTGGCGGAGACACTTCTCGACAACTATCCCGTCTCCGGGCTCGGTTCGATCACCACGGTCGCCGAGAACGCGGGCGTTTCGACGCCAACCGTGGCGCGCATGGTCCAGAAGCTGGGCTTCCGCGGCTTTCCGGACTTTCAGGCGAGGCTCCACCAGGAGCTCGAGGCGACGATTTCCAATCCGATCGCCAAACACGATCGCTGGGCCGCGAGCGCCCCCGGTACGCACACACTCAACCGATTCGCCGACGCGGTCATGGGAAACATGCGCCAGACGCTGTCCCAGATCGAACCGCGCGAATTCGATGAAACCGCCAACCTCATCGCCGATCGCAAGCGCAATATCTATCTTGCCGGCGGGCGCATCACCCGCTCGATGGCGGACTACTTCTTCACCCATCTCCAGGTCATCCGCACCGGCGTCACACAGATCGCCGCCAACCCGAGCTCCTGGCCGCACTACGTCCTGGACATGAAGCAAGGCGACGTTCTGATCCTGTTCGATATACGCCGATACGAACAGGAGATGGAAACGCTGGCCCGTTTCGCCCGCGATCGGGGCGTTGAAATTGTTCTCTTCACCGACCAATGGGGCTCCCCGGTCGCCAAATCCTCTTCCAAGGTCTTCCGCGTGCAGATCGAGGCGCCCTCGGCCTGGGATAGTTCGGTCATGCTGCTCTTTCTCGTCGAGGCGCTGATCGAAGCCGTGCAGAACATGAACTGGGACGAGACACGGGACCGGATGAAGATGCTTGAGGGCCTGTTCGATTCGACGCGCATCTTCCGCAGGCCGGTCTAGGGAGGAACCGGCTGTTTATGGACCAAGCTTCACAAGATACCAGCGGCTGCTGTGCAAATCGGGGCGACCGCCGTCCAGCAACCGACACGCATGGCGCGAACGGGACAGAGCCTGTCACACAGGTTTCATCGCGTCTCATTAACAGCATCGCCGAAATTACAACGAACGAAAGCACATAAGGAGAACGTCAGTGATTTCAAAGACTCAACGCCTGCTCTCGCTTTCCACCGCCATGCTGCTCGCAACGTCGGCAATCGCCGTCGCCGAGCCGAGCGAGGAGCTTATCGCCGCCGCCAAGAAGGAAGGCACCCTGACCACGATCGCGCTTCCCCACAGCTGGTGCGGATACGGCGATCTCATCGCCGGCTTCAAGGCCAAGTACGGCATCGAAGTCAACGAGCTGAACCCCGACGCCAGCTCCGGGGACGAGATCGAGGCGATCAAGGCAAATAAGGGCAACACCGGCCCGCAGGCTCCTGACGTCATCGACGTCGGCCTGTCCTTCGGCCCCTCGGCCAAGGCCGAAGGCCTGATCCAGCCCTACAAGGTCTCGACCTGGGACACGATCCCGGACAGCGCCAAGGACGCTGAAGGCTACTGGTACGGCGACTATTACGGCGTTCTCTCCTTCGTCGTGAATACCGATATCGTCAAGGAAGTGCCGAAGGACTGGGCCGACCTCAAGAAGTCGGACTATGCGAACTCGGTCGCGCTCGCCGGCGATCCGCGCACTTCGAACCAGGCCGTGCAGGCGGTCTATGCCGCCGGTCTCGCGGCTGGTGAAAAGGATCCGGCAAAGGCTGGCGAAGCAGGTCTCGCTTTCTTCGCTGAGGTCAACAAGGCGGGCAACTTCGTTCCGGTTATCGGCAAGTCCGCCTCGCTCGCGCAGGGCTCGACCCCAATCATCATCGCCTGGGACTATAACGGTCTATCCTGGCGCGACAGCCTGAACGGCAATCCGCCGGTCGAGGTCGTCGTTCCGGCCTCCGGCGTCGTCGCCGGCGTTTACGTCCAGGCCATTTCCGCCTTCGCACCGCATCCGAACGCGGCCAAGCTCTGGATGGAATACCTCTATTCGGACGAAGGTCAGCTCGGCTGGCTGAAGGGCTATTGCCACCCGATCCGCTTCAACGATCTCGCCAAGAACGGCAAGATCCCGCAAGAACTGCTCGACAAGCTGCCGCCGGCAGAGGCCTACGAAAAGGCCGTCTTCCCGACGATTGAAGAACAGGAATCCGGCAAGGCGCCAATCACCACCAAGTGGGACAGCGTCGTCGGCGCCAACGTACAGTAATTGCCTACTTCGGCCTCCCCGCCTCTGCCGGCGGGGAGGCTTTCCTCTGACGCCGGGATGGCCGAAGCCTCGATGACCACGACAACAACAGCAGCAGCACCTTTGATCAGCAAGCGAGCGATTATCGACTGGCTCGGCATTGCCCCATTCATGATTTTCGCGCTGATGTTCCTCATCGTCCCGACGCTCTATCTCGTGACCGGCGCCTTTCTGACCCCCGAGGGCGAGTTCACGTTCAAGAACATCGCCGATCTTTTCACGCCTTCGATTCTCTCTGCCTATTGGATCTCTATCCGGGTCTCGGTCGCCTCCTCGCTCGGCGGCGCGCTGATCGGTTTCTTCCTCGCCTGGGCGATCGTGCTCGGCGGCGTGCCTACCTGGGTCCGCTCCGGCCTCCTCACCTTCTCCGGCGTCGCTTCGAATTTCGCCGGCGTGCCGCTGGCATTCGCGTTTCTCGCAACCCTTGGACGCACCGGCCTGGTGACGGTTTTCCTGCGCGACTGGTTCGGTTTCAATCTCTATTCGACCGGGTTCAACCTCCTAAGCTTCTTCGGCCTCACCATCACCTACATGTATTTCCAGATCCCGCTGATGGTGTTGATCCTGACGCCTGCGCTCGACGGCATGAAGAAGGAATGGCGCGAAGCATCCGAGATCCTCGGCGCCTCGACCTGGCAGTACTGGCGCATGGTGGCGCTGCCGATCCTTTGGCCGAGCCTGCTTGGCACTACACTCCTGCTTTTCGCCAACGCTTTCGGTGCTATCGCCACGGCTTACGCGCTGACCGGCAGTTCGCTCAACATCGTGCCGATCCTGCTTTATGCGCAGATCCGCGGCGACGTGCTGCACAACCCCAACCTCGGTTACGCGCTGGCGCTCGGCATGATCGTCATCACAGGCATTTCCAACATTCTTTACATCTGGCTGCGGATGCGCGCCGAACGGTGGCAGAAATGAAAGCACAACGCCTCGGCGCCTGGATCGCCATTGCCATCGGAGCGGGCTACTTCGTCATTCCGCTGCTCGGCACGCTGGAGTTCTCGCTGCGCATGCGGCGGGGCGAATATTCGTTCGATGCCTATCAGTCGGTCTTCTCCGACATTCAGTTTCGCGAGACCTTCGGCTATTCCATGCTGATGGCGCTCTTGACCATCATCTTCGGCATGCTGCTTGTGGTGCCGACCGCCTATTGGGTGCGGCTGCGCCTGCCGCAAGTGCGACCGGTCGTCGAATTCATTACACTGCTGCCGCTCGTCATCCCGGCGATCGTCATCGTCTTCGGCTATCTGCGCCTCTATAACTCCTCATCGATCCTGCCGCTGACCGGCTCGACATCAGGGACGAACGCGCTCCTGATGTTCTCCTATATGACGCTGTCGCTCCCCTACATGTACCGCGCCGTCGATACCGCCATGCGGGCGATCGACGTCAGGACGCTGACCGAAGCGGCCGAAAGCCTCGGCGCCAAATGGCCGACGATCCTCTTCCGCTGCATCTTCCCAAATGTGATGAGCGGCGTGCTGTCCGGCTCTTTCATCACCTTTGCAATCGTGATGGGCGAATTCACCATGGCGGCGCTGCTCAATCGGCCTGCCTTCGGCCCCTACTTGCAGCTCGTCGGCGCCAACAAGGCCTATGAGCCTTCGGCGCTCGCCGTCATCGCATTCGCCATCACCTGGCTCAGCATGGGTCTGATCCAGCTCGTCTCCCGCTTCCAGAAATCCGCTCCGGCCAAGGCTTGATCACATGGCATTCCTGACACTGACCAATATCCAGAAGTCCTTCGGCCCGGTTCAGGTCGTGCACAACTTCAACATGGGCATCAACAAGGGTGAGTTCGTTTCCTTTCTCGGCCCTTCGGGATGCGGCAAGACCACGATCCTGCGCATGATCGCCGGCTTCGAAACTCCCTCGGGCGGCTCCATCGTCATCGACGGCAAGGACCAGGGCGCATTGAAGCCCAACCAGCGCAACATCGGCATGGTCTTCCAGGCCTACGCGCTTTTCCCGAACATGAACGTGCACGACAACGTCGCCTTCGGCCTCAAGGTCGCCGGCGCTCAGAAAACGGAAATTGATCAACGGGTGAAGCAGATGCTCGGACTTATCAAGCTCGAGCACCTGGCGGATCGCTTCCCCTATCAATTGTCCGGCGGCCAACAGCAGCGCGTGGCGCTCGCCCGCGCGCTCGCCGTCAAGCCGCAAGTATTGCTGCTGGACGAGCCGCTCTCCGCGCTCGACGCGAAAATCCGCGTGTCGCTGCGCGAGGAGATCCGGCAGATCCAGCAGCAGCTCGGTATCACCACCGTCTTCGTGACGCATGACCAGGAGGAGGCGCTGTCGATCTCCGACCGTATCGTCGTCATGAATGCGGGACACGCCGACCAGATCGGCACTCCCTTCGAGATCTACAACACGCCGGCAACCCGTTTTGTCGCCTCCTTCGTCGGCACCCTCAACATCATCGAGGGCAAGGTCGCGGATCCGGCAAGCGGCGCCGTCACCATCGGCGGTCAGCGGATTTCGCTGAAAGGGCCGGTCGCCGGCATGAAAGGTGGCGACAGCATCTCGCTCGCCCTGCGCCCGGAAGCGGGCTCGATTGCCGAAGGCGCCAAGGGCGACACCGCCCTCCTCGGCGAGGTCGTCGCGACGAGCTTCCTCGGCTCCGTCATCCGCACAAAATTGCGCGTCGGTAACGACATCATCTCCTTCGACACGTTCAACGATCCCGGCCTTACCCCGCCGGTCTCTGGCGAAAACGTTACGCTGCGCTTCGCCGCCAAGGATCTGCTCGTCATCCGCGAATAGGTCACGCTTATAGGCCGAATTTGTTCCGGTGAAGCGCCGGCTCGCCGAAAAATCTGTCGCGATTCCCCGTTTTTCCGTCGCAGCGCGCGTTTGACCGTGCGCCGCCGGCCTATATAGTCGCAAGCGTTCTCAGGGCGGGGCGAAATTCCCCACCGGCGGTAGCAGCCAGAAGGCTGGAGCCCGCGAGCGCTTCGGACAGAAACTCTCCGAAGGTCAGCAGATCCGGTCAGACTCCGGAGCCGACGGTCACAGTCCGGATGGAAGAGAGCAAGCAGGAGCGGAGTCCCCTCCCAGGCTCTCCGCGCGTGCGTGTTCGCCCGACGGGATCATTGGAAAACGCCAACCCCTGAAAGGCTTGAGACCATGACCATTCTTTCCCAACCCTCCGCCAGGATTGCAATTGTCCGCGCCCGCTGGCACGCCGATATCGTCGATCGCTGCGTCGATGCTTTCGTCGCGCAGTGGACGAAGCTCGGCGGCAACGCGGCTGACGTCGAAATCTTCGACGTTCCGGGCGCGCTCGAAATCCCGTTACACGCACAGACGCTCGCCAGGACCGGCCGCTATTCGGCGATTCTCGGAACGGCCTTCGTGGTCGATGGCGGCATCTACCGCCACGACTTCGTCGCCGGCACGGTGCTCGACGGCATGATGCGGGTGCAGCTCGACGCCGACGTGCCGGTCCTTTCCGCCGTGCTCACCCCGCACAACTTCCAGGAAAGCGAACCCCTGATCGCCTTCTTCCGCGACCATTTCGTCGTCAAGGGCGAAGAGGCCGCCAATGCCTGCGCCCAGATCCTCGACGCCCGCTCCAAGCTTGCCTTGATCGACGCATAAGAGGGCACATTTGCATAATGCCGGGGGCGCGATCCAAGATGGTCGCGCCTTTTGCGTGTAAATCGTTACGCAATGCAAGTGTCCAATGCGATTGAAAATCCCTCTCGTCTGCAGTATGGAAAAACTTGACTACGAAATGAAAGATTAAATACTCCGTCAGGCCAAAAAGGACCTGCGAGCCAGGAATATCCCAATGACGTTTCAGCCGCGCATGCAAAACAAAATCAGCGGTTTCTCTGTCATAGGCGGACTGCAACGACGTCACTGGAATGGTGTTGTTGCCGATGTGTGGGACGTCGAATGCATTCCTCACGCCGGCGGCTACTACGTCGCGGAAGACCCACGTATGTTCATCGTGCTCGATGCCAAGGGTGGCGGAAATTGCCACGTTAAACTCGCCTCGAGCGGCAGCGGCGCCGTCCAGAATTATCATCGGCAGGCGCTCTCCTACATACCGGCCGGCGTGGAGCTCTGGACCGATGTCGTCGATATACAATACCTGCGGCATCTCGACCTGCACTTTGACGTCGATGCGCTCAGCCGACGCCTGATGGAAGATCTCGACCCAAGCGCGATCGAGACCCCTCGGCTGATGTTCCAGGACCCTCGTTTTCTCCATCTCGCAGGATTGATCGCGGCCGAATGCCTCAATCCGCAGCCGCTGCACGACCTCTACGGTGATGGACTGACGCTGGCGCTATTCATCGATCTGATGAAGATCAACCGAAGCGTGAGCCGCAAGCGCAGCCAGTTGGCAGCCTGGCAGCTACGCCGCGCGGTGGACTACATCGGGGAAAACATCGCCCGGAACGTCCGACTCGAAGAGTTGGCGAACCTCACGGGCCTGTCACAATCGCATTTCAGCCACGCCTTCAAGGCCTCGACCGGCATGGCGCCGCACCAATGGCAGACGAATGCCCGGATCGAGCGCGCCAAAGAGATGCTGCTTGAGAGCAACGCATCGCTAACGAGCGTTGCGGCCGAAACGGGCTTCGCGGATCAGGCACACTTCACCCGCGTCTTCAGGAAGACGGTCGGCACGACACCGGCGCTCTGGAAAAAGAGCCGTCTCTCCTGACAGCCGTTCTGCCGACTGCCTGCTGCAGTGCGGAAATTTGCCCATAATCGTTCAATTTTCCCGGATCCGGACAAGCCCGGCTGAAATACTTGAGATAAAGGGTCATCTTATCAACAGGACGACTGGCCAGGTCGCGTTCTCCGGGGATGGAGCGCGGCATGGCCGATTTCGGGGCAGAGATTCGATGCAGAGCAATGGCAACGGGGTGCGCTTGAAGGATGTACTGGCGGGCGGAGTGGCATTTGCCGCAGTGCTGGTCGCCGGAGCGACGCAGGCGCAGGCGCAGGATGGCAGCGCCACGCAGCTTGAAAAAATAGTGGTCGAAGGCGGAGCGTCGGCGAACGGCACCGCGACTGGCCCAGTCGACGACTACGTGGCCAAGGCGACCACAACCGGATCGAAGACGGCAACGCCGCTGACCGAAATCCCCCAGTCGGTCTCCGTCGTCGGTCGCGAAGAGCTGGACGATCGCGCCGTGGTCAACAAGGTCGATGAAGCCTTGCGCTATACGCCCGGCGTTGCCACCGAGCCTTTCGGCACCGACGCGGACACTGACTGGTTCTACATTCGCGGCTTCGACGCCACGCAGACGGGCGTGTTTCTCGACGGCTTGAGCCTCTACAGCTTCAGTTTCGGTGGCTTCCAGATCGACCCTTTCATGCTGGAGCGGATCGAGGTGTTAAAGGGCCCGGCATCGGTGCTTTACGGCGGTGCCAACCCTGGCGGCATCATCAACTTGATCAGCAAACGGCCGCAGGACGAGCCGTTCCACTACGCGGAGATCGGGATCAACAGTGACGGCAATGCCTTCACCGGCTTCGATCTCAACGACAGCCTGACCGAGGATGGAACCGTCCGTCATCGTTTGACCGGCAAGATCGCAGGCGGCGACAATTATTCCGACTTCTCCGAGGATCTGCGCGGCTTCATTATGCCGCAGATCACCTACGCCCCGGACGACGCCTCGAGTCTTACCGTCTACGGTCTCTTGCAGGGGCTCGATCAGGTGCATGTCGGTAACGGCTTCCTCCCCTATGTCGGAACCGTCGTCGATGCGCCTTTCGGCAAGATCGACCGCGACGCCTTCTACGGAGAGCCCGATCTCGACGAGGGAACCTACGCCCAGCAGATGATCGGCTACGAGGCGAAACATGAGCTCGACAGCGGCTGGACCTTTACCCAGAACGCCCGCTATGCCCATCTTCACAAGCATGAACAAGGCCCCTACACGTTCGGTTATGTGGGCGGCGCGCCGACCGGCCCTGACTATCTCCTCAACCGCATCGGTTTCGAGGCGACGTCGAAGGTCGACAGTTTCGCGATCGACAACCGGGCCGAGACGGAATTCGATCTGGGCGGCACCAGCCACACGTTTCTCGCTGGCCTCGACTATAAATATTACCGTCTCGACCACATCCAGGCGTGTTGCGGCGCGACTCCGATCAGCGCCATCGACCCGGTCTATGGCGTGCCACAGGGCGCGAACTTCGTCTATCTCGACCAGATCCTCACGCTGCAGCAGACTGGCGTCTACGTCCAGGATCAGATCCGTTTCGGCGACGGATGGCTGGTCACTCTCAACGGTCGCTATGACTATGTCGACACGGAGTCCGAAGCAATCGTCGGCACGAGCTACGAGTCCCATGACGGGGCCTTCAGCGCCCGCGCCGGCCTCGCCTACGAATTCGAGAACGGCGTAACGCCTTATGTCAGCGCCGCGACCTTCTTCAATCCGCTGGTCGGCACCCGGACAACTGACCCGGCGGATCCGACGAACCCGGCAAAAATGGCGGCGCTGGAACCCGAAGACGGCTATCAATACGAGGCCGGCGTCAAATATGCCCCATCGTTCATCGACGGACTGTTCACTGCGTCCGTCTTCCAGATCACCAAGCAGAACGTCTCTGTCGCCGTGCCCGGCTTCTTCGTCAATGCGCAACTCGGTGAGGTGCAGTCGACCGGTTTCGAACTCGAAGGCAAGGTAAACCTCACCGAGGATTGGAAGCTGATCGGCGCGTTCTCGTATACAGATCTTGAGGTCACGGAAGACCTTAACGCAGGCCTTCTCGGCAAGTCGCCGGTCATCGTTCCAGAGACACAGGCCGCGCTGTGGCTCGACTACACCGTTCCGAGCGGCGCCTTCGAAGGCGTGAGCGTCGGCGCCGGTGTCCGCTATCAGGGCGAATCCTGGGCCGATGCGGAAAACACGAAGAAGGTGCCGGACGCCACGCTCGTCGATGCTGCTATTCGATACGAGAAGAACGACTGGGCCGCCTCGCTCAACGTCGCCAATCTCTTCGACAAGGAATATGTAAAGGGATGCCAGGGACTCCTGACTTGCGGCTACGGCGAAAGCCGCACCTTTACCCTGAAGCTTAGCAAGACGTGGTAAGCGGTTATGCCGACGGGAGCGAATTGAATAACACTGTGAAGCGCCTGAATCGGGCCGTCAGCCATCTCCCGCAAAGTCTTAATAAGACTCGGCGATCGCGTGCCGAGCAGACCTCAATGCGCGCTCTGCTCACCCCCGAGCGCGCGTTCGAGCGACCGTGCCTTGTGGAGATGGCCGGCGCGTTCGTAACCAACGACGGTGATAACCGGCGCTAACATCAGAATAATGAGGCAGACCGCCATGTCGATTCCCGCCATCGCCGCCCCAACGGACGCGGCCAGCACCAGGACCGTGGCGCAGAACTGCCAGACGTGGCGGCGCTCCATCGCCCTGACCAGATAGACGTACATGGCGTAGATCGAGCCCACATAGATCGCGACGGGAACGGCCACCGTCAGCACCGCCGCGACGGACGAGATATGCGCCTTGTGCTCGATATAGTAGGCGGCGACGTGCAGACCGGCGCCGGTCGCAACGATTGCGGCGAAGATCAGTATATGTCCGTAACCCCAGACGAAGCTGCGCCTGCGGAACTTGTGAAGAATCTCTGCGCTCGGGAGCGTGAAATAGATCCACCACATTCCGAAGGTCAGCCCGGTGCCTGCGATGCAGACCAGCACCACGTCAAGGTTCCAGCCATGCCCTTCGACGACGGCTGTCACGGAGGCAACCGTTCCGACCACGCCCTCGCCAAGCGCGATGATGGCAAGCAGGCCGTGGCGCTCCGCGATATGGTGCGCGTGCCACGGCGTTCCGCCCTGCAACGACTCCGCGATCACTGGTCCGGCCATTTCGACCGCCGTCAGCACTACAACGAAGGCGAGGGTCACGAGCAGGGAGAAATCGATGAATATTAGCACGATCCAGCCGATCTGGGCGATGGAGACCGCTGTGGCATAGGTGGTGCAGGCCTTGCGGCGGAGTGGGTCCTGACGCGCTGCCCTGAGCCATTGGAACACCATCGCGACCCGCATGACGACATAACCGAGCACCATGACGCCATTGTTCAGATTTTCGCCCTTGTCGATCGACTCGAACATCGGCGGCAGCCCGATAGCGAGAATGAGCACGCCGGCCATCTGCACCATCGTCACGCACCGAAACACCCAGTCGTCGGTATCGTAGGCGGAAGCGAACCAGGAAAAATTCACCCAGGCCCAGCAGATCGCGAAGGTTGCGAAGCCGAAGCCGATCAGCCCGGCCCTGACGTGCCCCTCGGCGAGCAGATGCGCAAGCTGCGCGGCAGCAAGGCTGAAGGCGATGACGAAGGTCAGGTCGAAGAGCAGCTCCAGCGGCGTAGCGGCGCGATGACCCTCATGCGGATCCCGCCCGCTCATTCTGGCGACATGATGAGCAACCGAATGCGGCTTATGCTGCGGGATCTCGGACATCGAACGCTCCGGCCTCTAAGGAAATGCGAGCATCCTCAAATATTCACCGGAGGCCAGTCAAGGTCACGCCCCTTACTGGCCGAGATTCTTGAGGTAGAGCGAAAGAAGCTGGGTCTGGGAGGAGATGCCGAGCTTGCGATAGACGTTGCGCCGGTGAACCTTGACGGTGCCTGTCGAGATGCGGAGCTTGAGGCCGATCGACTCCGACGAATGCCCCTGCAGCACCAATTCGATGATCGCCGCCTCCCTTTCGGTCAGGTTCAGGTGTTGCCAGACACCATCGGCGGGCGGATGCGCCGCCTTCCGCCGGCCTCGCCCTGTTTTCGCCAGCGCCGCGTCGAAACGGCGGCCGAGATCGGCCCAGTGATGGCGCACAAGCGCGGCCACCAAGGGCTCGGCCTTCTTGAGCAAAGCGAATTCCGCCGCGTTGAAAGTGCCGGTCGCCTCGCGCCGCATCAGCGATAGGACGACGGTGATCTCACCGCTGATCGGCACGAAAAAACCGACCTCCTCCGCAAGCCCGGTCTGGACATAATAGGTGCGGTAATACTCGCTCGAAAAGAAACGATCGGGGGCCAGTTCCCGCATGCGCCAAACGCCGGGCTTCGGCGCGCATGCGGCGTGATAGAAGGGATCGAGCAGATACGGCCCGGCCTGATAGAGGCTGACGAAGAGCACGTGGTCCTTCGCGTTGAAGGTGCTGTAAAGATCGATCGGGCGTTCCTTGCCGCGATAGGCGAAGACGACGACGTAATCGAAGTTCATCAGCGTCGACATCAGCCGGCGAAATGCGCCACCGACGGCTTGATCCTCCATCGGCACGCCGTCGACCAAGGGTGCGAGCGCCTGAAAAAGTCCATCGAGGTCGATACTCAAACCGCGCTCCCCGCCGATTTTCTCGCTTCGGGGTATACTCCTTCCATAGGACAATCCGCGTTGAAATACCTCTCTTGGGGTATATACCAGCGCCGCCGCATTTGACTAGGCTAACTGCCAATAGCGGCGGGAGGGAGCGGCAGAACCGCAATCGACCCAAAACAACCGCAGGGAACAGACGTGACATCCGCTTCGACGAACGACATCGAATTCCGTTCGGTCGCCAAACGCTATGGCAGCGTGACGGCAGTCTCGGACATCAACCTCGCGGTGCCCAAGGGCGCCTTCGTGGCGCTGCTTGGCCCCTCAGGCTGCGGCAAGACTACCTGCCTACGGATGATCGGCGGCTTCGAGCAACCGAGCGAGGGCACGGTCCATATCGGCGGCCAGCCGATGAATGGCGTGCCCGCCTATCGCCGGCCGGTCAACATGGTGTTCCAGCAGTATGCGCTGTTTCCGCACCTCGATGTCGAACAGAACGTTGCCTATGGATTGAAGCAGATGCGCCCGCGCATCGCCGCCGCGGAAATCGCCCGCCGGGCTCAGGAGGCGCTGGAGATGGTGCGCCTCGGCGGCTTTGGCAAACGCCGCATCCACGAAATGTCCGGCGGCCAACAGCAGCGCGTGGCGCTTGCCCGCGCCATTGTCAACAAGCCGAAAGTGCTGCTTCTCGACGAGCCGCTAGCCGCGCTCGACAAGAAGCTCCGGACGGCCATGCAGATCGAGCTCCAGAGCCTGCAGCGCGAACTCGGCATTACCTTTGTGCTGGTCACCCACGACCAGGAAGAGGCGCTGTCGATGAGCGATCTCGTCTGCGTCATGAGCACCGGCCGTATCGTCCAGGTCGGCCCGCCGCAGGAGATTTACGACCGGCCGGCGAGCCTGTTCGTCGCCGATTTCGTCGGCAAGACCAACCGCATCGCCGCCACGATCGACGCGGGCACGAATTCGATCCGGCTGGCGAACGGCGTCGGCCTTGCAAAACCCGCGAGCGCCAACGGCACGCTCGGCGCGGCCACGGTTGCGCTGCGCCCGGAGGCGATCAGCCTGGTCCGTGACGGCGCGGCGACTCTTCAAGGCACCGTCACCCACCGCATTTTCCTCGGCTCGTCGGTCGAATATTCGATCGATGTCGACGGCCTGGGGGACTTTCTGGTGACGGCCGACCGCCGGAGTCTCGACGAAAGCGATCTTGCGGAGCCCGGCGAGAGAATCGGGCTCTCCTTCGATCCCAACGCGCTTCACGTCTTCCCGGCCTGAACCGCCGGGTCTGCTGCCATCACTGCACGTCAACGATAAGGGAACAGCATCATGACCAAGTGGTACAGAGAGAATGCCCCGATTACAGCCGACAAGCTTGCCGACGAGCTGATGCGCCTGAAGCGCGGATCCGTCACCCGCCGCCACTTCCTCGGCGTTACCGGCCTCGGCCTTGCGACCGCCGTCCTCGCACGCCAGCCAGGCCTCTTCAATTCCGCTGCCTTTGCCGACGACCTCGGCACGCAGATGTCGATCGCGACTTGGCCGAACTATCACGACCCCGCCACCTTCGAAGCCTTTACGGCCGCAACCGGCGTTGCTGTCGAGGTCAATGTCTTCGGCTCGAACGAGGAAATGCTGGCGAAGCTCCAGGCGGGTGGCACCGGCTGGGATCTCTTCGTCCCCACCAACTACACCATTTCCACCTATGTGAAGCTCGGCCTGATCGACGAGCTCGACATGTCGAAACTGCCGAACTACGACGCCTCGACCGAGAACCCGCGCTTCACCAACGAAGGCATCGTCGACGGCAAGACCTATGCCGTGCCGAAGAACTGGGGCACAACCGGCATCGCAGTGAACTCC
Organism: Ensifer sp. IC4062; assembly: GCF_020193575.1. GTDB lineage: Bacteria > Pseudomonadota > Alphaproteobacteria > Rhizobiales > Rhizobiaceae > Sinorhizobium. Next base: position 84,472 of record NZ_JADYVD010000005.1, read on the forward strand.
GACAAGATCAAGGCCCCGGTCACGAGTTGGAAGGAGTTCTTCGACGTGGCGATGACCGAGGCGGACGGTCGCGCCATGGTGCACGACTACCAGCTCACCACCATCGGCAACGCGCTCGTCTCGCTCGGCTATTCCTTCAACTCGGTCAAGCCGGACGAACTCGCCAAGGCCGAGGAACTGCTGATCAAGGTGAAGCCGCATCTTTATGCAATCAACAGCGATTACCAGCCATCGATGCGCGCGACCGACGCCTGGATGACCATGTGCTGGACCAATGACGGCGCGCAGCTCAACCGCGACATGCCGGAAATTCAGTTCGTGCTCGGCAAGGACGGCGGCGAGATCTGGTCGGATTTCTACGCCATCCCGAAGAGTGCGGCCAACAAGGCCGCCGGCTATGCGCTGCTCAACTACCTGATGACGCCGGAAAACGCCGTCAAGGAGCACATCGCCAACGGCGCGCCGACGACCGACAGCCGCGTCTTGAAACTGCTGCCGGCCGAGGTCACCTCGAACAAGATCGTCTATCCGGACGAGGCGGCGCTCACCCCGCTCGAATTCGGCGCCGCCGTGACGCTCACCGATCCCGGCCGTGCCGAGCTGATGGCACGTTTCAAGTCGGCGTGAGCCAGAATATGGCGTGCTTGCCCCTCATCCCGCTGCCGCGACCTTCGCCCCGCTTGCGGGGAGAAGGTCGCCGTCAGGCCGGATGAGGGGCTGCTTATCCAAGTGCATTCTGACGGACCAACTTCATGCAAGCGGCAATGAACACGAAGAGGAACCTGGTGACAGCGGCGCTGGTTGCGCCGGCGGCGGCGTGGCTTTGCGTCTTCCTCGTGCTTCCCTTCATCGCCATGCTCGTCTTTGCCTTCGGAGAGCGCGCGCCGGAGGGCGGGTATCAGGCCGCCTTCACCTTCGCCCAGTTCGCCAACCTGCCGACGCGGGCAGCGGCGTTCTGGAACACGCTGGTGCTTGCGCCCGCCGGCGCCCTGCTCTGCCTGCTGGTCGCCTACCCCGTCGCCTATTACCTCGCGGTCAAGGCGAACCCGCGCTATCGTCTCATCCTCGTTTCGCTGGTGGTCGTGCCGTTCTGGACGAGCCTGCTCGTGCGCACCTACGCCTGGATGTACATCCTCGGTTCACGAGGCGTTCCCAATCTGCTTGCAATGATCGGCATCGAGGATGTCCGCATGCTGAACACGCCCGGGGCGGTCCTCCTCGGCATCGTCTATGGCTATCTGCCGCTGATGATCATGCCGATCTATGTGAGCCTGGAAAAGCTCGACCGCCGGTTGCTCGAAGCCTCCGCCGATCTCGGCGCCAGGCCAGTCTCGACCTTCTTCGGCGTCACCCTTCCGCTTTCCCTACCCGGTGTGACGACCGGCGTCGCGCTCGTCACAATCCTGCTCCTCGGCGAGTACCTGATCCCGCAGCTTCTCGGCGGCGGCAAGGTCTTCTTCATCGGCAATGCACTGGTCGACCTCTTCCTGCAGTCGCGAAACTGGCCCTTCGGGTCAGCCATCGCCGTCACCCTCGTCGCGGTCGTCGTCGTGGTGCTGATGGTGGCGATGCGGATCGCCTGGAAGGTCGCCGGCACAAGACAGGTGGACCTCGTCTGATGCGCGCCTTCATCTCCTCCGTCTACCTCTTCCTCTATGCGCCGATCGCGCTGGTCGTGCTGTTCTCCTTCAACGCAGGGCGCAGCGCGAGCGAGTTCACCGGCTTTTCGACCGCCTGGTACGGCAAGGCGCTCGGCAACACCTTTCTCGTCTCGGCGCTCGAGAACAGTCTGATGATCGCCTTTACCAGTGCCGCACTCGCCGCCGTCTTCGGCACCATGGCCGCACTCGGCATGGAGCGTCTCGGGCCGCGCATGCGCGCGCTTTTCGATGCCCTCTTCGCCGCCGCAATCGTCGTGCCGGGCGTGGTGATCGGCATTGCAACGCTGGTCGCGCTCGTCGCCGTTTTTTCCTTCGTCAATCCGGCGATCGCGACGCTCTGGCCGGGCGCTCAGCCGCCGCAGCTCGGCCTCGGCTACGGTTCGATCATCGCCGCCCACGGGCTCTTCTCGATGGCGCTGGTGACCATGATCGTGAAGGCGCGGATCGCGAGCCTCGGCCGCGACATCGTCGAGGCGTCGAGCGATCTCTACGCGACGCCGCTCACCACCTTCCGCCTGATCGTGCTGCCGCAGATCCTGCCGTCGATCCTCGCCGGCTTCCTGCTCGCCTTCACTTTCTCCTTCGACGATTTCATCATCGCCTTCTTCGTCGCCGGCTCGAAGACGACCCTGCCGATCTATGTCTTCGCCTCGATCCGCCGCGGCGTGACGCCGGAAATCAACGCGATCGCGACCCTGGTATTGGTCGCGTCGCTGCTCCTGATCCTGACAGCGCGCGTGCTCATGCGCGAAAAGAAAAGCAAATCCGGGGAGTGAAAACCATGATCCTGAAAGACCGGATCGCGATCGTCACCGGAGCAGGCTCCGGCATTGGTCAGGCAGGTGCCGCCATCATGGCGCGCGAAGGTGCCCATATCGTCGTTGTCGACCGCAGCCGCAAGGCCGCGGAAGCGACCGTCGCGGCGATTGCCGCCGAACGAGGCCGCGCCGAGGCGCTCGCGATCGACGTGACCGACGATCAGGCACTGTCCGACGGCATTGCCGATATCCTTTACCGCCACGGCCGCATCGACATCCTGCACAATCACGCCGGTGCACAGGTTGCCGGCGATCTCGAAGGGGTCGACATCGCCGGCTTCGACCGCTCCTGGAACCTCAATGTCCGCGCCCATTTCATGGCCGCCCGCTTTGTCATGCCGTCAATGAAGGCGGCGGGCCGCGGCGTCATCGTCAACACGTCCTCGTCCTCTGGCGTGCTCTACGACCGCGAGATGATCGCCTACACAACGACGAAGCACGCTGTCATCGCCATGACCCGACAGATGGCAGGCGACTATGCAAAATACGGCGTGCGCGTGAACGCACTCTGCCCCGGCTGGGTGGATACGCCCTTCAACGAGCCCTTCATTGCGCAAATGGGCGGGCGTGACGCCATCGAGGCCTATATCCGCGAGAAGGTGCCGCTCGGCCGCTGGGCCAGCGTCGAGGAAATCGCCGAGTCGATCCTCTTCCTCGTCTCCGACCGGTCGTCCTACATGACCGGCCAGATTCTCGTGGTCGACGGCGGCGAGACGGTCGTCTGACACGCGATAGCGGCGCGATCAGACCTTCACGTGTCCGATGCCCTTTGCCGCGATCTCCTCGAAGGACTCGTCGTAGCCGGCATCCGCATAGCGGATGACGCCGAGCGACGTGTCGTTGGTGAGCGCATGGTCGAGCCGCTCGTCGGCGGCCTTCGTGCCGTCTGCGACGACCGTCACCCCACAGCTCGTCATATAGCCGGCATAGCCGCCGCCACCGGAGTGAATGACAACGAGGTCGGCCATCGAAGAGCAGAGCAGCATGGCGTCGAGGAGCGGCCAGTCGGCGATCGCGTCGGAACCGTCCTTCATCCGCTCCGTCATGATGTTCGGATGCGCCATGGCGCCGGCATCGAGATGGTCGCGCGAGAAGGCGATCGGTCCCTTGAGCTCGCCGCTGGCGACCAGTTGATTGACGTGACGGGCAAGCGCCGTGCGTTCGCCGTGGCCGAGCCAGGCGATGCGCGCCGGCAGGCCCTCGAAGGGAATGTGCTGCCGCGCGAGCCGGATCCAGTTTGTGATGATCCGATTGTCAGGGAACATTTCGAGGAGCAGGTCATCTGTCCGGGCGATGTCGCTCTCTTCGCCGGAAAGCGCCATCCAGCGGAACGGGCCGATGGCGCGGGCAAAGAGCGGCCGCAGATAAGCCTCGGTGAAGATCGGAATGTCAAAGGCGTTGGCAACGCCCCCTTCCCGCGCCTGCGTGCGGATCAAGTTGCCGTTGTCGAAGACTTCCGCGCCCTTTTTCTGGAACTCTAGCATCGCCTTCACGTGCTCGGCGATTGAGGCGCGGCTTGCCGCCATCAGCTGGCCCTGTCCGTGTTCCCGCAGCGACCGCACCTGGTCGAGGCTCATGCCCTTCGGTACGTAGCCGTAGACGAGATCGTGTGCCGACGTCTGGTCAGTGACCACGTCAGGAACGATGCCACGCCTAGAGATCTCCGGATAGATTTCCGCGGCGTTGCCGACGAGGCCGACCGAGAGCGCCCGCTTTTCCTTGACCGCCGCGTCGACCATCGCGAGCGCCGTATTAAGGTCCGGTGCGATTTCCTGAAGATAGCCGACCTGCTGGCGCTTCCTTGCGCGTTCCGGATCGATATCGACGCAGAGGATGGCCGCACCCGCCATACGGCCGGCCAGCGGCTGGGCACCGCCCATGCCGCCGAGCCCGGCGGTCAACACGAAACGGCCGGAAAGATCGCTGCCGAAGCGACGCTCGGCAATCCGCATGAAGATCTCATAGGTGCCCTGGATCACCCCCTGGCTGCCGATATATTGCCAGGCGCCCGCCGTCAGCCCGCCCCAGCAGATCAATCCCTCGCGCTGCAGCTCATAGAAGACCTCGGCCTTCGCCCATTGGCCGACGATGTTGCAATTAGCCATGATGACCAGTGGCGCCTTGGCATGGGTCTTCAGCAGCCCGACCGGCTTGCCCGACTGTATGACCAGCGTCTGGTCCTCGTCCATCTCCATGAGCGTCTTGACGATTGCCCGATGAGACGGCCAGTTGCGAGCGGCCTTTCCCAGCGCCGCGTAGACGACGAGATTGTCCGGATCCTCCCCGACGGAAAGGACGTTTTCGAGCAGTCGCAACAACGCCTCCTGCCGCCAACCTTTGGCACGCAGCTCCGGCCCGCCGGGAATCGGAAAGTTCGGGTGACGGGGATTGGGTTTGGGCATAGTGGTCGTTCCTTTGTGCGTCGCGGTCGTGTCTTTGCCCCTGACCTTAATTCTCTCCCCGCGAGAAGGGAGCGGGACTGGAAGGAAGCGGCATGTCCCTTTGCCCCGTCAGACGGGGAGAAGGTGCCGGCAAGGCGGATGAGGGGCGAAGCGCCCACGTTCACTTCGGCGGCAGCGAAAGCACGTAGCCGAGCGCCGCATCCAGCAGGCGACAGCGCAGTGCATCATCGCCATAGGCCTCCACGCCGGCGCGCACCCAGCCGTACATCCGGCGCTCACTCATCACCATCTGCACGATGCCGGGCAACGCCAAGGCCCAGGCGTCATTGCCCTTGCCCAGCCGCACCAGCATTCCATCCTCGCGTGCGCCGCAGAGAAGATTGCCGTTGAGGAGAAAGGCCAAACCACCGAACATCGGCTTTTCCGAAAGCCCCGGCTGATCGCCGAGGTCTTGCCTCACCAGTTCCTCAAGCCCGGGATCGCGCACCACGTCGCCCTCCCGTCAACGCTTCCCGACCAGGGCGTACCGCGCTATCTCGATCCCCATTGCTTTTTCGACCGGCGGATAGACAGACGCGTCGAGCACGCTGGAGGCGAGCGGGATCACCGACTTCGGCACATGCAGAACAAAGACCGTCATACCCACCTGCAGCTGCCCGACGCTTAAAGGTTCGCCTTCCGGCGACAGCGTCGTGATGACATCCGGGAACGTTGCAAGGCGCACACCGTCCGCCGTTTCCACCGCCATGTATTCGTTCATCACATGGAGTATCGTTGAGTCATCGCCTTTCCCGAGCGTGACCGTGCCGATGTCGAAGGCCTCCTTGGTATAAACGACGGACTTATCGGTGATCGTTCCCTCGGCAAGAATGGAGCCGTTTGTGGTGTTTGCGATTGCATCGATGACAGCGCTGCCGCCCTTGCCTTCCGCTGCGATAATCGCCTCGCCCAGAGTCAGCGCCATGGAGATGCCGCCGAGCGCGGCATTGGCCTTGACGAAGGACGCGCGCACCGGGTTGCGACAGGAAGCGATGAAGCCGCCTGACATGTCCGCTGCGGTCCTCAGGATCGGCGACACCTTGGCCGTCGCACCCCGGACCACGAGTTCGATATAGCGGTTTTCCTCGCGATTCCCTCCGACCGCCGTCTGGATCATCGGTTGCGGCGAACCGGCGAGACCGATCGATCCCATGTCGCCTGTGGGATGAGCGCGAATGTCGCCGACGGCATCGACCACTTTGGTGCCAAGGATCGCGGAGGGCAGCCAGCCATTCAACGTCGAGGATTTGCCGTTCTGCCCGACAATCAGGCCGGTGAGCTTTTCGCCGAGCGCCTCTTGCAGCAGTTCAACCGCCTTCACGTAATCGACGCCGCGCATCTCCCACGGGGTCGTGGAGGCCGGCGCGCCGATGGCTGCGGCCGTCGCCACCCAGTCTTCCGGCTCGAGCTCGTTGATCGAAACCAATTCCGGCTTGCCGATCGAGACGGCCGCAAGCCCCAGCATGCGCCCGTGATCCGCCCAGCCGCCACCGCCCGCCGCGTAGACGGAGCCGCCCTTGACCGCCGCCTCGACATCCTTTTCCGTCAATATCCGGCCCATCTACTTCTTCTCCTGCAATAGTCCGTCGAGCCGTCGCACGGCCTCGAGCAGCACCGCCGCGCCAAGCGCGATATCGTCGTTTTCCGCCCATTCCTCGGGCGCATGCGATCGGCCATCGCGGCAGGGAATGAAGATCATCGCGGCTTTCGTTATCCGGCCCATCCATGCCGTATCGTGCCCGGCCCCGGAAGCCATCCGCCGATGCCGGGCGCCGACGCGCCCGCATGCCGCTTCCAATGTCGCAACAACCAAGAGATCGCCGGGTGTCGGGTGATTGTCGGAGATCACCGTCGGCGGCGCGATCGTGACACCGGTGTCCTCAGCGATGCGGGCCGCAAGCCCCTCCACCTCGGCGATGAACAGGTCCATCTGCGGTCGCAGCTCGGCGCGGGCATCGATCAAGAGCCGCGCCCGCGAGGGCACGACATTGGCGGCATTGGGTTCGATTTCGAATTCACCGACCGTCGCGGTAAAGTGCCCCTCACCTGCCGCATGCGCAAAGCCCAGCTTCTCGATCTCCAGCACAAGGCTTGAGGCGACAACAAGCGCATCGCGGCGTCGCCCCATCGGCGTCGTCCCCGCATGATCCGCCTGTCCCTCGACGACAATCTCGATGCGTGTGATCCCGGAAATCGCCGTCACGACGCCAATATCGAGGCGCTCGACCTCGAGCACCGGTCCCTGCTCGATATGTAGTTCCAGGAATGCCTTGATGTCGGAGCGCTTCGACGACGGCAGACGGGAAGGATCGCCGCCGACCTCGACGATTCCCTGGCGGAGCGTCAGCTCGTCGTGCATACGGTTCAGCCAGCCATCCGGAACGAGCCCCGCCATGCCTCGGCTGCCGACACAGGAAACGCCGAAGATAGACACCTCCTCGGCAAGGAAATCGACGATCTCCAGATCATGGTCGAGCTCGATCCCGGCGTCGGCAAGAGAACGCGCCACTTCGAGTGCGGCCGCGACGCCGGCAATCCCGTCGAAACGGCCGCCTTCCGGTACCGTATCGGAATGCGAGCCGAGCATGATCGTGCCGAGCGCCGGCTTCCGACCCTTGCGCCGGCCGATGAGGTTGCCGGCCGCATCGATCCTTGTATCGAGGCCCGCGGCTTTGAAACGCCGCTCCAGGAAAGCGCGACCTTCGAGAAAGAGCGGCGTGAAGGCGCGGCGGGTGTAAGGGCGGTCGGGCTCGGTGATGCGCGCCAAGCCCTTAACGATATCGGAGATGCGGCGTGCATCGACCGGCAGATTGCTTTGCGCTGCGATCATTGCCGCGGCTCCTGAAGTGGAAGGCTCGGCAACGGCTGCACGAAGGCACCGGTGCCCGGCTCCGCGACGACCCGACTGCCATCACAGACGAGGCGTCCGCGCAGATAGGTGGCGGACACCCGCCACGGCAGGCGAATGCCGTTATAGGGCGACCAGCCGACGACATTGTTACCGCTTGTCGCCGCATCATAGACATAGGATTCCCGCGTCATGACGATAATATCGGCATCTTTGCCGGCTTCGAGTGCCCCCTTGCAATGGTCGAGCCGGAAATGCCTTGCGGGGTTGAGCGCCATAAGCTCGGCGGCGCGCGTCAGCGGAATGCCGCGCTCCAGCGCACCCTTGACGAAAAGCGGCACCATCACCTCAAGGCCCGGCACGCCGGAGGCATTGGCAAGCATATCCGGATTGGTCTTGCGATCCTCCGACCAGCTGACATGATCGGTCGATACCAGCGTGACATTGCCGTCAGCCACATGCCGCCAGAGTTTTTCAACTTCCGCGCGCGGGCGGATCGGCGGGTTGATCTTCGCCTTGCCGCCGAGGCGGCGCACGTCGTTTTCCTCGTCCAAAGTGAGATAATGGATACAGCACTCGATCGTTGCCGCATGGCCCTGCGCCCGATAGGCGGCGGCAATTTCGTAGCCGCGGCCAAGCGAGCAATGCACCACATGCGCCGGGCAGCCGGTTGCGGCACCTGTCTCATAGATCTGGTTGGTCGCGAGAAGCTCGGTCAGCGGCGGGCGCGAAAGACCATGCGCCCGATAGTCGCTGATCCCGGCGGCCTTAACCTTGTCGATCGCGGCCCGCACCGCCTCATCATCCTCATTGTGAACGCCGGCGGTCAGTCCCGTCGGGGCGATAGCCCGGAAACACTCTTCCAAAAGGGCGGCGGGAATTCGCGGGAACCGTTTCGGATCCGTCCCAAATGTCGAGAACTTGAAGGCGGCAACACCCGCTTCCACCATCTCGTCAATCCGCGACGTCCCCTCTTCGGGATCGATCGTGCCGTAGAGCGCGAAGTCGACGCGGGCCTGCGGACCGGCATGGGCGATCTTCCGTGTGACCGCTTCCGCCGAACAGACGAGATTGCCCTCGTCGTAGGGCATGTCGACGATCGTCGTCACGCCGCCGGCGGCAGCCGAGCGTGTCGACCAGATGAAATCCTCCTGGTTCTTCTGCGACAGCGAATGCACCTGGGCGTCGATCGCGCCAGGCAGGATCAGCGCTTGACCGAGGTCGTGCCGTTCGCGCGCCGACGGGGCCGCTCCCTGCCCGACATGCACCACCTTGCCGTCTCTCACCGCCACGTGCCCGCCTTCGACGATGCGATGCGGCAGAACGACGGTGCCTTTCAGAACGAGATCGAAATCGGACATTGCTCTCTTCCTTCCCGTTCATTTTGCCAGTTCATTTGGCCAGCGCGAAGAAGTCGTCGAATTCCGGCATCGGCGCCGTCTCTACGAAGGCGCGCAACAGGTCGTGGTCGGTGAAAGCCGCCTGTAACGCTTCGATCTCCTTCGAGAGCGGCCGGTCCTTGAGATAGACGGGGCTGACCGAGCGGGTGCGGTCATAGGCAAGCCTGACGACGCCCTTCGGTTCGTCGCCGACGAGATCGATCGCCTGCGCCGACAGCATCGCCTCGATCGCCGCCAGCTGCCGCAGGTCGCGAACCTGCGCCTCCATGCGCTCGACGATCAGCGGCAGGAAGGTCGCCTCCTCCTCCAATCCGCCGGCAACGACGATCGACTGCGCCGACAAGGGCACGGCAAGCGACTGGACCCGCATGTAGAGCTCGACCGCAAGCTTCATCAGCGGCCCGAGCCCAGTAGCGACTTCTCCGGGTGCAACGAGATTGACCGACAGGTTGCGCCGCCCGCCGTTCGAAAGCAGGATGCAGCGGTTCAAGACATTGCGCGCCACATGGGAAAAGGCGACCTGCGCCGCCTCAATATAGAGCGTTGTCGTCAGCGGCAGCGACGCACCGGATGAATGCACCTGGCCGCCGAGCACCACGGGATTGTCGTCCGAGAGATAGGTTGCCTCGACAAGCCGGCCAGCGGCCACCAGCAGCGTATCGACGACGGCACCGAAGACCTGGGCGGTCATGCGCAGACTCAGTGGATCGTGGATCGCCGTCGGCAAGGGCCAGTCGGCTATGCCCGACTGGGCGTAGAGCCAGGAGCCGACGAGCGCCTCGCCACGCGTCGAAAGCGTCGCCGCAACGAGCCACGGATCGGCCGAGGCGCCGAGCGCCCGGGACGACATGACGCCAGTCACGAGCAGGACACGGATTGCCGCAGCCGCCTCGCGCAGAACGTCGCCCGCCGCGGCGTAGGAGATCGCGTTGACGCTGAGGGCGGCAAGCGCGTCGCGCGGCCGCATGACGAAGGGGGCGAGCCCCGCCTCCCTCAGCGCCGACTCTGCCGTCATCAGCTGCCCGCTATAATAGGCATCGCCGATGCCGGTCAGCACGGAGGCCACCTGGCCCATGAGCCCGATATCGGCGCAGCCCATCGAGCCATGACGGCGCACGGCCGGGACAATGCCATGCGCAAGAAGGGCGACGAAAGCGTCGATCAGCTCCGGGCTGCAGCCCGTATGCCCACGCATCGCGGTGTTGACGCGGATGGCGATCGCCTTGCGGATGATCGGCGCGGTAAAGAATTCGCCGGTGCCGAAGTGATGGGCACGCACGAGCGACGTGTTGAATTCGGCGAGGTCGTCCGCCGTCCACAGCCTGTCCTTCATCGAACCGACGCCGGTGTTGGAGCCATAGACCGGCAGACCCATGGCGACCCGGTCGGCGACCACCTTATGGGCCGCGGCAACCCGCTCCATGCCGGCATCATCCGCGACCGGTCGCGCCAGCCCGGAGCCGATCTCTTCGAGTACCCCGAAGTCGAGCGGTTTTCCGCACAGAACGATGGTCTTGACCGATTGCAGCATGTTGAAACGAAACCTCTTTTGCGAGCATGCTATGCGCACAGTGCTGATGCGTGATATATCCCAAATTCGGAACGAATGATGTCGAAATCCGAACAGATCGATCGACATCGCTGTTCGAGGCGCGGGTAGATATCGTGGATATTGCAACGATCGTCCTTGTCGACGCGACGCTGCGCGAAGGCGGCATACGGCGCGCGGCAAAGCTCTGCGGGCGCCCGCCGTCGAGTGTCAGCGCCGCCGTCCGGCGGTTCGAGCAGACAATTTCCGTGCCGCTGCTCCGCCGCGAGGGGGCCATGCTCGTGCCGACGCTCGAGGCGCAGGCACGCATCGCGGACATTGCGGAAGCGGCCGACACCGCAACGCTTCTCGCCAGCCGCCTCGGGAGCCCGGCATCAGGCCCGATCCCTCCCGTCAGCCTCGCTGCGCTCGACCGCTTCGTGAAGATCGCCCGCAATGGCAGCATTCGCTCCGTCGCGCGCTTGCTCGGCCTCGGCCAACCCCAGTTGACCCGCCAGATGGCGGACCTCGAACGCCATCTCGGATACCGGCTGTTCGAGCGCGCTTATTACGGGGTTGTCTGCACCGAGGAAGCGCTTGCCGCCCTGCCGCTCGCGGAAAAACTGCTTCAATGCTGGGGACGCCTGACGCGTGCCTCGGACGACCGCTTTCGCCGCGACGCGACGACATGGCGTCTCGGCGCGGTGATGCCGCTCGGGCCCGAGAGCGAGATCGCGCGCATGCTGGCAGCACTTACAGCCGCCTGGCATGCGGCACGCCCCCGTCAGCACCTCTTCATTTCAAGTACGACGGCGGACGAACTCATCGCCGGACTGAAGAGCCGACGCCTTGACGCAGCGCTCCTCGATGTCGCCGACTTTCCCAACGAATTCGATGGCCGGCTCGTATCGGAGACGCCACTGGCGCTCGCCGGTGCCGCGGCAACGCTCTCCGAGATGGGTGGCGACTTCACACGCCTGCTCTGCACCTCCCCGATCGCCGTGCCGAGTGCAAAGAGCGGGCTGAGGCGCGAGGCGACGCGTTTTCTGGAAGATACGCTCAGCGAAAGTGAACGGCGGCGCGTGACCCTGATCGAAGTGGACTCCATCCCGGTGATCATCAATCTCGTCAGCCACCATGGCCACATTTCGATATTACCGGAAAGCTCGCTCGCTCGCGTCCACTGCCCACCCGCGATGATCCGCCTCGCGCCCCAGTATAGACAATCCTTAACTCTCGTCTGGCCCAGGAAGGCGCTTTGGGCCCAGGCAGGCGAAGCCATCTTCAGGATGATGAAGACCGGAACGGCGCGGATCTGATTCGCCTTCCGACGAGGCTGCACCAAGCCGCTGATTCGACTCGCCAATCTGTCGCGGACCTAACCTCCGTCTGAAGCTGTTGGATCAGCCTTTGAGCTTCAGTCGCCGGCGCGTTTCGCTAGGGCTTTCGCGGTAGTGCGCGCGGTAGCTGCGCGAGAACGAGGACGAGGAGTTGAAGCCGGTGATCGCGGCAATATCGGCAAACTCCATTCGCGTCTCGATCACCTTTCGGCGCGCGGCGTTGAGGCGGAGAGCGAGATAGTGCTCATGCGGGGCAACGCCCATCGTGTCCTTGAAGAGATCCTGCAAATGCCGGGCGCTGACGCCGACACGGCGTGCGAGCCGCGCGAGCGTCAGCGGCGCCTCGACCGTCTCTTCCATCAGCCTCACCGCGGCGCCGACCCGGGCATCGAGAATGCGCATATTGCCGATCGCCGGAACCTGCAGCAGGTCGCCACGCGTGCGCTCCTGCTCGTAGATGAAAAGGCGCGAGACCTCGAGCGCCAGCGAATAGCCATGCGCCCGGCGGATCAGTTCCAGCATCAGGTCGAGTGTCGGCAGCGAGCCGCCGGTTGTGATGCGTTTGCCGTCGATGACGAAACGCTCGCGCACCATGGTTATTTGCGGATAGGCGGCGGCGAAATCCTCAAAATCCTCCCAGTGGGTGGTGGCAGAGAAATTGTCGAGCAGGCTGGTCTCGGCAAGCAGCCACGAGCCCGATTCGATCCCCGCCATGACTTCCCGGTGCCGCGCCGTCTGCGACAGGAGCATCTTCAACTGCGAGGTGGCGCTGCGCTCCCAGTTGTAGCTCGAAAGCACGAACAGCGGCGCGGTCTCCCGCTGCGGCCGGAAGGGACCGGAGACGGGAATCGGAATGCCGCTCTTGGTTTCGATCGCTTCGCCGTCCGGGCTGAAGATCGTCCAGCTGTAAAGCGCCCGCCCGGTAATACGGTTGGCGGCGCGGAGAGGCTCGATAACGGAAGCGACGAGGATCAGATTCGTTTCCGGCAGCACGAGCAAATCGATGTGCTGCACGTGCGAAACGATCTGGTCCATGGCAAAACTTCCCCCGCGTTCTGCCGATAATGTATAGAATGGCACCGACAATGGAAAGCAAAGCGGGCTATTCTGGCTCGTAATAGCTCCCAACAAAAGGGAGACAGCAATGCCGCTCAGCATGAACCGCGAGGTATTCATCACCTGCGCCGTCACCGGTTCCGGAGACACCGTTTCCAAATCCAGCCACGTTCCGATTACGCCGAAGCAGATCGCGGAAGCGGCGGTCGAAGCCGCCAACGCGGGTGCGGCGATCATCCACTGCCACGTCCGCGATCCGGAAACCGGTGCGCCGGCCCGTCGCCTCGACCTCTACAAGGAAGTGACCGACCGCATCCGTTCCGCCGACATCGACATCGTCCTCAACTTGACCGCCGGCATGGGTGGAGATCTCGTTTTCGGTAACGTCGAAAGCCCCTTCCCCGTCAACGAGAAGGGCACGGACATGGCCGGTGCCACCGAGCGTGTTGCCCATGTGGCCGAGTGCCTGCCCGAGATCTGCACTCTCGACTGCGGCACCATGAACTTCTCGCTCGGCGACTACGTCATGACCAACACGCCGTCGATGCTGCGCGAGATGGCCCGCCAGATGACCGCGCTTGGCGTGCGCCCCGAGATCGAGGCTTTCGACACCGGCCATCTCTGGTTCGCCAAGCAGCTCGTCGAAGAGGGCCTTATCGAGGACCCGGTCCTGATCCAGCTCTGCATGGGCATACCGTGGGGTGCGCCGGACGATCTCAACACCTTCATGGCTATGGTCAACAACGTGCCTTCGAACTGGACCTTCTCTGCCTTCTCGATCGGCCGCAATGCGCTCGCTTACCCGGCCGCGGCGATCCTTGCCGGCGGCAACGTCCGTGTCGGCCTTGAAGACAACCTCTATGTCGGCAAGGGCCAGCTCGCGACCAACGGCCAGCTCGTCGAAAAGGCGGTCTCCGTCATCGAGGGCATGGGCGCCAAGATCATCGGTCCGGCAGAGGTCCGAGAGAAGTTGAAGCTGAAGAAACGATAGCAAGGCCCCTCCCAACCCTCCCAAGGGGAGGCTTGAACTGCCGCGCCGACACACACGAAAGTAACTTCGGCATGCCCGCAAGGCGCCTCGTACTCAGAACGCGGCGACGGCAACCAGGCAGGAGGGACGTAGAGGATCCGGAGCCACCATCCCTCTCCCTTGTGGGGAGGGTGGCCCAAAGGGCCGGGAGGGGTTCTGACGGAACAACGGGATGGAGAGGAAATTGAGCATCATCAACAAGGCCGCCTGCATCGGCGGCGGCGTCATCGGCGGGGCCTGGGCGGCGCGTTTCGCGCTTGCCGGCATCGACGTCAACATCATCGACCCGCATCCGGAAGCCGAGCGCATCATCGGCGAGGTCATGGCCAATGCGGAGAAGGCCTATGGCATGCTGACCATGGCGCCGCTGCCGCAGCGCGGCAAACTCACCTTCTGCAAGAGCATTCAGCAGGCGGTCGAAGGCGTTGACTGGATTCAGGAAAGCGTTCCCGAGCGGCTGGAGTTGAAGCGCGGCGTCATTACCGAGATTGACGCCTTCGCCCGCCCCGACGCGCTCATCGGCTCCTCCACGTCCGGCCTCCTGCCCTCGGACCTGCAGGCCGACATGAAATACCCCGAACGCATGTTCGTGGCACATCCCTATAATCCGGTCTATCTCTTGCCGCTGGTCGAGCTCGTCGGCGGCAAGAAAACCTCGGCGGCGACGATCAGGCGGGCCGAGGAAGGCGTCGCCGAGGTCGGCATGAAGGGCGTCGTCATCGCCAAGGAGATCGAAGCCTTCGTCGGTGACCGCCTGCTCGAAGCGCTCTGGCGCGAGGCGCTTTGGCTGATCCAGGACGACATCTGCGACACGGAAACGCTCGACAATGTCATGCGCTATTCCTTCGGCATGCGCTGGGCGCAGATGGGTTTGTTCGAGACCTATCGCATCGCCGGGGGCGAAGCGGGCATGCGCCACTTCCTCGCTCAGTTCGGCCCCTGCCTCAAGTGGCCCTGGACCAAATTCACCGATGTCGTCGACCTCGACGATGCGCTCGTGGAAAAGATCGGCGCGCAGTCGGATGCACAAGCCGCCGGCCGCTCGATCCGCGAACTCGAACGCATCCGCGACGAAAACCTCGTCGGCATTATGCATGCGCTGAAAGCCAGCAACGGCGGCGAAGGCTGGGGCGCCGGCAAGCTGCTTGCCGATTTCGAAAAGCGCCTTTGGGCGAAGGGCGGCGATCAGGCGAAGACTTATAATGCCTCCGGCCCGCTGCGCCTCATCGATACCAAGGTCAACGCGGCCTGGGTCGACTACAACGGCCACATGACCGAGCACCGCTACCTGCAGCTCTTCGGCGACACCTCCGATGCGCTGCTGCGGCTGATCGGCGTCGATTTCGCCTACGTCGAAGCCGGCCATAGCTACTACACCGTCGAAACGCACATCCGCCATCTCGGCGAGGCCAAGCTCGGTCAGGCGCTCTATACGACGCTCCAACTCCTCGCCTCCGACGAGAAGCGGATCCACTTCTTCACGAGAATCCACGATGGGGCGTCCGGCGATGTGATCGCGACTGCGGAGCAGATGATGCTGCATGTCGACGCAAAGGCCGGCAAGTCGGTGCCGGCACCGGAGGACGTGCTGGCGAAGTTGAAGCCGATTGCGGAAGGACATGCGAAGCTTGCCACGCCGGAAGGTGCGGGGCGCCATGTAGGGCAGAAGCGATGAAGATAATGACGGTGGGCGAGGCCACCTTCTCCCCGTTCTGACGGGGGAAGGGAGATGCCCCCGCCGCCGTGCGCTAAAGTCCCCTCTCCCCGCACGCGGGGAGACAGCTAGTCCCCGGGTTAAACCTGAGGAGAGAGGCGAATGCCAAAAACGCCACGGGCCGATGAGGAGATCGGCCGAGGGGCCGGCGGACCAAAAGAATACGAGGGAGAACAATGAATTTCGCACTGACCGAAGAACAGCAGATGATCGTCGACACAGTCCGCAACTTCGTCGAGACCGAGATCTATCCGCATGAGAACGAGGTCGAGCGCACCGGCATCGTGCCGCGCGAACTCGGCGACGAGATCGCCCGCAAATGCAAGGAGCTCGGCTTCTTCGCCTGCAACTTCCCCGAAGAAGTCGGCGGCGCAGGTCTTGACCATCTGACTTTTACACTGGTCGAGCGCGAGCTCGGCCGCGGCTCGATGGGGCTGACGGTCTTCTTCGGCCGTCCCTCTGGCATCCTGATGGCCTGCAACGAAGAGCAGCGCGAACGCTACCTGCTGCCGGCGGTCAAGGGCGACAAATTTGATGCGCTCGCCATGACCGAGCCGGACGCCGGCTCCGACGTGCGCGGCATGAAATGCTTCGCGAGACAGGATGGCGACGACTGGATCGTCAACGGCACCAAGCACTTTATCAGCCACGCCGACATTGCCGACTTCGTCATCGTCTTCATCGCCACTGGCGAGGAACAGACGCCGCGCGGCCCGAAGAAGAAAATTACCTGCTTCCTCGTGGACCGTGGCACACCGGGTTTCCAGATCCGCGAGGGCTACAATTCCGTCTCGCATCGCGGCTACAAGAACTGCATCCTGACCTTCGACGATTGCCGCCTGCCCTCCTCGCAGATCCTCGGCGAGGTGCACAAGGGCTTCGATATCGCCAACGAATGGCTCTACGCGACGCGGCTGACGGTCGCCGCCACCTCTGTCGGGCGCGCGCGTCGCGCCTTCGACTACGCGCTTTCCTATGCGGCTGAACGCAAGCAGTTCGGCAAGCCGATCGGCGCCAACCAGGGGGTCTCCTTCAAGCTCGCCGACATGATCACCGAGATCGACGCGGCCGACCTCCTGACGCTGTCCGCCGCCTGGCGGCTCGACCAGGGCCTGCCCTCGAACCGCGAGATCGCATCGGCCAAGGTCTATGCCACCGAAATGCTCGCCCGCGTCACCGACGAGGCGATCCAGATCTATGGCGGCATGGGGCTGATGGACGACCTGCCGCTTGCCCGCTTCTGGCGCGACGCTCGCGTCGAGCGTATCTGGGACGGCACCTCGGAAATCCAGCGGCACATCATCAGCCGCGATCTTTTGCGGCCGCTGGGGGCTTGAGTGATGATGGAGTTTCGGCAAGTCAGCCCCCTCGGCGCATTCGAAGGGAGCGCCGCATGAGCACCCCTTCCCGTTCTCTCGACCGGCTGATCCGCCCACGGTCGATCGCCGTCTTCGGCGGCAAGGAGGCGCGCCGCGTCATCGAACAATGCGACAAGATGGGCTTTGCCGGCGAGATCTGGCCGGTTCACCCGCGCGAAGACGAGATTCTCGGCCGCCGCTGCTATCGCTCGGTAGCGGATCTGCCAAGTGCGCCGGACGCCTCCTTTGTCGGCGTCAACCGGGCATTGACGATCGAGATCATTCGCGACCTTGCAGCACGCGGCGCCGGCGGCGCCGTCTGCTACGCATCGGGCTTCCGCGAAGCAGCCAAAGAGCTTGCCGACGGCAATGATCTGCAGGAGGCGCTGGTCGCCGCCGCCGGCGACATGCCAATTGTCGGCCCCAACTGCTACGGCTTCATCAACATGCTCGACGGCGCCCTGCTCTGGCCGGACCAGCATGGCATGCTGCGCGTCGAACGCGGCGTGGCGATCCTCACGCAGTCCTCCAACATCGCCTGCAACATCTCCATGCAGACACGCGGGCTGCCGCTCGCCTATGTCATGACCGCCGGCAACCAGGCACAGACCGGCCTTTCCGACATCGCCTGCGCCGTGCTCGAAGACCCGCGCGTCACCGCCGTTGGCCTCCATATCGAAGGTTTCGACAGCATCGAGGCACTGGAGCGACTGGCAACCCGTGCGCGGGAACTGCGCAAGCCCGTCGTGACGCTGAAGGTCGGCAAGTCGGAGGCAGCACGGGTCGCGACGGTGTCCCACACCGCTTCGCTCGCCGGCAACGACCGCGTCTCGTCCGCGCTGCTTGCCCGCCTCGGCATCGGCCGGATCGACACACTGCCCGAGCTCCTCGAAACGCTGAAGCTCCTGCATCTTCATGGCCCGCTTGAGAGCGCCGACATCTCCTCGATGAGCTGCTCTGGCGGCGAGGCTTCGCTGATGGCAGACGCCGGCGTCCGTCGCCGGATCAACTTCCGGCCATTGCGCGAGGAACAGCGCCAGCCGCTGAAGGAAAACCTCGGTGAGATGGTGACGATCGCCAATCCGCTCGACTACCACACCTTCGTCTGGGGCAACCGTGACAAGCAAACGGCTGCCTTCACCGCTATGATGAAGGGGGGCTATGCTCTGAATCTGATCGTGCTCGACTTCCCGCGTCTCGACCGTTGCGATGCCGAAGATTGGGTGACGACCTGCGAGGCGGTTATCGCTTCGGCTGGGGCGACCGGCGCCGTCGCGGGTATCGTCGCTAGCCTCGGCGAGAACATGCCGGAAAAAACCGCCCTTTCGCTGATGGCTGCGGGCGTCGTTCCGTTCTTCGGCATCGACGAAGCGCTCGCCGCTGCGGAGATTGCCGCTGAGATCGGTGCCGCCTGGTCAAGGCCTGCCCCACCGTCCCTCCTCAAGGTGCCGGCCGAAATGGGCGATGCCGTTACGCTGACCGAGGCAGAGGCCAAGGCGGAGCTTTTGGATGCTGGCGTTGAGGTTCCCCGGGGCAAAACGGCCGCCACGGCCGAAGAAGCGGCAGATACCGCCGAAGCCCTGGGCTTCCCCGTCGTGCTCAAGGGCCTCGGCGTCGCCCACAAGACAGAAGCTGGCGCGGTCAAGCTCAACCTCGCGAGCCGCGACGAGGTCTACGCCGCCGCGAAGGCGATGGCCGTGGTTGCTTCGGGCTATCTTGTGGAAAAGATGGTCGCCAAGCCTGTGGCGGAACTCATCATCGGGGCAATGCGCGATCCCGTTGCCGGCCCGGTGCTCACCGTCGGCGCAGGCGGAATCCTCGTGGAATTGCTGGATGATTCGGCGATCCTGACGCTTCCGACCACCGACAAGGCGATTTCGGAGGCGATCGACAGCCTCAAGATCAGGAAGCTGCTCGACGGCTATCGCGGCGGCCCGAAGGGCGATGTAGCGGCGCTGAGCAGGACTGTCGCCGCTGCGGCATCCTATGTCGTTTCAAACGCTTCAAAGCTCGACGAACTCGATATCAATCCTGTTATGGTGTTACCGGAGGGCCAAGGAGCCATCGCCGCTGACGCCCTGATCCGCCGGAGGAAATGACGCCTATGACCGGACCGATCCTCACCCGCCGCGAAGGCGGCATTCTCGAAGTCACGATCGACCGGCCGAAGGCCAACGCCATCGATCTGAAGACTAGCCGGATCATGGGCGAAATCTTCCGCGAGTTCCGCGACGACCATGCTTTGCGCGTGGCGATCGTCACTGGTGCGGGCGAAAAATTCTTCTGCCCGGGCTGGGACCTCAAGGCCGCCGCTGAAGGTGACGCTGTCGACGGCGACTATGGCGTCGGCGGTTTCGGCGGCATCCAGGAACTGCGCGACCTCAACAAGCCGATTATTGCCGCCGTCAACGGCATCTGTTGCGGCGGTGGACTGGAGATCGCGCTTTCGACCGACCTCATCCTTGCTGCCGAACACGCGACCTTCGCGCTACCGGAAATCCGCTCCGGCACCGTCGCGGATGCCGCTTCGATCAAATTGCCGAAGCGCATTCCCTACCACATCGCCATGGACATGCTGTTGACTGGCCGCTGGCTCGACGTCAACGAGGCGAACCGCTGGGGCTTCGTCAACGAGATTCTGCCGGCCAACCGGTTGATGGAACGTGCCTGGGAGCTTGCGCGCCTGCTCGAAAGCGGACCGCCGCTGGTCTACGCCGCGATCAAAGAAGTGGTGCGCGAGGCGGAGGGCCGCGATTTCCAGACAACGATGAACAAGATCACCCGCCGCCAGTTCAAGACGGTCGATATCCTCTATTCGAGCGAAGATCAGCTCGAAGGAGCACGCGCCTTCGCCGAGAAGCGCGATCCCGTTTGGAAGGGGCGCTGAGACGATACGGCCGCCAACGGTCGAGTGAGTTCCAGCCGGCGAGAACCGGCATTCAACGTGGCGCGCCGCGAGCATCGGCGCACGCGGGAATAGGTGGCCGACCAAGCAAGGCTTATGGAAAAGATTTATAAATTAGGACGTTACAAGCCAGCTCCGAACGACTAGCCTTATGGATCGGAGGAGCTGTATCGCCACCGTAAATCGCAAAGGAGGAGAAACGAGACGACATCACGGGCAAGATAGCTTCGAAGCCATTTCGGACGATACGCAACAGTCTCTACCAATCACAACGAACGGCGAATGCCGACTGAAAGAAGGGAACAGGGGAATGAGCGATTACAAAGACTATCTGACACGACAGGTCATGCTGGGCAAAATGAACCGGCGCGAGTTTCTCGGACGCGCGGCCGCATTTGGCATCGCCGCCTCGACCGCCAGTACGCTTTTCGCAACCAGTGCCGCGGCGCAGGAGCCGAAGCGCGGCGGGCACCTGAAACTCGGCCTCGAAGGCGCGGCTGCGACCGACTCGAGGGATCCGGCAAAGGCCCTATCGCAGTTCATGTTTGTCGTCGGCCGCAACTGGGGCGACATGCTCGTCGAGAGCCATCCGACCACCGGCGCGCCGATTCCGGCCCTTGCCGAATCCTGGGAGCCTTCTGCTGATGCGGCAACTTGGACCTTCACGATCCGCAAGGGTGTCAAATTCCACGACGGCAAGGAACTGACAGTCGACGACGTCATCAAGACACTGCAGCGCCACACCGATGACAAATCGGAGTCAGGCGCTCTGGGCGTGATGAAATCCATCAAGGAAATCAAGTCCGATGGCGACAAGCTCGTGCTGACGCTGACGGAAGGCAATGCCGACCTGCCGCTGCTTCTCACCGATTACCACCTCATCATCCAGCCGAATGGTGGCCTCGACAATCCCGATGCGATGATCGGCACCGGCCCGTACAAGGTGACGAGCTTCGAGCCGGGCGTGCGCGCCACCTTCGAAAAGAATGCGGACGACTGGCGCACGGACCGCGGCTACGTGGATTCGATCGAACTGATCGCCATGAACGATGCGACCGCGCGCATTGCCGCCCTTTCGTCCGGTCAGGTGCACTACATCAACCGCGTCGATCCGAAGACGGTGAGCCTGTTGAAGCGCGCGCCGACCGTTGAAATCCTCAACACGTCCGGCCGCGGTCATTACGTCTTCATCATGCATTGCAATACCGCGCCGTTCGACAACAACGATCTGCGGATGGCATTGAAACTGGCGATGGATCGCGAGACCATGGTCCAGCGCATCCTCGGCGGCTATGGCAAGGTCGGCAATGACTTCCCGATCAACGATACTTACGCGCTCTTCCCGGAAGGCATCGAGCAGCGCGCCTACGATCCGGACAAGGCCGCCTTTCACTACAAGAAATCGGGCCACAGCGGTTCGGTTCTGCTGCGCACTTCGGATGTTGCCTTCCCGGGAGCGGTCGATGCAGCCGTTCTTTACCAGGAAAGCGCCAAGAAGGCCGGCATTGAGATCGAGGTCAAGCGCGAACCAGGCGATGGCTATTGGACCAACGTCTGGAACGTCCAGCCGTTCTCGACCTCCTATTGGGGCGGCCGTCCGACGCAGGACCAGATGTATTCGACCGCCTATCTCTCGAACGCCGACTGGAACGACACCCGCTTCCAGCGTGAAGACTTCGACAAGATCCTGCTCGAGGCCCGCTCCGAACTGGATGAAGCCAAGCGCAAGGAAATGTATCGCACCATGGCGATGATGGTGCGTGACGAGGGCGGCCTGATCCTGCCGATGTTCAACGACTTTGTGAACGCCGCGACCAAGCAGGTGAAGGGCTATGTCCACGACATCGGCAACGACATGTCGAACGGCTATGTCGCAACGCGTGTGTGGCTGGACGCCTGATGATGGAAAGCGGACCAATGACTGGTCCGGTTCTGACGGATGGGACCGCGGGTGAGCCCCCGCGGTCTGCCGACCTTTCCGGAGTGCCAGCAAAACCCAACCCCACCGGCGAGATCGGTGGCACCTTCTGGCGGCGGTTCGTCTTTCGCCGTCCTCTCGCGGCGCTGGTCCTTCAGCGCCTCGGCTTGAGTGTTGGATTGCTTTTCGCCGTGTCCTTGATGATCTTCGGCGGCATCGAAGCTCTGCCCGGCGATTTCGCCACCACCTATCTCGGCCAGTCGGCGACACCGCAGGCGGTCGAAAACATCCGCAAGGACCTCGGCCTCGACCGGCCCTGGAGTGAACGCTACCTCGATTGGCTCGGCGGCGCCGTCAAGGGTGATTTCGGGACCTCCTGGGCCAGCAAGAACTCGGTCAGCGAGCAGATCGGCAACCGGCTCGGCAATTCGCTGTTCCTTGCGTTTTTCGCCGCGCTCATCTCCGTACCGCTCGCCGTCGGGCTCGGCATGCTGGCCGTGCAGTTCCGCAACCGGCTGCCGGACAAGATCATCAACGTGATATCGCTCGCGGCGATCTCGCTGCCCGAGTTCTTTATCGGCTACCTCTTGATCATGTTCTTCGCGGTCAAATGGGGCGTCGCCACCTTCCCGGCGACGGTCTACGACAGCATGAGCTTCACCGAACGGCTTTCGGCGATTGCGCTCCCGGTCGCGACCCTCGTCCTCGTCGTTCTCGCCCATATGATGCGCATGACACGGGCGGCGATCCTCAACGTCATGTCGTCGGCATATGTCGAGACCGCCGAACTCAAGGGGCTCAGCACCTTCCGCATCATCGCCCGCCACGCCGCTCCCAATGCCGTGGCCCCGGTCATCAACGTCATCGCGCTGAACCTCGCCTATCTGGTCGTCGGCGTCGTCGTCGTCGAAGTGGTCTTCGTCTATCCGGGCATGGGACAATACATGGTGGATGCCGTGACCGTGCGCGACATGCCGGTCGTCCAGGCCTGCGGCCTGATCTTTGCGGCCTTCTACATCTTCCTCAACATGGCGGCAGACATTCTCGCCATTCTCGCCAACCCGAGACTGAGGCACCCGCGATGAACCTGAGATCTATCCCCTTGAGCGCCTGG
The DNA here is from genome assembly GCF_020193575.1 of Ensifer sp. IC4062. Taxonomy (GTDB): domain Bacteria; phylum Pseudomonadota; class Alphaproteobacteria; order Rhizobiales; family Rhizobiaceae; genus Sinorhizobium. The sequence continues at coordinate 107,603 of NZ_JADYVD010000005.1, forward strand.
ATAGGCATCGCAGGCATCGCGATCGCCATTCTCTGCGCGATTTTTGCACCTGTTATCGCGCCCTATGGCGAGCGGGACGTCGTCGGCGAAATCTGGCTGCCGGCCGGCGGCGACTTCCTGCTCGGCACCGACAATCTCGGGCGCGACCTGCTCTCGCGGCTGATCTATGGTGCCCGCACCACCATCTTCGTGGCGTTGGCGGCAACCGTGCTCTCCTTCTCGCTGGGCATGATCTTGAGCTTTGCCGCGGCGGTTATGGGTGGCTTCGTCGACCAGCTCTTCTCGCGCTTCAACGATCTGATGATGGCGATCCCGACGCTGATCTTCGCTCTCGTCGTGCTCGCGGTGCTGCCGCAACATCTCTGGATCCTGATCCTGGTGATGGCGGTTCTCGATTCCACCCGCGTCTTCCGCATCGGCCGCGCCGTCGCGCTCGACGTGGCGGTAATGGAATTCGTCGAGGCGGCACGGCTGCGCGGTGAAGGCTCGCTCTGGATCATCTTCCGCGAAATCCTGCCGAACACGCTTTCACCGCTCTTGGCCGAATTTGGCCTGCGCTTCGCGTTCTCGATCCTGTTCCTCTCCACCCTCTCCTTCCTCGGCCTCGGCATTCAGCCGCCGGCCGCCGATTGGGGCGGCATGGTCAAGGACAATAAGGACGGCATCATCTTCGGCATTTCCGCGGCACTCGTTCCGGGTGCGGCAATCGCGACACTCGCCATCTGCGTCAACCTCGTCGTCGACTGGCTGATGAAGCGGACCTCGAGCCTGAAAGGAGGGCGCGGCGATGCCTGAGCTTCTTTCCGTCAAGAACCTGAAAATCGAGGCGACGAGTTACCCGCCGGGCGAACCGCCCAAGGTCGTGACCCTGGTCGAAGGCGTTTCATTCGACCTGCAGAAGGGCAAGGTGCTCGGTCTCATCGGCGAGTCCGGCGCCGGCAAGTCAACGATCGGCCTCTCGGCGCTTGCCTATGGCCGCGGCGGCTGCCGCATCATCGCCGGCGAGGTGCTGCTCAATGGTCGCGACATCCTGAAGCTCGACCGCTCCGGCATCAACTCGGTGCGGGGCGCCCAGGTCTGTTACGTGGCGCAGTCCGCGGCAGCCGCCTTCAACCCCGCCCACAAGCTCGGCGATCAGGTCATCGAAGCCTCGCTCCGACATGGCATCATGACACGGGATGAAGCCGAGAAGCGCGCGCTCTATCTGTTCCGGGTGCTCGGCCTTCCCAATCCGGAAACCTTCGGTGACCGCTATCCTCATCAGGTGTCAGGCGGCCAGTTGCAGCGCGCCATGACCGCGATGGCGCTCTGCCCGAACCCCGAGCTGATCGTCTTCGACGAACCGACCACGGCGCTTGACGTCACCACTCAGATCGACGTACTCGCGGCGATCAAGCACGCCATCGAGGAAACGAATACGGCGGCGCTCTACATCACCCATGATTTGGCCGTCGTCGCGCAGATCTCCGACGACATCATGGTGCTGCGCCATGGCAAGACCGTCGAATACGGCACGACCAAGCAGGTGATCGAAGCGCCCAAGGAGGACTATACCCGCGCCCTCGTCAGCGTCCGCCAGACAAAACGCGACGAAGCGTTAGACCAGTCCGGCGCGCTGCTCAAGATCGAGCGCGTCCATGCCGGCTATGCCAATGGTTTTAAGGTGCTGCACGACGTGTCGATGCATTTGCCGAAGGGCCAGACATTGGCGATCGTCGGAGAGTCCGGCTCCGGCAAGTCGACGCTCGCCCGCGTAATCACCGGGCTGTTGCCGCCAAGCGAGGGCCGCATCACCTTCGACGGCAAGGAACTGCCGAGGGCGCTCAAAGGCCGGACGAACGACGAACTGCGCCGCATCCAGATGATCTACCAAATGGCGGATACGGCGATGAACCCGCGCCAGACGGTGCGCGACATCATCGGCCGGCCACTCTCCTTTTACTTCGGCATGCATGGAGCCAGGAAGACGGAGCGGGTCAAGGAACTGCTCGACCAGATTGAGATGGGGCCGCGCTTCCTCGATCGTTATCCGGCCGAGCTCTCGGGCGGCCAGAAGCAGCGCGTCGCGATCGCCCGGGCGCTCGCGGCCAAGCCGGAACTCATTCTCTGCGACGAGCCGACCTCGGCGCTCGACCCGCTTGTCGCCGAAGGCATCCTGAATCTGCTTCTCAGGCTTCAGGAGGAAACCGCTGTTTCCTATGTCTTCATCACCCACGACATCGCCATTGTCCGAGCCATCGCTGACAGCGTCGCGGTCATGCACCGTGGTCGCCTGGTGCGCTTCGGGCCGAAGTCGAAAGTGCTCTCGCCGCCCTTCGACGATTATACGGACCTGCTCTTGAAGTCGGTGCCGGAGATGGAAATCGGTTGGCTGGAGAAGGTGCTGAAGACCCGGCGGATGGAGAGCGCCGGCAATTGATCAATCACGTCTCCCCGCTCGCGGGGAGGTGTGATCGCACTGCGCTAACAGCTTCAATATTCAGCGGGGACGCTCAGCACTTCGGCCGCGGGCGTGTCGAGAAAGCTCCTCACTGTGGCCGGCAGTTGCCGCGAGCTGAACGCGAGCACGCCGCAACGTGAGAGCATTTGCCGGATGTCCGGCTCCTGGCCGATATGGCGCCAGATCATGCGCGAGGCGTAAGGCTGGTTTTCCTTGCGCCACGATACGCCCATGGTGGTGCCGCGCAGATAAACACGCTGATGCACTTCGAATGGCAGCAGGATCGTTTGCGAAAGCATCGGCTCGCGACCGACGCTGCGCTCCGTGATGAAGATGCGGTTTCGCCAGAAGGTTGCGAGACCGACATATTTCGAAAACTGTCGTATTTCGTTTGCAGCATCGCGGATGCGCTCGATCGATTTTACGCGGACGGAACCGTGATCCTCGTATATCCGCGCGCAGGAGCAGACGACGAGACCCGGCCATGACGGGGAGATGTGATAAGTCTGGTAGTAGCCCATGTGCCGCCTGAGGGCCGAGATGTCGCCGGGAAAGCCGTCGAGCAGCAATCTCGCCTCCGAGCGGTCGCGGTTGGGACGCGTCATCCGCGCTTCGAACAGCCTCGGCGAAAGCGAAAGATCCTGCGCCGAAAGCCCGAAGAACGCAGCGATCCGCGCAACATTGTGCGCCGACGGCCGCGCCTCACCGCTGATGTAGCGGTTGAACTGCTGGCGATTGATACCAATCTCGCGGCAAATCTGCGAGATCGAGCGCCGGGTCGCGCAGGCGAAACGCAAATTGACGACGAATGTATCGTCCTGCTCCACATCGGGCTCCGAACCGTTGATTTCGAGGAGCGTAAACTAGCGTCAATCAGCGTCAAGTCGCGAAATTGTGTCCCGTGACGCAGGCGTTAGGTTTTGTCAAACAAACGCAGGAAGGGGAACCCTGACATGACGGAATTCACGAAGCGTCCCGACGGCCTTATCGTCCCGACCGGCATCAACCGCCGCGGCTTTCTCGCAGGCACAGCGGCGCTGGGTCTTGCCGCCGGCCTCGGTGGCACAATGCTGGCGCGCGAAGCCCGGGCCCAGGAGCCGAAACGCGGCGGTCACTTGAAGCTCGGCCTCAAGGGCGGCGCGACAACGGACTCCCTCGATCCAGCCGCCTATACTGGCTCCGTCTCCTTCGTCATCGGCCATCTCTGGGGCGACAAGCTCGTCGAGTCTGATCCGGTCACCGGCGCGCCGCTGCCCTCGATCGCTTCTTCCTGGGAGCCTTCCGCGGATGCGTCGGTCTGGACTTTCAAAATCCGCAACGACATCGCTTTCCATGACGGCAGCAAACTGGCAGTCGCCGACGTCGTCGCGACGCTGAAGCGGCACTCTGACGAAGGCTCCAAGTCGGGCGCACTCGGACTGATGCGATCGATCAAGACGATTGAGGAAAAGGCCGGCGATCTCGTTCTGACGCTCTCGGAAGGCAATGCGGATTTGCCGCTGCTGCTGACCGATTACCACCTCATCATCCAGCCGGGCGGCGGCGTCGAAAATCCTGCCTCGCCGATCGGAACGGGCCCGTACAAGCTCATAAGCTATGAGGCCGGAATCCGCGCGACCTTCGAAAGGAACACCGCCGACTGGCGCTCGGATCGCGGCTTTGTCGACAGCGTCGAGATCATCGTCATGAATGACAACTCGGCGCGCATCGCGGCCCTTTCGTCTGGCCAAGTGCATTTCATCAACAACGTCGACCCGAAGACCGTATCGCTTCTGAAGCGCGCCCCGCGCGTCCAGATCCTGCAGACTCCGGGCAAGGGCTTCTACAGCTTCCTCATGCATTGCGACACGGCGCCCTTCGACAACAACGATCTGAGGCTGGCGCTGAAATACGCGATCGATCGGCAGGCGATCCTGGATCGGGCCGTCGGTGGCTACGGCAAGCTCGGCAACGACTATCCGGTCAACGAAAACTATGCGCTCGCGCCGGCAGGCATCGAGCAGCGCGTCTATGATCCGGATAAAGCGGCCTTCCACTATAAGAAATCCGGCCATGACCGGCCGATCCTGCTGCGCACCTCCGATGCCGCCTTCCCGGGCGCCGTCGATGCGGCGGTGCTCTTCCAGGAAAGCGCCCGCAAGGCCGGCATCGAACTCGAAATCAGGCGCGAGCCCGAGGATGGCTATTGGACGAATGTCTGGAACGTGCAGCCGTTCTGCGCCTCTTATTGGGGCGGCCGCCCGACGCAGGACTCGCGCTATTCCACTTCCTATCTCTCGAGCGCGGAATGGAACGACACCCGATTCAAGCGCGAGGATTTTGACAAACTGCTGTTGCAGGCGCGCTCCGAACTTGACGAGGCCAAGCGCAAGGACATGTACCGCACCATGGCGTTGATGGTGCGCGACGAAGGTGGCCTGATCCTGCCCGTATTCAACGACTACGTGAACGCCGCCTCCGCCTCGCTGAAAGGCTTCGTGCACGACATAGGCAACGACCTTTCGAACGGCTATGTCGGAAGCCGCGTCTGGTTCGACAGCTAATGCGGAACGAGGAAAAGTGTGGGCGGTTTTCCGCCCGCATCCTGCATCTCAATAATCAGGAATGGATCGGGAGGTACACGATGGCCGATCGCAACTTTACCGTCCTCGAGAACGAATGGATCACGCTCAAGGACGGGACGCGTCTTGCCGCGCGCATCTGGATGCCCGAGGGCACGGAGCAGAATCCGGTGCCGGCCGTTCTCGAGTACCTGCCCTATCGCAAGCGCGACGGCACCTGCGCTCGCGATGAATCGACCTATCCGGTCTTTGCCGCTGCCGGCATTGCCGGCGTGCGCGTGGACATCCGCGGCTCCGGTGAATCCGACGGCGTGATCGATGGGGAGTACACAGCGCGCGAGCTTTCCGACGGCTGCGAGATCGTCGAATGGATCGCCGCGCAGCCCTGGTCGAACGGCAAGGTCGGAATGATGGGCATTTCCTGGGGCGGCTTCAACTGCCTTCAGGTGGCCGCTCTCAAACCGCCGGCGCTCAAAGCCGTTATATCGATCGCCTCCACCGTCGACCGATACAACGACGACATCCATTACAAGAACGGCTGCCATCTCTCGGCACAGCTCTCCTGGGCGGCGACCATGCTCGCCTACCAATCGCGCTCCCCGGATCCCGAGCTTGTCGGCGAGCGCTGGAAGGAAATGTGGCTGGAGCGGCTCGAAAACGAACCGTTCTTCCTGGAGGAATGGCTCGAGCACCAACGCCGCGACGATTTCTGGCGCCATGGCTCGATTTGCGAGGACTTCGAGAGCTTCCCGATCCCCGCACTGGTGATCGCGGGATGGGCCGACGGTTACCGCAACACGCCGATCAAGGCCGTCGAGGGCCTTGGCGGGAGGGCCAAGGCCTTGATCGGTCCCTGGGTGCACAAGTATCCGCATTTCGCCTGGCCGAAGCCGCGCGCGGATTTCCACAGCGAAGCGATCCGGTGGTGGAACAGATGGCTTCGCGACGAGAAAAACGACGCGGAACAGCTGCCGCAAATGCGCGCCTATATCCTTGACGGGCCGAGACCTGCACTCAGGCGGAACGAAGACCCGGGCCGATGGGTCGCAAAGAACGTTTGGACGGCGCCGGAAATGCGCAAGTTTGTCATCGCCGGCGACGGCAGCCTGACTGCTGGAGTCTCGGTGGCGAAGGGCATCGGCGACATCTATCTCCGCTCACCGCTCGATACGGGCACGGCATCCGGCGAATATTTCACCCTGAAGCCGGACGCCGAAATGGCGGGCGACCAGCGCACCGATGACGCCGGATCGCTCACCTTCGAAACGCAGCCGCTGCTTGAAGCGCAGGATTATCTCGGGCAGCCGGTCCTCAGTCTTGACCTGTCCTGCGGCGCCGAGACCGCGAACCTCGTTGCCCGTATCGTCGATATTCATCCCGACGGTACCGCGACGCGCGTCGCCTTCGGCGTGCTCAATCTCGCCCATCGCCACGGCAATGCGACGCCGCAGCCGATGGAGAAGAACCGCAGGACGCGCGTCACGCTGATGCTTGACGCTTGCGGTTATCGCTTCCGCGCCGGCCACCGCATCCGCCTGTCGCTGTCAACGTCCTACTGGCCAATGATCCTGCCGTCGCCGACCGATCCGGGCCTGACGATCGACACCGCTAGCCTTTCACTCTCCTTGCCGCTTCTCGGCGATCATCGCGAGGTCGTCGTACCGCAGCCCTCCAATCCCAATCCACTGCCACACTACATCGAGCATTCGCCGGCGCAAACGCGCCGCACGGTCGAACGCGACATGACGAGAGGTGTTACGCACTACCGAATCCATGAGGATACCGGCCTCGTCGAGCATCCCGGCACAGGCAACGCGACGCAGGACATCCGCGACGAAACATGGTCGATCGCACCGGACAACCCGCACTCGATGACTGGGCTTTCCACCTGGACCTGCATCGCTCAGCGCGGTGATCAGTCGATCAAGACCGTCTCGACCTCTCGGCTTGGCTGCACCGAAACCGAGTGGATCACCTCGGCCAAGGTCGAGGCTTTCGAGGGCGATGAGAAGATCTTCGAGAAGACCTTCGAAAAGCGTATACGGCGAGATTTCATGTGAGCGATCGGCGCGCTAGCCGGACAGCGCGCCGCTCATCCGACCTGCCGGCCACCTTCTCCCCGCGCGCGGGGAGAAGGGACTGCTGCCCGTCCAAGGCCCCTTTACCCACCTGCGGACAGAGTCTTCCATAGGAAGCTCAAGCGGGTGCGCCAACCGCAACGGTGTCCCCTCGCCCCGCGCGGGGAGAGGGTTAGGGTCAGGGGCAAAGTCCAACGCCACCCATCTATGCGCCGCTCAATCCCCGCAACGCCTCCACCGCCCGTTCCGCATCCGCCGTGGGTACGAAGACGTGGTCATGGTAATAGGCCGCGACCACATTGGCGCTGATCCGTTCGCGGGTGAGCGCCGCCGACACCGCTGCCGTCAGGCCCACGGCCTCGAGGGCGGAATGCACGCTGAGCGTGATGAGCCGCAGAACGGGACCATAGGAAAGCCCGGCCGCTTCCGCGCGCGACCGTTCGAGAATGAGTGTCGCGCCTTCCGCCTCACGAAAAGTGCCGATCGGCTCCAGCGCAAGCCAAGACGCCGCATCGCCCTCGACGGTGCAATAGACAAATTCGCCTTCCTGCAGGATCGGGTTCATCTCCGCCAGCAGGCGGGCAAGGTCGGTCTCTCCGCTCATGGCCTTCACCTCGTCCCGACCAGTCGCGCCACGCCGTGAACGAGGTGGAGAAAGCCTTCTTTTGCGCCCGGGCTCATATGCCGGGCCCGGAGCCACGCATGGATCATCTGCGGTTCTTCACGATAGGTGACGTCGACGCCGGCCTGTGCAAGCCGTGCCGCATAATTCCGCGCGTCATCGCGCAGCGGATCGAAAGTCGCTGCAGTGATATAGGCCGGCGGCAGCCCGGAGAGATCACGGGCCTTCAGCGGATGGGCGAAGGGATTGTCCGCAGGCGCCTTCAACACCTCCCGATAATAAGCGACGTCGGCCGTTGTGAGACCAGGCGCCTCCGCCATCTCGCCATAGGAGCCGCTGACGAGATCGCCGCCGAGAGCTGGATAGATCAGCACCTGGCCGATGATGCCGGAAAGCCCTTCGGCCTTCGCCTTGAGCACGATGCCCGCCGCGAGATTGCCACCGGCACTGTCTCCGGCGACGACCACCGGGCGGCCCTCCGCGAGCAGACCCCGCAATACCTCGTAGCAGTCTTCGAACGCCGCCGGCCAGACATGTTCCGGCGCAAGCCTGTAATCGACGGAAACAAGCTCCGCCCGGACGCCATGCGCAAGTTCGGCGCAGATCGCATCATGGCTTTCAAGAGAGCCGACGACGCAACCACCACCATGGATGTAGAATATACGGGCCTCGGTTGTAACGTCAGCCGGGCGATAGCGCCTCACCGGTATGCGGCCACCAACATGCTCATCCCGCCGCGTGAGCCCGGTTGGAGATGGCGCATCGAAGTCGGCGCAAAGCGCGTCGTACCACTGGCGCTGTTGCTCAATGGAGGCGTTGACCGCATCGGCAGGATAAAACGCCTCGCAGCGTTCGTGAAAGGCAAGGATGCCCGGCTCAGTCGGCATTGGCCGCCATGTCTTCGAATCCATGCTGCTCTCCCTCGAAAAGACCTTACCATCTGCATCTTGCTGCGCAGGACAAAATGCGGCGGGGTATGGCGCAGCCATGCTGCCTCGCTTGCCATCGGGTCCTTGCCCGGTGTTAAGTCCGTTCATGGCATTCACACTCCGGCAGTTGCAGTATTTCATCGCCGTCGCCGAACAGGGCTCCGTCACCCGCGCGGCGCAGAACCTTTCGATTTCGCAATCCTCGATCACCGAGGCGATCAAGGAACTCGAAACCGACCTCGGTGTCGAACTCTTCGACCGCCACCCGCGCGGTCTGTCGATCACCCACAACGGCCATCAGTTCCTGCGCCACGCGACGAAGATCCTGGCCGACGTCTCCGATGCGCGGCGCAGCTTTTCCGACAGCCGCGAGGAACTTGGAGGCAAGCTCAATCTCGGCGTCACTTCGCTCGTCGCGGGCTATGTGCTTTCCGACCTGCTCGCCCGCTACCGCCGCGCCTGTCCGGGCGTTGAGGTGAGCGCAATCGAGGACAACGGCTCCTATCTCGAACATCTGTTGATCGGTGGCGAACTCGACGTCGCGGTCATGGTGATCTCAAACCTGCGCGACCGAATGGCGCTGCAGGCTGAAATCCTCGAAACCTCTCCCTACCGTGTCTGGCTTCCGATCGGCCATCCGCTCGTCAGTGCCGATATCATCTCGGTCGGCGACATCGCCAAGGAGCCGCTGATCATGCTGACCGTGGACGAAATCGAGGAGAATACGGGCAAGCTCCTGACGGCGCTCGGCGCCCGTCCGCACGTCGCCTTCCGCACCCGCTCCGTCGAGGCGGTCAGAAGCCTGGTCGCGACCGGTGCCGGCATCGCCCTCTTGCCCGATCTCGTTTACCGCCCCTGGTCGCTCGAAGGAGACCGGATCGAAAGCCGCGACGTATCCGGCGCTCTGCCGGTGGTGCAGGTCGGCATGGTTTGGCGGAAGGGCTCCAGCCTGCCGCAATCGGCACGCGATTTTGTCGGCATCGCCGAGGCCCTTCGCAGCGCCCGGCCACGCTAAACTTCCGTTCGGTTCGAGGAATGCGCACGGAAGTTTATTGCACTGATATCGGAAAAACCGATACCTCCATTCTGATTAATGAATTTGCGAATACGGAGAAATCAAGGCACGCTTCGATCCGGGAACAAAGCTGCAAAACGCGGCATAAATTGGGGAGACTTCCGATGAAGCAGATCTTGAAATCCTGCACGGCGCTCACTCTTTCGCTGGGGCTCATCGCCCCTGCGCTCGCGCAGGAGCCGCTGAAGGAGTTGGGCAAAGGCGAAGGGGAGCTCTCGATCGTCGCTTGGGCCGGCTATATCGAGCGTGGCGAAACCGACAAGAACTACGATTGGGTCACCGACTTCGAGAAAAAGACGGGCTGCAAGGTCAGCGTCAAGACCGCGGCCACCTCGGATGAAATGGTCGCCCTGATGAACGAAGGCGGCTTCGACCTCGTCACTGCCTCGGGCGATGCCTCCCTTAGGCTCGTCGCGGGTAAACGCGTCCAGCCGATCAACACCGACCTTATCCCGAGCTGGAAGACGATCGACGAGCGCATGCAGAATGCGCCGTGGCACACGGTCAACGGCGTCCACTACGGTACGCCCTATGTCTGGGGTCCGAACGTGCTGATGTACAACACCGAGGCCTTTAAGGGTGAAGCGCCGAAGAGCTGGAACGTCGTGTTCGAGGAAATGACGCTGCCTGACGGCAAATCCAACAAGGGCCGCGTCCAGGCCTATGACGGCCCGATCCATGTCGCCGATGCCGCCAACTACCTGATGGCGCACAAGCCCGAGCTCGGCATAAAGGATCCCTACGAGCTCAATGAGGAGCAGTATAAGGCAGCGCTCGACCTACTTCGCACCCAGCGCACCCTCGTCGGCCGCTACTGGCACGACGCGATGATCCAGATCGACGATTTCAAGAACGAGGGCGTCGTCGCTTCCGGCTCCTGGCCGTTCCAGGTCAACCTGATGGAGGCCGAAAAGCTGCCGATCGCCTCTGTCATCCCAGAGGAAGGGGTAACGGGCTGGGCCGATACAACCATGCTGCACGCCGACAGCGAGCATCCGAACTGCGCCTATATGTGGATGGAGCATTCATTGTCACCCAAGGTACAGGGCGATGTCTCCGCCTGGTTCGGCGCGAACCCCTCGGTCGGCGCCGCCTGCAAGGGCAACGAACTTTTGACCGACGCCGGCTGTAAGACCAACGGCTACGAGGATTTCGAGAAGGTCAAGTTCTGGAAGACGCCGGTGGCGAAGTGTGAGAGCCAGGGCGAATGCGTGCCCTATCACCGCTGGGTTTCCGACTATATCGGCGTGATCGGCGGACGGTAAGTTAGCCGCAACTGCATCGCAAGCATCGCCCCTCACCCTAACCCTCTCCCGCTCGCGGGGAGAGGGAACGCCTTCGGCAAAGCCGCCGCGTGACCTTGAAGCGAGGCGCCCGCCGCGAGTCCCTTCTCCCCGCTCGCGGGAGAAGGTCGCGGCAGCGGGATGAGGTGCCGGAATACTGGAGTTTCCCTATGACCACCGCCGTCCTCTTCGACAACGTTTCCCGCCACTTCGGCGTCGTCCGCGCCGTCGATCGCGTGAATCTCGACATCGCCGAGGGCGAATTCTTCGCCATGCTCGGGCCCTCGGGCTCCGGCAAGACCACGTGCCTCAGACTGATGGCCGGCTTCGAGCAGCCGACCGGCGGCCACATCGAAATTTTCGGCGAGACGGCCGAGGGTGTGCCGCCCTACCGGCGCAGCGTCAACACCGTGTTCCAGGATTATGCGCTCTTTCCGCATCTCTCGACTCTCGACAATGTTGCCTACGGCCTGATGGTCAAGGGCGCCGGACGCGAGGAACGGCGCAAGGCCGCCGAGGACGCGCTCGCCATGGTCAAGCTTCCGGGCTATGGCACACGCCGGCCCGGCCAGCTTTCCGGCGGCCAGCGCCAGCGCGTGGCCCTTGCCCGCGCGCTCGTCAACAAGCCCAAGGTTCTGCTTCTCGACGAGCCGCTTGGAGCGCTCGATCTGAAGCTCCGCGAACAGATGCAGGAGGAGCTGAAGAGCCTGCAGAAATCGCTCGGCATCACCTTCGTCTTCGTCACCCACGACCAGGGCGAGGCGCTGTCGATGGCGGACCGCATCGCGGTCTTCAACGAGGGCCGGATCCAGCAGCTCGGCAGGCCGGAAGAGGTCTATAACCAGCCGAAGACCCGCTTCGTCGCCGACTTCGTCGGGTCGTCCAACGTGCTCTCGACGAAGCTCTGCCAAAGGCTGGGGGTGAAGGCAGCCTTCGCCAGCCTGCGGCCGGAAGCGATCGCGCTCGCGGCCCCGAGCAACGGCGCTCTGAGTCTGGCCGGCACCATCGCCGGCCAGAGCTTCCTCGGCGCCACAAACCGCGTCGTCGTCGATGTCGACGGTGCGCGTATCGCCGTTGCGTCCCCTGCGGCACACGCGGTCCCGGCCATCGGCAGCCCGGTCACAATCAGCTTCGCCGCGCGCGACCTTCACCCGATGGAGGACGCATGACCGTCATCGCCGAAAGCATCATTCTTCCAGAACGTCGCGGTACCGCCGGGCGTCTCTCGGACTTCTTCTGGAGGCACCCGCATGTGCTTCTCGCGGTGCTGCTCGGGCCGCCGCTTCTCTGGCTCGGTATCGTCTATCTCGGTTCGCTCTTCGCACTTCTGCTGCAGAGCTTCTTCTCGATCGACGACTTCTCCGGCCTGATCAACTACGAATTCACGCTCGCCACCTACCGCCAGCTTCTGAGCGAAACCAATCTCGACATCATCATCCGCACCGTCACGATGGCGGCGGTGGTGACGCTCGTCTCCGCGCTCATCGCCTTTCCGATCGCCTACTACGCGGCACGCTACGCGCGCGGAAAATGGAAGGTGCTGTTCTATCTCGGCGTCATGCTGCCGCTCTGGTCGAGCTACCTCGTCAAGATCTATGCGTGGAAGCTGGTCCTCGCTAAGGAGGGCATTGTCACCTGGTTCTTCGAGAAACTAAACCTGCTCTGGTTGCTCGACGCATGGCTCGCGCTTCCAGTCGTCGGCGGCAATTCGCTGTCGGTCAGCTACACCGGCACATTCGTCGTCTTCGTCTATGTCTGGATGCCGTTCATGATCCTGCCGATTCAGGCGGCACTGGAGCGGGTACCGTCAAACCTGATCGAAGCGTCGTCCGATCTCGGCGGCACGCCGGCCCAGACCTTCCGCTACGTGCTCTTTCCCTTAGCGCTGCCGGGCATCGTCGCCGGATCGATCTTCACCTTCTCGCTGACGCTCGGTGATTACATCATCCCGCAGATCATCGGCTCGTCGCGGCTCTTTATCGGCCAGGCGGTCTACGCCCAGCAAGGCACCGCCGGCAACATCCCGCTCGCCGCCGCCTTCACGGTCGTGCCGATCGTCATCATGGGCCTCTATCTCTGGATGGCCAAGCGCATGGGGGCCTTCGATGCGCTCTGAAAAATCGAACCGCGCTCCCCTCAGCCTGAAAATCGCGGCCGCAGCCGGCCTCGCCTTCATGCACCTGCCGATCCTGCTGATCTTTCTCTATGCCTTCACGACGGAGGAGAAGAGCTATCAGTTCCCGCCGCCCGGCCTGACGACGCAGTGGTTCGGCGTCGCCTGGGACCGGCCGGATGTCTGGGCAGCGCTGGCGCTCTCGGTCAAGGTCGCCTCGATCGCCACGGCCACGGCCCTGGTGCTCGGAACGCTCTGTGCCGCTGCCATCAGCCAGACACGCTTCTTCGGCCGCGAGACGATCTCGCTGCTTGTCATCCTGCCGATTGCGCTTCCGGGCATCATCACTGGCATCGCACTGCGCTCGGCCTTCTCCATGGCGGATATCCCGTTTTCCTTCTGGACCATCGTTCTCGGCCACGCGACCTTCTGCATCGTCGTCGTCTACAACAATGCTGTTGCCCGCTTCCGGCGGATCTCCGGCTCGCTGATCGAGGCCTCGATGGATCTCGGCGCCGACGGTTTCCAGACGTTCCGCTACGTGATCCTGCCGAACATCGGCACGGCGCTGCTTGCCGGCGGCATGCTCGCCTTCGCGCTTTCCTTCGACGAGGTGATCGTCACGACCTTCACTGCCGGGCAGCAATCGACCCTGCCGATCTGGATGCTGGAAGAGTTGATCCGTCCGCGCCAACGCCCGGTGACCAATGTCGTCGCCATGATCGTGGTTGTCGTAACCTTCCTGCCGATCCTCGGCGCCTACTACCTGACGCGCGACGGCGACCAGATCGCCGGCGCTAGCAAATGAAATCGAACGCAAAGGGAGAACAGACATGGACACCCAACTCTTGATCGGATCGCGCTTCGAAGCCGGGACCGAGGTCGAGGAGCACATCCTGAACCCAAGGACGGGCGCCAAGATCATCGATGTCGCGGAGGCTTCCCATGCGCAAGTCGACGTCGCCGTCGACGCGGCCGAGCGCGCCTTCGTCGCCTGGTCGCAGACAACGCCCGCCGAGCGCTCGAACTATCTCCTGAAGATCGCCGACGCGATCGAGAGGGACGCCGACGGCTTCGCCGCGCTGGAGGCGCTGAACTGCGGCAAACCGATCAATGCCGTGAAGAACGACGAATTGCCGGCGATCATCGACTGCTGGCGCTTCTTCGCCGGTGCGGTGCGCAACCTGCATGCGCCGACGGCCGGTGAATATCTGCCGGGGCATACCTCGATGATCCGCCGCGACCCGATTGGCATCGTCGGTTCGATCGCGCCCTGGAACTACCCGCTGATGATGATGGCCTGGAAGCTGGCCCCCGCGATCGGCGGCGGCAACACGGTAGTCTTCAAGCCTTCCGAACAGACGCCGCTGACCGCGCTGAAGCTTGCGCGGCTGCTCGCGGAGATCCTGCCGGAAGGTGTCGTCAACGTCGTCACCGGCCGCGGCGAAACCGTCGGCAATACGCTCATCAACCATCCGAAGATCGCCATGGTCTCGATCACGGGCGATATCGCCACCGGCAAGAAGGTGCTCGCCGCGGCCGCCAAGACGGTGAAGCGCACCCATCTCGAACTCGGCGGCAAGGCGCCGGTCATCGTCTATGACGACGCAGACCTGGAGGCTGTTGTGAACGGCATCCGCACTTTCGGCTACTACAATGCAGGCCAGGATTGCACTGCTGCCTGCCGCATCTATGCCGAGGCAGGCATCTACGAGAAGCTCGTTGCCGATCTGACGTCCGCGGTCTCGACAATCCGCTACAACCTTGATGACGATACCGAAAACGAGATCGGTCCGTTAATCTCCAAGCGCCAGCGCGACCGGGTCGCGAGCTTCGTCGAACGGGCGGCGGACCAGAAGCACATCGACATCACCACCGGTGGCGCCGCAGGCAGCAACGACGGCTTCTTCTTCAAGCCGACGGTCGTCGCCGGCGCCACGCAGGAAGACGAGATCGTGCGCCGCGAAGTTTTCGGGCCGGTGGTTTCCGTCACACGCTTCACCGGCAGCGATGATGCCGTCGCCTGGGCGAACGACAGCGACTATGGCCTCGCCTCTTCCGTCTGGACGAAGGACATCACCAAGGCGATGCGGGCGGCGTCCCGCCTGCAATATGGCTGCACCTGGATCAACACGCATTTCATGCTGACCAATGAGATGCCGCATGGCGGCGTCAAGCAGTCCGGCTACGGGAAAGATATGTCGGTCTACGCGCTCGAGGACTACACGGCCGTTCGCCACATCATGATCAATCATGGTTGATGGAGGATGCCATCATGTACCGCCGTCAATACTCGCCGCCGCCGGCGCGCTGGGCCTGAGCACCCTTGTGTTGCCGCCGGCTGCCTTCGCCACCGATGCTGCCCCACTAGTGGTTGCTGCCTTTGTCGCGGCGAGGAACGCCCGCGATTCGGGCAAGGCCGCTTCCTACTAATGTAGCCGCCCCTCTCGGCCGACCGTACGAAGTTCGCGCCCGCGGGAGTCCAAAACACATCGGCAAAACAACCCTCCGGTCGATCTCAGATCGACCGGAGGGTTGTTTATGCACCTCCATCAAACACCGCGAACATGAGACGGCATGGCACGCCGCGTGCGCAACTGTTGCAGATTTCCCACAAAATTTTAAACATGAGTCCAATAGTCATGAAAAAACTCTTGCGCCGGCATAAATCATGAGTGAATAACTCATCTTATAGGATTTCGGCTATCGATCAGAAAGTTGCATTGCATGCCCGCCACGAAAACCCTTCTTCTGCCGCTCATTCGCGCCGCCCTCGCCGGCACCTCCGCTCTTGCTCTCGTAGCCGCCGCGCATGCGCAGGAAGCACAGCAGGAGGACACGGCGTCCAATGGCGATTCGACCGCACTCGAAACGCTGGTCGTCAACGGCGGCAGCGGCGGCGTCATCACCGCCGATGGTTATGTCGGCATCAGCAGTGCGACCGGAGCCAAAGTCGACACGCCCTTTCTTGAAACGCCGCAGTCGATCTCATCGGTAACGGAACAGCAGTTGAGGGACCGCAATCCGCAGACGCTGCTCGAAACGCTGGCCTATACGCCGGGCACGCGAGTCAACGCGTACGGATTCGATCCGCGCTTTGACGCCTTCTTCGTCCGCGGTTTCGACGTGACATACACTGGTGTCTTCCGCGACAACCTACGCCAGCCGGGAACTGGATTTGCACTCTTCAAGAATGAACCCTACGGCCTTGAAGGCGTGTCGATCCTGCGCGGCCCCTCGTCAGCGCTCTACGGATCGAGCAGCGCTGGCGGCCTTTACAATCTCATTACCAAGCGTCCTACGGAACAGACCCTGCGTGAGGTACAGATCCAATACGGCACCTACGAGCGCTACCAGGGACAGTTCGACTTCTCCGGGCCGATAAACGAGACGGACCCTGTCTATTACCGTCTAACCGGGCTCCTGCGCGAAGCCGACACTGAGCAGGTGGGTGTCAAGGACGACCGGATCTACGTAGCGCCTGCCCTGTCATGGATTCCAGACGAAGGCACCAGGCTGACGATCCTCAGTGAATACTCTCGCTCAAAGACGGGCGGGACAGCTGCTAACTTCACCTGGGTGGATGACGATCAGGTCCCCCATTACACCGACTTCTTCTCGGGTGATCCGTCCTTTAACGACTCCGTCCAGGATCAGGGAAGGGTCGGTTGGGAGTTCGAGCATGACTTCGACAATGGCCTGACATTCCGTCAGAACTTTCGCATTTCCTCACTCCAAATTGAGGCCGACTATGTTTACGGTTTTGGCCAGCTCGTGCCCAATGTAGCCGGCGCGGGCAGTTACGGCTTTGAACGCGCCTCTGGCGTCCTTGACGAGCGCCTGACTGCCGCCGTCATGGACAATCAGCTCGAATATAAGTTTGAGACGGGCGCTCTCGACCACACGCTTCTCGCAGGCGTTGACGCGCAGAAGCTCCGGTACCACGCCCTCGCCGGTGGCGGAGCTGCACCTCCGATCAATATCCTAGACCCCGACTACGGTGGTCCGATCGCCCGACCTGATTTCAGCTCACGCACCGAGCAGGACCAATGGCAGCTAGGCACCTATATTCAGGATCAGATCCGATACGACGCGTGGACGCTCACGCTTGGCGGCCGCTACGACTGGATTTCCACGGACACTGATACTATCGACCTTAAAACGGACGCGACGAGCAGCACATCGCAAACTGACAAGAAGTTTTCCGGCCGCGTCGGTCTTACGTATGAGACCGATTTCGGACTTGCGCCCTACATCAGCTATTCAACTGCATTCTCCCCAAATATCGGCATCGACTACGATACTGGCCAGCCGCTTCGGCCCACGGAAAGCGAACAGCAGGAAGTCGGCGTCAAATATCTCCTGCCCAACAGCAATACGCTGATCACGGCTGCCATCTTCAACATCGATCAGGAAAACGGCGTGGTCTGGGAGGTGATCAACTCCGTCAACACGCAGGTCCAGCGCGACATGCGCTCGCGCGGCTTCGAACTGGAAGCAACGACCAGCCTGGACAACGGCCTCTCCCTCACCGCGGCTTACAGCTACAACGATGTGACCATCAAGGAAGGCTCTGCCTTAACGACCGGCAAGTATGTGTCGAGCACGCCCTTCCACACGGCTTCTGTTTGGGCCTACTATCTCATACCGGAAGACACTCCCCTTTACGGCTTAAGTGTTGGCGGTGGTGCCCGCTTCATCGGATCGAGTTACGGCAACGACCAGAATACAATTAGAAACGGCTCTCGCGTGTTTTTCGACGCTTCGATCGGCTACGACTTCGCGGCTATCGACAAGAAGTATGAGGGGCTGCAGTTGCAAGTGAACGCGACCAACGTCTTCGACCGTCGCGACATCACCTGCACGTCGAACTATTGCTACCGCGATCAGGGCCGCACCGTTATCGGCTCGCTGCGTTACAACTGGTAGTGCCATGGCAACCAGAGGACATGAAAGCATCACGGCAACCGGCGGGGCGAAGCTCCTGTCGTCGGCCTTTGCCGGTCCGCATGCCTGGTGCAACGAGAAGATGATGCTGGCGGAAGACCTCTCCGACGGCATCCCGCTCACCACGTTCTTCGCATCGGGCGCCTTCGAACGGGCGCTTTCGACCTATGCCGGGACGTCGAATGGCAGCGACCGGCGTGCTGTCGCCTCCATGTGGTCACTCTATTATTTCTCCTGTCTCACCATCCCCTATGTCATCGCCCGGGTCCTCGATCACCAGGCGCTGCCCATCGCATTCGACGCAATGACGGTCGCGGTTTCGGCCGACGGTCTCCCCCGCGCCTTCGGCGTGGCCACACCCGGCGACTGGCGGGAGGACAGCGAGCAGGAGATTTTTTCCGTCCTCACTCCGCTGATGGAAGAGCATCTCGGTAAGGTCGTCGGTCACCTGAAAGCTGTGGGCGGCATATCGCCCAAGCTCGCCTGGAACAATGCGGCCGTCCATATCGACTATGCGCTTCGCACAGCCGGAACCGAACCCTTAAACCATCAAGCCGATGCCATGGTCGACTGTCGCCTTATGCCGAACGGTGCACCCAACCCCTTCTTCGATTGCCTGCGCCACGACGAAGAGGATGGCGCGCCCGTCTGCCGGCGTAAGATCTGCTGTCTGCGATACCTTCTCCCCGGCATCCCGAGTTGCGGCAGTCTTTGCGCCCTTCCCAGCCAAAGGAAACAATAATTGTCTCGCTCCAGTCTCGGCCTTGTAACCATCATCCGAGTCATCGCGCTGCTGTCGATGACACTGCTCTGCTTCGCCGCGCGTGCGGAAACCCCATGGCCGATGACGATCACCGATGCGGTCGGCCGGCAGGTGACGATACCGGCCCCACCCAAATCGGTTCTGCTGGGCAGTGGTTTCAACCTCGTCGCCCTTTCGCTCATCCATCCGGATCCCGTAAGCCTGCTCGCCGGCTGGTCGGGTGACATGAAGAACGATAATCCGGAGATCTACGAAAGCTTCGTCCGCAGGTTCCCGAGGCTCGCCGAGGTACCGCTGATCGACGATGGCAGCGGAGCCGGCCTGTCTTTCGAGGCGCTCCTGACGCGCAAGGGGGACCTCGCGATTCTTGCCAATTGGCAGGCCGATACGGAACCGGGCAAACGTGCGATTGACTATCTCGAAAGTGTCGGCGTGCCGGTGGTCGTCGTCGACTTCAACGGCGATCCCTTGAAGAACACCGCCGGCAACATGCGACTGCTCGGCAAGATCTTCGAACGCGAGGAGCAGGCCAACGATTTCGCCCGCTTCTATGAAGAACGCCTCGCCCGCATCCGCGAGCGGGTTGTGAAGCACCCGGAGCCCGGACCGACCGTGCTCATGGAAGCGTTCCCCGGTGCAGCCGCCTGTTGCTGGGCCTATGGTGTCGGCGGCCTCGGCGAATTCGTCAGCATCACCGGCAGCCGCAACATCGTCGAAGGAAAGCTGCCGCGTCCCGGCGGGATGGTCAACGCAGAAGCGATCATGGCAGAAAATCCCGAGGTCTACATCGCCACGTCATCACCTGGCGGAAAATACAGCGGCTTCTCCATCGGGCCCGGCGTGAAGGCGGAAGATGCAGAGCGGACTTTGGCGGAAGCGGTCGGAACACCGGTGATGACGAGCACTGCGGCGGTCCGCAACGGACGCGTCCATGGGCTCTGGAATTTCTTCAATGCCGTGCCGCTGAACATCCTCGCGGCGGAAGCCTTCGCCTCCTGGCTGCGGCCGGACCTTTTTCCGGATGTCGATCCGACGGCGAGCCTTGCGGAAATCAACACGCGTTTCGCCGCGGTTCCCTTCGAGGGCAGTTACTGGATCAGTCTGAAGACCGGGAAATAGGGTGGTCAGTGTCGGGAACCGGCAGGCGCTAGTGCATTGATTCCAAGGCATCTATTCGCGTGGTGCGCGGCAATTGCCAGGCGCTCTCCACCCCATATAAGGTGGCGCGAGGAGGAGCTTCATGCTGTTGGTGATTGTCCTGCTGGTCGTGGTGGCGATCGTTTATCTCGCGGCCCGGTACAGCCGCTTTCGCAATCGGGCCGAACTGGTCCTGTCAATTGCCGTCGCCGTCGGTCTGACGGTGGCCTTCGCGATCTGGCTAAGCGAACGCGGCAATCAGCAAGAGCCCACGCCTGAGCCAACCCGTCCTGCCGGGCTTACGACCGAGGACATCGCGCTTGAGAGCATGACCTTCGAGCGTAACCAGTCCGAGCGGAGCTACCGCGTCCGCGGCACCGCTCACAACCGCTCCACTCTCGCGCTCGAATATTTTCGGCTGACCGTCACGCTCGAAGACTGCCCCAATGGCGCTTGCGAACCGATCGGCGACGACACCGCGCTCATCCTCGTTCGCGTGCCGGGCGGCCAAAGCCGCCCGTTCGAGACGTTCCTCACCTTTCCATTCCGCGAGGGAGAACCGCCGACCGCGCCGAAATGGACCTACGAGGTGAGCGAGGTGCGAGGCGCGGCGACGCGTTAGAGCAATTTCCGGGAAAAGTGTGCAGCGGTATCCGTCTGGAATTGCTTCTTTCAAAGAATTGGGGAGCGCGAGCCTACGGTGGCGCCCCGCCCCCACAGTCCTCGCCATCACGCCGCCTCGGCGTCGCGGAGCGCCGCGAGCAGTTCTGCCGTCGTAACCACTGAAGCGAATTCCGCCCTCAGTGTCGCGACATGCGCACGATGGATATCCCTCGCGGGAACCACACCGCCGGCACCGTCTGCCAGGTTGAAGCAGTCGCAGGCATCTTCCACGAGGATCACGCGATAGCCCATATTCGCTCCCACACGCACCGATGTCGAAACGCACATGTCGGTGGAGATGCCGAAGAGCACGACGGTATCGGTATGGAGACGCCGGAGCCGCAAGTCGAGGTCGGTGCCGATGAAGGCGGCGTTCACGCTCTTGGTGACCAGCGGCTCCTCGCCCTTCGGCCCGAAACCGGGGCGAAACGCATTGCCCGGATGCTCCGGACGCAGCGTCGATCCTTCCTCGATACTGTCGTGCCGCACATGGATGATCGGCCGCTTCGCGGCGCGCCAGGCTGCGAGAAGCGCGAGGCCGTTCTCATCGACGCGATCGTTCCAGCGCGGCGGCCATGGCGCCGCGTCAAAGGCCTGCTGCATATCGATCGGTATCAGGACGGCATTGTCGGGGAATTTCAAGCTGTTCACGGATGAGGCTCCTTCGTTGTCCCTGAACGGTAACTGCCCTATCGTCCGGTTTCACTGAGCATGATGTTGCCCGGTCCGGACATTCGTCCGGCCGCACCGACAGGGGACGACGATTTGACCGAACTCGATGAAAAGGACCGGCTACTGCTCGCCGCATTGCGCAAGGATTCGCGCCAGAGTCTTGTGGCGCTTGCCCGCCATGCCGGCCTTTCCCGCAGCGCGACGCACGAGCGGCTGCGGCGGCTCGAGGCGAAGGGTGTGGTTGCCGGTTACACGATCCGCCTCGGTCAGGAGGACAAATCGCCGGTCGTGCGCGCGCTGGTCGCCGTCGCCTTCCAGCCCGGCAAGAATTGCGACCATGTGGTGCCGCATCTTTCTGGCATGCCGCATGTCGTCAGTTGTTGGTCGCTTGCGGGCGCAACGGACCTGATGTTGCTCGTCGAATGCGACTCCAATAGCGACCTCGACTCGATCCGGCGGCAGATCGCCACGATTCCGGGAGTCGCCACCGTCCAGACGCATGTGACGCTCAGGACGCATTTCGACCGCCGGAGCTGACCGCTCGTGCGGTTCCACCTGCCGTCAGCAATAGATCCTGAATTTTTCGCGGATCGCCCGGTCGATCTCGGGTGCGATAACCGAAGGTGCGGCTTCCGCGAGAATGCGGTTCTTTCTCTCGATCGCGCGCGCGACGAGATCCGGGCGGCCGATTTCCACCCATTCCTTCGGGCTCGTGCGATCGGCGACCGCCGGATAGATGTATTCGGTCTGCATCAGCCCGAGCGTCTGCGGATGGCCGAGATAGTGGCCGGGACCTTCGAGGCAGACAGAACGCATCGTTTCGAGTGAAACCGAATCCTCGGTCACGTCGATGCCGCGGATGCAGCGCTGCACCTGCCCGAGCATGTCGTCGCCAAGCACCAGCGACTCCAAGCAGAAACCAAGGAGCGAGGCATGCATCCCGACCGCCTCATAGACCATGTTGAGCCCGGAAAGCCCCGCCATGACGTTGGAGATCGCCTGTTCCCACCCGGCCTGCATGTCCGGCAGTTTAGCGTCGGCAATACCGGCAGCAGCCCCGCCCGGCAGGCGATAGAACTGATGCATCTGCGCGCAGCCGGCCGTCAGCAGCGCCTGCTCGCCGGAGCCGCCGGACATCGCCCCGGTCCTCAAGTCCGAGACGAAGGGCCACGTGCCGAAGATCGCCGGATGGCCGGGGGACATGGCGTTGACATAGACGACGCCGGCCAAACATTCGGCGACCGCCTGCACGATTGCGGTCGCAAGCGGCGCCGGCGCGGTTGCGCCCGCCTGCCCGGCGGAAAGCAGGAGGACCGGCATGCCGCCACGGATGCATTTCTCCATCGTGACGCAGCTTTCCTCGGCGAATTTCATCGGCGGCACGACGAAACAGTTGGAATTGGAGACGAATGGCCGCGCCCGCCATTTGTCCTCGCCGTCCGCAATCATGTGGATGAGATCGAAACAGCCCTCGACATGCGACGGATCGGAAAAGCTGGTGCCGACGTGCTTGGTGGTGCCGGCGCAGCAGGCATAGAGGGTGTTGATGTCCATCAGGAAATTATCGGGAATGTCCCGGCAAACCATTGCCCGCTGGAAGAAGTGGACATTATCGAGATGGTGCACGAGTTGCGCCGCGTTCAACAGGTCCTTCGCGGTCGACTCCCGGTACTCCCGCTTCTCGACATCGACAACGTGAACGGCCGCGCCGGCGGTGCCGTAGTAGACCCGCGTACCGCTAAGCTCGAGATCTTGCTTCGGGTCGCGGGCGTAGAGCGTAATGTCCCTTGCCGCGACGGCCAGCATGTCTTCGACCAGCGCCCGGGGAAAGCGGATGCGCCCGTCATCACCGAGGGTGGCGCCGGCACCGGTCATGATCTCGATGCCGGATTTTGGCGCGTTGGCAAGGCCGATCTGCTCCAGCGCATCGAGCGCGGCTTCATGAATGCGCTGGACATTCGCCTCGCTAAGCGGCTTGTACTGCCCACCCGGAAGACCGGGGCGAACCGGCCGGATGTTTTCCGCGAGCGGCGCGGAGCGAAGCGCCACGCGCGCCGCCCGTCCGCCTGACCGTCTCGAAACCGCAACTGCGCATTCCTCAGCCATCATTCATCTCCCAATGGCGCTATAGCTCTTTGCCGCTCACGCTTGCCCGGCGGATGTACCCCTACCCCTCACCCTAACCCTCTCCCCGCACGCGGGGAGCGGAGACTGGACGGCGCGTCATCTCCCTTCTCCCCGTCAGAACAGGGAGAAGGTGCCGGCAGGCGGATGAGGGGCAATCGTTTTTCGCGCCTAAGCCCGCACCCGCTCCGCTTTCGGGTCGTACATCGGCTTCAAGGAAACCTCGGCCTTGACCCGCGTTCCGGCAATCTCGATCTCGTAAGTCGACGCCAATACATCCGCGATGCCCTCGCCCCGGCAGGGCACATAGCCGAGCCCGATCGCGCCGCCGAGATGGTGGCCGTAATTGCCGGACGTGATCGTACCGACGATCTCGCCGTCGCGGACGATCGCTTCGTTGTGGAAGAGCAGCGGCTCCGGATCGGCGAGCCGGAACTGCACCAGCCGGCGCGACAGCCCCTTGCTCTCCGTGGCAAGCACCGCTTCCCGGCCGATGAAATCGCCCTTGTCCGGCTTCACCGCAAACCCGAGCCCCGCTTCCAGCACATGATCCTCGTCGGTTATGTCGTGGCCGAAATGACGGAAGGCCTTCTCGATCCGGCAACTGTCGAGCGTATGAAGACCGCAAAGCCTTAGCCCGACGTCCGTCCCCGCTGCCTCGAGCGCCTCGAATACATGCGCCGCCTGATCGGTCGAGACATAAAGCTCCCAGCCGAGCTCGCCGACATAGGTGACGCGGTGGGCACGGGCGAGCCCCATGCCGATCTCGATTTCGCGCGCTGTCCCGAACGGATGCGCCTGATTGGAAAAGTCGTTCGGGCTCACCTTCTGCATCAGCTCGCGTGCCTTCGGTCCCATCACGCAAAGCACGCTTTCGGCGGCGGTTACATCGGTGATGACGACGAATTCATCGCCGACATGCTTTCGCAGCCGGGCGAGATCGCGCTGCAGCGTCGCACCGGGCACGACGAGGAAGAAGGCGGTTTCCGAAAGTCGCGTGACGGTCAGGTCGCTTTCGATGCCGCCGCGCGCATTCAGCATCTGCGTGTAGACGATCCGGCCCGGTTCGACATTCAACTCATTGGCGCAGAGCCGCTGCAGGAAGGCGAGCGCATCTCGCCCTTCGACCCGGATCTTGCCGAAGGATGTCATGTCGAAAAGGCCGACGCCGTTACGAACGGCAAGATGCTCCGCCTTTTGGTTTTCGAACCAGTTCTGACGCTTCCAGGAATAGCGGTATTCACGCTCCTGTCCGTCCCTTGCGAACCAGTTGGCGCGCTCCCAGCCCGCCACCTCACCAAAGACGGCGCCGCGGGCCTTCAAATGTTCATGGAGCGGCGAACGCCGAACGCCGCGCGCGGTCGCCATCTGGCGATAGGGGAAATGGTCAGCATAGAGCAGGCCGAGCGTTTCCGACACGCGCTCCTTGAGGTAGCTGCGGTTCTTCTGGAACGGCTGGGCGCGACGGATATCGACCTCCCAGAGATCGAAGGGCGGCTCGCCGTCGTTCATCCATTGCGCCAGCGCCATGCCGGCGCCGCCGGATGACACAATGCCGATCGAATTGTAGCCGGCGGCAACCCAGTAGCCCTTCACCTCCGGCGCCTCGCCGAGATAGTAGCGGTCGTCAGGCGTGAAGCTCTCCGGCCCGTTGAAGAAGGTATGGATGCCCGCCGTTTCCAGCATCGGCATGCGGTTCACCGCCATTTCGAGGATCGGCGCGAAATGGTCGAAGTCCTCCGGCAGTTGGTCGAAGCAGAAGTCCTCGCGGATGCCCTCCATCCCCCAAGGCTTCGCCTTGAGCTCGAA
The DNA here is from genome assembly GCF_020193575.1 of Ensifer sp. IC4062. GTDB lineage: Bacteria > Pseudomonadota > Alphaproteobacteria > Rhizobiales > Rhizobiaceae > Sinorhizobium. The sequence goes on from NZ_JADYVD010000005.1 coordinate 132,819, forward strand.
GGCGCCAACAAGCATCTTGCCGGCGTCTTCCTTGTAATAGGTGCACTCGTCCGGCACGCGCAGAACCGGGAGACGGGTGAGGCCCGGGATCGCCTCGGTGACGATATAAAAATGCTCGCAGGCGTGGAGCGGCACGGTGACACCGGATTGCCGGGCAAGCTCCCTGCCCCACATCCCGGCGCAGTTGACCACATTCTCCGTCTCGATCGTGAAGCTCTCTCCGTTCTGCTCGCAGGTGACACCGGTGACGCGACCATCCCTCTTCAGGACCGACGTGACCTTCACGCCCTCGATAATGGAGGCGCCGTTTTGCCGCGCCCCCTTGGCAAGCGCCATGGCGATGTTGGCCGGATCGCACTGGCCATCGAGCGGCAGATGCACCGCCGCCTTCACGTCGGAGACGTTGAGGTGAGGATAGAGCTCCTTGACCTCGCCCGGTGTGATCTCGCGGACGTCGACGTTGAACGCCCGGGCGAGCGAAGCCTGGCGGTAGATCTCTTCCTTGCGCTCCTCCGTCAGCGCGACGGTGATCGAGCCGTTCTGGCGTATGCCGGTGGCGATGCCGGTTTCGGCCTCGAGCTTGACGTAGAGGTCGGCCGAATATTTCGCGAGCCGCGTCATGTTCTGCGAGGCGCGAAGCTGACCGATCAGCCCGGCGGCATGCCAGGTCGTGCCGCAGGTCAATTGCTTGCGCTCTAGCAGTACGACATCGGTCCAGCCGAGCTTCGACAGGTGATAAGCGACCGAGCAGCCGGAGACGCCACCGCCGATGATGACAGCACGGGCTTTTGCGGGTATGGGCTTCGTCATGCCTTCAGTCTTTCATTCGAGGGATCCCAGAGAGGCTGGTCCGGCTGGACGGTAGCCTTGAAGCGATCGCCGAAAATCTCGACCTCGATCTGCTGGCCGGGCACGGCGAGATCCGCGCGCAACATGCCGAGCGCAATCGATTTACCGACGCGATAACCCCAGTTCCCCGAGGTCGTCTCACCGACCACGTCGCCGTCCGACCAGAGCGTCGACATGTAGGGCGCGTCGCATTCGCCCGCCTCGACGGTCAGCGTCACGAAGCGCTTGGCAACGCCCTGCTGCTTCTCGCGCTCTAGCGCCGTCTTGCCCTTGAAGCTCGGCTTCGACCAGTCGACGAAGCGTTCGAGCCCGCCCTGCAGGATCGTGTAATCGGTCGAAAGATCGCCCTTCCAGGCACGATAGCCCTTTTCGATACGCAGGCTGTCGAGCGCCTCCATGCCGAACGGTTTCAGGCCGTGTTTCTGGCCAGCCGCCCAAACCACGTCGAAAATTGCGGCCGTGTCGTCCACCTTCGTATGGATTTCCCAGCCGAGTTCCCCGGCAAAGGAGACCCTAACGAGTTGGCAGTAACGTCCGGCGATCTGCGCCGTCTGATGGGTGAGCCAGCCTTTCGAAAGATCGGCGTCGGAGACTTCCGCGAGCATCGCGCGCGACTTCGGGCCGCTGAGGATTTGGCAGGAGAAATTCGCGGTCACGTCGTCAAGCGTGAAGGCCGCTCCGGCCGGGCGGTGTTTCTGTAGCCACTCGAAATCATGCCACTGCGCCGTCGCCGCGGTGATCAGGAAGAAGAAATCTTCCTCGATCGCCATCACCGACATTTCCGTGACGATGCGGCCCTTGTCGTCGGCGAAATAGGCAAGGCCGATGCGCCCCGGCTTCGGCACGCGGCCGGTGATGAGCCCCGTCAGCCATTCCCGCGCCCCCTCACCCTTGATGCGGAAGCGCGAAAAGCCCGGCAGGTCGAGGATACCGACCGCATCGCGCACGGCGAGGCACTCCTCCTCGATCCGCTTCGCCCAGGGCCCTTCCCGGCCCCAAGTCTGCGTCGCTTCCTCGGAGGTGTCGTCGCCGGGCTTGGCGTACCACATGGCGCGCTCCCAGCCGTTATACGGCTTGAACTGCGCGCCGAGCGCGGCGATCCGATCGTGGATCGGCGAAAGCTTCTTGCCGCGCCCCGCCGGCCAGTAATGCTTCGGGAAATGCATCGCATATTCATGGCCGTAGATCTCCATGCCCTTGGCGATGCAATAATCCTGATCGGTGTAGTCGGTGTAGCGGCGCGGATCGCAGGACCACATGTCCCATTCCGTCTGGCCTTCGGTCACCCATTCCGCGAGCACCTTGCCCGCCCCGCCCGCCTGGCAAATGCCGAAGGTGAAGACGCAGGCCTCGAAGGCGTTCGGCACGCCAGGCATCGGCCCGATCAGCGGATTGCCGTCCGGCGCATAGGGGATCGGCCCGTTAATGACGCGCGAAAGCCCCGCGGTACCGAGGATCGGCACCCGCTCGACGGCGTCGTTCAGATACCATTCCAGCCGCTCGAGATCGTCAGGGAAAAGCTGGAAGGAAAAATCCTCCGGCATCGGATCGTCCGGAGTCACCCAGTGCGCGCGGCAATTCTTCTCGTAGGGCCCGAGGTTCATGCCGTATTTCTCCTGCCGGAGATAATAGGAGGAGTCGACGTCGCGGAGCAGTGGCAGCTTGTGCCCTGCTTCCTTCGACCAAGCGGCAAGCTCCGGAATCTCTTCGAAGAGTATATATTGGTGGCTCATCACCATCATCGGCACGTCACGGCCGAACATCTTGCCGACTTCGCGTGCATAGTAGCCGGCGGCGTTGACGACATATTCGCAGCGGATTTCGCCCTGCGGGGTGGAGATCACCCATTCATCGTTTTCGCGGCGTGCTCCGGTGACAGGACAGAAGCGGATGACCTTGGCACCCAAGTCGCGCGCGCCCTTGGCGAGCGCCTGGGTGAGCTGCGCCGGGTCGATATCGCCGTCATAGGGATCGTAGAGCGCGCCGGTCAGTTCATGGGTTTCGAGGAAGGGATAGCGGCTGTGCATCTCGTCCGGCGTCAGGATGTCGAGATCCATGCCCTGGTAGCGACCCATCCCGACGACGCGCTTGAACTCCTGCAGCCGTTCCTTCGAATGCCCGAGGCGGATCGAGCCCGTGACGTGGTAGTTCATCGGATAGTCGACCAGCGCCCCCAGTTCGCGATAGAGCGAGGCCGAATAGCGCTGCATGTTCATGATCGACCATGACGAGGAGAAGGTCGGCACGTTGCCGGCCGCATGCCAGGTCGAGCCCGCAGTCAGCTCGTTCTTTTCCAGAAGCACGCAATCGGTCCAGCCGGCCTTGGCAAGATGATAGAGCGAGGAGGCGCCAACCGCTCCCCCGCCGATGATCACGACGCGCGCGTGAGACGGCAAATTCGACATGCACAGTTCCCTCTTTTGAGTGGATATTTGACGAGGAAAATAAGGCCATCAAGCACCGGAACGGGGTATTATTGATCGAAGAATTCGATTAGGGTCGGTGGCGTTCTGGAGGGGATCTGTCGCAAAGATGCAAGTTGAGCTGATTGAGACATTTCTGGACCTGATGGAAACGCGGAGCTTCAATCGCACGGCCGAGCGGCTGAACATCACGCAGTCGACCGTTTCGCATCGGGTGAAGGCACTTGAAGCGCAGTTCACCCGCAAGCTCTTCACCCGCAGCAAGGGTGGCACCGTACCGACGGCTTCAGGCCTGCGCTTTCTCGACTACGCAAAAGCACTTCAAAATCAATGGCATGAAGCAACGCGCGCGGTCGCCAATGCCGGCGCTTTCGAACGTTCGATGCGGCTCGGGATCCAGCACGATCTCGCCGAGACCCTTGCCGGCAACTGGTTGGCCGCCATTCGCCGCGAGCTTCCGCAGACCGAAATCTACATGGAGGCGGATTATTCGAACCAGATGAACCGCGATCTCGCGGCCGGGGAACTTGACCTGGCGATCCTCTATACGCCCCATTACCTGCCTGATCTTCACTACGAACGGATCGGCGAACTGCATTACATGCTGGTCAGCACGCAAGCCCGCGACATCGCCGGCGTGAAGCCAGAGACCTATATCCGCTCAAGCTATTCGCCGGCCTTCGACCGGGCCCATCGTCTCGCCTTGCCGCATCTCTCCGCCGCACCGCTTGCCGCCGGGCAGAACATGGCGATTACCGGCTTGCTTCGCGCACTCGGCGGGGCCGCCTATGTCACCAGCGCGACCGCGATCAGGCTTGCCGAACTCGGCGTTGCGACTGCGGTCGCCGATGCCCCGGTCATTCCGCAAACTGTTTATGCCGCGACCAGCCTTCGCACCCGCCATGCCCATCAGCATCGCAAGATTATCGGCGCTATGGAACTGCTGCTCTCCCCAATGCCGGCGCTGGAATAGGCGCGGCGAAAGCACATCATCAGAACCTACTCTCGAATTGCGCCTTCAGCCGCGTGACATTCTCCGGCGTGACCGCCGGCGGATCGACCACCGCCATCCAGGCATCGATATAGTGCTCCGGGGCATAGACGTGGCCGTAACCGATCGGCGACGTCGTCGCCAAAGCCATGTCGGCGAGAAGCTGCAGCCCGGTGACGACGGGAAACCAGCTTAGCGCTGGCGAGACATCGGGCCCCCGCGGCGCGTTCATCCATTGCGGCTCGCGATAGAAGGAATGGGGATCGAAAAACGTCACCGGATCGCTCGCATATTGCAGATAGACGATCCGCATCGCGCCCCAGCTCGCGCCGGGAATATCGAGCGCATTCTGCTGGTTCGTGAAGCGGATGATCGAACTGTCCCGATAGCGCGGCAACCAAGCCGGGGACGCAGGATCGCGATCCGCCGTCACCGACTGCCACAACCCGCTCGGAAAGGGCGGTCCGCTCCAGAGTGCCCCCTGGAAAGGATCGCTCACGACGTCGAAGAGATCGACCGACCCTTGCGAGTTCATCGCCCCGAGACTTAGGCCATGGAGGTAGAGTCTCGGGCGACTATCCTTCGGCAGTGTCCTCCAGTAGCCATACACCTCGTCGAACAGCGCATTGGCGGCGTCGGCCCCGTAGCCCGGTTCCACCAGCAGCGACAGCCAGCTTGTGAGATAGGAATACTGGACCGCGATGCTCGCCACATCCCCGTGCAGCAGATATTCGACGGTATCAAGTGCCGCCGGATCGATCCAGCCCGTGCCAGTTGGAACGACGACGATCAGCGACTTGCGTTCGAAACCGCCGGCGCGCTTCAGTTCTTCGAGGGCGAGCTTCGCCCGCGCTCTCGCGGTCTCGGCAGAATTCAGCCCCACATAGACCCGTACAGGGTCCCGCGCCTGACCGCCGACAAAGCCGCCGATTTCGGCAGCCGTCGGGCCGGAGGCAATGAACTGACGACCCTGCCGCCCGAGCTCATCCCAATTGACCAGCGATGCGGCGCTGCCCGTCTTCATCGGATCCGACGGTGGCGGGACCTCGGCATCGATATAGGCATCGAGCGTCTGGAACGAACTGTCGGCGGCGCGCAGTGCGAGCTTGAAGATCAAGCCATCGGCCACGGACCAGAAAAGTGCAATGGCCGCAAGCCCGCCGATTGCCCTCGCGATGGGCCGTGTCACAAGGCGCTCCAGCATGCGCGAGAGAAAATGGAATGTCAGCCGGAACAGCCGCGCCAGAAAGACGAGCAGGGCGAAGACCGACGCGGCGATGAGACCGAGCTTCAAGGGTTCCGCCGTTTCGATCGGTTCCAGCCCCATGATGTTCCGGACGGTGTTCTGCCATCCCGCCGTCTGCCACAGGAACACTGCGACTGCCGCGCCGCAGACCAGCCCCGCCACGATTTTCAGCGTGCGTTGGCGCCGCGCAGACGCGTCCGGAAGCTCGAAGAAGGACCAGAGCCAGCGCAGGAACACGCCGATCGCATAACCGGCCGCGAGCGAGAAGCCGGATATCGCTCCCTGGATCTGGTAAGGCCGCGGAATGAGGCTCGGCGTCAGCGAAACGGCGAAGAACAGCACGCCGACGAGCAGCCCGGTCGCAGAAAACGAATCCCAGAAGCTTGCACGATGGCTTGAGGGCTGCGGCCTCGACATGTCCGTTCGTTGAAGGTGTTCCATGCGACCCTCCACTCTACAGCACCGTCACCGACATGTCGGCGCGAGCGACACGCGCAGGGAGCAATGTCGCCTCGCACTCTCTCGCAGTCAATTGCTGCCGCCAACAGGAGCGAGGCAGCCTAGATCCGCCGCTCCTTGATCGTGTTCATCACAAAACTCGTCTCGATCGAGGCAACACATTTCAACCGGGCGATCTTTTCCTTGATGAACCGCTCATACTGTTCGAGCCCGGCGCTCATCACTTTCAGCACATAATCGCGCGAGCCGGTGACGAGGTGGCATTCGAGCACCTCGTCCCAGCCGCGGATCGCCTCCTCGAACATCACGATTTCGTCCTCGTGCTGGCGGCTGAGTCGCACTGTCGCGATCGCCGTCATCGTCCAGCCTTCGATCGCCGGGTCGACGAGCGCTGTGTAACCGCGGATGACGCCGCTTTCCTCGAGCCGCCGCAGGCGCCTGAGACAGGGCGACGCAGACAGCCCGACCCTCTCTGCGAGTTCGTTGTTGGTGATCCTGGCGTCGGCCAGCAACTCCTTCAAAATCCGGCGATCGATTTCATCGGCAATTTTCTGCGTCATATCTCAGCGGTTCCGGCAAATATTTGCGCCCATCAAAGCGAAGTGATCGCAAATAGCAAGGATCCGTCCAAGCGTCTGATATAATTTGGCAGTTAGTCGAGTCCGTTTCGTTCGAGGAGAAAAGCCATGACCGCGCCCCATCCTTCCAAGACCCATATCGGCAACCACAAGCTGCACCCCGAAACACTCATGCTGAACTATGGTTACGATCCGGAGCTCTCGGAGGGCGCAGTCAAACCGCCGGTCTTCCTGACTTCGACCTTCGTTTTCCGCTCGGCCGAGGAAGGCCGCGACTTCTTCGACTTCGTTTCGGGCCGGCGCGAGCCGCCGGCGGGCGTCGGCGCAGGGCTCGTCTATTCCCGCTTCAATCATCCGAACAGCGAAATCGTCGAGGACCGGCTGACTGTCTTTGAACGGGCCGAAAGCGGCGCCGTCTTTTCCTCGGGCATGGCGGCAATCGCAACGACGCTGCTCGCTTTCGTGCGGCCGGGCGACTCCATCCTGCATTCGCAGCCGCTTTACGGCGGCACTGAAACGCTGCTCGCCAAGACCTTCCTCAATCTCAACGTCTCGGCAGTCGGCTTCGCCGACGGGGTCGACGAGGCGGCCGTCAGGGCCGCGGCGGAAGAGGCGATGGCGAAGGGACGCGTCGCCGTCATCCTCATCGAGACGCCCGCCAACCCCACCAACAGCCTCGTCGATATCGCCATGGTACGCCGCGTTGCCGACACGATCGGCGAAAGACAGGGGCACCGGCCGATCGTCGTTTGCGACAACACGCTGCTCGGTCCGGTCTTCCAGCACCCGATCGACCACGGTGCCGACGTCTCTCTGTATTCGCTGACCAAGTATGTCGGGGGCCATTCCGACCTCATCGCGGGCGCCGTGCTCGGCTCGAAGGCGATCATAAAACAAATCAAGGCGCTGCGCGGCGCGATCGGCACGCAGCTTGATCCGCACTCCTGCTGGATGCTCGGCCGCTCGCTGGAAACGCTTGCCGTCCGCATGCACAAGGCGAACGACAATGCCCGTATCGTCGCCGAGTTCCTGCGCGATCATCCGAAGGTCGAGCGGATCCACTATCTGCCGTTCCATGACGAGGCCTCGCCGGTCAGCCGCGTTTTTGCCGCCCAGTCGACCGGCGCCGGTTCGACCTTCTCCTTCGACATAGCCGGCGGCCAGGACGCCGCCTTCCGCTTCCTCAACGCGTTGCAGATCTTCAAGCTCGCGGTCAGCCTCGGCGGCACGGAATCGCTTGCAAGCCATCCGGCCGCGATGACGCATTCGGGCGTGCCGATCGAGGTGCGCCAGCGAATCGGCGTACTCGAATCCACGATCCGCCTGTCGATCGGCATCGAGCATCCCGACGACCTTGTGGCAGACGTCGCCAATGCCCTGACGACCGTGTGAATGTCTATCTAGGTGGGGCGCGATTTGAGCTCCGCTGAATGCGACAGGATATTGATGATGTTGCCGAACGGATCGCGTAGAAAGAACCGCCGCACACCCCAAGGCTCATCCGTGACGTCGTAGACGATTTCCGTACCGGCGTGCTTCGCGCGTCGATAGACCTCGTCCACGTCATCCACTTCAATCGAGAGCGCCGGAACCGGCGTTCCCGATCCACCCTCGATGGCGAAGCTCACCTGCGGCATGGCCAAGCCGCCCTTCGCTGCGAAGGTGAGGATCCAGCCGTGATCCATCACCAACTCGAGGCCGAGCAGATCGGCATAAAAGGCGCGCGCACGCGGCGGATCGGAAGTGTGAAGATTGGGCACGATGCGTCGGACTCCCATGCTCTCCTCCATTTGGCCGGCATTTCGTCACCGGCTGGAAAGCGCGAGTGCGATCAGCGATGCCGCCGCCATTCCCGCTGTCTCCATATAGCTCGGATCGCGATGCAACAAAACGACGGCGAAGCTGCCGTCGAGGAGCAGCCGAACCTGACGCGCAAGCATTTCTGCACCATCGATTCCCTCCGCTTCGAGGCTCTGCTGTAGCCAGTTCTCGAATTTTTTCTTATGCGCCGCCCCGATGCGCATCGCAGGATGCCCCGGCATATTCGCCAGTTCGGCGGAGGTGCGCAGGAAGCCGCAGCCCTTCCATTTCGGATGGCGCGCGGCACGGGCGAGATTGCGAAAGATGCCCTCCACCTTTATCGCCACGTCGCCCTCGGTCTCGGCAAACCATTTCTGGAAGATCTGGAGGTTCGGCGGGTCGCGGCCATCGAGATAGGCGGCGATAAGATCGTCCTTGCTGCCGAAGTGGTAGTAGAGCGTGCGCTTCGTTACGCCGGCTGCCTCCGCTACCGCATCGACGCTGACGGCGCGGATACCCTCCGCATAGAAAAGCTTGGCTGCGGCAGAAACGATACGGTCGCGGGTGGACGCGGTAGCTGTCATGGCCATGTATACCGACTAGTGAATATACAACTGTTTATCACTCGCCTAGCCTCCCCTCGTCAACACTACGGAGTCTAGCCATGGCCGATACAGTGCTTTTCAACGTCACCGACGGCATCGCCCTGCTCACCCTCAACCGGCCGGAAAAGCTGAACGCGTTGAGCTACGAACTGATCGAGGGGCTCCTTGCCCTCCTCGACCTGATCGAAGTGGACGATACCGTCCAGGCGGTCATCCTCACTGGTGCCGGAGAGCGCGCCTTTTCGGCGGGCGGCGACATTCATGAGTTTTCCAGAAGCGTGGCCCGGGGCGCAAATGCAGCGGTGCGCGATTTCGTGCGGCGCGGACAAAGGCTCACCGCCCGGCTAGAAGCCTTCCCGAAGCCGGTCATCGCGGCCGTCAATGGCCTTGCTTACGGCGGCGGCTGCGAGATCACCGAAGCCGTGCATCTTGCGATCGCCAGCGAGCGGGCGCGCTTTGCCAAGCCGGAGATCAAGCTTGCCATGCCGCCGACCTTCGGCGGCACCCAACGGCTTCCGCGCCTCGCCGACCGCAAGCGCGCGCTCGAGCTGCTTCTCACCGGAGACGAATTTTCCGCGAGCCAGGCACTCGAATTGGGACTCGTCAACAAGGTCGTGCCCCACGACGAGCTCATCGCTTCCGCCCGCGCCCTGGCTCTCCGCATCACGCGCCACTCCCCCCTTGCGGTCGCTTCGGTCATCACCGCCGTCACGCGCGGTCTCAACATGACGATCGGCGAAGGCCTGCTGAACGAGAGCGAACAATTCGCGCGCATGGTCCCAAGCCATGATCTCGCCGAGGGGCTGCTAGCTTGGAAAGAACGGCGAGAGGCGCGTTACACTGGCCGCTGAGGCCTCGGAGAGCTCGGCTCTGCTGCGGGTCTAGGACCGAGGGCGACCGCATCGTCGCGTCCTATAAGCACATGATCCTTCGGGAATTTGTCGCGGACGCGACGTTAGAAGCCGCAAGTTCAATTGACATCGCCCCCGACCGATCCTAATCATCTGACATCGATTGGTTCCCGGAAAGCGAACGCGTTCCGGGAGTAAACGGGAACGTGACGGATGGACCCAAACTGGGCATCTCAATCACGGCCGACCCCGCGACTGTAGAGCGGCGTGAATTTGCTGTTCCGGAGCGATCCGGAAGAAGCCACTGGGAGAGACCGCGAGAGGGCGGTTCGATCCTGGGAAGGCGAGGCAAATCCTTGGTGCAAGCCACCTGACGCCGTGAGCCAGGAAACCTGCCAAGCGATGCGGGCATTGTGCCCAACCCGGGAAACATCCCAACGCCATCACGGAGGTTGTCATGGCTACGTCTACAGCTTCGAGCATTTCGCTCTCCCTTAACGATCGCCTGGTCGCGGGCATCTCCGCCCTGTTGATCGGCGCCTTCCTCGTCTTCGGTGCCGGCCTCGCGAATTCGGCCGTTCTGCACGATACGGCGCACGACACCCGCCATTCCTACGGCTTCCCCTGCCACTGATCGATGCCATGGAACGCGCCTGGCGTTCCATCTCGAACAAGAGCGGATCGCTCCTCCGGCGGATAGCACGCGAGCGTATTCGCCATTGGGCATGCGCTCCGGTGCGCAACGCTGGCGTTTTACATCCATGGAAACCGGAAATGGCGCCGGTTGACGCCTTTGGGCGGCGTTCGGGCGTCCGAATGACACGCCGCGCTTCCGTGCAGCCGCGCGCGCGATTGAGGAATATCAACAATGATCGTCAAGACACTTCTGGCCGCGATCGTGGCCGGGCTGATTGCCGGCGTCTTCATGACCGCCGCACAGGAAATGCGTGTCGTGCCGCTTATCCTGCACGCCGAGGAATATGAGGGCGAGGCGCCGACGGCGGATCAGCCGGCAACGCAGGAGCCCGCAGCCGCTGGCCACGACAAGCATTCGTTGCTGTACGGTGCTTCGCCGCTTGGCACGCTCGTTTCCGCTCTCTCGCCGATTACGCCGGCCTATGCGCATGAGCAGGAGGGCGAGCACGAGGAAGGCGGCATCCTGTTCGGCCTGAGCCGTTTCTCAGGCACGCTTCTCGCCAATCTCGTGACAGGCGCCGGATTTTCGCTGCTGCTTGCCGGCGTCAGCCTTGTGATCGGCTATCCGATCACGCTCGCGAACGGGGCGCTTTGGGGCGCCTTCGGATGGCTTGCCGTCCACTTGCTGCCGGCGATCGGGCTTCCGCCAGAACTGCCGGGCTTCCCGGCTGCCGAGCTCGGCGACCGCCAGGTCTGGTGGGCCACGACCGTGCTGCTTTCGGCAGTTGGCCTGTATCTGCTGGCGCTGCGCCCTGAACTGGTCGCCAAGATCGCGGGTCTCGCACTCATCGCCGCACCACAGGTCTATGGCGCGCCGCAGCCGCTCGACATCTCCAGCAACGTGCCCGCCGTCCTCGGCGCCGAGTTCGCCGTAGCCGCACTGGCGACCACCCTTGCCTTTTGGCTCGTACTCGGCGTCGTCTCAGGCTTCATCAACGACCGGTTCGTCAAGGCGCGTTAGGTCACATTCCGATCGTTGCTGCCCCTCACCTGGCCCTCTCCCCGCTCGCGGGAGAGGGGACGAACATATATCAGTCTCCACTTGCAGCAACGGTCGTGGGTAGAAAGCCGCAGCCGCGAATCCCTTCTCCGCGCGGGTAGAAGGTGCCGGCAGGCGGATGGGGCTTAGAAACTCACCCCGCTTTATCGTTAGCGGTCTCAAGCAAATGCGTCCGCAGTCGCTCGCGTCGGGTCTCGCGCTCGAGCAAGACGCAGCTGTCGCAATAGCTGCCGCCGTCGGTGCGGTAGTAGAGGCAGCATCCGCTGCGCATCCTGTACATGCGCGATAGTTCTTTCCCGTCCTCGGCTGTGGCTTCGATCGTCTCGTAGCAAAGCTTCTCGGAACAGAGCGGGGACCCGGCGCGCTGGACGATCGCCAGCGCCTGCGCGATCGCCTCTGCCTCCGTTCCGCGCCGTCGTCCGACCTCGAGAAAGGCACCAGCGAGACTATCGGCAGCAAGCCGCCATTGCGCCCGCAGCGAGAGGCCGCAGCGCCGCTTCAAGAGCGCGATGACCGGCTTCAGATGCGCGACGAAGATATTGTGAAAAAGCTCGTCGGCATTCTCGGGGTCGCTGCCGGAAACGTCTATAGGTCCCATGTAAAAATGAAAACGCCCCGCGTCGACTGCGCCCGCTTTGAGCGGACGCGCGTAGTGCTCGAAGCGTAAGCCCGCAACGTCGGCAACACGGCCGCTGCAGAGATAGACGGCGGCGGCCGCGAGGCTGAGCTGGTGGCTATAAAAGGCGATGAGATGCGCTGCCTGTACCTTGTCGTCCATCCCCGCACCGAAGCGGTTCTGATAGGCGAGACAGGCCTCCACATCGGCCGATCCCTCGGCCCAGAAAGCCGACGGGAGCTGCATGTCCTTGTCCGGTGTTAGCGAGCAGGCGACCTCAGGAAACGTAGCCTTGAGCCAGGCGACGGCGGCCTTCGCCTCTCCTTCGTCCACGGCGTCTTTCAGCCCCATTTTCTGCGCATCCTCCATCCCGTCTCCGTCGCACTCAGATTTGCAGGCCACCCGCCGACAGCCAGCCACCCTCGAAACCGGCCCGGCGCAGTCCACGGCCAAAGGCAGGAATGCTGCGCGTGATATCCCAGAGTAGCCCGCTTCTCCAGTTCTCGATCATCATGACAGACAGGCCCTGGTCAAGCCCGACGATCCTGTCGTCGATCCACCCCTCTGCGCCCTCACCCGGCAGGCTCGGATTGAAGCCACCGGGAAGGCAGTCCTCGTTGAGCAGCGCCGGATAACGGGCAAGCAGATGGCTGAGTCCGTCAAGGCCGGCCTCCGGCTCGAAGGGCAGGCAGGCGAGCGGCGCCCAGGGAACAAGCGTGCCGTCGTCGGCCCCGAAGGGCGCGCCGCGCGCCGCGTAGCCGAGCATCCGTTGCCAGCGGCCGTCACGAAGCCGCAGCCGGCCTTTTGGCGCATGGCACGCGCTGAAGCCCCAGAGATCGCGGCAATAGCCGGCGAAGGCGCCGGGATTTTCCTCTGCGTGCGTGCGCTGGAGCGCAATCGCCCGACGGGTGTTCTCGAAGTAGTCACTCGCCGTCTTGCGCATTTGTGTGTCGCGGATGGCGCGAAAATCGATCCAGGCATGGGGAAACAGGTGAATGAAAAGCGCCCCCGCATGAAGGTGCCTCGTGTCGCCGATCGTCAGCCAGTCATGAGCCGCGGCGAAGGCATCGTAGTTCTCGGGCGCGATTGCGTGACGAGGCGCGGCGAGCGCCAGCACATAGAGCAACAGCGCCTCGCTATATCCGCGCCAGCGATGTCTAAGAAACCGGCCAGGGGGCCGCCAGCCCATCGTCAGCGTGTCGCCGCGATTGAGCGCCCATGCCCAGTCCGCCCGCTCGAAGAGCCGTTCGGAAAGGCTGCGGATCTCCACCTCATCTCGCCCGCCTTCGGAGAAATAGGCGCCGGCAGTCAGCATGCCGGCAAAGAGCAGAGCGCTGTCGATGGTCGAAAGCTCGCAATTCCAACTGCGCTCACCGGTTCGCATATCGAGGAAATGATAGTAGAGGCCACGATAGCCGGTGGCGCGCGCATCGCTTGCCTGTCTGCTGGTTGCGAGAAACCGCAAGGTCGTCAGCACGCGACGCGCAGCCTCTGCGCGGCTGATCCAGCCACGTTCAACCGCGACCGGGTAGCAGGCAAGCCCGAAGCCAGTGGCGGCAATGCTCGATGGCGACCCCTCGCGCGATGTGTCCGCAACGAGACCTGTCCCGGCATCGGAGTATCTGAGAAAATAGCCAAACGCAGCGCGTTGCAGGCGATCGATCCGCACAATGTCCGTGTTCGAGGTGGACTGCAGCATTTGAGGTTCCGTCTGAGGCGCTTTCTCGCGAGGCGCAGCGTTCGTACCGGCTTCGTCAGCGAGGCCTAACGCTGTGAAAGCGGCCATGCTTTCGCCCGTCGATGCAATTCCTTCAAGGGCAAAATCGGGCGAGCAGGTGTCCGCGATCACCGAATATTGTAGGGCCGATCGTTCGCAACGATCGCGCAACGCCAATCCTGTGCTACATTCTTTCCAGTGCCTTGATTTTGGCGTGATGCAATCCAAACTCATAGATGTGATCGATTTTTGAAGCGCAGGGTGCGGGCAGACCGCCTCGAATTATTCTGCATCCAGCCCCGAAGTGACCACGCGCAGAAACGGTTGATGCGATGTTGAGCACGTTGGCATTGATCCTAGCCCTCAGTGGGAGCCCGATCCAGTCGGCCGCCATGCAGGCGGATGTCGATGTGGAACTGGTTCTGGCCGTCGACATGTCCGGTTCGATGGACATGGAAGAGGCGCGGGTCCAGCGGTCCGGCTACCTGCAGGCACTGCGGCATCCGGAGTTCATCAACGCGGTCAAGGGCGGCCTGATCGGGCGGATCGCGATCGGCTACTTCGAGTGGGCGGGGCTTGTGAACGAGCAGTCGGTTGTCTCCTGGCAGGTCATCGACGATGCCGAGGACGCCGAGGCCTTCGCCGCGAAGGTCGAGGCGCGGCCGATCGGCACGCGCCGCGGCACGTCGATCTCCAATGCCATCCTGTTCGGCACGAACCTGATCGATTCCAATGCCTTTTCGGGCGCACGCCGGGTGATAGACATTTCCGGCGACGGGCCGAACAATACCGGCCCGCCGGTCACGCCCGCCCGTGACGGGGCCATATCTCGCGGCATCATCATCAACGGGCTTGCGATCCTCATCCGCCCCTCGGTCTCAACCGGACCGCTCGACCAGTACTACGCGCAATGTGTCATCGGCGGACCGGGATCCTTCGTGCTGCCGGTCCATGAACCGGAGGATTTTGCGATCGCGATCCGCCAGAAGCTGATCCTTGAAGTGAGCGGTCTGCCCCCGCCGCCCACCCTGCAGCTCACGGCGACGACGCCCGGCGCCGACTGTCTGATCGGCGAAAAGCTCAGGCCGGGATTTCTCGATCGGATCTATCCCGAACTCGACCGATAGGGCCTATTACGACTCCTCATTCGCTGCCGGGCATGAGCGCGGAAATGCCCCCGTCGACGAAAAGCGTCGTGCCGTCGATGAAATCGGATTCGGGGGAGACCAGGAACAGGGTGGCGCGGGCGAGATCATCCGGAACACCCGGCCGGTCACGCAAGTTGACCACGGGTCGGGTCGGATCGAACGTGTCCTTGCCGACGGGCGAGCTGATCTTGTTCGGTGGCCGCTCCCCGCGCGACCAGTGTCTTGATCACCGGCATCGACTGCACCCGGAGGCGACGTTGCGGCAAGCCCCTGCCGGTCCGCAACCTCGTGAACGACCGAACTGCTTGCTCTTCCATCCATTTCGAGGACCTGGACTCGAGTCGGTCGACTTTAGCGCGATTGAGGCCCACGGTGCGTAGCACGCCAAGCGCTGCGGCATTCCGTTCGACGTCTTTGCAAAGCCCACAACCCACATCATCGACGGCCAGCGGCAAACTGCAATTGCCGAGCCTTCAAGTCTGATCTTTCGTGACCTTCGGCGGGACCCGACCACTATGATGGACCGGATTGTCCTTTCCCGCTCCTTCGGTGGGCTTCTCGCGCCGCTCCGACTGTCCACTCCTTGCCGGCGGCTGATCAGCGTCTTCCGTGCCGGATTCTGCAGCTTGATCGGGAAGCGGCTGGGGGTCCACGTGCATCTCCTTGGCGTCAGGCTTCCACGTCGGAGACGGCATCGGCTGATCGGTGAGATCATCGTATTTGGGATCGCTCATCTTCCAAATCCTTTCTGTCGGGGTGTCAACCCACGGCACCCGGGAAGGTTCCCTCTTGTGCGACAGGGTTGATTACAAGAAGCCGAACAGCAGTTGACCGAGATGCACGGGGCCAGAGGAACACTTTCGCGGCATACTGACCGACTGGCCAGCCAATCGGCTCACCCCCATGACGCCTGGCCGGATGAGATCGAGGCCGGCTGCATCTGCGCCGGACATATGGACGAAAATGAGATGGGCGCGCGCAGGCGGGAACAGTTGGCGCATCGGCGCGACCGTTTTCCAAAACACAAGCGCTAGCAACGGACTGGACGCGGCAATGTTATTTTGAGTATCGACGGTCTGCGGCTGATCGTCTTTCAACGCGGTGACGGCTGGGGAAAAATGTGAAGCCACTTTCCGCCGTGATCACGCCCGGTTTAATTGTAAGGTGAGTTGCACGCACGGCGCGGACCGTCGAAAGGCTGGAAGGTGTTGTCGCTGGAGCGATACGATCTATAGCGGCCGTGGCACCACCGTGCATGCGCATTTTCGCCCGAGAGAACCGTTTGCCGCCGACGTGAGCGCAGTTCGTTGATTGTACCGAGCGACGGCCCAAGAGTTACACCTGCATCTATGTTGATGTCGGGTCCAGGCGCGAAACGGGAACCGGAGTTCAAGGAGCGGTTCCGCAAGAACTGCTGATATTGCCGCTCGACGAAAAGATCGTGCCGGTAGGTGCCGCAATCACCGATGCACGTCTGGGCCTGGGCCTGCGACGCGCTCGTAGCCGCAGTCAGAACCGCCAGGACGATGGTGGTCGCAATCTTCATCGACTTCACTTTTCTTCTTTCAACGAAGGGATGACCAATGCTCACTATACACTACGCGAGGCACGCGTGGCGCCAATTTCTTGTGAGCGCAGTTTGACTGGTGCACCCAGAAATCCTCTTCGCCCAAGACGAACGCGACAGGGCCATTGCTAGCCTCTTCACTGGCTTACTTTCCCCTCGCAAAGGACAGTCGCTGAGGTGCGGCTGTTGTGCCAAGGCGTAAGCGGCGATCATGGCCTATTGATCGCCCGCCCGCTTGGTATTTCTTCCCGATGCCCCGCTTCGCCACTTTTAGCGCGTTTGTGGTTTTCTAAGGTTTCCAGTTTTCCATGGAAAACGGCCTCGTAAACGTTTGATTTAAAAGGAAATGGTGGGCCCGGAGGGACTCGAACCCCCAACCAAGCGGTTATGAGCCGCCGGCTCTAACCATTGAGCTACAGGCCCGTGCCGGTCATCTGCCGGTTGACCGCGAACCAATGGTAATTCGCGGCTCGCAATGGCTCTAGCGGAAAACCTTTTTGACGACAAGCCATTGCCGCAATGCCTACACAATCGATAAGCAAGAGTTCGGCATAAAACAACCGGAGAGAAATAACCATGATTTCTACACGCATCGCCCGCACGGTTCATGTCGCTGCCATGGCCGCTGCCTTTGCCGGCGCTTTTGCGGCCGCTGCCGTGGCGGCTGACGGCGACGGCACAAAGAGCGGCGCCAACACGCGTCCCGAGGGCATCCGGGGCCGGCAGGCGCTCATCAAGGTCTCCGGTGAGGGCCGCGCAACCGCAGCGCCCGACATGGCGATCGTGCAATTGAGCGTCGTCAAGGATGCCAAGAGCGCGCGTGAGGCGCTCGACGCAAACAACAAGGCGATGGCAGACGTGCTCTCGGCACTCAAGCAAGGCGGCATTGCGGAGCGCGACCTTCAGACCAGCGGCTTCGCCATCAACCCGCAATACCACTACCCGCAGGGCACCGACGGCAGCAACCGGCCGCCGGAACTCATCGGCTATCAGGTCGTCAACGGCGTCACCGTGCGCGTGCGCGATCTAAGTAATCTCGGCGAGGTCCTCGACAAGTCCGTGACCCTCGGCATCAACCAGGGCGGCGGCATCGAATTCACCAAGGACAAGCCCGACGAAGTCATCACCGAGGCCCGCAAGGCGGCGGTCGCCGACGCGATCGTCAAGGCGAAGGTCCTGGCGGAGGCGGCCGGCGTCTCGCTCGGCCGGCTGATCGAGATTTCGGAACAGGCTTCCCGCCCGGAACCGGTTCCGATGGTGCGCACCATGGCCAAGGAATTCGCCGCCGATGCCGTTCCGATCGCGACCGGCGAAAATGCCTACAACGTCACCGTCAATGTGACCTTCGCTATTGAGCAGTAATGCGTTACTGCATCCCCCAAATCGAAATCGATTTCGGGGAGGCAGTAAATTCAAAGTGCTACGGCGACTTTTGCGCATCCGATTGGACGCGCGGCGCTGCAGGCCCGGCGCGGAGAGGATACGCCGCCATAGACAAAGCCCCGGCGATTTGCATCGCGCGGGGCTTTTCGAATCAAAAGCCCCTCACGGTTTCCGTGAGGGGCACATTTCCGCCGGCCGGGGAAGACGGTGCGGAAATCCGGCAGCTTACCAGCGGCCGATCACCGGGCATCCGCGCACATTCGCGAAGATGATGGTTTGGCGGTAACCGTGGCGGCGGCCCTCGACGATAACCTTGCGCCGCGCGACATTGGCGACATGGGCCCGGCGTAGACCGAGATCACGTGCCTTTTCAACGGCAAGCCACCGGTCACAACGGCCGCGGCGCTCACCGTCCCAGCGGGGGCGATCGCGGCGCCAGTCGCGGTCGTAGTCACGGTAGTAGTCACGGTCGTAATCACGGTACTGGACATCGACGCCGCGCGGCGAGCCGAACTCGAATATCAACGATTCAGCGGAAGCCGTGGTGGCTGCACTCGCAAGACCGGTCAGCCCGATGACGGCAGCAACCGCGGCATTGACGAGGAATTTTCTCATAGCGTTTCTCCGGTATAGCGAAGGGTTCAAAACTGGCGATTACCGCTCTCGACGATGAGCCAACTATAGTCCGGATAAACTGAACGCTACCGGAACCCTCCGTTCATGCGCTGTTCATGTTGGTGACCCCCATGGATGAAACGGCAGCAAAGCGATTCGTTCGCTTCCGGCCACGCCGCCACACCTCCGCCGCGGATCCGATCCAAGCAGGAAAAACACAGAGACATTCAGTACGTTACGCGGACGAATCAACCCGCCAATTCCCGTTCGAAGAAGCGGAGATTGCGATAGTGGCTGAGGCGCGTGATGGCGCCATCCTCGATCTCGAAGATGAAAACGCTCGGAATGGCGTAGATCTGGCCCGAGGCCTCGGGAAAGCCCGGCATTGTCTTGCGATAGGTGCCGCGTGCGGTCATGTCGGCGGCGACCCGCTGCCCGAAGGCATCATGCATCAGCACGATATCGCCGAACGTCTCGTCGAAATGGCTGAGATAGTTCATGATCCAGGCCCTCAGCGGACCGACGCCCACGGTTCGCTGGCCGGTGAGCGAATCAAGCGCGACGTCCTCGTCGACGAGGCGGGAAAGCGCATCGAAATCGCGGCCGTTGACGGCCTCGATGAAACGGCTGGCGATGGTCTGCGCGTCTGTCATCGTCTTTCCCTGCAGCTGTGTGGTCACCTACTGTAGCGCAGAAAGTGGCCGGCGCAGAACTCAGTTGAGCGCCGATCACGCGCCAAGGTGCAGGACGACTTCGCGCCGGTGCGGGCGATCGCGATGCTCGAACAGATAGAGCCCCTGCCAGGTGCCGAGCATCATTCGGGCACCGCTTACCGGGATGCCGAGCGAGACCTGCGTGAGCGCCGCCTTGATATGCGCCGGCATGTCGTCCGGTCCCTCCTGGGTGTGCATGATCCAGCGCATCGAAGGATCGGAGGACGGCGGCACCAGGCGACCGAAGAACTCGCTGAGATCACGTCTTACATCCGGGTCGGCGTTTTCCTGGATGAGCAACGAAGCGGACGTGTGACGGACGAACACGGTGAGTAGTCCCTCCGCGACGCCTGTTTGCCGCACAAAATCGGCGGCCGCATCGGTGAACTCATAGAGTCCCTGGCCACGGGTGGCGATGGTGATAACAGTCTGCGGCATTGCGGCTCTTCCCGAGTGGCGGCGAAACACATCCTCGAAACCAATTTAGGAAAAATATCCAAGAGTTCAAAATTCAGCGCCTACGGAAGAGCAAAATGGCGGGAGCCGACTTTGCCTGCCGTCGGCCCCTGCCCCGTTATAGCTCCAGGAACGGTTCGAAGCCTCCATAGATCATCCGCTTGCCGTCGAAGATGGACTTCCATTCGTCACCCTGAAGCCGCGGATCAGCTATGACCTTGGCAACGATCGCATCACGATCCTCGCGCGACGCATAGATGACCCAGGAGAAGACCACCGTCTCGTCCTCCTTCGCCTGCACCGCACGCGGAAAGGACGTCAGTTCTCCATAGGGTACGTCGTCTGCGAGGCACTCGACGTAGTTGAGCGCACCGTGTTCCTTCCAGACGTCGCCTGCCCGGCGTGCGAGCGCCTTGTAGTCCTCGACCTTAGCATTGGGCACGGCGACGAGAAAACCATCAACATAGGCCATGTTCATCTCCTCCTATTTGGCTGGACAGGCAAAGGACGATCGAAGCAGAAAGGTTCCGACTGCCAATGATGATTTTTCATCATCTTTGCCCGGCAGCGACCAAGCGAAGGTCAATTATTATCGGGGACCGGTTGATCGGGGGCGGCGCGCAACAATGCGGAGCGGAGCGCGCTTGGCTACGAACCGCAGCCGCGCAGTTGCTGCGCGTATAGCGCCGCCATGCCAGAGGCGCGCTTTGCGCCTGTCTGCGCCGTTTGGCTCCAGTTGCCGCGCGCGTAGCCGCCATGGCCGTGATAGTAGGCAATGTAGAGCCGGTAAGGGTCGTTGAGCGCGATGCCGTTCTGCTGGTGACTTTGATTGTGGTACCAGGCGATGAAGCGGATTGCGTCGGCGAAATCCGTTCGGCGCGCCGTCCAGCGCCCGGTTTCTGCCTGGTAACGCGCCCAGGTACCATCGAGCGCCTGCGAATATCCATAGGCGGAGGAGACACGCGTCCAGGGAATGAAGCCGAAGAGCTTTGTACGTGGCGGCCTTGCATTGTGCCGGAAACCAGACTCCGTATAGATCGTCGCCATCAGCACCGGCACCGGCACGCCGTATTCGCGCTCCGCCGCATAGGCAGCCCGGCGCCAATTGTTGAAAAGACCATCTCGCTGCTCGAAAACCGCGCAGGCGTTCCGGGTGTCCTTCGGCACCGTTCCGCAGCCGGCCAGCAACAGGAGGACGACGACAAAAACGCAACGCATCGCGGAACCTCTCGTTTGCGAGAGATTGATAAAGCGTAAATCTTAAGGATCGGTTTTGAGGCGAAGTTGAATGACCGCCAGAATGACAGCCGTCTTGCCGTTTTTCGTCATCCTTGCCGGAGTGATCTCTTCAAGCATGACGCGGCCCGCTAACGCGCTGGATCTATACGTGAGCGACGCGATCGTCACCGGCACCGGCAAGGAAAATCGGGAAATCAGATTTCGCGAATGCCTGCGCGAAGTCCTCCTCAAGGTCTCGGGCAATCAGCGTGTGCTTGCCGCACCAGCGCTCGCGCCACTCCTTGAACGCTCCGGCAGCTTCGTCGCGTCCTTTGCCTATCGCGATCGGCTCGAAGGTATCCCGATCCACGACGAACAGGGCACCTACGACCGACCGCATGACCTGACCTGTCGTTACGAGCCGGCAACGATCGACCGGCTGCTTGACACGCTCGCAAGCAGGCCATGGCCGCAGCCGCGCCCGAAGATTGCCGTCCTCCTCGCTGTCCACGACCAGAAGCGCAGCTTCATACTGACAAGCGATGGCGACGAGAGCCCCTACATGGCCGAGTCGCTCGCCGCCGCGACCGTACCTCTCGCGATTGAAGCAAGGCTGCCGGAGCGGGAAGCGGTTGCGCAGGAAAAGCTCGGCCTTAACGTCCTGTCGAGCGAACGGGCGGCGCAATTGGAACGGCTGGCGAAGAAGATCGGCGGCGATGCCGCGCTCGCCGGTACGATTTCCTGGAGCGACGAGGCGCTCGGCTGGATTGCCGACTGGCAACTGGACAGCGCCGAAAAGACGCATCGGTGGCAAATCCGCGGCGTCAGCTTCGACGATGCCTTTCGCAACGCGATCCGCGGCGCGGCGCAAATCCTGTCGGGCAACGGCGAGCCGTGACGCAGATAGCCCTTCCACGCGTCGACTGCATCTCAGTCAATCGCAAGATGGAAGTCACCGCCCGGTATCGACATCGAAATCATCTCACCGTTTCGATGAAACAGTGAGATGATCAAACTTTTTGAAGCTAAGCGATTTAGCCGAGTGTGCCGATCAGTTCACGATAGGCGGCCTCCGGAAATGCCTTCAATGTGCGGGTCCGCACATTACCGTTCATCCCAAGCGTCAACGCAAACCGTGCGGCAACTGCATCATCGGGCGCTTCGCAGACTGCGACCATGTCGTATTCGCCCATCGTGAGATAGAATTCTTTGAAGGACCCGCCCATTTCGGAGAGCACCTTCTTGGCCGCATCCAGCCGCTTCGGAGACTCGCGTACATTCCTGATACCCTGCTCGGTCCAATTGAGAAGCACGACATAAGTGGTCATCTCACACCTCCCCACAGAGCATCCCGCTTCCGGATGAAAGCGAACAAAATGCTCTGGATTCAAAGGACTCGCGGGATGAGGAAAATTGTACGCGGTTTTCCGCCCGCATCCCGCTCTAACTCATTCGCGCGCCGATGATGCGTTCATCGCATGGGCGCTCTTGGCTCGCACCCGCGGTGCGTCCTCCCCAGCATCGTGGGCCCACTGCAAGCCGCAAAGTATAATCCCGTGGTCATGGGCGAACAAGCGCGGCAGCAACAGTGTGCGTCCGCAAAAACCGGAGAGGCTGCACAAAAAAGCCGGGCGCGAAGCCCGGCTTTTCGACGTCTTTATGGCGCTTAGCTTAGCTGTCGAGGAACGAACGCAGCTTGCGCGACCGGCTCGGATGCTTGAGTTTTCTCAGCGCCTTCGCTTCGATCTGACGGATACGTTCGCGAGTCACCGAAAACTGTTGACCGACCTCTTCGAGCGTGTGGTCCGTGTTCATGCCGATGCCGAAGCGCATGCGCAGAACACGCTCCTCGCGCGGCGTCAGCGAAGCGAGAACGCGGGTCGTCGTTTCACGCAGGTTCGCCTGGATGGCGGCGTCAATCGGCAAGAGCGCGTTCTTGTCCTCGATGAAGTCGCCAAGGTGCGAATCTTCCTCGTCACCGACCGGCGTTTCGAGCGAGATCGGCTCCTTGGCAATCTTCAGCACCTTGCGCACCTTCTCGAGCGGCATGGCGAGCTTTTCGGCCAATTCCTCCGGCGTCGGTTCGCGACCGATCTCGTGCAGCATCTGGCGCGAGGTACGAACGATCTTGTTGATCGTCTCGATCATGTGCACCGGAATGCGGATCGTACGGGCCTGGTCAGCGATCGAACGGGTGATCGCCTGGCGGATCCACCAGGTGGCATAGGTCGAGAACTTGTAGCCGCGGCGGTACTCGAACTTGTCGACCGCCTTCATCAGACCGATGTTGCCTTCCTGGATGAGATCCAGGAACTGTAGTCCGCGGTTCGTGTACTTCTTGGCGATCGAAATGACGAGACGCAGGTTGGCCTCGACCATTTCCTTCTTGGCGATGCGCGCTTCGCGCTCGCCCTTCTGGACCATAGAAACGATGCGGCGGAACTCGGCGATTGAAATGCCGGTCTCAGTCGCGAGATTCTGGATCTCCTGGCGAATATCCCGAATCGTCTGGTTCTCGGCCTTAGCAAACTCTTTCCAGCCCTTGCCGGCGAGATTGCTGATCGACTTCATCCAGTTCGGGTCGAGCTCGGCGCCCGAATACTGTTCCAGGAACGAGTCGCGCTTGACGCCGTAGGATTCGGCAAGGCGCAGCAGCCGGCCTTCGTTCTGCATCAGGCGCTTCGAAATGTCGTAAAGCTGCTCGACCAGCGCATCGATGCGGTTCTGGTTGAGCGACAGCGACTTCACCGCCTTGATCAGCTCGTCCTTCAGCTCCTTGTAGCGACGCTCCTGCGCCGGCGACAGCGTGCCGGTCGCGGCAAGGCGTGCTTCCACCTGCTGATCCTGCAGCTTGCGGAGCTTCTTGTAGGTCTCGGCGATGATATCGAGCGTTTCCATCACCTGCGGGCGCAGTTCCGCTTCCATTGCGGCGAGCGAGAGGTTCGATTCATCATCGTCCTCTTCTTCTTCCTCGGGCGGCTGGCCATCGCCACCGACATTGGTGATGTCGTCGTCATTGGCCGCGGCCGCGCGCGTCTTGCGCACCTTTTCCTTCTCTTCGGCGGCCTTCCGGTCAGCCTCGATCTTTTCCGGGCTCTGGAACTGCGGAGCAGCCTTCGCCTCGGGACCGGAATAGGTCGTTTCGAGATCGATGATCTCGCGCAGAAGCGTCTGACCTTCGTTCAGTTCGTCGCGCCAGATGATCAGCGCCTGGAAGGTAAGCGGGCTCTCACAGAGACCTGCAATCATCGTCTCGCGGCCGGCCTCGATGCGCTTGGCGATCGCAATTTCGCCTTCGCGGGAGAGAAGTTCGACCGAACCCATCTCGCGCAGATACATGCGCACCGGATCGTCGGTTCGATCGGTCGGTTCCTTCTTCTTGCCGGTCGCAAGTGCAGTGCCGCCAGAGGTCGTGAGTTCACCGCCCTCGCCGTCGCCATCATCGCCACCGTCTTCGTCGTCGCTGCCGCCGGCAGCTTCCTCGGCTTCTTCATCTTCGATGACATTGATGCCCATGTCGGAGAGCATGGCCATCGTGTCTTCGATCTGTTCGGAGGTGACTTCCTCAGACGGCAGGACCGAGTTAAGTTCGTCCATCGTCACGTAGCCGCGCTTCTTGGCGGTCTTGATCATCTTCTTGACAGCGTCGTCGGAAAGGTCGAGAAGCGGGCCGTCCGGAGCGCCTTCGCGTTCAACGTCTGCTTCTTCGTTTTCTTTGACTTTTGTTGCCATTTATTCGTCGCTTTCCTTGTCGCAACCAACGTGCGCCTAGTGCCAATGCCGCTTCGTGGTTCGGGCGCCGCGCACCCGCAACCGAATCATTTCCCCTGACGTAACGGGATGATGTTTAATTCCTGATTAACCACGACAGCGATCGCGGTTGAGCGGCAGGCTTCGACAGCCCTGCCACTGAAACGTCTCAGGCATGATTTTCCTATCCGCCGTACCGTGTCGCCATTTCTGCTTGAAATGGTGATTCCCAGAATTTTTGATCCCGTCAAGCATTTCCGGTGAAAAACCGCGTAAATCGGCAAAAAACGCTTCTCCGCGGGTTTTTGCGCTGTTTATCAGCTTTCGCTCAAGATGTAGGAGCGGTCAAAAAAAAGACAAGGGTGGCGCCGGTTTTCCGGAGACCGAGGTCAGGAAGGCGGCCGCTTGAGCAACCTGCCGCCCGCCTTATCGTGAATGCGAGACCCAAGTTCGACTTGCAAATCGACCGTCCGTGGTGCCCCGCCGGCTCGCGATCGCTACCAGTCCATCACCACCTTGCCGGAATTGCCCGACCGCATCGCCTCGAACCCCTCGCGGAAATCGTCGATGCCGATCCGGTGGGTGATGACCGGCGAGAGGTCCAGCCCGCCCTGGACGAAGGCGATCATCTTGTACCAGGTCTCGAACATTTCGCGGCCGTAGATGCCCTTCAGGTTGAGCATCTTGAAGATAACCTTGTTCCAGTCGATCTCGAAGCCGGCCGGCGCGATGCCGAGTATGGCGATCTTGCCGCCATTGTTCATCTTGTCGATCATGTCGCGGAATGCCGGCGCCGCGCCCGACATTTCGAGACCGACGTCGAAACCTTCGGTCATGCCGATCGCACGCATCACGTCAGCAAGATTTTCCTTGGACGCATCGACGACATAGTCGATGCCGACCTTGCGGGCGAGTTCGAGACGCGTCGGGTTGATATCGGTGATCACCACCTTGCGTGCGCCCGAGCGCTTGGCGACAAGCGCACCCATGATGCCGATCGGTCCCGCCCCGGTGACGAGCACGTCCTCGCCGACGAGATCGAAGGAAAGGGCCGTGTGGACGGCGTTACCGAATGGATCGAAGATCGCGGCGATCTCATCCGGCACATCGTCGGGGATCGATACGACATTATATTCCGGGATGCAGACGAACTCACCGAAGGAGCCCGGACGATTGACGCCGACGCCAAGGGTGTTGCGGCAGAGGTGCCCCCTACCCGCCCGGCAATTGCGGCACTTGCCGCAGACGATGTGGCCTTCGCCCGAAACCCGTTCGCCCACGTGATACTTGGTGACCGCGGAGCCGACTTCGGCGATCTCGCCCATGAACTCGTGGCCGACGACCATCGGCACGGGGATCGTCTTCTGCGCCCACTGGTCCCAGTTCCAGATGTGAACGTCCGTGCCGCAGATCGCCGACTTCTTCACCCGGATCAAGACATCGTTGGGGCCTACTTCCGGCACCGGAACCCGCTCCATCCAGAGCCCGACTTCCGGCTTCGTCTTGACCAGCGCCTTCATCATGTTCGTCATCGCAAGATCCTCACTCGCCCCTCACATAACTCTTCAAATCACGCCGAGTTCGCGACCGACCTCTTCGAAAACCGCTATCGCGTGCCGGACATCCTGCTCGCTGTGGGCGGCCGACATCTGGGTGCGGATGCGCGCCTGCCCCCGCGGCACCACCGGGAAGGAGAAGCCAATGACATAGACGCCCTTCTCGAGCATTCGCGCGGCCATCTCCTGGGCAAGCGCGGCGTCACCGAGCATGACGGGAATGATCGGATGCCCCTCGCCGGCAAGCGTAAAGCCGAGCTTTGACATTTCGGCGCGAAACAGCGCGGCGTTGGCATAAAGCCTTCCGCGCAGTTCATCGCCGTTCTCGATCAGTTCGAAAACCTTGAGCGAAGCGGCGGCGATGACGGGCGCCAGCGTATTGGAGAAAAGATAGGGCCGCGAGCGCTGCCGCAGCCAAGCAACGACTTCGGCCTTGGCCGAGGTGTAGCCGCCAGAGGCGCCGCCGAGCGCCTTGCCGAGCGTCCCGGTGATGATATCGATCCTGCCCTCGACGCCGCAATGCTCGGCGGAGCCGCGTCCGTGCTTTCCGACAAAACCGACCGCATGGCTATCGTCGACCATGACCATCGCGTCGTATTTTTCGGCGAGATCGCACACACCCTTGAGGTTGGCAATAATGCCGTCCATCGAGAAGACGCCGTCGGTGGCGATCAGCTTGAAGCGGCTGCCTTCGGCCTTCTTCAACTCTTCCTCAAGCGCCGCCATGTCGTTGTTGGCGTAACGGAAGCGCTTCGCCTTGGAGAGCCGCACGCCATCGATGATCGAAGCATGGTTCAACGCATCGGAGATGACCGCGTCTTCCTCTCCAAGCAATGTCTCGAACAGCCCGCCATTGGCGTCGAAGCAGGAGGAATAGAGGATCGTGTCTTCCATTCCAAGGAAGGAGGAGATGCGCGCTTCGAGCTGCTTGTGCTCTTCCTGCGTGCCGCAGATGAAGCGCACGGAGGCCATGCCGTAGCCGTAGCGATCGAGCGCCTTCTTGCCCGCCTCGGCAAGCTCTTCGTTGTCCGCCAGGCCGAGATAGTTATTGGCGCAGAAGTTCAACACGCGATCGCCCGACGCCACCTGGATTTCACCCGCCTGTTTCGAGGTGATGACACGCTCTGATTTATAGAGCCCGGCCGATTTCAGGCCTTCGAGTTCGGAACGAAGATGGGAGAGAAAGGCTGAGGTCATGGCTGGCCACTCGCTGTAAGAAGGACGTTTCATGCCAGGGCACCGCGCCTTCGCGCACGCGACGTTCGCCCTCGCTCTTGGATCTGCGCATCGGCTCTCACGAAGGTCGATTTCGAACTTCGGAATGGTAGACGACTACCACGACGGTACGCCTCTTGCAGCAATTTCCAGCGCCTCGGGACGGCCGGAACGCGCCGATCGATGAAAACGACAGGGCCTTTCGCGCCGGACACCGCCCGCAGACGTTTTTTGTCCCGTAACGCGCCACAGGCGACATTTTCATTCACAGGGGCGGGTCGCTCCGTGCCGAGGCACCGGCTGCGGTCGCCTACCCTTCGAGGTACCGGTCGATGACGGCCAGGAATGCCTCGCCGTAGCGCTCGCGCTTGCTCTCGCCGATACCGGGAATATCGAGGAGGTCGTCGAAGTCGCGCGGACGCTGCTTCGCGAGCGCGATCAAGGTCGTATCCGGGAAGACGACGTAGGGCGGCACGTTCAATTCCTTGGCGATCGAGAACCGCTCTGCGCGCAGGCGTTCGAAAAGTTCGAGATCGGAGCCGGCGAGATCGGCTCTCTCGCGCTGCGCGCCGGATTTCGCCGTTCGCGCAGCCTTTCCCGAGGTCGGCCTGTCCTTGCGGAAGAACACCTGCCGCTCGCGTTTGAAGACGGCGCGCGCCTCCGGCTCGAGCTGCAGCGCCCCAAATGCGGAATGATCAACCCGGACGAGGCCGGCGGCGAGCAGTTGCCGGAACACCGATTGCCACGTTCGTGCCGGCAGATCCTTGCCGGCCCCGAAAACCGGCATATCGACATGGCCGAAACGCTCTGTCTTCTCGTTGACCGTGCCCATAAGCACATCGATGACGTGGCCGGCGCCGAAGCGCTCGCCGGTCCGATAGACAGCTGCAAGTGCC
Source organism: Ensifer sp. IC4062 (assembly GCF_020193575.1). Lineage (GTDB taxonomy): Bacteria > Pseudomonadota > Alphaproteobacteria > Rhizobiales > Rhizobiaceae > Sinorhizobium. The sequence continues at coordinate 161,167 of NZ_JADYVD010000005.1, forward strand.
TTGATCGCAGCTTCGGTACCGTCCCAGGCCTCGACCGGTTTCAGGCAGGTGTCGCAATGGCCGCAGCGGCCGGCATGCGCCTCGCCGAAATGCGCAAGGATCGCCTGGCGTCGGCAGCCAGCGGTCTCGCAGATCGCAAGCAGCGCATTGAGCTTCGCCCGCTCGATGCGCTTGATCTCCTCCGCGGCACCGCCCTCGTCGATCATCCTCCGACGCTGAATGACATCGGCCATGCCATAGGCCAGCCAGACCTCGGAGTTCAGCCCGTCGCGACCCGCCCGCCCAGTCTCCTGGTAATAGGCTTCGACCGAGCCCGGCAGATCGAGATGGGCAACGTAGCGGACATCCGGCTTGTCGATTCCCATGCCGAAGGCGACGGTCGCAACGAGGCAAAGATCCTCCTCCTTCAGGAAGGCGTCCTGATGGGCGTCTCGCAGAACGCGGTCCATGCCGGCATGATAGGGAAGCGCGCGAATGCCTTGCGCGTTCAGCCATTCCGCCGTGTCCTCGACCTTGGCGCGCGACAGGCAATAGACGATGCCGCTCGAGCCCTTGAAGCGGGAGAGGAAGCGAAGAAGCTGCTGGCGCGGCTGATCACGTTCCACGATCTCATAGGCAATGTTCGGCCGGTCGAAGCTGGTGGTGAAGACCATCGCGCCGGTGAGCCCCAGGCGCTCGATAATGTCGTCGCGCGTATGCGGATCCGCCGTGGCCGTGAGTGCGACACGCGGCACTCCGGGAAAGCGCGAGGCGAGACAATCCAATCCGCGATACTCAGGCCGGAAATCATGGCCCCACTGCCAAAAGCATGGTTTTGGCGGATCGGCCCTTAATTTTTGTTCAATTCGCCTTTGTGATCAGTGAGTTATCAGAAGAGCAACTCCTCTCAATTTTTGCAAGCTTCAAGAGCTGTCGCTAGCGACCACTCGCAGATGAGACGCCTTTTCTGGTTGGGGCCTATCCTTCAGTTCAACGTATTTGTCGATCGCTGCATCGACGACCGCAAAAAACCTTACATCCTTGCAGTCATCGAACGCGAAGATAACCCGCTGCAGGCGGCGGCACCTCTCTTCTTCCATTTGCCAACTGACGCTGATGAGCGCGTTCATCATGTCTTTGCGAGCATCGATAGCGGGGCGATTCGCCTTCATCTTGTGTCGGCCGATCGCCTGATCGAGATAGTAGCGCTCGACGGTACCCGGCCGTTTGTGACCGGCGAGATCGGCGAGCCGATTCATTACGTTGTTGCTTACCGCGATGTCGTTACGATATCCGGCGATAGCAAGTTCTTGGTTCCACAAGAGCCAGGCCATTTCCGTCAAATAGTACGCACGGAGCCTGTGGCCGCTGCCCGCGACGAGCAAGTCGTTAAAGGCGCCCTTAACGATATCGCCTACGCTCTTGAGCCTCAGGCGGGCTCCATTTCGGGTAGAGGAAAGAAAGATGGCATCGTGATCGAGGTCGGTCTTCCCTTCCGCCGTCCAATGCTCGAACAGGTTCTTTCTTACCTGCCAGATTCCAATCTCGAGCAAGTCGAGGACGAGATCGAGAGGAAACTCGACGGATCGTTCGCGCCCACCCTTCGTGATGACGTCGACGCACAGAGTCGTATAACCCCGAGCTGCATGCCTCTCGATGCCGCGGACGATCTCCGCGCGAAGCGCAAGGTCGTGGACGGCTTCGTTCAATGGATTCGGGTATACGTCCGATCCCCATCGTCCCATGGGCATCTTGACAATCAGCAATTTTGCAAGAGCTTCAGCTATTTTCCTCAGAGAGAGGTTGGCAGTCTCGCCACGACGGAGCCCCGCCTTTACCTCGCAGCATGTTACAAGCCAGTTGCGTTCTGCCGCGTAGACACGCAACGCCTGCTGCCAGGTTCCGTCAAGCGGCTCCATCGCGGCAGCGCGTAGGTGCTCAAGGATTCGCTCAACGTCATTGAAGTTTGGTGTCGGCCTGTTGGGCGCCCTGCGCTCGATCTTGTTCCACCCGCTCCATCGGCACCTCTCGCCAACCAGGCGCGACGTGATCGGGGTCGAACTCTCCGCGCTACCCACGAACTGCGGCATCGGAGCGCCTCCGGCGTAGGGCATCGCTATTCTTATATTGCAATAGAATTTGAAGATATGATCGAGCTTCAATTCCACCTGTGCTGCCGATAACTCCCCCTCTTTAATCCTTTCTGAAAAGGTGTTTCGGAAGGTCCTAAGCAGGTCATCAGCGCCGGCCGTCATCCAGTCGATGCCCAGATTCGTAGAATGGCATAACCATTCCCGAAGAGAGTATGCGTCAGGCTCCATCGAACTCTTGGCTTTGAAGAGTTTGTTAAGCCATCCGTATGCGAAGTATCGGAGGAACGGTTCGAAGATCGATCCGTCCGGCATCCGGATACGGGGGATTCCCGACATGTACTCCTCACGCCAGCGAAACTCCTCAGGCGTTCGGTCCATGATGAAATCACTAGGGATGTATAACACCGATGACCTCATGCGGCAGGCCTCGCGCCCTTCTTTCCTTCAATCCGCCTTACCTCCTCTTCCGTGCGGCGCAGGCGCTCCTCCAATCCGGCTTTGTCCGCGATCAGATTGCAATTCTGCAGCTCGAGCGATAGGATCCTCTCCTTCAAGGCGTCGATCTCGTTCCTTGGCTTGGCGGCCCTTCCGCTCGCCAGGATGTCTCGGGCCTTTTTCCATTTCATCATCAAGCCTCTGTTGCGGCCATTCGGATGATCGGGGGTGTCGTCGCTCCATCGCCAAAGCTTCTTCTTCGGGTCGTGCCATTGGCGAAGCTTCGTGCGGGAGCCACCTTTCTTTCGCCAGTCGATCCCATCCGGGACGCCTCTCGACGCCCAACGCTGAAGCTCGACGACCTTTCTCATCAGCGATGTGTCTATCCTTTTTCTCTGCAGTGTCGGATCGAGTTTCTTGAACTCATCCATATTCATTTCCCGATCCCAGATCTGGTCATCGCTCATATGTTTCCTCCCTTGGAGACTGGTCCTGCGCGGGTAATCGCAGCTTCGAGTTCGGCCAGCAGCAACTCGCCTTCATGCTTCAGCGATGCGGTGGCCGCATCACCTGCAGCACGGCGATGCTCCTCGACTTCCTCCTGAAGCGCTCGCTGTCCATCGTTAAAGGCGGCTCCGAACCGGCATCCAACGCAGACGCGATTGCAGGCAAAGTCGAAATCCGGCATCAGATCTTCTGGACGGCCGTCCTTCTTCCACGGGGCGTTTCCCCGTCCTTTCAACTTGAGGCATTCGGCGTTAGCACGATGCTGCGGATCGTGAGGATTTGCCGCGCACCACATGTTCGTGCCGAGGACCGGCTCGAGAAAGTGCGTCTTCGCATAGTCGAAAAATCTCTGCAGGAGCGGGGTTTGCAGCGCGCCGGGATCGTTTGCCCTGGAGCCGATTCGGATGCTTGCCATCGCGCGTTCGGCGATCGCCTGCACGTCGTTGTACAGAGCCTTGCCGCCGGCCCCGATGACGCTCTCTGTCCCTTTCCAAAGCCCAAGCATCTTTTCGACGAAGATTTCACATCTGGGCTCGTCGAATGCCTGCTGATGCGACTTTAGATATGAAAGACGGTCATATGCGCTGTCGATCCAGGCCTGGTCCTCCTTGGTTCGGTTGGCGACGGAACTGCGCAGCCGCACATCAAGCTCGCTCTTTAACCGATTGATCTCGCCTGGTAGCGCCATCGTGAAGTAGATGCGAGTCATGTTCGGATCGTTGTGCCGATACATCATCGACAATGCGTCGGTACTACCTCCGGTCAATCCGTAAAAATACCAGACGCCATAGCCGCGGCGGAGCATGTGGATGCTAAGATTCCAACTATCCTGACCTTCGGGAGGAGCTGCTCCCGCGAACTTCAAAAAGGCGTCGATGGTCTGATGGAAGCGTGACGAGACAAGTCGGGTCAGCTTATTGAGATCGAAGGCGACCTCGAAGAGCCACTTCGTGCCTTTGGCCTCGCGCGTGTCCGCGGAAAGCTCTTCGAGCGTCTGGACGACAGTCTTAAGGATTGCGGGCACCGGAATGTCGACGCGATCCTTGTCGGTCTTGCCTATGTAGATCGACATGAACAGAAGGCCGTTTTCTTTCTCCGCAAGGCAGCCATAGTGCGCACTTCTCACTCCGATGTCTCTCCGCGCAGCAAACCCTGCGATCAGGATCGCGCATGCGGCGAGAAGATGCCGGACAGCTTCGTCAAGCAGGATGGAGTTCTCGGGCCGGTCATCGGAACCTCCACGGTTCCACAGAGGGAGGACGCGAGTTCCCCCCTTGGGCATGAGCCGGCTGGAGCTGGGGGTCTCGAAGGACTTAACCCCTTTCTGGTCGAAAGAACGAAGGTCACGGAACGTGGAGATGATGTATTGCGAGTACGTTGCTACGAACCGTGCGGCCGCAGTCATCGCCCGCATCATGTCCCAAGGAAGAAGCGTGGCGGTCCGTCCGGCGGACCTCCGATCACGGGTCAGGATTGCGTCCATCGACATTTCGCTGAATGGATCGCTTTCAATCCTATCATGATCAAGTTCCCGGCCCGAAAGCCGAAAGAGGAATTCCAGGATTTCGAGGTAGCCGTGAAGGTTCCGCTCGACCTTCAAGTCGGACGCCACCCGTCTGTCAGGGTCATCAGGATCGTCATCCGGCTGACCGACGTCCTCCTCCTCTCCGGCTTCACCTTCGAGCGCGCTCTTCAGCGCCGATACCTCCTCTATGCTCAAGCGGGGGTTCGCGTCGATCAATGCTAGCTGGAACTCCGATGACCGGGCGAGCGAGGCCGCAGTGACCCCCAGCTTCGCGGCCAGAGCGCGATCGATTCCTGGCGCGGCGACCGGAGCAGAGTTATCGCGTTCTGCCGACGTCGTGAACAGATTCTCGAGCCGGTCTTCGATAGGCACGAGTGCTAGCACGCCTCCAGCCTTCAGCCGCTTTGAAAGATCCGATGCGAAGAATGCCGGAATGTGGGCGAAGGATTCGTAGCCCTCCGCGAGGCGATATCGCAATACCCAGTCAAACCTGCGAGACATCTGTGCGATATAAGTGGCGTCCAAAGCCCCGTTTTCCCGCGGTCCGATTGTCAGGCAGGATAGAACAAGCACTTTCTTCGTCAGACGGTCGCTATTGAAACTGTCATCGGAGAGAAGGTGGCCAGGAAAGTCGACGGCCGTGTCGAAGGAGACTAGATGCTCGACGTCGTTCCTTTTCCGTGCTGGATCGGCCGTGGCCACAAGCCAGCAGTTATGCCTTAGATCCCGGTTCTTGCCTCGCGACCATCCGCCAGTCGGACGCTTTCCGGGAGGGGTGGACGAACGGGTGGCGACAATGGTCGTAGGGATGGATTTCGCGGCGAGGCGCGTTTCGTATCGTGCACGATCAATCATTTGTATCCTCCAGAAAGACTGAGAGGCGGCAGGGCAACCCGCCCTTCGCGAACGTCGTTAGCGAGTTCCTCACCTATCCGTTTAAGGAGACGCGACGCGCCCGCTGCCTTGAGATTGGTCACGACGGCCTTGATGAAGCCGCGGAGCGGGACTCCGACCAGCGCCCAGCGCCGGGGGTTTGCAGTCTTCTCTTCGGCATCAAGGGACATGCCCACCGCGAGTAGCCCTCTGACTTGTTCGTCCGTGAGATCGAAGACCAGAGCGGGCGGACCCGCGACCGGTGTGGACACGTCGTATCCCACCGCGCTGGCGACGCCCGAGATCCGCGCCAAATTGTAGAACCACTCCTGATCCTCTTCCGACGTCACAAGTTGCAGGGAGCCTCCCACGTCCGAGACGATCAAGGCCTGGACGGCGTTCTGGAAGAACCGCGTGCTCTGTTCGAGCTCGCGTTTGACGTCAGGCGAGTTCAGATAGTGAGATAGCAGGACTCCCGTGCCCGCGTGGCCGGCATGCGTGCGCAGCGACTCGACGGATCCTACGACCCTCAGCATGAGCTGGAGGAAAGTCTTTCGGATCAGCGGAAACGTAAGTCCGCGCGTAGAGAGCGTGCCCGGCTCGAAGGACCCAGCGATGTCGCGCTGGCTCCACGAGACCCCGGTGTTCCATCCCAGATATTTGAAGAACCGTCGACGTACTTCTTCATCCTTAGTGAGATCGTTAAGGGGCTCCATCAACGGGCGCATGAGCTCGAGGGCGACATAAGCGGGGCTGGTATAGCTCAGCATGCACCGCTGATCGAAGTCGCCCCAAACCTGCTCGCGCTCCGCCTCCTCCCATGTGGCCAAAGCATTCGTCTTACGACCGCCTGTCAGCACGGGGTACTCCAGGAAGGCCTGTACAAAGTGGCCGGCTCTGTTCTTGAAGACGCTGACAAAGCTCGCGCTTGCAACGCCCGCCTCGTCCACAAGCCGGAACACGAACACTTCCGGGGGGATGTCCTCGATGGGCTGGCGGTTCCATCCGGCTTCGCAGCAGAATACGATCTTGGCCGCCAGGGCGGCTTGATGGCTTGCTCCGATACATGCGCAAACTAGCTGCATGATCTGCTGGAAAGAGAGCGTTTCGACAACCGGGACGAGGTTGACGGCGCCCGCCTCACGCCACGTATCGGGGCTCGCCAGAGCCTTCATCGCTCGGTCGACCGCCTTGCCATTTGACCTGACGCCACTTTTCGAAAACTGTGAGTTTCCGGTCAGCCTTATACTGCGCAGCTCGGCCCTCAGGACGGTTGCAATTGCATTGCATGCCGCTCGTTTTTCCTTGGTGATGCCAAGAAGGACGCGATCCTCACGCATCGGCGCCATGGAATCGAAGAACGAGGCATGGCGACGAACTACGTCCATCGCTGCATCGCAAACAAGCTCCAACGCGCGGCGAAGCTTCGCCGCACCCACCAGTCCCTTGATCTCAGGAAAATCGAGATCGGCGAGCGTCCCGCTCTCGGCCGGAACATAAGTGAACTTCTTATAGCGGCGTGAGTAGTGCGGATAGGTCCGGCCATGAAGGCCGCAAAGGAACTCGAAGAGGTACCCGCAGCTCCGCATCCAGCCGGCAATGGTCTGCTGAGAAAAGGCACCGGATCGTCGCAAGACCCCCTCGCACTCCTCAATGACAGCCTTGATCGCCGCTGCGTCGCAAACTGCGTCGGGATTGCCGGCGAGCGCGCCGAGGAGCGCATCGGAGTGGCCCGAAGGGTGATCCTTGATATAGGATATTAGGTACCGGAATCCGAGGACTCTCTGTGCGCCGAAACGCCCGCTTGAATTCTGGAACGCCTTAAGGTCTTCGACGAAGACGTCTCCGAGCACCGACTCGATCTCGCCGATTTCCATCGGTTGGAAGGGTGGTTTGATGTCCTTGCTCCGTCTAGGCCCTTTCCTCTTCCACGTTTTGAGCGGGAGTGCCTTTGGAAGCCTCGGATATATTTGCTTCTGGGCGCCGAGCCAGCGGAACACGGCCACGCCATTCTGTGCGTGCTCGAATGCAATCGCGGGTGAATACAAGCCGGACGCGAGCAGCCGTTCGTAGGATTCCTTCAACGCGAGCTTCAGAATTTCGTCAAAGTTTTCCGGCTTTCCGACTCGAGCGTTCGGTTCACGCAGGAAGTCGCGCAGCCCATGAAATTTCGGATCTTCTTCGAGCAGTTTGAGAAGGAGCCTCGAAGCGAGTATGTATTTCGTCTTCTTGTTTTTTGACGGGATGAAAGACGCGTAGTGCGCGATGTCCTTCGCCAGGGTTGGATAATCTTGTTCGAAAACGTCGAGAGGCAAGGCGAGCGTGTTCGCGCCCGCAAAACGTTCTTTCGCAGCTTCCATTGTTTTTCCTACAGGTGGTGGTTTGTTGGTCGGACCGGCGCGCCGAGGGGGCTGGATCTCAGCGGCACTGGTCCGAACTAGAATTCGCCAAAGAATTCACCGAGGCGCGATCGGTGGCGCGCAAGTTCGGTGATCTCAGGTACAGAGCCGTCGGTCGTTCCGAATGTCGCATAAAGGGCAGGATAATCGTCATGGCCGAAAGCTCGTGCCACGACATTCAATCCGGTGTTGTAGTAAATCTCGTCGCCCCAGGCCTCGACCTGGCGCTTCAGTTTCCTTGCAAGTCGTTTAACAACCTTGTCTTTGTTAAAGTAGATCTTCATTGGTCTCCCCTCTTGAACCGTCATCCGATGCGGATCTCGGCACTACCGATGAGGCGACTGTCGACACGCACGCCAAAAAGATTACGGGGTCGCAAGGCCAAGTCCTCGAGAGTCGCTCGAAGCTTCAGAGCTTCTCTAGCTGTGCGGACCCGGAAGTTGACGGCGGTGATGCCCATGTCGCGTGCGCCCGCGGTGATCAGCGGGAAGCCGCTTCTTCGCACGATCTTTCCCCGGTGATCGAAACACCTGACAGTCTCCTGGGCCTGAGCTCGCCATTCCGCCCACATTTCCGGGGCCTCAAATGGAACCCAGTCCCCACCAGCGGCACCGAGCTCACAACTCTTCACACCTATGGCATAATGTGAAGCAAGCTGAATCCAGCCTCTTTCGAAGACGACCGAAGGATCTCTGCCGGTCAGCCTCGTATGGGACGGGAGAGTGATCCCTGATGGAATCCCCCCGATAAGAACGATCGCCTGTAGCAGATCGAACAACGTCAGCCTCTCGAATAGCTCGCCGCTTTCAAACCAAAGAGGTGCGCCATCGTCTCCGAATAGGAACGGAACGTGCTCAAGGCAGGCGGCCACATCGAAGTAGGCCCACTGCTCATCACTGCTCGATAGTCCTGCCATTTTGCACACCTTTCGTTCCCGATACGCCGGGAACAAAGGGCTAGCGAGATAGGACGGAGTAAGCAACGAGTAGAGATATTTTATTAACAGACAATAATAACGGGTAAAAAGCAGCTTAAAATCTGATATATCATCGATTCTGTGGTAAGGCGAATAATTGTTGACAATTACGATCCTGGACCCTCGAGTACTATACTTACATCAAACATGTGACAGCGAGACTCCTAATTACGAATCACCGTGGTAAACGCTCGAATTCTTTGTGAGAACACCATGAATCCTTCCCATTATGGACTCAACCGGGGGAGCGCAGAGCCACTCCGTCCTTGTTGAAATACGTCGAATCCTGAGGCGTGTTGCCGGCAGTTGATCGATCTATTGAAGGGCGAGGCTGAGTGCGCGCAGGAAGCGAGCACCGTACCGGTCGAGCTTAGTCTGCCCGACGCCCGATATGTCTAACATGTCGTGCAGCACACGTGGACGACGGGTTGCGAACGCAATCAACGTCGTGTCTGGGAAGATTACATAGGGAGCAACGCCCAGTTCCCTGGAGATCGCGAGCCGCTCCTGGCGTAGCACTTCGAAGACTTCGCGGTCGTCTGCAGATAGGCCGGAGCGCGAGGAATAGCTGGATGCCTCGGTAGTCTTCCGCTGCCCTCGCGACACCATCCGGTCGCGGCGAAGCGTGACAGGACGTTCCTTCCTGAAGACTGCTGCGGCCGCTTCCTGCAGCTTCATGGCGCCGAACTCGTCGTGTTCTACCCTGATCAGATTGAGGGCAAGCAATTGCCTGTAGATGGACTGCCAGCTTGCCCCGTTGAATTCCTTTCCCGCACCGAAGACTGGCAGGTCGACATGCCCGAACCGCCTCGTCTTATCCGTCACTTTTCCGATGAGAACGTCTATGACGTGGCCGACGCCGAATCTTTCGCCGGTCCGATAGATGGCAGCAAGAGCCTTGATGGAGGCCTCGGTTCCGTCCCATGTCTCGATCGGTTTCGTGCAGGTGTCGCAGTTGCCGCAACCTCCGTCATGATGCTCTCCGAAATGACCTAGAATCGCCTGGCGACGGCAGGCGGTAGTCTCGCAGATGCCGACCAGTGCGTTCAGCTTCGCGCGCTCGATCCGCTTGATCTGGTCGGATGCGTCGCCCTCATCGATCATCCGTGCCCGCTGGACGATATCCTGCATTCCGAAGACCATGAAGGCTTCTGCCGGTAGTCCGTCACGGCCCGCGCGGCCGGTCTCCTGGTAGTAGCTTTCGATTGAAGACGGCAGATCGAGGTGGGCGACGTATCGAACGTTGGGCTTGTTGATTCCCATCCCGAAAGCGACCGTCGCTACCAGGCAAAGTCCCTCCTCCATCCTGAAGGCGTCCTGATTGGCCGCCTTCAGGGCTGGATCCAGCTTCGCGTGATAATGCTTTGCACGGATCCCATGTTCGTTCAGCCACTCCACCGTCTCCTCGACCTTCTTGCGAGAGAGGCAGTAGACGATTCCGCTTTCGCCCTCATGCCTTTTAAGGAAGTCCAAAAGCTGTGCCTTCGCATTCCCCCGCGGGATGATCTCGTAGCTGATGTTCTTTCTGTCGAAGCTGTCAATGAACACTTCGGCTTCGGCGATGTTCAGAAGTCTGACGATATCCTTCCGCGTGTGAGGATCCGCCGTCGCCGTGACGGCGACGATCGGGACGCCGGGGTACATCTCCTTAAGACGACCTAGCGCGAGGTAGTCCTTTCGGAAATTATTTCCCCAAAAACTGATGCAATGGGCCTCGTCTACAGCTAAGAGGGACAAGCCGCCGTCGCCGAGCATGGATTGGATGCCTCCCGCAGCAATCCGTTCCGGAGTCACGTAAAGCAACTTCATCTCGCCTGCCCGGAGCCGTCTCTTCACTTCCGCCGCTTCCGCCGGAGGCTGTTCGGACCACAATGCGCCGGCGGCAACGCCGAGTTCTTTCAGTTCCTCGACCTGATCGCGCATCAGGGCGACAAGGGGAGAAACGACTACCGCGGTTCCCTCCATGCAAATAGCGGGAAGCTGGTAGCAGAGGGACTTGCCCTTGCCCGTGGGGAAGAGCACCAGCGTGTCGCGACCGGACATGACGTTGCCTACGACGTCGCCCTGCATCCCACGGAATCCTTGATACCCCCATACGCGACGGAGAACCCCTAGTGGATTCGAGTCGCTGCTGGAGTCGAATATAGTACGAACTGACTGACCCATCTTCCTGCCTGAAACGACGTCGCGACCATGCCAAAGAATCGCCGCCAATCCTTGAAGCCTAGCACGGTTTGGTTCGCGGACGCCTCGCCGCATTCTTCCGAATACCCCTATCGGCCCCGCATAGTTCAAATTTGGTCGTGGGAACGTAAAGTTGCATCTTGAGCACCACTGCTGCGAAACTTATACAAGCAGGGCCTGCGCATGTTGTGAATTCACAAGTATAACGCACATCGCAGCCGCTGCAGTTTTCCATCCGAGAGGTCGAAATTGGACAGTACGAACGCTCACAGCGCCGACGCCTCGGCCCTAGGATTTCTGTATCAGGCCCAATACGCGCTTCTGCGTCTTTGGAACGAATTGAGCGACGAGGCTGTGATCTATCTCGAAACGCTCGACGACGTCGTCCTGGAAGCCAATGGGCAGACAATCCTTGAGCAGCTAAAGCATTCGCTTTCGACGAAACCCGCCGCGCTTACCGTGGCCAGTGTCAACGTCTGGAAGACATTGAAGGCCTGGATCGACGTGCTTCCCGACCTCGATCTGCCCAATACATCGCTGCACCTTGTGACCGTGGCAGATATCTCTCCGACTTCTCCGCTCAAAGCCTTGACAAACGAGACCGAAGATCGGGGCGACCTGCTGGTCGCACTGCAGGAGGAAGCGCAACGTGTCCTCCAGGAACGAGCGAATGCTCGATCGGAAGGCATTACGCCCCTTCCTCATGGACCGCGGGCGCCAGGCTGCGAAGCATTCCTAAATCTGTCTGAAGACATGCAGTCCCAAATCCTATCGAAAATTCGAATAAAGCCAGCTCAGCAGAATATCAGGCAGATCGAGGAGGAACTCGCAAACACTCTGACGTCCGTGCTCGCAAAGGACCAGCTCCATGTGGCGGCACTGATGGTGGAATGGTGGAACCGTCAGATCATCCATGCACATTGCGGGAAACGCGATAAGGCAATCCCTCGCTTCGAACTGGTGAAGCGACACATGGAGATCGTCGCCGATATCGAGCACGACAGTTTAGTGGATTACTTCGCAACGGAACTTCCGCCCGATACGTATCGGTCACATCCCATGGTGGAGAACCAGATCAGCCTCGTGGGCGGCACCGAAACCTGGCTACAGAGGGCCGTAACAAACGAATGGCGTGCTCGCGAATCCCGGTCGCGGTGGTCGACCGAAAACCCCACGTGGCAGGAACGGATCACCAAGTACGACGACCGCCTGGCCGAGGAGTGGTCCTACCAGCACGTTGACATGTGCGAAGATTGCGACGGACAATCCGATGAAGTGAAGAAGAAAAAGGGACTCGAGCTGCTACGATGGAGCTTCTTCGAAGCGCCGGACAAGATCGAATACCTCGCACCGAGCGTCACCGCGCCGAGCTATGTCAGAGGCACATATCACGTCCTTTCAATCGACGGTCGAGTGGGTTGGCACCCTGATTATTCGACGCTTCTAGGTTTCAAGAAATGAGCATCGCCTACGATCTCTTCGCGGAGACGAACCCCGCCTTCGGCACGTTCGGTCTCGTCGGCTTCTGCCGGAAATACGAGACAGCCTCGGGTCGATTGCCCGAGCTAGCCCTCGCCTACCTCGCGCTTCCCGTCGCGCTGTCCGAAGATTTGGAAACATCTTTCGCGGAGACGGCTGCGACAACCGGCCTCCTGTCATGGCTCAACCGCTTCCCCGAAGTGCGCTTGGATCTGGGAGCCCGGCTCGACGCCTCGAAAGACATCGTCTCGTCCGCGATAAGATTCGGGCTCGGCGCAAGGGCGCTGTCGCTTGGGTCGGAGGGGACGATAGGGCTCGGCCCTCGCAGCCCGTCGCCGGCACCGGTCGCCGATCTGCCGGAACGCGCCAAGCGCGCAATCAGGCGGGCTGAGCGCCTCGGCACTTGGATGGGCAGGGCGGGGTCGGCAGGAACAATCTTCTCAGCATTCGGAGTTACGCCGTGAATCGTTGGAACGTTAGTGAGATTGCATTTTACGGCGTTGGTGGCAGACGCCGGACGCTAAAGTTCGACGTCGACAAAGTCAACGTGATCACGGGCGCTTCAGGTACCGGCAAGTCCGCGATCATCGACGCTATCGACTACTGCCTAGGCTCCAAGGACTGCAAGCTGCCGTTCTTCGTGCGCAGCCACGCCGAGGCGGTTGCCGTTCACTGGGTGCAGGGCGACAGCGACCTCATCGTCGGCAGAAAGATTCCGAAGGCTGGAAGCGGCACCAGCCAGATGTACGTCAGGACGGGCCGGAACCTCAAGCTTCCGGATACGTCAGAAGGCCTCGAGGGGCCAACCAATCGCGACACCGCGCGTTCGGTCATTGAAAAGACCTTCGGGATTCAAGACACAGACGACCTGGCCGTCGCCGCCAAGGCAGAAAAGGGCCGCGCAACCATCCGCGACGTGCCGCCTTACCTCTTCCTGTCGGGCGACGTTATCATCAGCCGAGAGACTTTACTTCACGACCTGAACCGTCCGGAAAAGGCACGTGACATCAAGGCGACGATCCCCTATTTCCTCGGGGCCGTCGACCAGGCGAGCGTCCTTGCAGCCAGGTCTCTCCGGCAGCTCGAAGCTGCCTTGGCGAAGATCGAACGCGAGGCTGCGGCACAGGAGCGCAGTCAAAGTCTCCTTACGCAGCGTTCGATGGCGCTTCTGACTCAAGCGCAAGGCGTCGGTCTCGTTGCCGAGCTGCCCTCGGCAGATGTGTCCGACCAAGTCCTTCTCAATCAACTTGCAGATGTCGCACGAAGCGGAGTTTCCTCGACCGACACCAGGGACTCCGAAGCTCGCGTCGTGCTGGAGGAAGAGCGACGCGGGCTTGTTTCCGAATTGCAAGCGCTTCGTGGGAAGCGGCAGATGCTTAAGACGACCCTCAGAGAGGCGGCTGGCTACGAAACGGCGGTATCCGGGCAATCTCACAAGCTGAAGCTCGTCGAGCATCTGAAGCTCGACGACGGACGCTGCCCAGTGTGCGACGCAGAGAACTCCGTAGGCCAGGCGATGGCCGATCAAATCCGCAATTCCTTGAGCATCGTTGCGAACGAAGTTAGCGCGGTCGACGGGCTGCGTCCTCGCCTCGACGAGCATTCCGGGCACATCGAAAATCTGATTGGGACCAAGTACGGACGTCTCAGAGAAGTCGAATCCCAGCTTACTAGCCTGGTCCGTGTGGAGGAGGAGTCGGTGCAGACTGGCTCGCTCCTTCAGGAGAGAGCACGGGTTGTAGGCCGCATCGATCAGTTTCTTGAAACGACGGCGAAAGACTTCCAGACTGCGTCGACAGACACCGCGTCGCTTAAATCCAGGATCGAGCACGTCAGGGACCAAGTCGATCCGCAAGCGCGCAGAGAGCGCCTTCGCGACGCAGAGAACATGGTCAGCGGCTTTGCAACCGAGATGCTCGGCGATCTTCCCACCGAGGTGCCGGCGACAGGATCACGCGTCGTGTTCTCGTCCACTCCGAACCTCTCGCTGGTCGAGTCGTCCCGTCGGGCGGTACTGGCGATGGCTGAAATCGGATCGGACCAGAACTACCTAGCGATCCATCTTGCTCTGGCGTTCTCGCTTCAGAAGCTTTTCGAGACGATCAAGGCGCCCGTTCCCGGCCTCCTGGTCATCGATCAGATCAGCCGCCCCTACTACCCCAAGGGCGGCGACGAGAAGCGGCTACAGGAGATGGAGAAGGACGACGACCAGGTTGCTATGCAGAAGATCGTCCGGTTTCTTTTCGACGAGACCGCGCGCCAGGCGGGGCTGCAGGTCATCCTCATCGAACATGCCTACATCGAGGAAGATCCGGAATACGTTGCGGCCGTGAAGGGCCGGTGGACGAAGGCGTCGGGAATAAAGCTCATTCCATCCGACTGGCCTATTCGGAACTGATGGGCGACTCCGCAGGTAGCGCTCCCGAGGCTGGCCGAAGACTCACAGCGCGTCCGGCATGGTGATCGTCGAAGGCAAGCGTGGGAAGGCTCCGCGCTTCAATTATAGTCTTGCCACGAATCAGAACGTCATGCCCTTATTCGCCAACTGATTGCAGCGCGCATCGCTAGGCTGGGGCAGACTTCCGGATGAAGATTTTTGCGGTATTCATCGATAACTTTCGAGGAATCAGAGCCGCGAAGATCAAGCTTCCAGCGCATGGCGTGCTGATCGGCGACAACAATACTGGCAAATCCTCCGTACTGGAGGCCATCGATCTCGTGCTCGGGCCTGATCGGCTCAACCGTCGTCCACCCGTGGACGAGCATGACTTCTACTTGGGGCGATACCTTGCGGAAGTCGCCCCGCCGGAGGATGGCGAAAAGGCACCCGCGGAAGTCGGAGAAGCACCGAAGATCGTCGTCGAAGTCACGATCACCGACCTGTCGGCGGAGCAACGAGCCCGTTTCGGCGGTTCGATAGAGTGGCTCGACAGGAAGACCGGGTCGTTCTACGAGGGCCCGACGCCCGAAGGCGTCGATGCGGCGGATGTGGCTGCGGCCCTGCGCGTGACCTTCATCGGGGCATACGACGCCGAGGAAGACGACTTCTCCGGCAACACGTACTATTCTCGAAGCCTCCTCGAGGAGACGACCCCGACCCCGTTTACCAAGAGAGACAAGCAGCACTGCGGCTTCCTGTATCTGCGAGGGGTCCGTACTGGTTCGCGCGCCCTCAGTCTCGAACATGGCAGCCTGCTGGATATAATCCTGCGCCTGAAGGAGATCCGTCCCCGGATGTGGGAGGAGACGATATCGACGCTCGCGGCCATTGACGTTGCCAGCAGGCCTGAGCTCGGTCTGACCGGCATTCTGGAGAGCATCAACGAGGCGCTCAAGAAGTACGTCCCGCGCGAGTGGGGCGTCGAGCCTCATCTGAAGGTGTCGAGCCTTACGCGCGAGCATCTCAGAAAGGTCGTGACCGCCTTCATCGCGACAGGCGACGGAGCGCATGCCGCGCCCTATTACCGTCAGGGAGCCGGCACGATCAACATGCTGGTTCTCGCGCTTCTTTCCCAGATAGCCGCCGACAAGCAGAACGTGATATTCGCGATGGAGGAGGTCGAGACGGCCATCCCTCCCTATGCGCAGAAGAGGATCGTCCACGAGCTTCGCAAGCTTTCGGCCCAGTCGATCCTCACCTCCCATTCGCCTTACGTGCTCGAGGAGTTCGCGCTCGAAGAGACCGTCATCCTTTCACGCGATGGAAACGGCGAACTTACGCAGTCAACGATCGAGCTTCCGGCCAGCGTAAAGCACAAGCGCTACCGCCAGGAGTTCAGAACGAAATTCTGCGAGGGTCTTCTGTCGCGTCGCGTCGTGATCGCCGAGGGGGCGACCGAAGCGACGTCCCTGCCCGCAGTTGCCAGACGCCTGTCCGAGCTGAATGGCGTCACCTACACCTCGATTGAAGCGCTCGGGATCTGCGTCATCGACGCCGGCTCGGAGACTCAGATCGCGGACGTCGCAGGCCTCTACAAAAGTCTCGGCAAGCGGACGTTCGCCATTTGCGACCTGCAGACCCCGACTGCGGAAAAGACGATCCGGGACACGGTCGAGGAACTCTTCATGCACGGCGAAAAGGGCATCGAGGATCTCGTATTGAAGAACACGACCCAGGCTGCGATGGTAAGATTCGCTGGCGCCGTCGACTGGCCACAGCACATTCTCGAAAAGTACCCCGCCCCCCAGACACAGGCGCGCGACGCCTTGAGGGAATACTTCCGGTGGTCGAAAGGCACATGGGGAATCGCTGATTTCCTGGCGCAGTGCGACGAGGCGGACGTTCCCGCGTTCTTCCGCGAAGCCTGCGTGCGGCTGAAAGAGCTTTGCGAGCCTCCGG
>NZ_JADYVD010000060.1 GCF_020193575.1 Ensifer sp. IC4062
ACCTCAGCTCATCCAGTTCCCGCCATCGACGTTGTAAGTCTGGGCGACGACGTAGTCGCTTTCCGAGGAGGCGAGGAAAATCGCCATGCCTGTGAGATCTTCGGCGGTGCCCATCCGTCCGTAAGGCACCTCCTCGCCAACCAGGCGCTTCTTTTCGCCGAGCGGACGGTTCTCGTACTTGGCAAAGAGCGCATCGCCTCCATCCCAGTGTTCGCCGTCGACCACCCCGGGGGCAATGGCATTCACATTGATGCGGTGCTTGATGAGATTGAGCCCGGCCGATTGGGTAAGGCTGATAACGGCCGCCTTCGTGGCGCAATAGACGGCAACCAACGCCTCGCCGCGACGGCCCGCCTGGCTCGCCATGTTGATGATCTTGCCGCCGTGCCCTTGCGCGATCATCTGCTTGGCCGCTGACTGCAGGGTGAAGAGCGTGCCGGCGACGTTGATCGAGAAAAGTTTTTCGTAGCTTTCTCGGGTGATCTCGACGATCGGCGCCAGATCGAAAAGAGCGGCATTGTTGACCAGGATGTCCAAGCCGCCCGCATGCTCGACAACGGCAGCGATGGCCGCATCAATCGATTCCTGTCGGGTCACGTCCATTTGGACTGCATAGGCAGCCGGTCCAATCTCCGCAGCCGTCTGCCTCGCCCGGTCGATATTGAGGTCGGCGATCGCGACGGTTGCCCCTTCGCGCACATAAGCCTCGGCGAAGGCACGGCCGATACCCCGCGCGGATCCGGTAATCAGCGCGCTCTTCCCTTCAAGACGTTTCATCGAATTGCCAATCCCTTTTCGTCAAACTTGTGCAGGCGCTGGACGTCCGGCGTCAGGAAGACCGGATCTCCATGGGTTACGCCGAAATCGCCGCTGACGCGTGCCGTCAACGTGCCGATGCCATCGGCATTCACATGCAGGAAGGTGTCGGAGCCGAGATGTTCGGCGACACCGACGGTGCCCCGCCACGTTCCCTGTTCCTTGGAAAGCGCCAGATGCTCGGGACGGATGCCGATCGTGTGGGCCTGATGGGCGGCTGCCGGCGCGCCGGAAATGAAATTCATCTTCGGTGAGCCGATGAAGCCCGCGACAAAGAGATTGTCGGGCTTGTGATAGAGTTCAAGCGGAGAACCCACCTGCTCGATGCGCCCGCGATTGAGCACCACGATCTTGTCGGCCATGGTCATGGCCTCAACCTGGTCGTGCGTGACATAGATCATCGTCGTCTTCAGTTGCTGGTGAAGCTGGCTGATCTCGAGCCGCATGTTGACGCGCAGCGCCGCATCGAGGTTCGAAAGCGGCTCGTCGAACAGGAACGCTTCCGGTTGCCGGACGATCGCCCGGCCGATCGCCACGCGCTGGCGCTGTCCGCCGGAAAGCTGGCGCGGTTTGCGGTCGAGATAATCGGTGAGATTTAGCACCCGCGCGGCGTCCGCCACCTTCTTGTCGATCACCGCCTTGTCCTCGCCCGCCATCTTCAGGGGAAAGGCGATGTTGGAACGCACGCTCATATGCGGATAGAGCGCATAGGACTGGAACACCATCGACAGGCCGCGCTTTGCCGGTGGCAGGTCGGTCGCTTTCCTGCCATCGATGACGATCTCGCCACCACTGACGTCCTCCAGGCCGGCAATCAATCTGAGCAGAGTGGACTTGCCGCAGCCGGACGGTCCGACGAAGACGACGAACTCGCCATCGGTAATATCGAGGTCGATCGAAGGGATAACGGCGTGGGCGCCGAAGACTTTCGATACGTTCTTCAGTGTGATGCTTCCCATGGTCGTATCCTTATTTGACCGCGCCAAAGGTCAGGCCGCGTACGAGCTGCTTCTGCGAGAACCAGCCGAGAATGAGTATGGGGGCGATCGCCATCGTGGAGGCGGCCGAGAGCTTCGCGTAAAACAGGCCTTCCGGGCTCGAATAGGAGGCGATGAAGGCGGTCAGCGGTGCCGCTTTCGCCGCGCTCAGGTTCAAGGTCCAGAACGCCTCGTTCCAGGCGAGAATGATGTTGAGGAGCAGCGTCGAGGCAATGCCAGGGATCGCCATCGGCGTCAGTACGTAGATGATCTCCTTGGAAAGCGAGGCGCCATCCATGCGTGCCGCTTCCAGGATCTCGCCGGGGATCTCCTTGAAGTAGGTGTAGAGCATCCAGATGATGATCGGCAGATTGATCAGCGTCAGGACGATCACCAGGCCGGTGCGGGTGTCGAGAAGCCCCGAATTGCGGAACATCAGGTACATCGGCACGAGCACGCCGACGGGCGGCATCATCTTCGTCGACAGCATCCACATCAGCACGTCCTTGGTGCGCTTCGTCGGCGCGAAAGCCATGGCCCAAGCTGCGGGAATGGCGATGATGAGGCCAAGCAGCGTCGAGCCAAAGGAGACGACCACCGAGTTCATGAAGTGCTTGAAGTAGTTCGACCGGCTCTGCACTTCGAAGTAGTTCTCGGTCGTCCAGTCGAAGAAGAGGAATGCCGGTGGCGAGGCGATCGCTTGCGCTTCCGTCTTGAAGCTCGTCAGGAACGTCCAAAGGATCGGGAAGAAGATGAGGATGCCAATCGTCCAGGCGACGACGGTGACAACCAGCTTGCGTCGGGTCGAGACGTTGCGTGCCATGACTATCAACCCTCCAGCGTCTTGCCGATCATGCGCATCAGGAAGAATGCGACGATATTGGCGAGGATGACCGCGATGATGCCGCCGGCGGATGCGCCGCCCACGTCGAACTGCAGAAGAGCCTGCGCATAGACGAGGAAGGTGAGATTCGTGCTCTGCGTGCCCGGGCCACCATTGGTGGTGACGAGGATTTCGGCAAAGACGGACAGCAGGAAGATCGTCTGGATCAGGATCACGACGGTGATCGCGCGTGAGACGTGCGGCAGCACCAGATAGAAGAAGCGGCTCCACGCACCGGCGCCGTCCATCTGCGCAGCCTCCTTCTGTTCCTCGTCGAGCGACTGCAGCGCCGTCAACAGGATGAGCGTCGCAAAGGGCAGCCATTGCCAGGCGACGATCAGGATGATCGAAAAGAGCGGCGCATTGGCGAGGAAGTCGAAGGGCTGCAGGCCGACGAGTTTGGCGAGCCAGGCGAAGAGCCCGCTCACCGGGTTCATGAACATGTTCTTCCAGACGAGTGCCGCAACGGTCGGCATGATCAGGAAGGGCGCGATCACCAGGATGCGCACGATCCCCTGCCCGAACATCGGCTGGTCGAGAAGAAGCGCAAGAGCGATACCCCCGATGACAGTGATGAACAGCACGCCGAGGACGATCGCGAGCGTGTTGAAGATTGCCTGGAAGAATGCCGGATCGGTCAGAAAGTAGATGTAGTTGGAGAGCCCCGCGAACTCCTCCATGCCCGGCATCAGGAGGTTGTAGCGCAGCAGTGAGAAATAGATGGTCATTGCCAGCGGAACGATCATCCAGGCCAGAAGCAGAAGCACCGAGGGCGCGATCATCAGCCGCGCGGCGGAGCGGGTGTGCAAGGTCGCCATGGCGTCCTCCCGTAATTGTCAACGGTGTCGATGAAGCTGGCGCGGTTTACCGCGCATGCCGGACGCGCCGTGACCGATCCAAAAAGCAGAGCGGGAAGCGGAAAACCCGTTCCGCTTTCCCCATCCCGCTCTGTGAGTTGCCGGGACACCAGCCGTTTCCAGCCAGTGCCCCGGCCCTTGGGAGCCTTACTTGATGTAACCTGCCTTGGTCATTTCGCGGGTCGACAGTTGCTGCGCGCTGGCAAGCGCCTGATCGACGCTCATCTGACCGGCAAGCGCCGCCGAGAACACCTGGCCGACGGCAGTACCGAGGCCCTGGAACTCCGGGATCGCGACGAACTGCACGCCGACATACGGCACCGGCTTGACCGCCGGGTTCTTCGGATCGGCCGCATTGATCGAGTCGAGCGTCATCTTCGCGAACGGCGCGGCCTTCTGGTATTCCGGGTTCTCATAAAGAGATGTGCGGGTGCCGGGCGGAACGTTTGCCCAGCCTTCCTTCTCGGCGACGAGCTTCAGGTAGTCCTTGCCGGTTGCCCAGGCGATGAACTTTTCGGCCGCCTCCGTCTTCTGCGAGCCTGCAGGGATCGCGAGGTTCCAAGCCCAGAGCCAGTTGCCGCGTTTGCCAAGGCCGGTATCGGGCGCGAGCGCGAAGCCGACCTTGTCGGCGACCGTCGATTCCTTCGGATTGGTCACGAAGGAAGCGGCAACCGTCGCGTCGATCCACATGCCGCACTTGCCGGTCTGGAAGAGGGACAGGTTTTCGTTGAAGCCGTTCGAGGAGGCACCGGGCGGGCCTGCGTCATTCATCAGCTTGACGTAGAAGTCCAACGTATTCTTCCATTCGGGCTGATCGAACTGCGGCTGCCATTTCTCGTCGAACCAGCGCGCGCCGAAAGCGTTCGCCGTCGCCGTCAGGAACGCCATGTTCTCACCCCAGCCGGCCTTGCCGCGCAGGCAGATGCCGTAGATTTCATTGTCCTTGTCTGTGATCTTACGGGCAGCTTCCGCGATGAAGTCCCAGGTCGGGGCATCGGGCATGGTGAGGCCGGCCTTTTCGAACAGGTCCTTGCGATACATCACCATCGAGCTTTCGCCATAGAAGGGCGCGGCATAGAGCTTGCCGTCGATCGTGAGGCCGCTGCGGATCGCCGGCAGCAGGTCATCGACGTCGTAGTCAGCGCCAAGATTGTCGAGCGGCAGGAGCCAGCCCTGCTTGGCCCAGATCGGCACTTCGTAGGTACCGATCGTCATGATGTCGTACTGGCCGCCCTTCGTGGCGATATCCGTCGTTACGCGCTGGCGCAGCACGTTTTCCTCAAGCGTTACCCACTCGAGCTGAATGTCCGGATTTTTCGAGGTGAAATCATCCGTCAGCTTCTGCATCCGGATCATGTCGCCGTTGTTCACGGTCGCAATGGTCAGGGTTTCTGCTTGGGCCAGACCCGCCAGAGCGACTGCCGAGCACGTGCCCAGCAGGAAAGTTCTCAAATTCATCGACTTCCTCCCAGAAGAAATTGAGCATTTGCTTTGCTCATGAGCAATTACTCACCCGTTGACGCAAAAAGTCAATCTGCTTTCGTTGCTGCGCCGCACCGAAACTCTTAATGAACTGTTTTGGCTATGGAGTTTTTGTTGGGTGCGCAGGGTAAAATGCGATCCGTAACCCAGGGGCTGCGACATTCCCGAAGCTCGACATCGCCCGAGTCAATCTCGCTTGAATCAGGCGCCGAGCAGAAAGTCGGCAGTGGTTTCGTCGGTGATAAGGCCGTTGATGATGCGCCCCTTGAGCGCCGCGCGGAGCGCCTCGTGCTTGCGTTTGCCCTTGGCAATGCCGATGACCGACGCCCGGTCGCGCGGCGGAAGCGGAATGGAGGCGACACGTTCGTTGATACTACCTGTCAGCAATTCGCCGTCGTGATCGAACATCCAGCCGCAGATCTCCCCTGCGGCACCGGCTGCCATGAGCCGCTCCATTTCCTCGCGGGCCAGAAAGCCATCCTCGCAGAGTGGTGCGTCGGGCCCGAGCTCGCCCACGCCGACGAAGGCGGCATTGGCCTCCGCGCCGAGCTTGAGCGCGATTTTTACGAGACTCTGATTGTGGAGGACCTCGCGCTCCGCGGCCGACGAGACGAGAACCGGCAGCGGCATGGGAAAATGCCGTGCCTTGATCGTGTCCGCCATGCTGAAGATGACATTGTAATAGGCGGCCGAGCCATCGAGCCTGATATTGCCGGTAAGCGACACGATTCGATGCTGCGGACACTCCATCGAAGGCAGCTGGTCGATCGTCGCCTTCAGCGTGCGCCCCGTCCCGATCGCCAGAACCACCGGGTCCGTCGATTTCAACCAGCGCTCGATCTCCACCGCGCCGGCTTCGGCGATACCGACGGTCGTCGAGCTCGAACCTGGATCGCTCGGTACGACACCGACGTGTTTCAGCTCATATTTTTCCTTGAGCCGGGCGGCCGCTTCGAGACAGGCGGCAATCGGATGATCTAGCCGAACCTTGATGAGCCGCTCGGCCATGGCAAGGGAAACGAGACGCTGCGCCGATTGCCGCGAGATGCCCATGATCGACGCAATCTCGTCCTGCGTTCGGCCGGCTACATAGTATAGCCAGCCAGCCCGGGCAGCATCGTCCAGCCTGTTGTTGGTCTCCGGCCTGCGCGCCATACGATTATCTCCTTCCCCGTTGATTTGCTGCCACTATTTGCCCTGCCCTGTCAAACAAACGTGCAGGTTGACTCGGACGAGTAAAGAGAAAGCCCCGGTTCTCAGGGCGTTCGGCACGTTTCCGAAGCAAAATTTTACCGTTTGATAAAAAAATAAAGCGTGTTACCGTTCTGTGATCCTGAGAAAACATTGGGAGCCAAAAATGGGAACGACGCAATCTGGGATCCTTGGCGGCCGACTGCCGCTCAGGGAATACGAAGACAATTTCTCCGACCTTCATCCGCCGCTCGACAAACACGAGGCCTTGGTCGCTTCCGACCGTTGTTACTTCTGTCATGATGCGCCGTGCATGACGGCCTGTCCCACCTCGATCGACATCCCGATGTTCATCCGGCAGATTGCCACGGGCAATCCGATCGGCTCGGCAAAGACGATTTTCGACCAGAACATACTCGGCGGCATGTGCGCCCGCGTCTGTCCCACCGAAACGCTCTGCGAACAGGCCTGCGTGCGCAACACTGCCGAGGAGCGCCCGGTCGAGATCGGCAGGCTGCAGCGTTACGCGACCGACATCGCGATGAACGAGAACAAGCAGTTCTACGCGCGGGCCGCCTCGTCCGGTCGCAAGATAGCCGTGGTCGGCGCAGGACCCGCGGGGCTTGCCTGCGCCCACCGGCTAGCGGTCAATGGCCACGACGTGGTGGTCTACGATGCGCGCGAAAAATCCGGCGGCCTCAATGAATACGGCATCGCCGCCTACAAATCCGTGGACGACTTCGCCCAGAAAGAAGTCGATTATGTCCTTTCGATTGGCGGAATCGAGGTGCGCCATGGCCAGGCGCTTGGCCGCGACTTCTCGCTTGCCGACCTGGCGGAGCAATATGATGCCGTCTTCCTCGGCCTCGGCCTTGCCGGCGTCAACGCGCTTAGGATCGAGGGCGGGAATGCGGAAGGCGTTCAGGACGCCGTCGACTTTATCGCCGCACTCCGGCAGTCGAAGACCAAGGCCGATATACCGGTCGGCCGGCGGGTCGTAGTGCTCGGCGGCGGCATGACCGCAATCGACGCGGCTGTCCAGGCAAAGCTCCTCGGCGCCGAGGAAGTAACGATCTGCTACCGCCGCGGCAAGGAGCATATGAACGCCTCCGAGTTCGAGCAGGACCTCGCAACCTCAAAGGGCGTCAGCATTCGCCACTGGCTGCAGCCGAAGCGCATCGCGCTGAAGGACGGCAGGGTCGCCGGCATCGAGCTCGACTACACGACGCTCGACAACGGCAAGCTGACGACGACCGGCGAAACGGGTATCATCGCAGCCGACCAGATCTTCAAGGCCATCGGCCAGACCTTCGAGGCGTCGAGCCTCGGTGCGCTCCAAATGGAGGGCGGGCGCATCGTCACCGATGCCGAAGGCCGCACCTCGCTCGATAAGGTCTGGGCGGGCGGCGACTGTGTTCTCGGCGGAGAGGACCTGACCGTTTCCGCCGTCGCCATGGGGCGTGACGCCGCCGAATCGATCAACCGGGCTTTCGCCGTGGCTCAGCCGCTGGCGAGCGCCGTCGCGTGAAAAAGCGGAACAGGTCGAGAGGACGAAACAATGGCTGATCTTCGCAACAATTTTGTCGGCATCAAATCCCCGAACCCGTTCTGGCTCGCCTCGGCGCCGCCGACGGACAAGGCCTATAATGTCGAACGCGCCTTCAAAGCCGGCTGGGGCGGCGTCGTCTGGAAGACACTCGGCGAGGAAGGACCGCCAGTCGTCAACGTCAACGGGCCGCGCTACGGCGCGATCTGGGGTGCCGACCGGCGCCTCCTCGGCTTGAACAACATCGAGCTCATCACCGACCGCGATCTTTACGTGAACCTGCGCGAGATGAAGCAGGTGAAGATGAACTGGCCCGACCGAGCGCTGATAGCCTCGATCATGGTGCCCTGTGAAGAGAACGCGTGGAAGGCGATCCTGCCGCTGGTGGAGGAGACCGGGGCTGACGGCATCGAACTCAATTTCGGCTGTCCGCACGGTATGTCCGAACGCGGCATGGGCTCGGCGGTCGGCCAGGTGCCGGAATATATCGAGATGGTGGTGCGTTGGTGCAAACAATACACGCGCATGCCGGTGATCACAAAGCTGACGCCGAACATCACCGATATCCGCAAGCCCGCCCGCGCCGCCAAGGCGGGCGGCACCGACGCCGTGTCGCTGATCAACACGATCAACTCGATCACTTCGGTCAATCTCGACACGTTCTCGCCGGAGCCCTCGATCGACGGCAGAGGCAGCCACGGCGGCTATTGCGGCCCGGCGGTGAAGCCGATCGCCCTCAACATGGTCGCCGAGATTGCTCGCGATCCGGAAACCCACGGACTGCCGATTTCCGGCATCGGCGGCATCACCACGTGGCGCGACGCGGCCGAGTTCCTGGCGCTTGGCGCCGGCAACGTCCAGGTCTGCACGGCAGCGATGACCTACGGTTTCAAGATCGTCCAGGAAATGATCTCCGGTCTCTCTGACTGGATGGACGCCAAGGGCCACAGGTCGCTCGATGACGTCTGCGGCCGCGCCGTGCCGAACGTCACCGACTGGCAGTACTTGAACCTCAACTACGTCGCCAAGGCAAAGATCGACCAGGATGCCTGCATCAAATGCGGCCGCTGTCACATCGCCTGCGAGGATACTTCGCACCAGGCGATCACCCAGTTTGTCAACGGCGTGCGCCATTTCGAGGTGATCGAAGAGGAATGCGTCGGCTGCAATCTCTGCGTCAACGTCTGTCCGGTCTCGAACTGCATCACGATGGAGCCGCTCCCGGCCGGCGCTCTCGACAAGCGCACCGGCAAGCCGGTCGACCCGAACTACGCCAACTGGACGACCCACCCCAACAACCCGATGGCTCGGCAAGCCGCCGAGTAAGATCAAGCAGAAAGGCCGCCGGAGAAAACTCCGGCGGCCTTTCGTCCTTGTCGCGTGTCTTAGAACTCGATCACCACCTTGCCGAACGGGCCGCGATCGAGATGCGCCAGCGCTTCAAGGAATTCGGCGAACGATTATCGCTTGTCGATGACCGGCTTCAGACCGATGCGGTCGACCGCGCCGACCAGGTCTTCGAGCGCCCCGGCGATGTCCTACGCTGATGCCCTGCAGCACCGGGGATTTCAAAAGCAGCGGCGCCGGCCCCGAAATTTCAAAGCCTTCCAGCACGCCGATCACCGAAATGCGCCGGTCGGCCGCGACGGCTCCTAAGGACTGACCAAGGCCGGCGCCGCCGGCGATTTCCAGAATGTGGTCGGCGCCGTGATCTCCGGTCAGTTCATAGACCCGCTCGACCCCGGACAGATCTTCAAGGCTTACGCGGCCTGGCCGCAAATCCAGCTCATGCTGCCAAAACTCCGGGTGGTGATCGGCAAGCTCGCCGAGCGACTACCCGCATCATGGAGTAGCATCGGGGGGACGGTCGAGTAACCACCAACCTCTGGACTGAACTCACGAAAACGAAACAGTTTGTGTCCAAAACGTAAGTTGTCGGTATCCGCGATCTGGTTAATAAGAACGGAATCAGCAATAGCCGGCTGGCGCCGGCAAATACCGGGCGGAATGCTTGACGATCTTTTCCAACAGCGCACGCAAGAAGACACATCTGGTCTCGGGGGCGGTGCTTGGCACATTCATCCTCTGCCATTTCTTCAATCATTCGCTCGGCCTGATCTCCATCAATGCCATGGAAGCCGGAAGGCGGACGTTTAATCTCCTCTGGCACAGCATACCCGGGACAATACTGCTCTACGGCGCGTTGCTCCTGCATTTCATGATGGCCCTCGACAGCCTTTACCGGCGGCAGACGCTCAGAATGCCCGCCCGCGAGGCGTTCAAAATCGTCTTCGGTCTCAGCTTGCCCTTTGTGTTGATGGCGCATGTGGTCGCCACGCGCATTGAACCGATCTTCTCCGGGATCGAAGCCACTTATCCCGAAATCCTTCGATCGCTTTGGTCGAGTTCCATCAATACTACCCGCCAAACGGCGGCGCTGCTCCTTGCCTGGGGGTCATGGATGTCTCGGCGCCTGGTTCTGGATGCGCGGTCGAGCGTGGTTTCCGCGTTACGAGATCCTGCTCTATACGGTTGCGCTGCTCGTCCCGATCTTCGCACTGCTCGGATTCGTTAACGGTGCGCGCTCGCTTGAGCGCGTCTATGCGGAACATGGCGGCTATGGCGACACGGCTTATGTGAGTCAGAGGCCGCGGGTCGATCCGGCGCTCATGGAAAACATTCGCCTGGCGCTCTACGCCGGCTTCGGTGGCCTGATCGCCGGCACTTTCGCCCTTCGCGCGCTGCCGACGCGCGGCCGAATTCGCGTCCGCTATCCCGACGGCCGTCTTGCGGCGGTCAGCCTTGGCTTCAGCGTGCTGGAGGCAAGCCGCGCCGCAGGCATCCCCCACGTCTCGGTCTGTGGCGGACGTGGCCGCTGCTCGACGTGCCGGGTGCGCGTTATCCAGGGCCTAGAAGGCCAACCGGCGCCGGAGGCCGCGGAGCGGGCGACGTTGGCCCGGGTCGGCGCGCCGGACAATGTGCGGCTCGCCTGTCAGTTCCGGCCCATTCATAGCGTCACCGTCGTCCCCATTCTCGACACCGACAGCCTCGGGATAAAGAAACAGCTGGCTCAGCAGGACGGCGAGGGCCGCGAACGCCGGATCGCCGTGCTCTTCTGCGATCTGCGCGATTTCACCCGCATTGCCGAACACAAATTGCCTTTCGATACGGTGTTCCTGCTCAACCGCTACTTCGAAATGGTCGGCGAAGCCGTCGAGAGCTCGGGCGGCGTGGTCGACAAGTTCATCGGCGATGGCGCACTTGCGATCTTCGGGCTGAAGACCCCGTTCCAGGAAGCGTGCCTTCAGTCACTCGCGGCCGCGGCCCGTTTGTCCAAGGGAATCCAGGCTCTTAATCAGACATTCAATGGTGAGCTTGAACAACCGCTGCGATTGGCGATCGGCCTGCACGCAGGCCCGGCAATCATCGGCGAGATGGGCTATGGCCGGGCGACCTCGCTAACGGCGGTCGGTGATACGATCAACACCGCAAGCCGGCTCGAGGGGCTGGCGAAGGAGCACGATGCCGAACTCGCGGTTTCGGTCGAACTCGTCCGTCGCGCCGGTCTCGACCTCGGCGGCAACATGCGCCTCGACATTGGCCTGCGCGGCCGGCAGGCGACCCTTGAGACTTGGATCCTCGCCAGCGCCACGCAGCTTTCCGAGGTGCTGCCGGCGCAAGGTTAGGATCGACCCGAAAAGATGCAACAGCTTGTATGCTGCCCCTCACCCTAACCCTCTCCCGCGTGCGGGGAGAGAGGACCTGGGCGGCACGGCATAGCTCTTCGCCCCCACTTGCGGGCGGAAGGTGCCGGTAGGCGGATGAGGGGCGATCGAGGGGATTTACATCTCATCAATGTAATTCGACGACGGTTGCTCGCGGACCTGCAGGCCATCGACGAACAGTCGCTCGAGGAAGCGTGCGGCATCCTCGAAACGCCCGTCGCCGGAGTTCTCCTGGCCGAGCACGGCACGGACCTGCACATCGAAGTCAGCATAGTGCTGCGTCGTCGACCAGATCGCGAAGATAAGGTGATAGGGATCGCACTTGGCGATCTTGCCGGCCTTTGCCCATGCGCGGATCACTTCGGCCTTCTCGTCAACGAGTTTTTTTAGGGGGCCTTTGAGTTCGTCCTCGATATGGGGCGCGCCCTGCAAGACCTCATTGGCAAACAGCCGGCTTTCACGCGGGAAATCACGCGCCATTTCCAGCTTCCGCCGGATGTAGCTGCGGATCTCGGCGACCGGGTTTCCCTCGGCATTGAACTCGCGGAGCGGATCGAGCCAGGTGTCGAGCACGCGATCGATCAGTGCGCGATGCATAGCCTCCTTCGTGCGGAAATAGTAGAGCAGATTCGGCTTCGACATGCCCGCCACTTCGGCGATCTGGTCGATCGTCGAGCCACGAAAGCCACGGGACGAAAAGACCTCCAGCGCCGCCTCGAGGATCTGCTCCTCTTTCTCCTCCTGGATGCGTGTACGCCTCTGGGTCTTGGCCGCTCTTGGAAGTACCATCTCGCCCCCTGCCCGCTGCTGGCGCGCGAAGACACTCGCGCGCAGACCACAAATTCGTTGCAGCCTCGTACTGCCCAAAATTCGGACGCGCCATCTTTTCGGGCAACAGTTCCGATTTTTTGTTTTTCCGGCTTGAGTGCCGGCACGGAAGTTGTAATGTTTACCAACCGGTCAAATTATCAGCCAGTTTGTTTACAAAGGCAACGGCTGATCGAAAGGCACCAAAAACAAAAGCCTGGATTTGACCGGCGGGAACATGAGGGCTGCGCCGCAAGGGGCAAACCGAAAAATGAGGAGAACGCCATGGCAGCACCTGGCGAGAACATGCGCGTCAACGCTGACCGCCTGTGGGATTCGTTGATGGATATGGCAAAGATCGGCCCCGGCGTCGCCGGCGGCAACAATCGCCAGACATTGACGGACGAAGACGGCGAGGCTCGTCGGCTTTTCCAGTCTTGGTGCGAGGCAGCCGGGCTTACCATGGGTGTCGACAAGATGGGAACCATGTTCATGACGCGCCCCGGTACTGATCCGCACGCCCTGCCTGTGCACATCGGCTCTCATCTCGACACGCAACCGACCGGCGGCAAGTTCGACGGCGTGCTTGGAGTGCTGAGCGGTCTCGAGGTCGTCCGCACGATGAACGATCTCGGTATCCGCACCAAGCATCCGATCGTGGTGACGAACTGGACCAATGAAGAGGGTGCGCGGTTTGCGCCTGCGATGGTCGCCTCGGGCGTCTTTGCCGGTGCTCTCACGCTTGACTACGCCTATGCCCGCAAGGATCCCGAGGGCAAGTCTTTCGGCGACGAACTGAAGCGCATCGGCTGGCTCGGAGACGAGGAAGTTGGCGCGCGCAAGATGCACGCCTATTTCGAATATCACATCGAACAGGGACCGATCCTTGAGGCCGCGAGCAAGCAGATCGGCGTCGTCACGCACTGTCAGGGCCTGTGGTGGCTGGAAGTCACGCTCACAGGCCGGGAGGCCCACACCGGCTCGACGCCGATGAACATGCGACTGAATGCCGGCCTCGCCATGGCGCGGATCTTCGAAATGGTCCAGAACGTTGCCATGGAAAACCAGCCGGGTGCGGTCGGCGGTGTCGGACAGGTATTCTTCTCTCCCAATTCGCGCAACGTGCTGCCGGGCAAGGTCGTCTTCACCATCGACATCCGCTCGCCCGACCAGGCAAAGCTCGACGGCATGCGTGCGCGTATCGAGGCCGAAGCGCCGAAGATCGCCGAGGCGCTGGGTGTCGGCTGCTCGATCGAGGCAGTCGGCCATTTCGATCCCGTGACCTTCGACCCCAAACTGGTCGCGACCGTGCGCGGCGCCGCGGAGAAGCTCGGCTACAGCCACATGAATCTCATCTCCGGCGCCGGCCACGACGCCTGTTGGGCCGCGAAGGTCGCGCCGACCACGATGATCATGTGCCCCTGCGTCGGCGGCCTCAGCCACAACGAGGCGGAGGATATCTCCAAAGAGTGGGCCTCCGCGGGAGCCGATGTCCTCTTCCACGCCGTGCTTGAGACGGCCGAAATCGTAAGGTGATATTGTGGGCGGGACGACGGTTCCGCCCTTTTTCTTGGCCCGTCCGGCGGCCGAAAACACAATCGCAAGGGAACACGAGCAATGAGCACTGTGATCAAGGGCGGAACCATCGTCACGGCCGATCTCACCTACAGAAGCGATATAAAAATCGACGGCGGCAAGATCGTCGAGATCGGTCCGAATCTTTCCGGCACCGAGACGCTGGATGCGACCGGCTGCTATGTCATGCCCGGCGGCATCGACCCGCACACCCACCTCGAAATGCCCTTCATGGGCACCTATTCCTCGGACGATTTCGAAAGCGGCACCCGTGCGGCACTCGCGGGCGGCACGACCATGGTGGTCGATTTCGCACTCCCCTCGCCCGGTCAGTCGCTCCTGGAAGCGCTCACCATGTGGGACAACAAGTCGACACGCGCCAATTGCGACTATTCCTTCCACATGGCGATCACCTGGTGGGGCGAGCAGGTCTTTAACGAGATGGAGACCATCGTCAAGGACAAGGGTATCAACACTTTCAAGCACTTCATGGCCTATAAGGGCGCGCTGATGGTGGATGACGACGAGATGTTCTCCTCGTTCCAGCGCTGCGCCGGGCTTGGCGCCCTGCCGCTCGTCCACGCCGAAAACGGCGACGTCGTCGCCCAGTTGCAGGCGAAGCTGCTCGCCGAAGGCAACAACGGCCCCGAAGCCCACGCCTATTCGCGACCGGCGGAAGTCGAAGGCGAGGCGACCAACCGTGCGATCATGATCGCCGACATGGCCGGCTGTCCGGTCTATATCGTCCACACCTCCTGCGAGCAGGCGCACGAGGCGATCCGGCGCGCCCGCGCCAAGGGCATGCGCGTCTTCGGCGAGCCGTTGATCCAGCACCTGACTCTCGATGAAAGCGAATATTTCAACAAAGATTGGGACCACGCCGCCCGCCGCGTGATGTCACCGCCCTTCCGCAACAAGCAGCATCAGGACAGCCTCTGGGCCGGACTTGCTTCGGGCTCGCTGCAGGTGGTGGCGACAGACCATTGCGCCTTCACCACCGAGCAGAAACGCTTCGGCGTTGGCGATTTCACCAAGATCCCGAACGGCACCGGGGGGCTCGAAGACCGAATGCCGATGCTCTGGACCCACGGCGTCGCCACCGGTCGCATCACCATGAACGAATTCGTCGCGGTGACCTCGACCAACATCGCCAAGATCCTCAACATCTATCCGAAGAAGGGCGCAATCCTGGTCGGCGCCGATGCTGACCTCGTCGTGTGGGATCCGAAGCGCTCGAAGACGATCTCGGCCAAGTCCCAGCAATCGTCGATCGACTATAACGTCTTCGAGGGCAAGACCGTAACTGGGCTGCCTCGCTTCACGCTCACTCGCGGCGTCGTTTCGATTGAGGAAGGCACGGTGAAGACGCAGGAAGGCCACGGAGAATTCGTCAAGCGCGACCCCTTCCCCGCGGTGAGCACGGCTCTTACCACATGGAAGGAAGTGACGGCGCCGCGTGCCGTACAGCGCACCGGCATTCCGGCAAGCGGGGTGTGATCGGGTAATCGGGGCAGAGTGCTGGCAATGTATGCTCATGACCGGGAGAACTGGTTTCCGCGCCTACACGCGGCGGCGACGCTCGCCGGCACCTACACGGCTTTCGCCATGTTAGTGTTCGTCGACCCTAAGTCAATTTCGGATGTCCCTTTCCCTGTTCTCATTTCGGTCGGCATTCTGTTGCCATTCTTTGTATCTCTGGTCGCATTCCCTGTCTTCGCTCCGGCAAGTTTCGGTCTCTACTGGCTCATGCAGCGGTTTGGCCGACGGAATCTGGGCTACCATTGCCTTGCTGGCGTCGTGTGTGTCGCGCTGACATTCGCGTTTATTCTCCTGGCGGGATTCATTGCATCCTCTTTCGAGAATGCCCCTGAACCATTGGAGGATGTCGGACTCTACGGTCAGCCAATAGGACGGCAGGATCAATTGTTCTTCGCAGCCTGCGCCATCAGCGGCGCGGCAGGGGGAGCAGCCTTCTATTTCGCGCGGAGGATTGCGAATTCAGGAACCCCAGCTGAGAAAGCGGATGGAGGGCGAGCATAGATGGTTCAAGTGCTGTCGGCTTGGTCATTGCCTTCGCCCGCCCCCAACAACCTCACTGACATTATCCCTTCGCGGTGCGAGATTGAGGATTTGCGGCAAGTTGCGGCAATCTCCGCCTCACGGCACCAAGGCGTCGAGTTCGGGCAAAAGCACGACGCTTTCCTGTTCGTTCGGATCCGTCCGAGCGATCACCGCCGAGCACGGCGTGTCGGAAAGATTGGCAGGCAGGTGCGGCACGCCGGCCGGGATATAGAACATCTCGCCGGCCTTGACTATCACATGTTGTTCGAGCCGGTCGCCGAACCAGGTATGCGCCTCGCCGGCAAGTACGTAGATCGCGGTCTCATGGCTTTCATGCAAATGCGCCTTGGCACGCGCACCAGGCGGCATGGTCAGGAGATGCATGCAAATGCCCTTCGAGCCGACCGTTTCCGCGGCGATCCCCGCGAAATAGTTAAGCCCCTGCTTGCCGGCATAGGTGTCACCGGGCCGAACCACGCGACAGCCAGAATTGGATGATCGAGACATGAACGCTCTCCAGAATTCGTTGAAAAAACCGCAACAGACGGTATCGGCGGCATTGCATGTTGCAGGTTCGGATAGCAGTCTGCCACAGACAAGCCATAATGAGAATCCGCCCATGACATCCAATTCTGCCTCCGTGGTCTCTGCTCGGGATCTCGGCCTCACGTTCCAGACCAGCGACGGGCCGGTCAATGCGCTGACGGGCGTGAACCTCGATGTGGCCAAGGGCGATTTTGTCTCCTTCATCGGCCCGTCCGGATGCGGCAAGACGACATTCCTGCGGGTCATCGCGGACCTCGAGAAACCGACTTCCGGCGCCATTGCGGTCAACGGCATGACGCCCGAAGAGGCCCGCCGGCACCGCGCCTACGGCTATGTCTTCCAGGCGGCAGCACTTTATCCCTGGCGCACGATCGAGAAGAACATCGCCCTGCCGCTCGAAATCATGGGCTATTCGAAGGACGAGCGGAAGGCTCGGATCGAGCGCACGCTCGAACTCGTCAACCTCTCGGGCTTCGGCAAGAAATATCCCTGGCAGCTTTCCGGCGGCATGCAGCAGCGCGCCTCGATCGCCCGCGCGCTTGCGTTCGACGCCGATCTCCTGCTGATGGACGAACCGTTCGGCGCCCTCGACGAGATTGTCCGCGACCACCTGAACGAGCAGCTTCTGAAGCTCTGGGCGCGCACGAACAAAACGATCTGTTTCGTCACTCATTCGATTCCGGAGGCGGTCTACCTCTCGACCAGGATCGTCGTCATGAGCCCGCGCCCGGGCCGCGTCACCGACATCATCGAATCCACTCTGCCGAAGGAACGGCCGCTCGGCGTCCGTGAGACACCTGAGTTCCTGGAGATCGCCCATCGTGTACGCGAGGGCTTGAGAGCGGGGCACAGCTATGATGAATAGCGGTTCCGTCAAGATCACGTGTCGGGACGCAGTTATAGCGGATATGGCGGCATGTGCCGGCATTCTCAACCGCTGGATCGATGCGACGCCGTGGATGCCGAGGGTGCATGCCAAGGCCGAGGTCGTGCGGCATTACCGGGGAACTGTTTTCGTGGAGCGCGCGGTGATCGTTGCAGACCGCGAGGATCAAGTTGCTGGCTTTCTCGCTCTGTCAACGGACGCCTACATTACGGCGCTTTACGTCGATGAGCATCACCGAAGTGCCGGGATCGGCGCAAGCTTGTTGCATGAGGCAAAGAAACGCGCACCGGACGAGCTCAATCTCTGGACCTTTGAGCATAACACGAACGCACAGCGCTTCTATGAACGCGAAGGCTTCATTGCCTTGCGGAGGACGGATGGCGAGAACGAGGAAGGTCTGCCCGACATACTTTACAGCTGGCATGCTGCAGGAGGTCAGCGCGCATGAACCCCGCCTACGTTCTTTGGCTTCTCCTTGCCACTTTCATTTTTCTTGGCGGCGCGACCGCATCGCGCGCCTACGTTTCCAGCAACAGCATTCCCGTGCTGCTGCTCGCACTTGGGCTCTATGTGATCGGCAACCTCATCATGGTGAAGCTCATGCGCGAGGGAGGTCTGGGGCTCGCCATTTCGCTGTCGGCCGTTGTGCAGCTAGTGCTCGTCAACCTTATCGCCTTCACACTCTTTGGCGAGAAGCTGAGCACGACGCAGATGGCGGGCGTGCTGCTCGGAATCGCCGCGATGGGGCTGATGTTGCTGCCGACGAGCGGAAGGGCCTGACCATGCGCGAACAAAGCTTTCTCAAGGACAAGCTGCTGCCGATCAGCACCGTCGTCTTGCTATTGATCGCCGGTTGGTACGTCGCCGCCGTTTTCCTCAACGCGCCCTTCGAGCGCGACACGGCCGCACGCGCCGGCAGCGAGATCGAGTTCTCCGATATCGTCCGGAACACAATGGCACAGGAGCGGCCCGTCCTGCCCGCGCCTCACCAGGTCGTCGCCGAAATCTGGGATACGACGGTGAACAAGGCGATCACGTCGAAACGCAGCCTCATCTATCACGCCTGGATCACGCTTTCCGCGACGCTGCTCGGCTTTGGCATCGGCGCCGCACTCGGCGTGCTGCTCGCCGTCGGCATCGTTCACAACCGTGCGATGGACAGGTCCTTGATGCCCTGGGTGATCGCCAGCCAGACCATCCCGATCCTCGCGATTGCCCCGATGATCATCGTCGTCCTGAACGCGATCGGCATTGCCGGCCTGCTGCCGAAGGCGCTGATCTCGACGTACCTCTCGTTCTTCCCGGTCGTTGTCGGCATGGTGAAGGGACTGCGCAGCCCGGAAACGATCCAACTCGACCTGATGCACACCTATAATGCCTCGTCGGCGCAGACCTTCTGGAAGCTGCGCTGGCCGTCCTCGATGCCCTACCTCTTCACCTCGCTGAAAGTTGCCGTCGCCATTTCGCTTGTCGGCGCGATTGTCGGCGAACTGCCCACGGGGGCCGTGGCTGGGCTTGGCGCTCGCCTTCTCGCGGGGTCGTATTACGGCCAGACGGTACAGATCTGGGCGGCTCTGTTCATGGCCGCAGCACTCGCCGCCGTCCTCGTCATGATCGTCGGCCTGGCGCACACCGCCGTTCTCAAGCGCATGGGAGCCAAGGCATGAATCTTCCCATTCTCGCCGGAGCCGTGCTCTTCTGGCTCGCTGCCTGGGCTTTCAACGAATGGCTCGTGCGTCAGCATTTTGCGCACCCAACGGCTGCCAACGCCGCGCGTTTCGCCGTTCCTCTCCTCTTCGGCATCACCATTCTCGTGCTTTGGGAGGGCATTGTCCGCGGCTTCGGCATTCCATCGGTGTTGCTCCCGGCGCCCTCGATGATCTGGCAGCGCCTCGTGAACTCCCTGCCGACGCTGGCGGCCGATTTCCGGCAGACCTTTCTTAAGGCTGTGCTGACCGGCTATGCGCTCGGCTGCGGCCTCGGCTTCGCCGTGGCGATCCTGATCGACCGCTCTCCTTTTCTGCAGAAAGGCCTGCTGCCCCTCGGCAACTTCGTCTCCGCCCTGCCCGTCATCGGCGTCGCCCCAATCATGGTCATGTGGTTCGGCTTCGACTGGCAGTCGAAAGTCGCGGTCGTCGTCATCATGACCTTCTTCCCGATGCTGGTGAACACGGTTTCCGGCTTGGCGGCAGCCAGCCACATGGAGCGCGACCTGATGCGCACCTACGCGGCCACATGGTGGCAGACGCTCGTCAAGCTGCGCTTGCCGGCCGCCTGGCCTTTCATTTTCAACGCGCTCAAGATTAACTCCACGCTGGCGCTGATCGGCGCCATCGTCGCCGAATTCTTCGGAACGCCCATTGTCGGCATGGGCTTCCGGATCTCCACGGAAGTGGGCCGCATGAACGTCGACATGGTTTGGGCCGAGATCGCCGTTGCGGCGGTGGCTGGCTCCGCCTTCTACGGGGTCGTCGCGCTCGCCGAGCGAGCCGTCACCTTCTGGCATCCGTCCATCCGCAGTGGACGGGCCTAACGCCTGTCGCCCGAAAGTGTGCAGCGGTTTCGGGACAACGACATGCATGCAAACAAAGACTTAAAGCGCGTCACCGGGCTCCTATTGAATGCGACGCGCTTTAAAATGAAGACAGTGAGAATGAACCAACAATAAAAGGGAACAGACATGAACAAGAAAATTGCGTCTCTGCTTGCTGCAGGCGTCTTTTCGCTTGCCGCCTTCCATGCCAATGCCGCCGACAAGGTCACGCTGCAATTGAAGTGGGTCACCCAGGCCCAGTTTGCCGGCTACTACGTCGCCAAGGACAAGGGCTTCTACGAGGAAGAGGGCCTCGACGTCGACATCAAGCCCGGCGGCCCGGATATCGCGCCGGCCCAGGTGATTGCCGGCGGCGGAGCCGACGTCATCGTCGACTGGATGCCTTCCGCTCTTGCCACGCGCGAAAAGGGTGTGCCGCTCGTCAACATCGCCCAGCCGTTCAAGCAGTCGGGCATGATGCTGACCTGTCTCAAGGAATCCGGCGTGACGAGCCCCGACGACTTCAAGGGCAAGACGCTCGGCGTCTGGTTCTTCGGCAACGAATATCCCTTCCTCTCCTGGATGGCGCACCTGAAGATCCCGACGGAAGGCGGTCCAGAAGGTGTGACCGTCCTGAAGCAAGGGTTCAACGTCGATCCCCTGATCCAGAAGCAGGCTGCATGCATCTCCACGATGACCTACAACGAGTATTGGCAGGTGATCGACGCGGGCATCAAGCCGGAAGACCTGGTTACCTTCAAGTACGAAGACCAGGGCGTCGCCACTCTGGAGGACGGTCTCTATGTGCTTGAGGACAAGCTCAAGGACCCGGCCTTCAAGGAGAAGATGGTGAAGTTCGTCCGCGCCTCGATGAAGGGCTGGAAATATGCCGAGGAAAACCCGGACGAAGCTGCCGATATCGTCCTTGAGAACGATTCCACCGGTGCCCAGACGGAAAAGCATCAGAAGCGCATGATGGGCGAAATCGCCAAGCTGACGGCAGGCTCTAACGGCGCGCTCGACGAGGCCGACTATAAGCGCACCGTCCAGTCGCTGCTCGCCGGCGGCTCCGACCCTGTCATCTCCAAGGAGCCAGAAGGTGCCTGGACGCACGAAATAACAAACGAAGCCCTCAAGTAAAACACGCGGAAGCCGATGGAAACGGAGCGTGCGGCCCTCGCCGCGCGCTCCTTTTTCTTACTGCATGGGTCCTTAAATCGGAGCCGATTTGAGGACAGAACCATGCAGCAATCCCAAGTGCTACAGCGACCTTTGCGCGTCCGATTGAACGCACGGCGCTGTAGAGCGGACGACGGCGCAAGGTCGGCCGAAGCATTACAGCGGCCTGCGTCTTTCAGGGTCAAAAAGTCGCGCCCAAGTTGCGTTCGTTGTACCCTCGCCATATTGCATTGCGAGGTGCACGAGAATAAAAATAGTGAGGCACCATCGCTTCAGCGACCTTGTAAGCATTTGGCGCGACGATTACATAGGCCAAAGCGTTTGGTTGAGCGGGCGCAGGGAGGAAATCGTTTTCTTAAGCTTTGCCCTTTAGGGAACTTTTTCCTGGACTCGATGTAACCGGTTTGAAACCGCCTGCATTGGGCAAAATTTAAACTTGTGACGATGTCCGTTAACGTGGCGATCCGTCGACGGTGCACGGAACACAAACTGAACAACGTGATTTAGGCCAGACCTTCGCCGCTCGGGGTGCGATGTCCGGTATTGCATTTTTTAGGAAACACGCCGATGGCTCAGAAACTTCTACCTCTTTTCGGCGCTTGCGCAGTAATTTCACTGTGCGCATTT
This sequence comes from Ensifer sp. IC4062, assembly GCF_020193575.1. Taxonomy (GTDB): domain Bacteria; phylum Pseudomonadota; class Alphaproteobacteria; order Rhizobiales; family Rhizobiaceae; genus Sinorhizobium. The sequence goes on from NZ_JADYVD010000060.1 coordinate 21,692, forward strand.
TCCAGTGCTTTCGCCGAAGAGGCGGCCAAGCCGCAACAATCGCAGGCGCTCCCTTCCATCGTCGTTACCGAAGCCGTGCAGCAATCGATCAGTGATCGCGTCATCGCCACCGGTTCCATTGAGGCGGTCGAGGAAACCTATGTTTCGCCACTGGTCGACGGCCTTTCCGTCCGATCGCTGAACGTCGATGTCGGCGACAGGGTCGAAGAGGGCAGCACCCTTGTGGTCCTCAACGACGATGCGCTGCTGTTGCAGAGGAGCCAGCTCGAAGCCAATCTCGCCAAGGCCGAGGCATCACTCGCCCAACTGCGCGCCCAGCTCGCCGAAATGACGGCCAATTCGGAAGAGGCGACACGTGTTGCCGATCGTGCCGTGCGTTTGTCTGAGAACGGCACGGTGTCGACGGCCGAGGCTGACCGCTTGAAGGCGCTCGCCGCCGCCGCCCGCGCCCGCGTTCACTCCGCCGAGCAATCGGTGAGTGTCGCAACGGCGGATATTAAGGTGGTGCAGGCGCAGATCGATGACATCGACCTGCGTCTTGCGCGTACCGCCGTGAAGGCTCCCGTCAGTGGCGTGATCTCCGCCAAGAACGCGAAGATCGGCGCCATCGCCAGCGGCAGCGGTGAGCCGCTCTTCGCCATCATCCGTGACGGTGCGATCGAGATGAAGGCGGATGTCGCCGAGGCCGACCTCATCAAGCTTGCGGTCGGACAGCCGGCGTCGGTCAGGCTCGCCGGAAGCAGCACTACGATCGAGGGCAAAATCCGGCTGATCGCACCGACCGTGGACCCTCAGACGCGGCTTGGCTCCGTCGACATCACCCTCAGCGATACATCCAAGGCTCGCGCCGGCATGTATGCGAGCGCGGTCATCACCGTCGAACAAAAGCAAACGATTGTATTGCCGCAAACGGCTGTTACGGCCGAAGATGGCAAGGCCATCGTCCGCAAGGTCGAAGACGGCGTTGTACGGCTAGTGCCGGTGGTAACCGGTATCCAGGACGGGCAGTTCGTCGAGATCCTTTCCGGCCTCAAGGCGGGTGAACAGGCTGTTGCAAAAGCCGGCGCCTATGTCCGCGACGGTGACCGCATCAACCCGGTCAAATCTGCGCAACCGGCAACCAACTGACGGGAACAGAGACCATGAACTTCTCAGCCTGGTCCATCCGCAATCCGGTCGCGCCGATCCTGGCCTTCTTCGTGCTGGTCGTGCTCGGCTGGCAGTCGTTCAATTCGCTGCCGATCACCCGCTTCCCGAATATCGACGTGCCGATCGTTCAGATCAGTGTCACGCAGAGCGGCGCCGCCCCCGCTGAACTCGAAACCCAGGTCACCAAGGAGATCGAGGACGCGGTCGCCGGCGTCTCCGGAGTCGACCACATCCAGTCGACGATCACCGACGGCAGCTCGACCACCGCCGTCATCTTCCGCATGGAGGTGCCGACGACACAAGCCGTGCAGGACGTCAAGGATGCGATCGACCGCATCCGCAGCGACCTGCCGACCTCGATAGAGGAGCCCATCGTCTCCAAGGTCGACGTCGAAGGCCAGGCGATCCAGACTTTCGCCGTCTCGTCCCCCGGCATGACGCTCGAGGAACTCTCCTGGTTCGTCGACGACACGATCAAGCGCGCGATCCAAGGTAAGAGCGGCATCGGCCGTGTCGACCGCTATGGCGGCTCCGACCGTGAAGTCCGCATCGAACTCAATGAAGACCGGCTGAACGCGTTCGGCATCACGGCTGCCGATGTCAACAGTCAGCTTCGCCGGATGAACATGGATCTCGGTTCCGGCCGCGGCCAGGTCGGCGGCAGCGAACAGGCGATCCGCACGCTCGGCGATACGCGCGACGTGGCCGAGCTTTCCAACACGATGATTTCGCTCCCGAACGGCCGGTTCGTTCGCCTGTCGAAACTCGGCACGGTGACCGACACCTACGAGGAGCCGAAGTCGTTTTCCCGCTTTAACGGCAATCCAGGCGTCACGTTCGCGGTATTCCGCGCCAAGGGTGCCAGCGAAGTGACCGTCGCCGAAACAGTCGCTAAGACACTCGACGAAATCCGGGCGAAGCACCCCGATGTCACCATCGAGATGGTGGACGATTCGGTCTACTTCACCTATGGCAACTACGAGGCGGCCATTCACACACTGATCGAAGGCGCCCTGCTCGCCGTCCTCGTCGTGATGCTGTTTCTGCGCAACTGGCGCGCGACCTTGATTTCGGCGGTCGCGCTGCCACTCTCGGCGATTCCGACCTTCTGGGTGATGGAGCTCTTGGGCTTCTCGCTGAATCTCGTCAGCTTCCTCGCGATGACGCTCGCGACCGGTATCCTCGTGGACGACGCGATCGTGGAGATCGAGAATATCGAGCGGCATATCCGCATGGGCAAATCGCCCTACAAGGCCGCCATCGAGGCGGCAGACGAGATCGGCCTCGCGGTCATCGCGACAACCTTCACCATCATCGCCGTCTTCGTGCCCGTCTCGTTCATGCCGGGCATTCCGGGGCAGTACTTTATCCAGTTCGGCTTGACGGTCGCCGTTTCGGTCTTCTTCTCGCTGCTCGTCGCGCGGCTGATCACGCCCGTGATGGCGGCCTATCTGATGAAGCCTACCGACGTTGGTGGCGGCCATCACGGCGACGACGACAGCGCCATCATGAAGCTCTATACGGGCATCATCCGCGTGACGACGCGGTGGCGCTACACGACGCTGCTCGCTGCCATCGGCTGCCTGGTCGTCTCGCTCTACTTTCTCTTCCAGGTTCCAGGCAGCTTCCTGCCGCCGGAGGACAATTCCCGCGTCAGCCTGTCGATCGAACTGCCGCCGGACGCGATGCTCGCGGATACGGACCGGACGACGACCGAAATCTACAACCGCATCAAGGACCTCGAGGGGGTCGACAACGTCTTCGTGCTCGGCGGCGCCTCGCCGAAGGGGGATCTCGAACTGCGGCGCGCCGCCGTCACGGTGCTTCTCAAGAAACTTGACCATTCGCTCGTCAACAAGATCGTCAATGACGTGATCGGTCGCACCCCGCTGATCGGTGAATACCTGCCGAAACTGCCACCGGCGGGCCGCACCAAGCCGCAGTCGCAGATCGAGAAGGAAATCTTCGCGCGGCTACAATCGATCCCCGACGTTCGCGTCACCAAGCTCAACGATCGCGGCGAGCGCGACCTGTCGTTCAACCTGCTCTCCAACAACGAGGAGGATCTGGACAGCGCCGTCGCCATCCTCGAAGCGAAGCTGCGCAGAGATCCGCTGCTCGCCAATGTGAGCCCCGACGGTGCCTTGCCGCGCCCGGAACTGCAGATCCGCCCGCGCGACGAACAGATGTCCCGTCTCGGCATCACCACGGCGCAGATCTCAGAGGTAATCCGCGTCGCCACCATCGGCGATATCGACGCGCAGTTGACGAAGATCGCGCTCGACGGGCGTTTGATCCCGATCCGAGTGCAGCTCAACCGCGATTTCCGTACGGATCTCGCGGCGATCCGCAACCTTAAGGTCCAGACCGCGTCGGGGGCGACCGTTCCACTTTCGAGCGTCGCGGACATCAACTATTCGGAGGGGCCAAGCTCCATCAAGCGATACGACCGCAACCGCGTCGTGGCGCTCGGTGCCGACCTGCCGATGGGCGTCGCGCTCAACACCGCGTCCGACCGCTTCAAGCAGATTGCGGCCGAAGCCAAGCTGCCCGGGACGGTGGAGTTCCTTGAAAGCGGCGACGCCGAGGTGCAGGCAGAAATGCAGCAGAGCTTCGGCAACGCCATGCTGCTTGGGCTGATGATGGTGCTGGTGGTGCTCATCCTCCTGTTCAAGGACGTAATACAGCCGTTCACCATTCTGTTCTCGCTGCCGCTCGCGATCGGCGGCGTGGCGGCCGGACTGATCCTGACCCAGAACGCGCTCTCAATGCCGGTGCTGATCGGTATCCTCATGCTGATGGGTATCGTTACCAAGAACGCGATCCTGCTCGTGGATTTCGGTATCGAAATGATGCATCACGGCATGGACCGCACGCTGTCGATGATCGAAGCCGGCCGCAAGCGCGCTCGCCCGATCGTCATGACCTCGATCGCCATGTCCGCCGGCATGCTGCCGTCGGCGCTCGGCGTCGGTGAAGGCGGCTCCTTCCGCGCGCCGATGGCGATCGCGGTGATCGGCGGCATCATCGTCTCCACCGTGCTGAGCCTCATCGTGGTTCCCTCCTTCTTCCTGATCATGGACGACCTGTCGCGGCTGCTCGCCCGCATCTTCGGCCGTTTCGTCGGCAAGAAGGACGAGGAGATACTGCCGCTCGACCGTGCGGCGCTCACCGAACGGGTGGCCGAGCAGGGCGGCACGATCGAGGAACTACAGGAGCGCATCAAGGCGCTGGAAGAGCAGCGGCGTGACGACAAGTCCGAGCGCAAGGTCATCAACCATCCCGCGCTTGCCGCCGAGTAAGGCCGCTCCTACGCCGCAGAACGCAACCTACCTACAGCGCCGCGCGTCTGTTAGAGACGCAAAGCTCGCTGTAGCACTTTGAACTGATCTGAGGGATCATGCGGCCCGCGCCGTCATGCGCGGGCCCTTTGTGAGAGTTATTTGATCGGAGTCAATTCGCATCCTTCGATGACCGATTAGGATCTGTTCGATCCAATTCGGGAATGCCACGGATGAAGACCTTGCGACTGACCTCGACAGACAGAACCGTTCTTCTCGATTCGTGTTTCTTTGCGAGACTGCCGCGGCCGGCGGCAGAGGCCATCCTCGAAGGCGCAATAGTTTCCACGCACGAGGAACATGATATCCTTTTTCGCGAGGACGAGCCGATCGACCGTGTCTTCTTCGTGCTTTCTGGACTCATCCGTCTCTAGCGCTTGGGCAAGGACGGTCGCGAAGCCGACATTGCCGTATTGCCGAAGGGTGAGATCTGCGGCGCAAACGCCATGTTCCTGGAGCATCGTGCGCCCGCCAATGCGCAGGCAGCGGAGGCTTTGATCGTCACGCCGTTCGAAAGCCACAAGCTTCGTCGGCTTGCTGCGGAAAACACCGATGTCGCGCAGGCGCTGATCGAGCTTCTCTGCCGTCATGGCAAGATGACGGAAGATTGCCTTGCCTAGGACCGACTGCTTACCGCGCCCCAGCGGGTCGCGAGCTATATCCTCAGCCATTGCCCAGACAGTCTGAGTAGCTTCTGCTTCCGCCTGCCGTGCCAGAAGAACGTGCTTGCGGGCAAGCTCGGCCTCGCGCCGGAGGCTTTGTCGCGCGCCTTCTCGACGCTCCGCCAATCCGGTGTCAGGGTCAAAGACGGCATGATCGAAATCCGCGACCGGCAAGCGCTTGAACGCTTCTGACGTCGGGAGCAATTCCAGCAAATGTGTGGCGGTCTGCCGTATGCAGCCTCGGCCAAAGCAGGGTAAGGCCCTCCCCACAAGCGGGAGGGACTCCCCCGGCCGCACTCCCTCTTTTCCTCTTTATCTGGTTTGCGCTCGGCGACTGCCGGGAAGTGGCGGGCGATCGGCAGCGCCGGTTGGCCCCCCTTGTGGGGAGGGATTGGGGAGGGCATGCTCAGAGCGAAAGCCCACCTTCCACGGTCAGGAATTCGACGATACGGTCTATGCCATCGCCGCGCTTCATGTCCGAAAACACGAACGGCTTTGCCGCGCGCATCCGCTCCGCATCCCGTTCCATCACGTCGAGGTCGGCCCCGACATAGGGAGCGAGGTCCTTCTTGTTGATCACAAGGAGATCGGACTTCGTGATCCCAGGCCCACCCTTGCGCGGAATTTCCTCGCCCTGGCAGACGGAGATCACGTAGATCGTCAGGTCGGCAAGATCGGGAGAAAAGGTCGCCGCCAGATTGTCGCCGCCCGATTCGATGAAGACCACGTCGAGATCCGGAATCTGGCGGTTGAGATCGGCGATCGCCTGCAGATTGATCGACGCATCTTCGCGTATCGCCGTATGCGGGCAACCACCGGTCTCCACGCCGACGATGCGTTCCGACGGCAGCGCCTGCATCCGCACCAGCGCTTCGGCGTCTTCCTTGGTGTAGATGTCATTGGTGACGACCGCGACGGAATATTTCTCCCGCATCGCCTTGCACAGCTTGTCGGTCAGCGCCGTCTTGCCAGAACCGACCGGGCCGCCGATGCCGACGCGAAGCGGACCGTTTTTCGATGGCATCTGCTTATCCTTTCAGAATGGCCGCCCGTTAGAGCGGGATGAGGAAAAGTGTGCGCGGTTTTCCGCCCGCATCCCGCTCTACCTCATTCGAATCAATCACGTTTATGATTTTTGGGCCGATTCGGCCCAAAAATCATCGTGATCTAGGAGCGGAACAGACGAGTATAGAGCGTTTCGTGTCTCAACGACGAAATATCGGCCATGATCGTCGCCGAGCCAAGCTCGTCCAACGAGGTCTGGGCGGCGCGCTCGGCTACCGCGGCAATCGTGTTTTCGAGGCCGACCAATACGCCGACACCATCGCGCTGGCCGATGACTCCGCAGCGGATGGCAGCCGAGACGGCGTTCGAGGCCGCAGCGCCGAGATAAGCCGCAAGGGCGGAGTGCAATCCCGTGCCATGCGCACCGGCCACGGCACCGACCGCCACCGGATAGGCTGCCACCGGCCCGAGCAGCTCGAATACGGCGCTAGGCCAACGGCGCGCTGCCGCAAGAAACGCCTCGCCCTGCAGTACGGTTTCCTTGTGGCGCTCCGACGAAGCCGCCATTGCTTCGGCCAGCTCGCTCGCCGCCTTCAATCGTCGCGGATCATCATGTCCCTGATAGCTTTCGGCGAGGAGAAGGGCGTCGTTCCACATAGCACCGCGCGTCAGCAGCGTCTCCAGCCAAAGCCGCAGCTCTTCTGCACTCGTCACGAGACCATCGTCAACCGCCTGTTCCAGCCCCCCGGAATAGGCGAAGGAACCGACCGGAAAGGCGGGTGACAGCCAGGTGACCAGGCGTAATAGCGCCTGCGTATCAGCGTGGTCAGCCATGATCGTGGTGGTGACCGCCATGGCCGTGGTTGCCGTGGCCGTGTCCGCCACCATGATAAGCGCCATGCAGCGGTTGGAATGGCTCAGCCACTTCGTTGACGGTGGCGCCCAAGCCTTCAAGCATCGCGCGAATGACTGGATCTCGGGCGATCAGGATTCGCCCCTGCTCGATCGCCACCGGAAGATGTCGATTGCCAAGATGCCAGGCAAGCTCGATGAGATGGAGGCCGTCCGTCGCGCGAACCTCGTAAAGCGCCTCGTCGGCGGCCTTGATCCGGATATAACCGCCTCCTTCCAGCACCAGGAGATCGCCGTCGGCGAGCATTACCGGTTGCTTGAGGTCGAGCATCACCACATCGTCGTTTTCTAGATGGAGCAGTTTGCGCCGCAGATGGCGCGCGTCATGGGTGAGCGTCACACTGTGAAGCGGCACCTTGTCGGCGGGGCCTGGCGATAGAACTTCGGTCGAGCGATAAGGCACGTCAGATCACCTCTATTTTTTCCGAGTGCACGACTTCGATACGAGCGTCTGCTAGGACATCCGCCATCGCCGCCTGAAAAGCCTCCAGATGCGGCTCGGCAAAATGCGCGTCCACCGCCGCCCGGTCTGTCCAGTTCTCGATGAAGACCAGCGTGTCGGGCTCCGCGGGCTTGCGGTAGAGATCGTAGCTGATGCAGCCTGGTTCCTTACGGGTAGCTTCAATCAGCGGTGCCGCCAGGGCGACAACGTCATCACCCTTGCCCGCATGTGCCTTCAGATATGCGATAACGTAAACCATTGATCCTCGCCGCCCCTCTTCGGCACCAATGTAACAAGAAAAGGCCCCGGCGCCAGCAGGATGGCGGAAAGCGAAATGGTTTCACGCAGCCTGCTTGGGAAAACGGAGCCTTCAGTCGTTTTCAGCCTGCGCCTCTCGCGAGGCACAGGCATTCACAACCGGATCAGGCAGCGATTTTCTGCGACTTTAGCGTGGCGAGAATATTCTGCGGCGAGGAAACGTCGTAGGGGTCGCTGTCGCAATTGTCGGAATAGCCTTCCTCTTCGAACCACTGCTCGACAACCCCGTTGTTGATAACGGCGCCATAGCGCCAGGAGCGCATACCGAAGCCGAGATTGTCCTTGGCAACCAGCATGCCCATCTTGCGGGTGAACTCGCCCGAACCGTCCGGAATCAGCTTGACGTTCTCGAGGTTCTGCGACTTGCCCCAGGCGTTCATCACAAAGGCGTCGTTGACCGAAATGCAGTAGATCTCTTCGATGCCTTCGGCGCGGAATTCAGCCGCGAGCCTCTCGAAATCCGGAAGCTGATAGGTCGAGCAGGTCGGGGTGAAGGCACCCGGGAGCGAAAACAGCACGACGCGCTTGCCGGCGAAATAGTCGTCCGACGAAACATCCTGCCAGCGGAACGGATTGGAACCGCCGACGGCTTCGTCGCGGACGCGGGTGCGGAAGGTTACAGAGGGAACTTTTCTGCCGAGCATCGTCATCTCCTTCAGTACTGGCTGCCGGCTGCGATCAGTCTTGGAAGGAAAGCGCGAGCCGGGCGGAAAGTGAGAACACTTCCTATCGGAGATTGCGCTGCAGTGCAGCATCAAAGCGGCGATTTCGGGGGCTCCGCATGGCTGTCATGCAGGAACCGCATGGCTCCCTGCTTCGGTCCATCCCCCCCCGGTCCGACGGTAGCCGCCTAGAACAGGAAATAGCGCTGCGCCATCGGCAGCACCGTCGCCGGCTCGCAGGTCAAGAGTTCCCCGTCGGCGCGGACCTCGTAGGTCTCCGGGTCGACCTCGATATGCGGCGTGAGGCTGTTGTGGATCATCGACGCCTTGCCGATGCCGCTGCGGGTATTCTGAACGGCGACGAGTTCCTTGGCGACACCAAGCCTGCCTGCAAGTCCGGCATCGAGCGATGCCTGCGAGACGAAGGTGACGGAGGAATTGGTGCGGTTCCGCCCATAGGCTCCGAACATCGGCCGGTAGTGGACCGGCTGCGGCGTCGGGATTGACGCGTTCGGGTCGCCCATCGGTGCCGCGGCAATCGAGCCACCGAGCAGTACCATGTCGGGCTTCACGCCGAAGAAAGCCGGGTTCCAGATGACGAGGTCGGCACGCTTGCCAACTTCGAGCGAACCGATCTCATGGCTGAGACCATGCGCGATCGCGGGGTTGATGGTGTATTTAGCGATGTAGCGCTTGACCCGGAAGTTGTCGTTGTCGCCCGTCTCTTGGTTGAGCCGCCCGCGCTGGCGCTTCATCTTGTCAGCCGTCTGCCAGGTGCGGATCGCCACCTCGCCGACACGGCCCATGGCCTGGCTGTCGGACGAGATAATCGAAAAGGCGCCGATGTCGTGCAGGATGTCCTCTGCCGCTATCGTTTCCCTGCGGATGCGGCTTTCGGCAAAGGCGATGTCCTCCGGGATGGACGGCGACAGGTGGTGGCAGACCATCAGCATGTCGAGATGCTCTGCCAGTGTGTTCAGTGTGTAGGGCCGCGTCGGATTGGTCGAGGACGGAATGACGTTCGGCTGCCCGCAGATCTTGATGATATCCGGCGCATGGCCGCCGCCTGCCCCTTCGGTATGGAAGGCATGGATCGTCCGGCCCTTGATCGCGGCGATCGTGTCCTCGACGAAGCCGCTTTCGTTCAGCGTATCGGTGTGGATCATTACCTGGACGTCATATTCGTCGGCGACCGACAGGCAGCAGTCGATCGCCGCCGGCGTCGTGCCCCAATCCTCGTGCAGCTTCAGCGACGTGGCGCCGCCGAGCACCATTTCCACAAGCGCGCCGGGGAGCGACGAATTGCCCTTGCCGGCGAAGGCGAGATTCATGGGGAATGCATCAGCGGCCTCGATCATCCGGGCGATGTGCCACGGGCCGGGCGTGCAGGTCGTTGCCAGCGTGCCGTGCGCCGGCCCCGTGCCGCCGCCGAGCATGCAGGTGAGGCCGCTCATCAGCGCTTCCTCGATCTGCTGCGGGCAGATGAAGTGAATATGGCTGTCCATGCCGCCGGCCGTGACGATCTTGCCCTCGCCGGCGATGACCTCCGTGCCGGGCCCGACGATGATGGTGACGCCCGGCTGTGTGTCCGGATTGCCCGCCTTGCCGATCGCCGCGATCCGCCCGTCCTTGAGGCCGATATCCGCCTTCACGATCCCCCAATGGTCGACGATCAGCGCATTGGTGATCACGGTATCTACCGCGCCGCCCTCGCGCGTCACTTGGCTTTGCCCCATGCCGTCGCGGATAACCTTGCCGCCGCCGAACTTCACCTCTTCGCCATATGTGGTGAAATCCTTCTCGACCTCGATGAAAAGCTCAGTATCGGCAAGACGCACCTTGTCGCCCACAGTCGGACCGAACATATTGGCATAGGCCGCACGCGGCATCTTGTAGGGCATGGATCAGGCTCCCTGGGAAAAGTCTGAAGATTGGGATTGACCGAGGCGCCGCAGGCGGCCCCCGGCGACGAGTGCGTCAACGTAGCGGCGCTCCGCCGCAAAGGGATGCCATTCCCAGCCGCTATGGCCGAAGCCGGCAAGCACCACATCGTCTCCCGGCTGGACGAAATCGGACAGAACGTCGGCGATCACCACTAGGCCGCTCGACGGCACGACATAGGGCGCCGGCGCGAAGCGGGCGAGATCACGATCGAGCCTCTCGTGCGTGTCCACCGGGATCACCCGATGGCGCCGGCCGGTCGAACGTGCGAAAGCTTCGAAGCCCATCGTGTAATCGTCGCAGAAATCGTCGAGATCCGGGTGCGTCTTCCTAAGGTCTGCCCGCATGGTGGCAAACTTCGCACCGAAACGGACGCTCCAGATTTCACTCGCCTGCCGCACTGCATCGCTGGTCTTCCACCGGCCGCCACCAAGCATCGACAGCGCAGGGCGACCGGTGTTGCAGACCGCGACGACATCGGTCCTTGTGCCGCCCTTGCCGACCGAGCGGCAATCATTGAAGCGGATGACGAGATCGGCGGCGTCAATCGCAGCCGCCGCGCCTTGCGGCACGTCGCCATTGCCAACGATCGTAATGGTGCGGCCGCTCAACGGTCAGTTCCCCCTCGGTTCGAGGAGTTGCTTCAGTTCGGCGGTCCGCTTGCGGGTCAGTTCCGCCAGGCAGCCAGAAACCAGCATCGGCTCCATCGAGCCGCCGCGCGCCTCGAACCCGGCCAGCTGGCACTGCCCGTCGCGGTAGCCGATCCAGGCCCGCTGCGCCTTCTTCAATGCCTCTTCGGCACCGACATAGGCGGCGTCAATCTCGCCGAGCTCCTTATCCATGGCCTTGGTGGCAGCGACTGCTCGTCTGTAGACCTCGTTCAGGTCCGCGTCGGCTGTGTCGTAGTCCTGGCCAGCGCAGATGTTCATGTCCATCTGCGTCACGGCGTTCTGACAATCGACCGCCGGCTGTTCCTGCGCGACTGCCGAAACCGCTGACAGCAGAAGCACGGCGGCAAGAGGAGCGAACATCCTCATAGCTTGCCCATGATCGCCTGGCGGAAACCAAACACCTCGCGCTTGCCTGAAAGCGGGATCAGCGTCACCTGCCTCGTCTGGCCGGGCTCGAAGCGCACTGCAGTGCCGGCCGGAATGTCGAGCCGTTTGCCGCGAGCCGCGTCGCGATCGAAGATCAGCCCCGGGTTCGTCTCGGCGAAATGATAGTGGCTCCCCACCTGCACGGGACGGTCGCCGGAATTGGAAACCTCGATGGTGAGCGTTTCGAAACCGGTGTTCAGTTCAATCTCGCCTTCGGCTGCGATGATTTCGCCAGGAATCATGTCCCTCTCCTGTTCAGGCTGCTTGGCCGCCCGCGCAGCCTTGCGGTTTCAACACGCGGTCCGTCGACGCCGGATATCTCGCGAGCATCGCAGCCGGGCGGATCGGCCGGCGGACCAACTCGCCGCTGCAATTCGGGCAGATGCCACCGAGCCTCTCCTCGGCACAGTCGGCACAGAAGGTGCATTCGAACGTGCAGATCATGGCCTCCCGGCTACCGGGCGGCAGATCGCGATCACAGCATTCGCAGTTCGGGCGTAAGCTCAGCATTGTTGCCCCTCAACGGTGACGGCGGGTTCAGTCAAAAACTTCGTATTCTTCCGCCGTGTGCTACCGGATAGGCTCGTGGACAGTGACGAGCTTCGTTCCATCCGGAAAGGTCGCCTCGATCTGAATGTCATGGATCATTTCGGGAATCCCTTCCATGACTTGGTCGCGGGTCAGCACATGCGCGCCGGCTTCCATCAGCTCGGCCACGGAGCGTCCGTCCCGTGCACCTTCGACGACGAAGTCGGTGATGAGGGCAATCGCCTCCGGATGATTGAGCTTCACGCCACGCTCCAGCCTCCGGCGCGCGACCATCGCCGCCATGGAAATCAACAGCTTGTCCTTTTCGCGCGGAGTAAGATTCATGCGTCGCCGTCCAATGAATTGTGTGATCAGAGAGTCCAGACTTTCGGCACAGATGCATCGTTACGCAAGTGCGAAATAACGGGGACGAGAATTTTTCTAAGTGCGAAACCGTCTGTCGCAGCGATGCGCGCGACCAGCTTTTCACGACCGGCAACCTGAATATGGCTGACACCGGCACTCGCGTAGCCGCCGAGCGTGCCTCGCAGCCTCGCTAGCATCGCTTCGCAATCCGACCCGACATAAAGCAATGTCGCAAAAGCTGCCGCGCCGCCGAGCACGGCGGAACGCCTCGCAAGTGCGGCGATATCATCGGCAAGCGTCAGGTTCTCCGCGTGCAGCAGTCGGCCGCCGCTTCTGACCCGCCAGCGGTCACGAAAGAGACCAGCCCGCACCACCTCGCCCATGGCTCTGCGGCCGAGAAGAACCGCTTCGACTGCCAGAAAGGTTGCATCTGCGGCAAGCTCGACCTCCAGGGATCGCGCCAAGGATGCTCGATCGAAGAGGATGGTTTCCTGCGGGAGCCAATCGACCCGACTTCCGCCACCAACAAGGATCCGCGTCGAGATATCGGCCGTTCCCCCACTCGACTTGTAAATCTTCTCGCAGGCCTGCGTAGTCAACGTCAGCGCCGTGCGCTCACCCGCCTCGAACGCCCACGCCATCCGGTCGCCGCCGGTGATCCCCCCCGACGAATTGATCAGCACCGCTTCGATCGACGCATCAAAGGTCTTTGGCAGACGGATCTTGGCGCAGCCTTCCTGATAGAGTTCGGCGATAGCCGTACGGCTGCTCCGGCATTTGGTAACGAGGCGCCCTTTTCCCCACGCCCGCTGCGGGGCAATGATTGCTGCACTATTCATGAAAGGCCGTTGGACATCTTTGCGACACACCGCATGTGCCGATGGCGGCATCGTCTGCGAGGCAGACCCCAAAGTCAAGACGTTGTTTCGCAAGGAAAATTTGCACTGACGCCGCGCGGCGCTTACTGGCTAGCTCACCTGCCCGGCGGCTCGCCACCGGCAAGGAAGGTGGTAACGTTTGTCGTAAAAAAGGGCGCCCCTTGGGCGCCCGTTCTCTTTCGTTCAGGAATTACGACCTCGCGAATTCGAGCAGGTCCTGGTTGAGCTGGTCCTTGTGGGTGTCGGTGATGCCGTGCGGAGCGCCGGGATAGACCTTCAGCACCGCATGCGGGATGAGCTTCTTCGAGGCCCGCGCCGCCG
>NZ_JADYVD010000061.1 GCF_020193575.1 Ensifer sp. IC4062
ATCAGCGCCACCAGTTCGTCCGGATAGAGCGCTATGCGGGCAACCAGCACCTCGAGCTCGTCATCCGTCAGCGGTTCCGGCGCGGTCTCGGCCGGCGCGGCAGGAGCAGCAGCCGTCTGCTGGGCCAAAGCGTTCGTTGGAGAAAAGGAGCCGCCGCCGATGTGCAGCAGCAGCGAGATTGCCGCCAGGGCGGTCGCCCCCCGCAGGATTGACTTGATCATGACAACGCCTCCCAAATCGCCCATCAAGGAATACGCCGCTTTCTGGACGAAGCGGTTACCGTTCCAGGACGAGCCCTGCCGTACAAGTCGCAAGCGAGACTACCACTCTTGATGTTCGTATCAAAGCCACAACAATCAATGGGTTTCGTCTCTGGCCGAGTGGCGCCGATTGTGCCAGATGGACATGGCCCTACATTCCTGGAGACTGGAAGTCGTGAAACAGCCGCGCCCCTCACCGAAGAGACATGGCAGCGAAACGAAAGCCGACGCCGGCAAGCGCGTGACGCTCGCGCGTGCGCTCTCCAAACTCGGCTATTGTTCGCGCACGCAGGCCGAAAAGCTGGTCGCCGCGGGCCGCGTCAGCGTCGGTGGTCGAAGGACGACGGATCTTTCGCGCTGGGTCGATATCGAGGCCGACAAGATCGCCGTCGACGGCGTCACGGTCGCGGCGGAAGCGAAGATCTACCTGATGCTGAACAAGCCGCGCGGACTTGTCACAACGCGCGATGATCCGGAGGGGCGGCCGACGGTCTATGGTTGCCTCGGCGACGCCGACGCGCGGTTTCTCTCGCCGGTTGGCAGGCTGGACAAGGCGAGCGAGGGGCTGCTGCTCTTTACCAATGATACGGTGCTGGCGCAGCGCCTGCTCGACCCGGAGACGCATCTCGGCAAGGTCTATCATGTGCAGGTGAACGGCATCTTCGACGACGATGCGGTTGCCGGAATGATGGAGGGCGTCACCGAGGGCGGTGAACGGCTCCGGGCCACGAGCGTTGAGCGACTGCGAAGCGGCGAGCGCAACAGCTGGATCGAGGTCGAGCTGCAGGAGGGACGCAACCGGCAGATCCGCCGCATGCTGGATGTGCTCGGCTTCGAGTGCCTGCGGCTCGTGCGCGTCTCGATCGGCGAGATAAAGCTCGGCAATCTGGCGAAAGGTGACGTCCGGCCGCTGACCGAAGCCGAGGTCCGATATCTCCGGCAGCGCACCGGCCTTGAGGTTTGAGCAAGGGGATGGGTGGAAATCCACCCGTCGCCCGGCGCCTTTGTTTCCAAATCCACCCATATCACGCGCATCAGGCGCGGAAATCGGCAAAGTGACCGCGAGCAGCAGTTGTCTGTGGTAAAATCCCGTCTGCAAATAGGCGATCCAGTACCGGCACGGGAGGAACCATGCGGGCTGGTCCATAATTTCATCGGGAGGAAAAGATGAAAATTCTGCAAGCGCTTCTTGGCGCTGTCGCCGCCGTTTCCCTTTTTGCCGCCTCGGCCAGTGCCCAAAACTATCCGGAACGCTCGATCACTATGGTCGTGCCGTTCTCGGCGGGTGGCCCGACCGACACGGTCGCCCGTCTCGTCGCCGAATCCATGTCTAAGGATCTCGGCCAGCAGATCATCGTCGAGAATGTCGGCGGCGCCGGCGGCACGCTTGGCGCGGGCCGGGTCGCCCAAGCCGATCCGGATGGCTATACGGTCCTGCTCCACCATATCGGCATGGCGACCAGCGCCACGCTCTATCGCAAGCTCGCCTACGACACGCTGAATGCCTTCGAATATGTCGGCCTCGTCACCGAAGTGCCGATGACGATCGTCGCCCGCAAGGATTTCGAGCCGACTGATCTCAAGGGGCTGATCGACTACGTCAAGGCCAACAAGGACACGGTGACGGTGGCCAATGCCGGTATCGGCGCGGCATCGCATCTCTGCGGCATGATGTTCATGAGCGCGATCGAGACACCGCTGACCACCGTGCCTTACAAGGGCACTGGCCCGGCGATGACTGACCTGCTCGGCGGCCAGGTCGACATCATGTGCGACCAGACGACCAATACGACCAAGCAGATCCAGGGCGGCACGATCAAGGCCTATGCCGTCACCTCCCCCGCCCGTCTTAAGATCTTCCCCGATCTGCCGACGGCGGTCGAGAGCGGCCTTGCCGATTTCCAGGTCGGCATCTGGCATGGGATCTACACGCCGAAGGGTACGCCTGCCGAGGTGAACGAGCGCCTATCGAAGTCGCTGCAGCTGGCGCTCAAGGATGCGAATGTCGTCGCCCGCTTTGCCGAGCTGGGCACCGAACCGTCGAGCGAGTCGGACGCGACGCCGGCGGCGCTGAAGGCCAAGCTCGAAAGCGAGATCGCCCGCTGGAAGCCGGTGATCGAAGCCGCCGGTCAGTACGCCGACTGACCGCCTGACGGAACCCGCCGCCGCCATCATCTGTCGCAAGGCAGAACGGCGGCGGCGACCGGACGCATTCAAGCCGAAGGACGCGACGGAAGAGGTGGCGAGAAACAGGGGACGCGCGCTCTGCTCGTCACGCGTCAGCGCAGGGACCGAACGTTGACAGCTGTCAACTCGACGGAGCTCCGGTGCCCTGCCCGGATTACGAGACGCGAGCACATTCGCCTACAGCACCGCGCGTCTCACTTGACGCACGAAGGACGCTACAGCGCTTTGAATTGCTGCATGTTTTTATCCGCAAATCGGCTAGGATTAAGGAAACGTGCAATGGCAGGGAGCACGGCTCAACGGCTCCCAAAGAAATATGGGGACACGATGAAATCCATCTCCTTTGACACGACCAATGCCCTTTGCGGCGGCATCCTGACCGCCGTCGGGTTGTTCTTCGTCTGGCAGTCGCTCAGTCTAGAGCTCGGCACCGCATTCCGCATGGGACCCGGTTACTTCCCGCTCCTGCTCGCCTGCGTGTTGACGCTACTCGGCGTCGTCATCCTAGTGCAGTCCGCGCGCGTCCAAGGCGAACCGATGGGGGCGATCGCAATCCGCGGCATGTTCCTCATCCTGCCTGCGCCGATCTTTTTCGGGCTGACGGTGCGAGGGCTGGGCTTTGCTCCAGCGATCTTCTTCACGGCGCTCATTGCCTGTTTTGCCTCGCACCGCATGAAGCCACATTGGGCGATCGCCATCTCTCTGGTGCTGACCGTCTTCTCGGTCGCAGTGTTCAGCTACGGTCTCAACCTGCCCTTTGAACGCTTCGGCCCCTGGGTCCGGTTCTAGGAGGCGGTCATGGATCTTTTCAGCAATCTAGCTCTCGGCTTTACCACCGCCGCCTCGCCGGCCAACCTTCTTTTCTGCCTGATCGGCGTTCTGCTCGGTACGCTGATCGGCGTGCTTCCCGGCATCGGCGCCACGGCGACAATCGCCATGCTGCTCCCGATCACCTTCCAACTCGAGCCGGTCTCTTCGCTGATCATGCTCGCCGGCATCTATTACGGCGCACAATACGGCGGCTCGACCACGGCAATCCTGATCAACATGCCGGGCGAATCCTCCTCCGCGGTCACCGCGATCGACGGCTACCAGATGGCGCGCAACGGCCGCGCCGGCACGGCATTGGCAATTGCCGCGCTCGGCTCGTTCTTTGCCGGAACCGTCTCCACCTTTCTCGTAGCAATCTTCGCGCCGCCGCTCACCGAAATCGCGCTGGAGTTCGGCGCGGCCGAATATTTCTCGCTGATGATCGTCGGCCTCGTCTCCTCGGTCGCGCTGGCGCACGGCTCGATCGTCAAGGCCCTGGCGATGGTCGCGCTCGGCCTCTTGCTCGGCCTCGTCGGTACTGACATCTATACCGGGACGCCGCGCTTCACCCTCGGCATTCGCGAATATGCCGACGGTCTCAATTTCGTGGCGCTCGCCGTCGGCGTCTTCGGCATCGCCGAAATCCTGCGCAATCTCGAAAGCGAGAAGACCCGCGAAGTGCTGATGGCGAAGGTTAGTGAGCTGCTGCCGACGCGCGACGATTTCAAGCGGATGTTCGCGCCGGTGGTGCGCGGCACCGTGATCGGCTCGGCGCTGGGCATCCTGCCGGGCGGCGGAGCGATCCTTGCCGCCTTCGCCTCATATACGGTGGAAAAGCGCATTTCGGATCGACCTGAGGAATTCGGCCGCGGCGCCATTGCCGGTGTCGCGGGACCGGAAAGCGCCAACAATGCCGGCGCGCAGACGTCCTTCATTCCGCTCTTGACGCTCGGCATCCCGGCAAACCCGGTAATGGCGCTGATGATCGGCGCGATGATCATCCAGGGCATCGTGCCCGGCCCGAATGTGGCGTCGGAACAACCGGCGCTCTTCTGGGGCATCATCGCCTCGATGTGGATCGGCAACCTGATGCTGGTGGTATTGAACCTGCCGCTGATCGGGCTCTGGGTGAAGCTCCTGAAGATTCCCTATTTCGTGCTGTTTCCGATCATCATGGCTTTCTGCTCGATCGGGGTCTACAGCGTCAATTCCAACGTCTACGATCTTTACGCGGTCGCCTTCTTCGGCCTCGTCGGTTACCTGCTCCTGAAGCTGCGCTGCGAACCGGCACCGCTGCTCCTCGGCTTCGTGCTCGGGCCGCTGCTGGAAGAGAACCTGAGGCGCGCCATGATCCTGTCGCGGGGCGACCCGACGACCTTCATCACCCGCCCGATCAGCGCCGTGCTGTTGCTGATCGCGGCAATCGTGCTGGTCGTCGTCTTCCTGCCGGCCGTCAAGGCCAAGCGCGAGGAGGTCTTCGTCGAGGAGGATTGAGCGGCGCCAAATCGGCTGTCAGCCGCTTGACGGTTGACAGCGGCGCCGGAAAGGAACCTCATGGGGGTTGGGGCGTTCAACGAGCGATCGGTGAGCGCCCTGGCTTCGCCGAATCCGATCCCTACTGCACTCAAATCGTAGTCGATTTAAAACATGCAGCAATTCAAAGCATTACAGCGACCTTGGTCAGTCTGAAAAGACGCACGGCGCTGTAGGGAGGAGGTTCCATGATCCAGTGTCTGCTGGCCGCAGGCAGCCTGTTTTTTGCCGTTGGAGCAGCACAGGCCGACGAGATGGCATTTCTCGGATCACTCGAAGGAAAGTGGACAGGCAGCGGCATGGTGAAAATCCGGATCAACCGCTCGCCGATGAACGTGTCCTGTGTCTTCAATTCTGAAGCCAGCGGTCAGGCCCTGTCGATGAAGGGAACCTGTCGCAGCCTGATTGTCGTGTCGCGCGCCGTCGGCGCCGACTTGAAGTTCAATGGCGCGAGCTACAGCGGCACCTATGTCGGGCCGAGCGGAAGAGCGGCCGGCTTAACCGGAAGCCGGCGGGGCAATGCGATCAATCTCACGATCCGCTGGCCGAGGCTGGTGAACGGCGACCGCAGCGCGAACCTGACCGTGCAGAAGGTCGGACAGAACGGCATGAGACTGGTGACGACCGATGTCGACCCGAACTCTGGCGAAAGCGTCGTCACCAGCGATATCAACCTGCGTCGGCAATAAACGTCGCCGGCCCGAGAAACGCCAAAGCGCTGACTTTGAGGAAAAAATGCAGGCTGGAGCTAGAGCCCCCTCAGGATTAAATGGAAGCCGTTCCCATTTAGCCCTGAAGGGCTCTAAAGCACGCCCCAGCCGCGATAGCGTCCCCTGCCCGTCATCTCGCGCACGCCGAGTTCGCGGACCAGATTGAGTGCGCTACGCGGTGTGACGCCGACATGGCGGGCAATCAGCGTCGTCGAGACGATCGGTCGCGACAGGACGAGATCGATCAAACCGGGCAGATTGCTGCTCGAACGTCGGTCCCTGACCCGCATCTCCATCTGCGTCTTGGCCAGAGAAAGCCGGTCGAGTTCCTTCATGCCGAGATCGGCCGTCACCGTCATCGCCTCGAGGAAGGCAAGGAGCCGCGTTAGCCTGTCCTTCGACCGGCGGCGTTCGTGGCGGATCGTCTTCAGACCGGTGTTGAACGCCAGCACGTGCGAGGACACTTTTCCGCGAAAACGCAGGTAGACTCCAACAAGCAGCGAGCCGAGCCAGTGCTGCCGCCTGAGCGGCTCGATACGGTCCCAGGCGTCAAAGAGAATCGCCGCTCCAAGAGACGCCGGCAACTGATCGGCCGTTGAAAGCACGGCGCGCCAGGCATCGAGCCGCCGCTCTTCGTCCCAATCCTCCTCGAAGAGCAATCCGAGCTGGCCCATGGGTTCCATGCTAGCCTTCGCGGGTGGCGACACTACCGGCTCGACATCGTCGAGGCCGCTTGCGTGCATCTCGAGCAACCGTTGCGATCGCGCCATCGCCGCATCGAGTTCGGCAAATTCGGCGGCGAGCGGATTTTCATCCGCTTCGCCTTCCGTGTCCGAAAACGCCATATCCCGAGCCGCTTCTGCTGATAACTCCTGGCGATGGTTCTGCTGCTCGACCGCCCCGCCCTCGCCTCTCAGCACGTTCAGTCCGGCGCTCGTCAGCGCCCAGTCCGGCTCGGCAAGATCCAGTCGGCGGCGGGCGCGAAGCACCGCATGGGCGATGGTCAGCTCATGGGAGGGTGCGCGCGCATCCATGTGCGCATCGTGCAGCACGAGGTCCTCGACATGCACCAGTTCACCTGCGACCCATAGCGCCGCCGCTGCATCAAAGAACTGCCCGCGCTCGCGAAAGCCCTCCGAAACCGGATGCCGGCCAGCCCGCTCATCGAGACGCGCAAGGCTGTCTTCGGCCGCAATCAGGGCCGGCAGCAGCGTTGGATGAAGCGGATCCGGGGTCTCGTATGTCATTTTAAAGACGAAGCGTTATCGACGAAACGGAAGGTAACACGCGATTTCTTTCCGTCACAGGCTTCCCGGCCTTTCTCCCCTGCTAATTCCGCGTCGAAGCGCTCTTATGGAAATGTGGCCGCCCGCCTGCCTGCGCGTATCGCGCAGCCTCGACTTCAACGCGCTCGAACAGCGGTTGACAGCTGTCAACACGCACACCAAAGGCAGGCGTCATCCTCTTCATCCGATGGCCATCGGCTCACGAAGCGCTATGCCGAGAGAAGGGTAAGGCGATCATGCCACCGCCGGGCCGTTGACAGCTGTCAACTGGCATCGATATGAAGTCGGCCACGATCGAAAATGCCGGCTGTACGCTCCTTAAAAGAAGACGGCGAGTCAGTAATGATGGGTAGCTTGCGACGTCGCTGCGGTACCTCATTCGAGGCGGTGTCACGCAGGCAAGCGTCAATCGGCATTTCGTGACCGTGCCTACTGAATGCGTGAGAGCGCACCAGCAGGATGGGAAGTCGAAAGCAATTCCCCGACTGTCGAAGTTCGATCCCCAGCTTTGAGACCGATGAACAAAATCGGCTGGTGCGGAAAGAGCTTTCAAAAGGCGGCAAGAGTGGAGAACCCATGGCAAGCGTTCTGGCGGCAAGCGGCGGCGTCAAGCAGGTTATATGCATCAACTGGGGCACGAAGTACGGTCCGCCTTTCATCAACCGTCTTTACGCCATGGTGGCACGCAATATCACGCCGCCTTTCACCTTCACCTGTTTCACCGATAACCGCAGCGGCCTGCGTCCTGAGATCCTTTGCGAGGATCTGCCGCCGCTCGATGTCGCGATGCCGGTCAACAGCAAAGGCATCTGGCCCAAGGCGCGGCTCTGGGGTCCGAAGCTCGGCAATCTCACCGGCCCGGTGCTTTTCCTCGACCTCGATCTGGTGATCGTCGCATCGCTCGATTCCTTCTTCGAGTTTGGCGAGCCGGACGACGTGGTGCTGGCCCGAAACCAAACGACGCCCTTCGAACGTCTCGGGCAGACGTCGCTGTTCCGGTTCCCGGTCGGCAAGCTCGTTCCGCTGCAGGAGAAGTTCCGCGCCGATCCGCAGGGCGTGGCTGATGAATACAGCTTCGAACAGCGCTTCGTAACGCGCAATGCGCCAGGCGGCGTCAAACTCTTTCCGCGGCGCTGGGTTCTGCATTTTCGGCAGGATTGCCGCTGGCCGTTTCCGCTCAACTATTTCGTGGCACCGCGGCTGCCTGCCGACGGCCGTGTGGTGCTCTTCCCCCGCAATCTGCTGCCGCAACATGCGATCGACGGCCAGTTCGGCTACAAGGGTCGTCCGGCGACACCGCTCGGCCATATCCGCGGCCTGTTTGCAGCAGACCGACGGCAGAAGGGCACGCTCAGCTACCTGCGCCACTACATCCGCCCGACGCCATGGGTGGCAGAACACTGGCACGAGTGAGCGGCTTCGTCGGTGCTTAGCCCTTTCCACTGGAACGAGGAAGCGCTGGCTTTCCTTTGAAAAGAAGCAATGCCGAACTGAAAACCGTCACGCGCTTGTCCGGAAATTGCTCTCCCGCCTGTTCCTCGAACCGGCCCAGATGTGCGTCTGACAGGACGCAGTAGTGTAAAAACATTCTCGCCGTGCGTGGGAGTCCGGCCAATGAGACAGCGGGCGTGTGAGCTTGAGCTCTGACCGCTGATTTTCGGCCACTCGAAGACGTGGAGCCCCGATCGACCATGACTGTTGACAGCTGTCAACCTTGGCGATCTGTCGGCTAGAGGCGCGAATTGAGCTACAGCACCGGACGAGGTGCGCGCCGCAGGCAGAAGGAACCCAATTGCGGCCGCTGCTATTTTCCCCTAGCAGCTTCCTCCGCGGCGAGCCGGTGAAGAAAATCGGCAAAATCGGGGTCCTCGCCCGGTAGCAAAAGCGGCAGGTTGTCACGAAAATCCTCGCGTCGGCACCACTCGCGCATGAAGTCCTCCCATGTGCGCCAGCGGCGCATTTTCCGCCGTGACATGTTTTCTTCATGGATCACTAAATAGGCGCGTTCGAACAGCGAAATCAGAATACCGAATATTCCGAGCATTCGCTCGCGCTGATCTTCGGTGAGATCGGGGGTTGCCGTTCTAGACTGCAGTTTCAAATCCGCATTGTCGATAGTGAGCTTCAGGAAGTCGATGTAGCCATCGGAGAGGCGCTGATTGATTTCCTCCTCTTCATTTTCGCGCGCCTTGCGCTGCTCGTAGACAAAAACGAAAATCGCCAAAGGCAGGCCAAAAACTATTGAGATGGTGCCCAGTAGTTCCCAAACCTGCATAAAATTCATATTCATGTTCCATCCCTTATGGAGAAGGGCGTCGACGAAATGATTGACGAGTTCTCTCAGAGGTATCCGCAGTCAATCGCGCATTAGAAGCTCACGACACATCGCAAGGATGTAGGACCTTCGGCCATGCCAGGACGCGGAGCCGGCCACCACCGGCTGGTCGCTTTGATTGCGCTGCATGATCTTGCCCACCAGCAGGACCAAGCTCGTCAGCAGATCGGGTCACCGGTCACGTTCGTTGCCACAAGCGGAGACTTGGTCCGTTTCTGGCCGTCCGAGGTGTCGGAAATTAGGAGCGAGATAGCTTCCGCGACGTGCAATTAAAGTCTTTTTTGCCAATACGTTACGATAACCGCAGAATTGTTAAGAAACCGCCACCAGACGCTGCCAAATGCACATCGAAGCGAATCCGTCTCGCAGCCGGAGTTTCGGATATTTTACGCCTCAAAGCAATGGTTGGACACGGCGCGGGACCATGTGACATTGCCCCTGCCCTGTCTCTTCACCGATGCAGGCCGAAGAGACGATCGCCCTCTCCCGACGGCGCCGCCTATCCTAGCTCGAGCGGGCAACTCCTCCATTTCCTTTTGCACGGCTCAACGCCAGGACCATTGGGGCAAGCGAAAATTCCTGCCGTTGCGCCCGTCTGGTGAGTTCACGCAAGTATCCGCCCGGCGATGTGATCTGCTCGGCTCTTTCCAGGATGCAGGCGACGATGGTTGCCGCGTTCTCGCAGCCGAGGATGGAGCAGGCTTCGTCATAGGCATCAGCGCTGACATTGAGCATGGAGCGGACGACGATCGCCGCTGTCATCAGATCCTTCCAATTCAAAATCCGGCCGGAGGGCCCATAGTCGGTGATCTGCGGGCAGGCTTGCAGGACGGCGGGCAACGGGATTTCGCGGCACGGTCGTTGAGGTGGCGCACTCGGTCGATCGGCGGCTGAAGGCGAGCATGCTTGGCGTGACGGCTCCAGTCGATGTTCTGTCAAAGGCTGTGCAGTTTCGGCTGCTTTCCGCAGAAACGGTTGCCGCCCTTTTCCCAAGCCACGTTCAGATTCAGAAAGGGAGTCTGGATGTGAATTCTGTATGTGGCATCCATTCCGGTGGTCATTGGTGTCCGTTTTTTGGGAATTCAGCAATTTTTCCAACCGGTTGGTAAGATCGCGACGAAGATGGTTCATCGAGTCGAGAATGGCCTCGATGTCGGAGGCTGAGGGCTTGCGGGGAATCTGCGCGATGAGCAGTTCGAACGTTCGCTCACAATCGTGCCAGTCGCTTTGTGGGGCGCTTTCGCGGAAGAGATCGAGCAACTTCGCGATATCGCGCCGGCAGAGGCTCAATCGCTCACGCATGATGCGCAGATGCTGCCGTTCAGCGGTGAGCTCCGCGGCGGTGGTTTCGATTTCGGCCGCACGTGCGACCAGCGGAGAAAGATCGAACCCGAAGGCCTCTCCGACGGCACCGCTGTGGCTTCGCCGGGCATAGCGCTTGCCGTTCGGGCTGTCGCGCCGAAGGATCAAGCCTGCTTCGACGAGAGCGGCGAGGTGGCGCCGCAAAGTCGTTCCGGCCATGCCATGCGCTCGAAGCGAAAGCTGGGCATTGGACGGAAAAACGACAAGGCCGGTTTCCCCGGAGAGTTCGGGGCCGGGATAAAAGCTCAGCAGCGCATTCAGCACCGCCAGCGAGCGATCGGAGACGCCAACCACGGTCTTCGCTTCGCAGAGCCAGCGAAACAATTTCCATTTGTCGATCGATCGCTCCGCCCGGGTGCGGCTGGCGGTGATTTGGCTTGCGAGCATGCCAAGCGTCATCCGCCGCCGCCCGAAGGGCGTCGTCACACTTCCACGTTCCATTTTTCTTCACCTTATCCAAGGCAAAAGAAAACCGTTCGCCGAAACGACGTCAAAAACTCTTGACACTGATTCGCGGAAATGGGATTCTCAGGTCGCTACACGAGAGAAGGGTTTCCGCAGCGCTAGTCGTTCGGAAGCCTTTTTCTTTTGCTCTGTTTAATCTCCTGTTTCCTGTTGGTATTCGAGGTACAGAGATTGCAGCCTCTGCCTCACGAAATCGGCAAAACCCGGCGCAACCTTCCGGCTGAAGGCAAGAGTCGTTTCTGACTCTGTCTCGCGAATGCGCACCGGACGCGTGCGGTCAGGCGCGACCCAGGCTTCCGCCTTTGATCGCTCCTTGGCCGTATTGAGGAAGCTGAACAGCTTTTCGAAGCGCTGATCGCTTTCGCCAGCCGGAAACTCGGTCTTTTCGATAAACTCGAGCGCTCGCGACCGGTTGCCATCGAGATCGACAAGATCGGCCAGCTCCATCCACCGCCGGCGTCCAAAGCCGGGGGCGGCACCGACCGCCTCGATCACTTCGACCGGGAGCCGACGCACCACCGTAATCATCTTCGAGAGCGCCGCTTTGTCGACGCCGAGCGACGACATGATGATCTCGCGGGAGAAGCCGCGGTCTTCTAGACGCGTCGCAAACAGGGCGCGCTCGATGAAAGAGAGATCCGTTCGGGCGTTGTTCTCCTGCCCCTGGGATACCACAAGCTGTTCGTCGCTGAGATTGCGAATAACCGCCTTGACCTTGCCGCCAATCTCGCGGACCGCCGCAAGCCGCCGGTGACCATAGGCGACCTGGTAGCGGTCCTTGGCCGCCGGATGCGGTCTGACAAGGATCGGGACCTGTTGTCCGTGGTCGCGGATCTGCTGCACCAGCGCGGCTTGTGCCTCGGCCGTAACACCCAGCCGATCAACGACGAAGGAGGCATCGATCAGCGAAGGGTCGAGATCGACGATCGATTGCCCTTCGGCAAGCTGGCGCTCCAGTTCCTCCGCGCGCTCCACCTTCTGCGTGATGTTCGAGAGCGACCTGGTAATCCCGCCGACGAGGCCGCTTGGCCGATGGCCCGCCGCAAGGCCGGCGATCGGGCGCTCGACGGCCGGCCGCTCTCCGTCGAGCGGAGCGGTCGGACTGTCGGAAATGCCGATCAGGTTCTTGCGCGCCATCGATTACTTCCTTCCCCAGACCTTGCGGATCATCTCCTCAATCTCCGCATTGACGAGCGAGAGCGAATCCATCGCCCGATCATAGGTGCCGCGAATGAATTGCGAGCGTTCCACCTCGTAGAGCGTCTGCTTGGTGACGCCTGCGTCCGATATGGCAGTCGACTTCACCATGGCATTCTGGAGCATGCGATTGCCGAAGATCGCCCGCATGAAGCCGGTCATCTGGCTTTGCGGTCCGTCGTTCGGCTCGAAACGGGTGACGAGATAGCGCATCCAGTCGTAGCTCGTGCGACCGCCCGCCTTTTCCACCACGGTCATGAGGTCGCTCGTCATCGACAGGAACTGCGACATCGACATCACGTCGAGCATTTGCGGATGCACGGTGATGAGCACCGAAGTGGCAGCGCAGAGCGCCGACATGGTCAGAAAGCCGAGCTGCGGCGGGCAGTCGATGACGACGATATCGTAGAAACTCTCGATCTCGGAAAGCGCCTCGCCGATTCGCGCGAAGAACAAGGTTTCGGCCGAGCCGCCGATCATCGCCTTCGGCGTCTCATGTTCGAACTCCATCAGTTCGAGATTGCCCGGTATCAGGTGGAGATTGGTGGTGTAGGTCGAGCGGACAACGTCGGCGATGGGGCGCGGGTTCTCGTAGCGGATAGCGCCATAAAGGGTTTCGGCCTCACCGACGTCGAGCTCCGGCTGATGGCCGAAGAGCGCGGAGAGCGATGCCTGCGGATCGAGGTCGATCGCCAACACGCGATAGCCGCGGAGCGCCAGATATTGGGAGAGATGGGCCGACGTCGTCGTCTTGCCCGAGCCGCCCTTGAAGTTCATCACCGAAACGACCTGGAGCTTTTCGCCCGGTCGGCGGTGAGGGATGTATTTTCCGGTCTTGGCACCCTCGTCGAGCACACGGCGAATGCGATCGATGTCCTCGACGGAGTACATGCGCCGGCCATTTGACAGAGGCTGCGGCCCATGGCCTTCTGACGCGATCTGGCGCAGGTAGCCTTCACCGATTCCGATGAAGGCGGCCGCCTCGGCCGGAGTAAACAGCCGCATCGTCTTTTGTGCCGTCGGGGAGAAGATCTTTTTCTGATGTTCCTGCAGTTGATGAGCAAGCTCCTGAGCGTCGGCGGACAGCAGGGATGGCAAATGCTCCTGCTCCTCAAGACCCTGGATTTTCTGCTGCAACATCGCCCTCTCCGAAAACTGCGCAAAATTCGACAATAAGGCCCTATCTGCGCAGATATACTATGCGCCGATTCGTTGCCAATTTACAAACGCTTAACAAAAACCCCGCTTATCCCGCAGGGGACGTGGCAGTTTTATGAATTTCTCTGTTTAACAGTTGTCCGCGGACAACTTTTGTGAGCGGACGCTCGATTCGGTTGTCCGCGGACAACTAGGGCGTTGCTGTCGCGCCTGCGACTTGGCTGCGGAGGTCTCCGTGGGCGTCAAGTTACGCGGGCAATGGCCCGAGCACCGTAGGGGTCACAAGCCATGACACGGATCCCCAATGGGAGCACGTCCGACCGGGCAACGGGCAGGGGCTGTTGTCTCGCGACAGCGGCGGCTGGCTGCAGAAAACATATTGGAAGTGGAGAAGTCCTGCTCTCGGTGAATCGGCCGAAGAGCCGTTGCTACATGCTTTTTGAAGCTGATGCTTTTGCCGTCATAGACTCGGTTGAGCTGTGATGACGGCCGGCCCCCTTTCCATCATTCCTGTGCTCGTCACAGGAATCCAGTAGCGCCGCGTCGGCGGCGCGAGGCCGCTAGACGCAGCGACAGAAGCGCTTTCGTCTTCGCTTATTCAAGCCGGTTCCGACTGGTTCCCGCCGCTCTACCTCGAGTCATTCACGGCGCGGACGCGCCGGCGCTGGATTCCTGTGACAAGCACAGGAATGAGGGAAGACGAGAGGCGCTGCCAACCAGCAATACGCCGCTGTCGTGCGCTATGGCGGTCGCCGTCAAGACCAATGTAACCCTTTGAATTTGTTCGGGTCCTGTTGGACGCTTGCGACCTGAGACGGATGGGATCGATCCGGAAGCGTGAAGCTGGATCGCGCGTCGTTCCTGATCCATGAGCCTGCGAACTCAAGCGTGATTGGCGCGACATTGACCTTGCCGCGAGCGAGCGGCGATCGGAGAGTAGCCCCGATAGAACATAAATTTAGTAGACTATTGACAGACCGCCCGATTGTGGCACGATTGTGTCTGAAAAACGCGAACAGGGAAGGGCGCTGCATGTTCTATCTCGGCGGAATGACGCTTGGCTACTTCGAGCCGCCCGCGCCGAAGGCGGTGATGCGCAACGAAAAGGCCGCTTCCGATGTCGTCCGTGGCGACGTTTCGGCGGAGCGCGAACGGGAGCAGGAACAGAAATGGGCGCGTGCATTCCTGACACCTTGGCATCTCTTCTACTAGAAAGGGATTGCTCCACTAAAAAGGCGATCGTGGCGAACCGTGACGCGGCGCGCTGTCCGCTCTAGGTTAGCGAAGATGCATCTGTGCGGCCGGCGGCCTCCCGGCGATGGTTCTCGGTTGGGCCATCGCAACACGTTGATCGTGCAGCATCCGCCGTGGAAAACCGGCGTGCCTCTTCAGCGGGACTGTTGCCGCGGCAGGAAATGTTTAAGGTACGGGGTCAGTCACCAGCCGAGGACCCCGCCATTCCAACCGATCGTTCTTCCCACGAGGAAAACCGTCCAGAGCAGCCGCTCTCCTTGCATCAGCGGATTCTCAGTGACGTCGAGGGGCATATTCTGTCCGGGGACTGGCCGCCGGGGCATCGCATTCCTTTCGAGCACGAGCTGACGGAGCAATATGGTTGCTCGCGCATGACCGTGAACAAGGCACTGACCGAGCTTGTCAAGAAAGGGTTGATCGAGCGGCGGCGCAAGTCCGGCAGCTATGTCACCTTTCCGCATGTCCAGTCCGCGGTCATGGAAATCCACGACGTCAAACTCGAGGTGCAATCGCGCGGCCTCGAATACGGCTATCGTCTCGACGAGCGGCATGTTCGCAAGGCCGGTGCCGGTGACACGGGACGCATAGACCTGCCGGTCTCCTCGCGGCTGCTCGATATCACCTGCCGGCATCTGGCAAGCGGCCGGCCGTTTTGCCTTGAGGAACGGCTGATCAATCTTTCGGCGGTGCCCGAAGCGGAAGCCGAACCGTTCGATACCGTCGCACCCGGTTCCTGGTTGCTAGGCAAGGTGCCGTGGAGCACCGCCGAGCATCGCATCCGGGCGGTGGCGGCAAGCCGTCAGGCCGCGCAGGCCCTCGGCGTCGCGGTTGGTTCGCCCTGCCTCGTTATCGAACGGCGGACGTGGAGCGGCGGCGCGCCGGTCACCAGCGTTCGGCTGACCTATCCGGGCGATCGCCACGAATTGGTCGCGGAATTCACGCCGAGCGCGATCGGGTAGATAGCGCAACAAAGGCTGAATGCGGGCGCAGCGGTCCTTCTGCTGCAGCACTCGGCGCGGCTTTCGCCGTTCGGGTCCGCGACCTTTTCCCAAGATCGTCAATCTCAGCCTTGCGCAGCGACGGGCACGGGTGCACCCTTGGTCAAGCCTTGACCTCGCGGGGGGAGGGCGCGAGCCCGGAGGAGCCATCGATCTCCCGGCACTGTGCTTGATGTGAGGCATCTTGGCCCGCTGCATGTTTCCTTAAGTCGAAGCCGAATTAAGGAGACCCACGGCGCTTTAGATCACGAACGGGATGCGGGCGGAACACCGCGCACACTTTTCCTCATCCCGCACTACTGCATGTTTCCTTAAATCGGAGCCGATTTAAGGGTAAAAACATGCAGCGATTCAAAGTGCTACAGCGACCTTTGCGCGTCTGAAAAGACGCGCGGCGCTGTAGAAAACGTGTCATCGTGGTAGGAGGATCGCAGATGCGCTGCTTCACGGTACTTGGGCCTTCGCAGACCGGAAAATCCACGCTCGTGGAAAAGCTTGGTCTGCTCGAAGGCCAGCCAAGAAAATCCGCCTCTCCCTACGGCCTGAGCCTGACGGAGTTCGAATTCGGAAACGAAGAGTGGTGTGCGCTGGACACGCCCGGAACCAACGAGGCGCTGGCGCATGCGCAGGATGCGTTGCTCGCCAGCGATGCCTGTGTACTCTGCGTTTCCCCGGC
The DNA here is from genome assembly GCF_020193575.1 of Ensifer sp. IC4062. Taxonomy (GTDB): domain Bacteria; phylum Pseudomonadota; class Alphaproteobacteria; order Rhizobiales; family Rhizobiaceae; genus Sinorhizobium. Next base: position 16,232 of record NZ_JADYVD010000061.1, read on the forward strand.
ACCGGAGGAGGCCGTGCTCGCGGCGCCCTACCTCAAGGCGATCGAGGCGTCGGGAACGCCCTGCATCCTTTTCGTCAATCGGATGGACGAGCCGAGGGGACGGCTGAGAGACGTCGTCGCCGCTCTGCAGGACTATTCCAACCACCCTTTCGTCCTCAGGCAGATCCCGATCCGCGACGGTGAAAGGATCATCGGCAGTTGCGACCTGATTTCCGAGCGCGCCTGGCGCTACCGGGAAGGCCAGACCTCGGCGCTTTTCGAGCTACCCGAAAGCGTCGTCGAGCGCGAACACGAGGCGCGGACTGAACTGCTGGAGCATCTTTCCGAATTCGATGATTGGCTGCTCGAAGAACTCATCGAGGACCGCGAGCCGGCGAGCGACGCAATCTATGCCATCTCGACGCGGGTCCTAAGCGAGAACAAGATCATCCCGGTGCTGGTCGGTGCCGCAAGCCACAGCAATGGCATTCTGCGGCTGATGAAAGCACTCCGTCACGACGCGCCGCGGGTGGAGGCGCTTAGAAAACGCCTTGCTGCGGACAGTGGCATCGCCGATGCGACACTCGCCGCCGTCAGCTTTCACGCCCATCATCGCCCAAGTGTCGGCAAGACCGTGCTTGTTCGCGCCCTTGAGAACGGTGTGAAACAGGGAGCCATGCTCGGCGGCGCCGGGCTCGGGGCCTTGCAGGATCCGGCGAATGGGCGGCCCCTGGCGTCTGCCACACCGGCGCCCGGTCGGGTCTTCGCCGCCGTGAAATCCGATCACCTCATCGTGCCGTCGCTGTTGACGGCCAATGCCACGGTGGCGCCGCCAGCATGGACGACTCCGCCGACGCCGATGATGGAGCGGATCCTGGTGCCGGAAAGCGAGCGCGACGAGACCAAGCTCTCGGAAACACTTGCCAAGCTTTCCGAAACCGATCGCGGACTGAAGGTCATGCAGGAGGAGGGGACCGGCGCGCAATTGGTCTGCGCTCAGGGGCCAGTGCACCTGCGCGACCTGTGCCGGACGCTCTCCGATGTCTTTCATGTCGCGGTCAGCGAGCAGCCACCGAGCCCTGTCTATCGCGAGACGATCTCGAAGTCGTCGGACGTGCATTATCGTCATCGCAAGCAGACTGGCGGCGCCGGCCAGTTTGCGGACGTGAAGCTCAGCGTGCACCCCAATGAACGCGGCGGCGGATTCACCTTTGCCGAAACCGTCAAGGGCGGCGCCGTCCCGAGAAACTTCATACCGGCGGTCGAAGCAGGGGCGCGGGAGGCGATGGACAAGGGCCCGCTCGGCTTCAAGGTCATCGACGTCGGCGTGATGCTGACCGACGGCCAGCACCACTCGGTCGATAGTTCGGAATACGCATTCCGCACGGCGGGAAAGATGGGCGTTCGCCAGGCTCTTTCACAGGCCTCGGCCGTGCTGATGCAGCCGATCTTCCGGGTGGAGATCCATATCCCCTCCATCTATTCGGGCAGCCTCGTTCCGGTGGTTTCGACGCTCAAAGGCCAGGTTCTCGGTTTCGACCGGGACGAGGGGGCGAAGGGATGGGATATCTTCCGCGCCCTTATTCCAGGCGCCGCGCTTGATGATCTGGCGCGCTCACTCAGATCCGCCACACAGGGGATCGGCTACTTTTCCAAGGGCTTCGATCATTTCGAGGAGCTTTACGGCAAGGAAGCGCAGAGCGTGATCACCGCCCATGGGACGCATGCGAACGAGCATTGAGTGAATATTTGCGGCAGGGCCGCGGCCGGGAGCGGCCTCGCCTTCCTTCAGACGACGAAATCAAATCGACCGAATTTGCCGTCGGCGGTGTTGCGGATATCGAGCAGGAGTGCATCCGAATAGAGGCGGTCGCGCGCATTGCCCGGTTCGTTCGGAAAGAAGAGCTGCGTTGTGAGCAACCCGCCGCCGCGGCGCTGCACGCGGAGATGATAGTGCCGGGTCCTGCCGCTGTAACGCGCGGGCACGATCGTGCCGAACCACCAGCGGCCGTTTGCATCGGTGAACTGGTGTGCGCGCAGCCTGAAGCCGCTCGTGTCATAGGCGCCCGTTTCGTCCGCATGCCAGATCTCGACGAGGCTGTTGGCGAGCGGCCGGCAGTCGGCATCAAGGACGTAGCCGGCGAGCGTGATGCGCTCACCATCGGGGGAGTCGGCAAAGAGTTCATGGCGCAACGGCGCGTCGGGTTTGTAGAAAGGACCCGCTGTGCGCGCGAGGGTCAGGTCGCGATTACTGCCGCAGGCGGGCGTCGGCGGTAGAGGGCGCCGTTGCGCGGCGGCATGGCGGAGGTTGACGATAGGCAAGGCCGGGATCGCCAGAAAGGCGGTCAGCAGCGAACGTCGCGTTGGAAGCATGGCAGGCTCCTTTCACGCTTGTGTTACGCGGCCCGGTGCTTCGAATGTTGGGATTGCGCCGCGCCCGTCGATCGACGTTAGCACGTAATCCACGGGCGTAGCTTCACAAAGCGGTCATCGGCCTGTTTTGCGAACGCGGACCGGCCAGCCTACCCGCGCGTCCTTTGCGGACGCGCGGGGAATTGTCTATTCCGCGGCAATGACCCGACGGCGACGGCCGATCGTTGCCTGGGTAACGAGGAAGGCTCCAAGCGCGCAGAGCGCGATGCCGGCTACCATCGGCAGCGCGGTGCCGTCGAAGAAGATGCTGGTGATGACCATCGCCACGGCGGAGGTTACGAAGTGCAGCGTTCCCATCAGCGCCGAAGCGGTGCCGGCGATCTCGCCGTGATCCTCGAGCGCCAGCACCGACGACGTCGGGATCACGAGACCGAGGACGCCGTAGCCGACGAAGAGGAAGGCTGCCATGACTGGCAGCTGATTGATGCCAAGGCTCATGACGACGAACATGCTGATCATGGTCAGCGCGAACATCATCACCGCCATCCGCATCAGCCGGACGAGGCCGAAGCGCTCACCGAGCCAGCCGGTCGCCTGCGACACGGCGAAGAACGAGACCGCGTTGATCGAGAAGGCGAAGCTGTATTGCGTCGGCGTCAGGCCGTAATGGTCAATCAGGACGAAGGGCGAGTTCGCGAGATAGACGAGGAAGCTCGAGATGCCGAGGCCGCCGATAAAGGTCAGTGTCAGGAAGTTGCGGTCGGCGAGAAGCAGCCGGTAAGCGGCGATCGCGCTGCCGATGGTGCTGTCGGCGCGGTGTTCCTTCGGCCGTGTCTCCGTGAGCTGCGTCGAAAGCAGAATTAGCCCGATCACGGCGGCGATCATCACCGCATAGAAAACGCCGCGCCAGCCAAAGAACTCGATCACGGCGCTGCCCGTCAGCGGTGCGAGGATCGGCGAAATGCTGAAGACGAGCATGAGCAGCGACATCAGCCGCGCCGCCTGGACGCCGGTGTGCATGTCGCGCACGACCGCGCGCGGAATGACCATGCCGGCGGCACCACCGATGCCCTGAAGGAAGCGGAAGGCAATAAGGCTCTCGATGTCGCTTGCGACCGCGCAGCCGATGCTCGCGAGCGCAAAAAGCCCGATGCCGAGATAGAGCGGCGCCTTGCGACCCCAGATGTCCGAAAGCGGCCCGTAGACGAGCTGGAACAACGCGAAGGAGATGAAGAAGGAGAGAAGGCTCAGTTGCACGACATTGTTTTCCGCGCCGAGATCCTTGCCGATCGAGGGCAGGGCCGGAAGGTACATGTCAATCGCAAAGGGCCCGATGGCCGATAAAAGTCCAAGAATAATGGCAGTGCGTAGAAATGAGACCGTCATGATGATGCTCTTTCAGAAACCGCGAAGGGAGAGCCGGATGCACCTGCCGGCCCATCGCTGTCGCTAAAGGTTGAAATGGAAAAGCGGCCGCCGGACAGGCATGGATGCGGCTTGGGAGGATCGCATCTGCCAGCGACTGCTCGTGTCTAACAAATTGGACACGCGTGTCAAATTAGACACTATTGTCTAACTCGTCAACACGTCTTATTTTGATGGCATGAAAAAACCGAAAGTGCCGCAACCGAAGCCGGGCGGCCCCTCTCAGAAAGGCCAATGCGCCAAACGCGTCTCGATTTTGGACGCCGCTGCCGAAGTATTTTGCCGTGAAGGTTTTGCCGGCGCCAGCATCGACGAAATCGCGATGGAAGCCTGCGTCTCGCGGCAGACCGTCTACAACCATTACCGCGAAAAGGAGACGCTGTTCATGGCGGTCGTTCAGGATATCCTGGACCGCGCCAACGCCGCGCTGTTTTCGATCCTCGCGACTTTTCCCGACAATGGCGACAACCTCGAAGATGACCTGACGGCCTTTGCCGTTCGCCTCAACAAGAACTGCGTGTGCAATCACGATGGAAAGTTCATCCGCAAGCTGGTGCAGACGGAAGGCGAGCGTTATCCGCATCTCTTCGAGATCTGGCGCCAGCAGGGACCGGGCAAGATCGGAACCGCCTTGGCGGCGCTCTTTGCCCGGCTTTCCCATGTCGCGCGGCTGGACATCGACGACTTCGACCTTGCCGCCAAACAATTCCTCGCTCTGGTCAATGCCGATCTGCAGATGATCAGCTTCTTTGGCGGAACGCCGACGGACGAGGAACTCGAGAAGTCTGCGCGGGCGGCCGTACGCACTTTTCTGCGCGCCTATGGCAGACTGCCGGCTCGAGAGGCTGGCGTCGAAGAACTCCGCGAAGAGCCGGCCTGAGCGAATTCTGTTACCGCTGCAGCCAGGCCGCGGTCCCGCGTGCCGCAGCGCGTCCCGTGGCAAGGCAGGCAGTCAGCAGATAGCCGCCGGTCGGCGCCTCCCAGTCGAGCATCTCGCCGGCGACGAAAACCCCCGGAAGGGCCTTCAGCATGTAGTCCTCGGTGATGCTGCCGAAGCTGACGCCGCCCGCCGAGGAAATCGCCTCCGCGATCGGCCGGGGTCTCAGAACCGGGATCGGCAAGGCTTTGATCAGGCTCGCGAGACCATGCGGATCGGCTTGAAGGGCTGCCGGTGCCAGCTCTCTCAGCAATGCGGCTTTGACGCCGGCAAGGCCCGCGGCCTTGCGAAGACGGTTGGAAAAACTTGCCTTGCCGTGCTGCCGCTCAAGGTCGCGGGCAAGGCGTTCCACTGTTCGTCCGGGCACGAGGTCGAGCATGAGGGTGGCTTCGCTGTCGTGCTCGAGCCGGTCGCGCAAACTCGACGCATGGGCATAGACGAGGCTGCCCTCGATGCCATGCCGTGTCACCACGAACTCGCCCGGGAAGACGCCAGCCTTGGACGAAGCCGTCACCGATTTCAGCGGTTCGCCGGCGAAACGGTCGCGAAAGTTCTCGCTCCAGACGACGTCGAAGCCGCAATTGGCGGGCCGAAAATTGCTGACCGCGACACCCTGGTCGCGCAGTAGCGCCAGCCAGCCGGCATCGGAGCCGAGCCGCGGCCAGCTCGCCCCGCCAAGCGCCAGCAAGGCGGCATCGCAATGGACGACTGTCCGCCCCTCCGGCGTCTCGAAGACATAGCCCCCGTCATCGAAACCCGACCAGCGATGACGGGTGCGAAGCCTGGCGCCTTGCGCTTCCAGCCTGCGCAGCCAGGCGCGCAAGAGCGGAGAGGCCTTCATTGCCTTCGGAAAGACGCGGCCCGAGGAGCCGACGAAGGTCTCTGTGCCGAGCCCGGCTGCCCAGTCCCGCACGTCATCCGGCGTGAAGGCGTCGAGGGCAGGGCGCAGCCGGTCCGACGCGGCGCCAAAGCGCGTCCTGAAAAGCGCATAGTCCTCAGCGTGCGTGATGTTGAGGCCGGATTTGCCGGCGAGCAGGAACTTGCGCCCGACCGTCGGCATGCTGTCGTAGATCGTCACCGAATGGCCAAGGTCGGACAACACCTCCGCCGCCATGAGGCCCGACGGCCCGCCGCCGATGATCGCGATCTCTCTTGTCTTCATCTGCCTGTCTGACTTCGAATCTTTGCGCGCAGTCTTGGCCTGCCAAAGGGCAGGGCGCAAGGGCGTGCTGGCCGGCGCAGTCGACGTCCGCCGGCCATGTTCAGCCTGTTCTGTCCGGAAATGCGTCTGAGTGCGGTACCGGGCCGGTGGACTCGCGAAGAATGAGTTCGACCGGCCAGAGCTCGTGAATCTCATTCGCCGGCCTGCCCGACAGGAGCTGCAGGACGAGGTCGGCCGAGCGCGCGCCGGCGGCGCGGAGCGACGAGCGGGTGGTCGAAAGCGAAGGAACCATGTTGTCGGCGGTGAGGTAGGGGAAGACGTCGTCATGGGCGATGACGGAAATGTCGCGGCCGACGACGAGGCCGAAGGAGCGCACGGCGCGGTAGACGCCGAGTGCTGTCATCATCGAGCCCGCCACGAATGCCGTCGGCCGCGGCGATTGTTCGAGGAAGGAGCGGGCGAAGCGGAAGCCGAGTTCGTCGGTGAAATGGCCATGGGCGACGAGGCGCGGATCGAACGGGATGCCACGCTGCTCGAGCGCTTTGCGATAGCCCTGGTCGCGATGAAGCGAAAAGGTCAGGCCGGCGCGGCCGTTGATCATCGCGATGCGCCTGTGGCCGAGATCGATGAGATGCGAGGTTGCGCGCCGGATGGCGCCCTCGTTGTCGATGTCGAGCCAGGCGTGCGGCACGTCGGTCTCGGAGCGGCCATGGACGAGGAAGGGCATTCCCAGCCTGTGCAGGAGCGCGATGCGCTCGTCCTTGGGCATCGGCGAATGGATGATCACGGCATCGACCCGACCGCTGGTCGCTAGCCGGCTATAGAGCTGGCTCTCGTCGTTGCCTCCCTGCTCGGCGATTGGTGTGACCAGGATGTCGATGTCTTCGCTATCCAGCCGCTCGGCCATCCCGCTCATGTATTCCGAAAACTGGAATTCGCCGTTGCGGCCCATCACCACGCCGATCGCGCCGGCCCGTCCCGTGACGAGGCGCACGGCGTTGATGTTCGGTCGGTAGCCGAGACGTACCGCCTCTTCCGCGACGCGTTTACGGGTCTTCTCGCTGACCTCGGGATAGCCGCTCAAAGCGCGGCTGACCGTCGTCGGGGACAGCCCCAACTGCTTGGCAAACTCCTTGAGCTTCATGTGATCGATCGTGTTCCCTGCACGCCCCCACTGCATGGTTCTCAAATCGGAGCCGATCCGAAATCATGCAGACACCAATCTGCCATAGCGACCCTGCGCGTCGGATAAGTACGCGGTGCCTTGGCACTTGCGCAGGACTATACGCTGTTTGCCGGTGGTAACAACCGTTCGTGAGGGAAACGGGCTCACGGAGCAACTAGGCGGCGTGGAGTAGCCGCCAGCCAAATCGTTTTAAATTTCCGGTAAGTTCACGCCCGATCAGTATCACCACGGACTCCTGCGGCCGCAACGATCCACAGGCCAAATCAGCGAAGTTATCGTGAAAAAACAGTGATATAAGTCGTACTCGCTTTCGTTGTGACGACCGTCTTGAGCACATCTTGACAGAGATTTGGGCTTCTGCCAGCTTGCTCGCCAGCCAAACCGTTTTCGAATATGGGGATGTTGCGAAATCGGGGGAGCTTGGAGGAGCTACGAAACATGAAGCCTATCGCAAGGACGCTGATTTTTTGCGCTGCCATCGCCGGTGCGGCAGATCTTGCTGCCGCCGCCGAGATATCCATGGCGGCCAATTCGACCGGCAAGAACCTGAGCTTTCTGCGCGAGCAGATCGCCAAGTTCGAAAAGGACACCGGTCACAAGGTCAATCTGGTGACGATGCCGCCGTCCAGCAGCGAGCAATTCAGCCAATACCGCCTCTGGCTCGCCGCCGGAAACAAGGATGTCGACGTCTATCAGACCGACGTCGTCTGGGCACCGCAGCTCGCCGATCAATTCATCGACTTGACCGAAGCGACGAAGGACGTGGCCGGCGCCCACTTCCCCTCGATCCTTCAATCGCAGACCGTCGACGGCAAGCTGGTCGCGCTGCCGTTCTACACCGACGCGCCGGCGCTTTACTATCGCAAAGATCTTTTGGACAAATACGGCAAGCAGCCGCCCGAGACCTGGGATGAGCTCGCCGCCACCGCGAAGGAAATTCAGGACAAGGAACGCGCGGCCGGCAATCCCGACATCTGGGGCTTTGTTTTCCAGGGCAACGCCTATGAGGGCCTGACCTGCAACGCGCTCGAATGGATCAAGTCCTCCGGCGGCGGCCAGATCGTCGAGGCCGACGGCACGATCTCCGTCAACAACGAAAAGGCAGCCGCGGCCCTCGAGCGGGCCAAGAGTTGGATCGGCACGATTTCTCCGAGTGGCGTGCTCGCTTATCAGGAGGAGGAGTCGCGCGGGGTCTGGCAGACGGGCAATGCCGTGTTCATGCGCAACTGGCCCTACGCCTATGCGCTCGGAAACGGCGGTGACAGCGCCGTCAAGGGCAAGTTCGACGTGAAGCCGCTGCCGACGGCGACAGACGGCGATCAGCCCTCTTCGACGCTAGGCGGATGGAATCTCGCGGTTTCGAAATATTCGGACGAACAGGAAGCGTCGATTGCCTTCGTCAAGTTCCTGGGCTCGCCGGAAGTCCAGAAGGCGCGCGCCATCCAGCTGTCGAACCTGCCGACGATCGCCGCACTTTATGACGACAAGGAGGTCGCGGCCGCGCAGCCCTTCATGCCGAACTGGAAGCCGATCTTCCAGGATGCCGTGCCGCGCCCCTCGGCCGTGGCGAAGGTGAAGTACAACGAGGTTTCCTCGAAGTTCTGGAGCGCCGTACACAACACGCTCTCGGGCAACGGCACCGCCGCCGAAAACCTCGAGCTGCTCGAAGTCGACCTGAGCGAGCTCCAGGGAGACGGCTGGTAAGCTTTCGATGCATGCGGCCCAAAAGTGTGCAGCGGTTTTGGGATCATGACATGCACAAAGGAGGACGGCAGCCGTTCGCCGGCTGCCGTCGAAAACAGCATCGCAAGCTCTTCGGGACCCCGAAGAGTATTTCAAGCCTTTGAATTTGGAGCGGTTCCCGGATCCTGAAATCCCGGGAACCATGCAACAGATCGAACGTTCCGCCCAGAGCTGGACGCCAACCAGTGAGCTCGTGTCATGACCGAAGTTTCTCTCGCGGGGCCGCCGTCTGCGATCGCGGGCAAGAGGATAGGCTCCGATCTCCAGGCGCAGCGTCTGCGTTCGGCCTGGCTTTTCCTGGCTCCGACTCTGCTGGTGCTGGCCATGGTCGCCGGCTGGCCGCTCGTCCGCACCATCTATTTCAGCTTCACCAACGCCTCGCTGACCAATCTTTCGGCTGCCGAGTTCGTCGGCCTGCAGAACTATCTCTCCTGGGTGACGCTGAAGAGCGGGCGCACGATCTACAGGGGCCTGCTCGCCGACCCAGCCTGGTGGAACGCGGTGTGGAACACGCTGAGGTTCACGGTGATCTCGGTCAGCATCGAAACGGCGCTGGGCCTTATCGTGGCGCTGGTGCTCAATGCGCGCTTTCCCGGAAGGGGCCTCGTGCGCGCCGCGATCCTCATCCCGTGGGCGATCCCGACAATCGTCTCCGCGAAGATGTGGGCGTGGATGCTCAACGACCAGTTCGGCATCTTGAACGACATCCTGCTCGGCCTCGGCCTGATCAGCCAGAAGATCGCCTGGACCGCGAGCCCCGAGACCGCGATGATCGCGGTGCTGATCGTCGATGTCTGGAAGACAACGCCGTTCATGGCGCTCCTGATCCTCGCCGGCCTGCAGATGGTGCCGGGCGATATCTACGAAGCCACGAAAATCGACGGCGTTCATCCGCTCAAGGTTTTCTGGCGCATCACCCTGCCACTGATACGGCCGGCGCTGATGGTCGCGGTCATTTTCCGCATGCTGGACGCGCTGCGCATTTTCGATCTGATCTACGTGCTGACGCCGAACAATGCGCAAACGAAGACGATGTCGGTGCTCGCCCGCGAGAACCTTTTCGATTTCGACAAGTTTGCCTACGGCGCCGCCGCCTCGACCATGCTGTTCCTCATCATCGCGGCGATCACGGTGCTTTACATGTGGTTCGGGCGCGTCAACCTGGAGGGGGAACGCTGATGCTCATGACAGTCGCAAAACGAACCGCATTCTATGCGCTCGTTGCCGTCATCGTCGTCGTCGCGGTGTTCCCGTTCTACTACGCAATCCTGACGAGCTTCAAATCCGGCACGGCGCTCTTCCGCGTCGACTATTGGCCGTCGACGCTCTCGCTTGCCAACTACCAGGAGATACTGACGCATGGCAGCTTCCTGAGGAATCTCGGCAATTCGCTGCTCGTCGCGACCCTGGTCGTTGCCGTGTCGCTGCTGCTGGCGGTGACCGCGGCCTTTGCGCTTGCGCGTGTGCGCTTCCGGGGGCGCGGACTGCTTCTTCTCGCCATCCTGTCGGTGTCGATGTTCCCGCAGATCGCCGTGCTTGCCGGCCTGTTCGAGCTCGTGCGCTGGATCGGCATCTTCAACACGCCGCTGGCGCTCATTTTTTCCTACATGATCTTCATGCTGCCGTTCACGGTGTGGGTGCTCACCACCTTCATGCGCGATCTGCCGGTCGAAATCGAGGAGGCGGCGATCGTCGACGGTGCCTCGCCCTGGGTGATCATCACCCGCGTGTTCATGCCGCTGATGTGGCCAGCGCTGGTGACGACCGGGCTGCTTGCATTCATCGCTTCCTGGAACGAGTTCCTGTTCGCGCTGACGTTCACGTCATCGGACACGCAGCGCACGGTGCCGGTTGCGATCGCGCTGCTCTCAGGTGGCAGCCAGTTCGAAGTTCCCTGGGGCAACATCATGGCGGCGTCGGTGATTGTCACGGTGCCGCTCGTGATCCTCGTCCTGATCTTTCAGCGGCGGATCATTTCCGGCCTCACGGCCGGTGGCGTCAAAGGCTAGGAGTAGAGCATGGCAGAGCTTCAATTGCGGGACATTCGCAAGTCCTTTGGCTCCTTCGAGGTCATCAAGGGCGTCAGCATGGACATCCGGGCGGGCGAATTCATGGTCTTCGTCGGGCCGTCCGGCTGCGGCAAGTCCACGCTGCTGCGGCTGATTGCGGGCCTGGAGGAAATTACGTCCGGCACGCTGGCCTTCAACGGGCAGATCGTCAATCAGCTTGCCCCGTCCCGCCGCGGTATCGCCATGGTGTTCCAGTCTTATGCGCTCTATCCGCATATGACAGTCTTCGATAATATGGCCTTCGGCATGCAGCTAGCCGGCAAGGACAAGGAACAGTGCAGAAAAAGGGTCGAAGCGGCGGCCGAAATGCTGCAGCTTACCCCCTATCTCAAGCGCCTGCCCCGACAGCTCTCCGGGGGGCAGCGGCAGCGCGTGGCGATCGGCCGTGCGATCGTGCGCGACCCGAAGGTCTTCCTCTTCGACGAACCGCTTTCCAACCTCGATGCGGCGCTGCGTGTGGCGACCCGCATCGAGATCGCAAAACTCCATCGCAGCATGCACAACACGACGATGATCTACGTGACCCACGACCAGGTGGAGGCGATGACACTGGCCGACCGGATCTGCGTCTTGAGGGACGGGCTTGTCGAACAGATAGGCACGCCTCTCGAACTTTATGAAAACCCGAATTCGATCTTCGTCGCCGGCTTCATCGGCTCGCCGAAAATGAATTTCCTGGCCGGCCCCTTCGCGGAACCCTATAAGGCGCAGACCATCGGCATCAGGGCGGAGCATCTGGAGGTCGTGGAGGGCGCCGGGCAATGGAAAGGAACGATCGTCCACGCCGAGATGCTCGGTTCCGACAGCTATGTCTATGTTGACATTGGTGCCGGCGAGCCGTTGATCGTCCGTGAAAGCGGGATCTCCAGGCATCAGCCCGGACAAACCGTGCAGTTTTCCCCGGCCGCCGGCCACATTCACCGCTTCGATGCGGCAGGACGCGCGATCGGCCGCACGGAATTGCGCGGCGCGGCGTAACCTCTTAGCAAGCCGGACAGCGCCGTGCGTCTTAGCCGCGCACTTTGAATAGCTGCATGTTTTTGTCCTTAAATCGGCTTCGATTTGAGGAAACATGCAGCGCAGATAAAGGCACCGGGCACCGGACGCCGTAACCACGAGGAGAATGACCTTGACTATCAACACCATCGTGTGGGGTGAGAACATCCACGAGCAGACCAATGCGGTGGTTCGGGAGATTTACCCGAACGGCATGCACAACACGATCGCGGCGGCGCTGAACGAGGATGCGGCGATTGCCGCCACGACGGCGACCCTGCAAGAGCCGGAGCACGGTTTGAGCGAAGAGCGACTGGCATCGACCGACGTGCTCGTCTGGTGGGGCCACAAGGATCACGGCGCCGTCGACGACGGCGTCGTCGAACGGGTGGCCAAGCGCGTGTGGGAAGGCATGGGGCTGATCGTGCTCCATTCCGGCCATTTCTCCAAGGTGTTCAAGCGGTTGATGGGCACGCCCTGCGCGCTCAAATGGCGCGAGGCGGGCGAACGCGAGCGCGTCTGGGTCGTCAATCCGCGCCATCCGATCGCCGCCGGTCTCGGCGAGAATTTCGTGCTGGAAAACGAGGAGATGTATGGCGAGCAGTTTTCCGTGCCGGAGCCGCTGGAGACGGTGTTCATCTCCTGGTTCGCCGGCGGCGAGGTGTTCCGCTCGGGGCTGACCTGGCGGCGGGGCACCGGCAACATCTTCTATTTCCGTCCCGGTCACGAAACCTACCCGACCTATCATGATGCGACGGTCCAGACGGTGCTGCGCAACGCGGTGAAATGGGCGCACAATCCGCAGGGCACGTACAAGGCGATCCACGAGGCGCCGAACGTGCCGGTGGAGAAGGCGCTGGAGCCGATCGTCGAGCGGGGGCCGAAGCTCCACCAGGCCGGCGAAGCAGGATATCGATGAGGTCCATCATGCGTTTGCTTATTCTCGGAACCGGCGGCATGGCCAACAGCCATGCGCTAGCCTTTGCCAAGATCGATGGCGTCGAGCTTGTCGCCGCCGTCGACGTCGACCCGTCGCGGGCGCGCGCCTTTGCCGACACGCACGGCATCGGCCGCGTGTTCACGTCGCTTGATGACGCGATCGACTGGGGCGAATTCGACGCGGCGACCAACGTCACGCCGGACAAGGCCCATCATCCGACGACGCTGGCCCTGATCGCCGCCGGCAAGCACGTGCTGTGCGAAAAGCCACTGGCGGAAAACTACGACAAGGCCGCCGAAATGGCCGACGCAGCGGAGCGCGCCGGTGTCGTCAATATGGTGAACCTCACCTACCGCAACGTCGCGCCGCTTCAGCGGGCACGCGAGCTGGTGCTTGCGGGCGAGATCGGCAGGGTGCGTCACCTCGAAGCGTCCTATTTGCAGAGCTGGCTGGTGTCGAAGGCGTGGGGTGACTGGGCTAGCGAATCGAAATGGCTGTGGCGGCTGTCGACCAAGCACGGCTCCAACGGCGTCCTTGGCGATGTCGGAATCCATATCCTCGACTTCGCCGGCTATGGCGCCGGCAGCGCGGTCGAGCGGGTCTTTGCCCGACTGAAGGCGTTCGACAAGGCACCCGACAACCGCATCGGCGAATACGACCTTGATGCGAACGACAGCTTCGCCATGACGGCGGAGTTCGAGAACGGCGCCATGGGCGTGATCCATGCCAGCCGCTGGGCGACGGGGCATCTCAACGAGTTGAGGCTGAGGCTGCACGGCGACAAGGGCGCGTTGGAGGTGATGCATACGCCGGACGGCTCGCTCCTCAAGGCCTGCCTCGGTGCCGATGTCGAAAAGGCGATCTGGCGCGAACTCGACGCCGGAACGGTGCCGACCAATTACCAGCGTTTCGCCGAGGCGGTGGCAGCCCGTCAGAACGTCGAACCCACCTTCCGCCACGCCGCAGATCTGCAGAAGGTGCTCGATGTTGCCATCGAAACCGAAAGGGAGCGGCGAGAACTCGATGTCGCGGACGCGTTTTCGGAGGAGGAACAGCGCGCGGTCGTCGGAGGTTGACGACACAACGATGCCGCTTCCAGCCGGTTTGGCTGGAAGCGGCAAGGATCCATTCGATTGAAAAAACGCTGGCGCTCCTGCGCGTTCCTCTGAACGCGCAATGCATCGTGCATACTCCTTAAATCGCAGTCGGTTTAAGGATAGCGCACTTCAGTGCTAGAGCGTCCTTCGCGCCTTCCCTTGAAGGCACGAGACGCTATGCATGCGACTGCGGATGGCGATAGTCCCACACAGCCCAGGCCGACAATGCCGCGACGAGCAGGCCAAGAATGACATGTGTCCACATCGCGTTCATGTTTGCCATGAAGCCGAGCAGCCAGGGAGAAACGATCAGCCAGAGGCCGATCACCATGTTCAACCATTCCTCCCATTCTGCGAAGGCTGAGAGCGCCGCAATCGCCAGCGCACCAAGAACGATGCCGGCGATCCATGCGTTCCAGGTCGGCACAGCGTCAGCCGCAAAACCGATGACCCAGGGAGAGAGGAACAAGCACACCGCCAGGATCAGGTTGGCCCAGTCCTGGGCCCTTCTTCCCGCCATGAGAGTGTTTACCATGACAACCTCCACGTATGAAGCTTGGCCAAAGCGTCACCCTCGCGTGCGCCTTACGTTTCAGCTCCGCTGCCTCAGTTCGCACGGTCGCTGTAACGCTTTGAATTGCTGGAGTAATTTTACGCCCAATTCGAACCCAATTCAAGAAATCCCGCACACACGGATTTTATGGATTATTCGCCCGTAAATCCGTCTTGAGGTGGCTTTCGGCGGCAGGATGAGTTCGTCCGCTTCGGCGCGATAGCCGTTGCCGGGGCGGGCACGCACCCGGTGCGACTCCTTTGACTTAGCAGGCGTCAGCATCGGGCCTTTCACGATCGTGCGGGACGCGCAGCCACTGCAGCTCTTCGACCCGCGTCTTGCGGCAGGCTTTGGGGCTGGATGCGAAGGCCAGGGGAGCGGCGCTGCGTTGCGCTTCTTGCTCGTCCCGGCATTCGGCACCTGTATCTCCGCGGCTCTGATATCGCAGTTTTACGGTCGAGAGGCGCGGTAGACGCTTGCCGTTCAGACACCTGCTACCATCTTCAGGTCATCGATCGCCCCCGGTGCGGCGGCGAGAACGGCGGAGCCCTTGGTAAGACGCTCGCCCTCGACGGGAAAGGGCAGGTACCAGCCGCCCGCTTCCTTGACGAGACAATAGCCGGCGAGGCAGTCCCAGGCGTGCATATAGGGTTCGTAATAGCCGACGAGGCGGCCGGCGGCGACATAGGCGAGCATCAGCGCGCCGGAGCCGTTGCGTACGAAATTGCCGCCGGCTTCAAGCAGCTTCTCGACCATCCGGGCGACGAATGCCGGCGTCACGTGATTGTTGGCGCCGATGCCGGTGACGGCGTTGCGAATGGTGCGGGTGGCATCGAGCGACAACGGCTTGTCGTTGAGCCGCGCACCGCGCCCGAGGGCCGCGGCATAAAGTTCGTTGTAGCAGGGCGCCGAGATGACACCCACCACAGGTACGCCGTTATGGAGAAGAGCGATCGAAACGCACCAGTTCGGCATGCCGTTGACGAAGGGGCTGGTGCCGTCGATCGGATCGATGACCCAGGTGAAGCCGGAGCGTCCCGGCTCCAGGCCGTATTCCTCGCCGAGCACGCCATCCTCGGGATAGGCTTCCGCGAAACGGGTGCGGATGAGGTTCTCCACCTCGCGATCGGCGATCGAGACGACATCCTGAGGATCCCGCTTGATCTCGACGACCAATGTCTCGCGCCGGTTGAAATAGTCGAGCGCGACGGCGCCGGCCTCGCGTGCCACCGCTTCGGCAAGGGCCAGTCGGGTTTCGAGCCCGGAGGGGTCGTGTGACGTCATGAAGCTTTCCTTGGTCCTGGTTTGAGAATCCGGTTTCTCGCAGAATGCGAGCTCAACCGCAGATGATGGCGATGCCGCGCTCCTTGAAGCCGATCGCGACATCCGTTGCCGGAGCCAGCGCTCTTTCGACGGCGGGATCGACAACGAAGAGCGTGCCGGCGGCCGTCTTCACCTCGTATTCGACATGATCGCCGAGATAGAAGGCATGGGTGATGCGGCCGGCGAAAGCGCCGTTCTTTGCCGGTTCGAGCGTGATCGCGTTCGGCCGTACGGCGAGCTTCGCCGGACCTGGCTGGATATCGCGCCCCGGCACGCGATGCGTCAGCGCTTCGACGCGGATCGTCGCATCGCCGTTCTCGACGCCGAGGATATCGCAGGAAACGACATTGGCCTCGCCCATGAAATCGGCAATGAAGGACGATGCAGGCGCCTCATAGAGATCGCGCGGCGCGCCTTCCTGGGCGATGTGTCCGTCCCTCATGACGATGATGCGATCGGAGACGGCAAGTGCCTCGTCCTGGTCGTGCGTGACGTAGACTGCGGTGAAGCCCAGCCGCTGCTGCAGTTCGCGGATCTCGGTCCTGACACGACGGCGCAGTCGGGCGTCGAGGTTAGACAGCGGCTCGTCCAGGAGCAGCACCTGCGGTTCGAGCACCAGCGCGCGAGCGACGGCGACGCGCTGCTGCTGTCCGCCGGAAAGCTCGGCCGGCAGGCGGGCGCCCATGCCGGCGAGGCCGACGAGCGCCAATCCGTCCTCGGCTCGCTCGCGCGCTTCCCTGCGCTTCAGGCCGGACGACTCAAGGCCGTAGGCGACGTTGTCGAGCGCGGTCATATGCGGAAAGAGCGCGTAGGACTGGAAGACCATGGAAACGTCGCGTTCATTCGCCGGCAGCATGGTCACGTCCTTGCCGCCGATCAGGATGCGGCCGGATGTCGGATGCTCGAGGCCGGCCAGCATCCTGAGCGTCGTCGTCTTGCCGCAGCCGGACGGCCCGAGCAGCGTCACCAGCGTGCCGGGCTCGATCGTCAGCGACAGGTCGTGAATGGCGGTGAAGGCGCCGAACTCTTTGCGAACATTCCGGAAGACGACGGAACCGGGACCTTCGATGCTCATGCGGTTTTCTCCTGGTGAAGGGAAGCGGGCGTGGTTGCGGCAAGCGATTGCACGCGGTTCTCGCGTCTCAGCCGCCGCTCGCCGACGAGGATTTGGAAGCCGGCAATGACGGTGATCATGACCAGGATCAGCATCGAGGAATAGGCGATCGCGACGCCGTACTCGCCGTTCTCGACGAGGCCGACGATATAGGAGGTCGCCATGTTGTATTCGGCGCTGACCAGGAAGATGACGGCGCTGATCGAAGTGATGGCACGCACGAAAGAGTAGACGAGTGCCGCGGTGATCGCCGGGCGCAACAACGGCAGGATCACCTTGCGGATCGTTCGGCAGCTGTCGGCCCTGAGTGTCAACGAGGCTTCGTCGAGGCTGCGGTCGAGCTGGCTCATTGCCGCGACGCCGCCACGCACGCCGACCGGCATGTTGCGGAATACGAAGCAGGCGATCAGGATCAGGGCGCTGCCGGTCATCTCCAGGGGCGGCAGGTTGAACGCCATGATGTAGCTGATGCCGATGACCGTGCCAGGGATGGCAAAGCTCATCATCAGTGCGAATTCGAAGAGCTCGCGGCCCGCAAACTTCTGGCGCACGATCAGATAGGCGGTGAGAAGACCGACCGCAGCCGTCAGCGGCGCCGAGATGAGGGCGATTTCCATGGTCGTCCAGAACGAGTTCCAGGCAACGCCGGTCCAGGCGATGGCGCCGTCGCGGAATTCGATCGAGAAGGCCTGGGCGTAGTGCTCGAGCGTCAGCGTGTTGTCGAGCCCCCAGGTCTTCACGAAACCGCCGATCAGGATCATGCCGTAGACGACAAGGGTGAAGAGCGCCCAGGGAATGACCAGCGCGTGGACGCCGACCGAGACCGAGCGGGGGAGGGCCGCATGCACGCCGCTGTCGCCCTTGCCGGTGACGGTCGAGAAGTTCTTCCCCGAAAGCCAGAGGCGCTGGGCAAGAAAGGCCGCAAGCGTGAATGAGAGCAGGGTGATCGCAAGCACCGCGGCGCGCGAGGGATCGTTTTGCGAACCGACGACGGCGAAGAAGATTTCCGTCGACAGCACACCGTGGCTGCCGCCGAGCACCAGCGGGTTGCCGAAATCCGCCATGCTTTCGATGAAACCGATGAGGAAGGCATTGGCGATTCCGGGCTTCATCAAGGGCAGCGAGACGTGCCAGAAAGTCCTCCAGCGGTCGGCCCTCAGCGTCTGCGAGGCTTCCTCCATCGACGGGCTGACCCCTTCGACGACGCCGATCAGCACGAGGAAGGAGATCGGTGTGAAGGAGAGGACCTGGGCGATCCAGATGCCCGTGAGTCCGTAGAGCCAGCGGCCGGGCTCGACGCCAAGGAGTGCTGACATCGCCTGTGTCGCCACGCCCGAGCGGCCGAAGAGCAGCGTGAGGGCCAGGCCGACGACGAAGGGCGGCGTGATGATCGGCAGCACCGTCAGTAGCCGCAGGCTCTTCTTGTAGTGAAAGCCGGTGCGGGTGGCGACGAGAGCGAAGGCGAGGCCGAGAATGGTTGAGCCGCTCGCCGTCATGGTCGCCAGCCAGAAGGTGCGCCAGGCGACGCCGCAGCGCGCTCCGCCGACGACGCAGTCGAGGCTCCAGATCGATGGATCGACGACGTTGCGCGTGAAGCCGTCCGG
>NZ_JADYVD010000062.1 GCF_020193575.1 Ensifer sp. IC4062
CACGATATCGAGCGCCTCGCTGATATCCTCACCGATGCAATGCAGGTCGAACGAACAGCAGGGGCAGACCTTGCTCTCCGGCTCGATGATCTCGTCATAACGGGGAAGGTGCTTGGGCAAGCGGCCGTCCACATAGTACGCGTTGGTGGAAAAGAAACGATGCGGGACATTGAAGTTTTTCATGATCTACAGCGCGAAGCGACAGAGGGCGAACGGGTGTTTATGGGCAAGGGCCGCTGCGCCGTTTGCCACGCCCCGCAGACCGCCTTCATGGGCAACAACATGCACGATCTGAAGCTCGAGCGCTTCTATAAGATCGGCCAGACGGCCAACGATCTCGTGATGTCACCCAGATGGTCCGATCAAAATCTTCACACTGCGTCACTGCGTGGCATCAAGGAAGTTCCACCCTATTTGCACGATGGGCGGCTGATGACACTCGCCGACACGGTCGAGTTCAGCTAAGTCTTGTAGGTGGCGATCGTGGCCGCGGTGGTTTCCACCCCTTCGAAAAGGAACGCCCGACGTTTTAATTGTCCGACCCAGGCATGGGGCAGCCAGTTCTCGGGTCCGCCACATAGGAGGATCATGACTGGTCTGGGCGCACGCGCTTCTGGAGAGCGGATGATCGTTTTGAGGCAGCGACGGTCAATCCAGCTTGGTTCGCCGCTCTGGGCGTTCGGATGCGTGTGCCAGTCGCCTATGTAGGTGTCGACACGGCCTGACGCGCGATAATGACGGTCTATCTCGGATTGCTCCCATTCGCGGTCCGGGGAAAAGCTGCTGCGTGTGCGGATCGCTTCCGATCCGCCGTCAATCATCTTCGTGATTACCGCGACATTCGCGTCCGACCAGTATCCCATAAAGGTCCCGCCAGTCTCGAGGTCGTGCCAACGGCTCGCGTCTTTCAGCATCGTTTCGACGACGGACTCCGGTATCCAAATCAGCTTCGGCATCCGCAGTCCGGGTGTCGTTCCAGTGGATCGATCCGCCAACTCGGCGGCATACGACGTTTTACGTCATGCAGATTCACGGTGCGGACTTCGGATACCGTCCACTCATCCGGGCTGGACAGTACATCGACGGCCATCCGGACGGTCTCCAAGGACAGTTCCTTCAGGTCGAATGAAGCTCCTGTGAAGGTGAGTTCGGAGCAACCGGGTGGCTGAACGAGCGTTGATTCGTCATTCATGCCGTTCGGATAGGGGATGTGCCCCGACTTTCCCTCCGGGGTTTCGTTTGCGTGCGCCATGCACACCGGACAACCGGATTCCGGATGATGGAATACGACCGCCCCACCGTGCAGGTTGGGTGAGGCGAAAACGGAGATGAGCGAAAGGCCACGCTCCCGGCAGATGTCGCCGAGAAGGTAGGTCACGCCCGGCGCGGCACTGGCGTCCACAACGAGATCGACGCTGTTCAATAACTCGTTCAGCCGATCTGTGTCTCCGCGAATGTGCGGATCGCCAGTTGGTAATCCAATGCGGTGCGGGACGGCCAGAACGGAGGTCCATGGATATTCCCGTTCGATGAACCGCTTCAAGGCGTCGTGCTTCTTCGTTCCCCAACTGCTGGCTCCAAGTTCCCAACGGATCGTGTTTCCCGGCTCGACGACATCGTCGTCCATCAAATGGAGCGAGGTGCACCCGTTTCTAGCTAGTTCGACGGCAGCGGGTGATCCCAGCGCCCCGAGCCCGACAACCGCAATGCGTTTGCCTCTCAGACTCGCGACCGATGGAACTCGATAGCCGATGTCTATCTCGCCGTCCCGAAAAACAGGTACGATCGAGGCGACTGTGCCTCTATGTCGCGGTCCCGATCGGCTTGGGCGTGAAATGTGCTCCCGTACCGCCATTCCGCACACCCAAGCATCTCCATGCTCGTTGTGTTGAAGTTCGGTCTTGCTGACCGTGAATGAGAGCCGGATATCTGCTCCGTCGCATGTCTCATATCTGTTCCCGTAGGCGACTTTGCCAACCGTCTGTTCAGCAGAACCTGTTGGTAGGGAAAGTTGGTCGTCGCGCCGCCAAGGAAATCTGGCGCAAAAAGCGTTCAAAAAAATGGCGGCAGGAAGAGGCGCAGCACGTTCCGCCAAAAGGCTACCGTCATCGGCATTGACCTTTAAGATCGCAGCCCTGACGGTCCGACCGATTTCTGTTCTGCTTGCGGTGACGAGGACATCGACAGTCCCTTTGTCATAGCCCGAGAGCTTCCATTCGGAGTCAACGAGGACGAAGCTACCGCTCGCGTGGCCGAGGCTGTTCCACCAATACTCGATCGGCTCTCCCTGCGGATCCTCCGCTCCCGTGCCGTCCAGGACATGCGCGAGGTTTTCGTCGAGGATTTCCGCCAATGACATGTTGGCCTGCCAATAGCGGGTATCGCGCCCCAGCAGGCAAAGGGCTCCTTCGGATCCACAGTGCCGCTCAGGATATTGGGATGGGTCGCAGGTCAGAGAAACATGGGGGCGCAGGCGTGGAAAGGTATCTGGATAAACTGCCCGCAGCCCAATTGTTCTTCCGTCGCTCAATGGCCATGAAAACTCGATTCGAAGGATTCCAGCCGCCGCCGCCTCTTCATCTACGAGGAGACTCTCTCCAGCAACAGAATGAAGCTTTTGAAGTTCCGCCAGCCTCCTGCGCCCTGCCAGTGTGACAGCAAGAGCGGGAGGCGGCTCAAAGTCGGTGTATGGCTTCATGTTCAACCAACGTGCTTCGGAGGTACTTTCGGCGGAACGCTTGGACCAGGGTGATCCGGCGGACCAGGCGGACGACCGGGGTGACCGGGATGGTTCGGATGACCAGGATGATCGGGATTGCCGGGCTCGTGTCCCGGATTGCCAGGTTTGCCTGCCATTTGAGGCTCCTTCTTTCTGCGGTTGGTGCTAAGTTTTAGTGTTGTACGCCTAGGCGTCTTCAGGCGTGGAGAACGGCTTAAGAAGCGTATACCTGTTGTGGTATTCCATTTGGAGAACTTATTGGTGTATCCCTAGTCGGCCGATTCGTCGAAAATTGTGTCCTTCATGCCGAGCGTGCGTTTCAGCTTGGTAGCTTTCAGTCCAGGACTGTGTTGCGACCCTTTCGCTGGTGTCATTAATATCGATGGTCACGGCTTGTCCTCAATTGACTTGCTAACGGGGCCGAGGACTTTGACGGTCAGCCCCTCACTATGGAGCGACTATATGACCGCGCCTAAGTCAGATTTCACCGTTCATAGGGTGGAAGCCGCAGGATATCAGCAATTTTTCAGCTGGCCCGCAGGGTTGCTGCAAGTAAGTGCGACGGTCCCAGAAGGTCGACGCGATTCAGTCGGCGGAAAGGACCAGGGCGTTAGCACTGCTTGCCGCGACTTGAAGGCGCAGCCCGGTCGGAGGAGGAGTTCGTATTTCGGTCGGTTTCACGCCGACACGATGCCGCGTCCGGCGCTGTCGCTTCCCTTGCCGCTTACGAACATTGGTCCATCAATACACCTCAAGTCTTTTGCGCACTTCACCTACAGTCGGACTTCGAAGTCGCACCAACTATCTTGCCTGGTAGTAGATAGAATGCTCGACCATCGGATAGATTTTAGGAAGTTCTCAGCCCGAGGATCCACGAAATGCGCGAAGTTCAGAGCTTGGGGATTGTTATTACCGACCCACGACAGATGATCTCGACCTGTAAAAGGCGCTTTTCAGCAGCCCTAGGTGTGGTTGGCGGCACGTCGGTTCTGCGGCGCTTGTTATCTCAATTGGCACATGCTGGGGTGCAGAGGACGATGGTGCTGGCCCGAGAAACTTTAGGCGAAATAGCCGGCGACCTCGGTGGCGAGTTGGATGGGATGGAGCTCTGCTTACGCGCTCTGCCCAGGCCGAATGCCGGACGTCTCGTGGACGCAGCAACGACAAATGAGATCGCCCACGTTGATGGCGACGTGCTGGTGTTCACGGAGAATTTGGTCATAGACTTCGTTGTGATCGAACGCCTGTTGCGGTCCCAAGACCGCAATATTGCCGTAGTCAGCAAAACACAGGCCAGACGATCCCTGCGCGTACTAGCGGACGATGCACTCCGCCTTACAGCAATCCTACCCGACCGCCCTCAAAGCCAGGTTCACGCCTCTGCAGATTCTTATCTGGTGGGCGTTTATAAGTTTGACCCTGCGTTCGTTCGGGCCATTGCTAGGAACCGCCGGCATCGCACGCATGACGATCTCGAGTTCTTTGAAGCCGCATTGGGTATTCATGGACATCCGATCCAGATCATGTGTGCCGAACCTCAACGTGTGAGCATGGTTAACGATGCCGTTGATCTCGCGGCGGCGAATTTCGCGATCAGGTCCAGTCCCGATCAGCCACCTACGGCTGAACGCACCGCATGCGTACTGTAGAAAAACCTGCCGAGGCGCATTCTTGTGAAGATGGCGTTTTTTGAGCCCGTTATTCCGACGTTCGCTGCTCCCACGCATTTCAGAAGCCGTAGAGTGACTGAGCGTCCATCATTCCACAATTTTGTGGAGTACTTCTGTGCTAGCGCACGTCAGGGCCTGCGCTTCGAAGATATATTCGACCGATTGTTGATTCGGATTACCGTGGGCAAGACCTGCTTGGGGCTCTTTCTGAGCCGGCCGACATGACGTTGACGATGCGCGTGTGGACGTGAATGTTGTCAGTCCGAGCCGCGCCGATTCGTTGGTCGCGACTGAACACCTCGCCCCGGCTTCTCATCAACTGGCGCAGCAGGTCGAATTGCATCTGGCGCAGATGGATCTTTTAGCCATTGCAGCAGCGTGAAGGATGGCTGGCCAGCAGCAATTCGGGGCCGCGCAGGTGAGCCGTCGACATCATCTGAATCCGGCCAATTCATCGCCAGTTTCGGCGCCCAGCAAGGCGAGCAAGCTTGGCCGAAGCGAATGCCTCACTAACCTTTCGTCAAATGCCAGCCGCAATCCGATCGAGGTACTGATGATCTGCACCAGGTGCGATTAGCCGTAACGACAGGCGGGGCGCCCGGTCTGCAGCTTGCCGTACAACGCGCGCAAATGGCCGGCCCAAGCACTCGCTAGTTCGCAGTCGAGGCAAACAGGCGGCGGCTCATGATTTGGACTGCCGAACGGCTGCCTAGATACCGCATTGGCCGACGCGCATAGGCATAGCCTCAAGGCGACCGCGCAACGGATACTACTGTCGCGTTTGTCGAGCTCACGCCGTAGCGATATTTGGCTGAGTGCTGGCCGCATCGGGTTCAAAATAGCTGACAAACAAGAAAGATCTCGTTGACGCCCCTTGCTGGAAAGTTGGCACGACTTTTGAACCGTCATTGGCTACGGCGCAGAGTTGTCGACGATATGCATCACTCAACGGACGAAGGAGGAGAGCAAGATGTCAGATCTCCGTCGATCTGCATTGGGAGCCCTGCAATACCGGCCGAGGGCGCAGAGCCGTAGTACCTCATCGGCTGCCGCGTCATGCATCGGTGACTACATCGCGGACGATTTATCACTGAAGAGAGACTACGGACGGCCCGCGCATGACTGCTGCTTCCCTCAGCTCCGCGCTCCGGCCACCGGAGTTTCCGATCAGATTTCCTTGGGAGCATCGATCCATTGCTCAACTGCAGATAGGAACGAGTTTGCGGTTGAACTCGGCCGGTATCTTGACCTGACAGATGGTGTCGCTCCATCCAAAGAATTGTTCGACCTTTTATCGGCTTTTGCGTTTAAACTTGGCTGCACGTGGATTGCGTATGGTCCTATTGCAACCGACCACAAGGCTTTGAACCCAGTGCGGTGCGACACGGAGGAGATTCTGAATTATCCTAATGGTTGGCAGGAGCGATGTCTTGAAATGGGTTATGAGAGGATAGCCCCTGTCATCAAGGAGAATCGAATGGGGGCTGGTCCAGTTCGATGGAGCGACGTGTACGGTGACGCAAGCACCACTGAATACGAGCGGCGCATGTTTGACGAGGCTGCAAGGTTTGGCGTGCGGTCCGGCATTACCGTTCCGTTGCGCGGCCCCAATGGCAGCTGCGCGATCATGAGCTTTGCTCGGCATTGCGAGCGTGAATTCCCAAATAGAACAATCACCTACTTACAACTTGCTGCGACCCATTTCCATCTGAGAGTCGCGAAGGTCGCGAATTTGAACGCCCAGAAAATTCCTGCGCTGTCCTTACGAGAAAAAGAGTGTGTATTGTGGGTGTCAAGAGGGAAATCATCATGGGATATAGGAGTTATTATGCGGATATCCGAAAATACTGTCAACTTTCATATTAAGAATGCAATGCGAAAATTGGGTACTTCGAGCAGGACCGTCGCCGCAATTAAAGCAATAAGCCTCGGAATTATCGAATTGTAGCAAGGGAGCAAGCAACGCAGCTTAGCCATGGTCTCGTTCCGTTGCACAGGCCCCCGCACTCTCATAGGGGAGTACAGGTGAAGCGAGCAGTGGCTACGCTGCTGCGTCTTCTTAAACCTGCATTCCAGGCGGTGCTGCACTAGGCAAAGTTCAAAACAGGACGGTGACGCCAAGCGGCGGCACATTTTAACACAAGTCGACGTGCTTTTGTTCGCTCGTGAGCTTGCGGCCTCTGCACCAGTCGCGAGTCACCCAAATGGCTAACCGTCAGATGCGGCTCGGCCCCGATCCAAGTCTTATCGTGGCACCGCATCTGGGCTGTATGGGGCTGCATGTGCGCTCGCGTCTGCAATAACTGGTGCGACTCAGAGTGTTTTAGTAAGCGGCAAGCTGAGGCCGTTCAGCGGGCGTAGTTCCACGGCATGAGCGCGTCGATTTCTGAGCTCGGCCAGCCATTGGCAATGCGCTCGAGCGTTTGCGTGAGCCAGGCAAGCGGATCGACGTTGTTTATCTTTGCCGTCTGTAGCAGCGTCGCGATGGTTGCCCAGGTTCTTCCGCCGCCGTCGCTGCCCGCAAAGAGTGAGTTCTTTCTCGTAATGGCCTGGGGCCGGATTGCTCGCTCGACGATGTTGGAGTCGAGCTCGATGCGGCCGTCGGCCAGGAAGCGCTCGAAGATGGCGCGACGCGAGATCGCGTAGCGGATCGCCTCGGCGAGCTTCGATTTGCCGGAGATCCGCGGCAGGGTCTTCTGCCAGAGGGCGAAGAGCTCGGTGACGATCGCGGCGGAGGTTTGCTGACGCACCGCGACACGCGCGTCAGGGCTTTGGCCGCGGACGGTCTCCTCGACCTGCCAGAGCGTCGCCATCCGCTCGACCGTCTCCGTTGCGACCTTCGAGCTTTCCGCGACATGCAGCTCATAGAACTTGCGCCGACTGTGCGACCAGCAGCCAGCCAATGTGACGCCGTCATTGCCGCGATCGGAGCGGACCAGCTTGTTGTAGGCGGCATAGCCGTCGACCTGCAGGATGCCACGGTAGCCATTCAGATGCCGGACGACGCACTCGCCGGCCCGACTGTCCTCAAAGCGGTAGACAACCATCGGCGGACCGCTGCCGCCAAATGGTCGGTCATCCCTGGCATAGGCCCAAAGCCAGGCCATCTTTGTCGATCCGGAGCCGGGAGCGAGCGTCGGCAAGGTGGTCTCGTCGGCGAAGATCCGCTCCCCCTTCTTGATCTCATCAAAGAGGTAGTCGGCGAGGATCTCCAGCTCAAACCCGAGCTTGCCCATCCATTGCGCCATCAGCTTGCGGTCGAGTTCGACCTTGTCGCGGGCGTAGATCGCTTCCTGCCGGTAGAGCGGCAGGCCATCGGCATATTTTGAGACGGCGATCTGCGCCAGAAGCGCTTCCGTCGGAATGCCGCTCTCGATGATGTGTGCCGGCGCCGGTGCCTGGACGACGCCGTCCTCGTTTTTGAAGGCATACTTCGGCCGGCGCGTGACGATGACGCGGAACTTCGCCGGCATGACATCCAGGCGCTCCGAGATGTCCTCGCCGATCAGCACCTTCTGCTTGCCGGCATGCTCCGGCAACTCCTCCGGCTCGATGACGACTTCGACCCGTTCCAGATGGGGTGCGAAGCCCTTGCGTGGCCGCGGCGGACGTTTGCCATCCGGACGCTTGCGGCCCTTGCTGACCTGCGCCCGGATCGCGGCGATGCCGGTCTCGATTTCCTCGAAGACAAAGGCCTGCTGCTCGTCATCGGTGCTTGGGGAGCCGAGCTTTTCCGATCGCCGGCCGAAGCGGGCGCGATCGAAGGCTTTCAGGATCTGCGTCAACCGTTCGATGCGCTCATCGGCATCGGCGTTTCGTGCCTTGAGATCAGCGACCTCGTTCTCAAGGGCATCGGCCCGCGCCGCCTTTTCGGCCATGGCAAGCACCATGGCTTTCAGCGCTTCTACGTCATCCGGGAGTTTCAGATCGGGCGGCGTCATCGGTTCGACCAGAGCACATTTTGCTCCGGTTTTCCTGCCCTTTCAGGCCGCTGATTCACTTCGCCGCAGGGCTTTACCCAACAATTTCCGGCGGCTTGACCGGCACGGCTCGAACCCGCTTCCAATCCATGCCATCAATGAGCGCCAGAAGCTGGGCATGGTTGAGCTGAACCCGGTTATGACCGATGCGGGGCCAGCAGAACTGCGATTTTTCCAATCGCTTGGCATATAGGCAGACGCCGGAGCCGTCCCACCAGACGATCTTAATTCTGTCCGCCCGTTTGGCCCGGAAGACATAAAGCGCACCGTTGAACGGATCACTGCCGGCGTCCCGCACCAGCGACAGCAAGCTGTCCGGCCCCTTGCGGAAGTCGACAGGATGACTGGCCAGGAACACCTTCACGCCGGAGGGGATCATGCCGATCGCACCGCCCGGATCACCCGCTGCAAGTGCGCCTCGCTGACGTCAGCGCGGGCACGCACGATCACGTCGCCAATGACAACCTCGATCACCGCTTCGCCAATAGACGCCGCGGCTATCTCACAACGCGCCGGTTCCGTGGAAACCTTCCGAGCGTCTAAGACCGCACGACGCCAGCCAAAGAGCTGCGACGGGTGAATGCCGAGCCGATGCGCGATCGCCGAGACGCTCGCGCCTGGCTCCAATGCCTCCGCCACCGCCCGTGCCTTGAACTCATCCGACCAGCGCCGGCGCAATTGCCGTGGAGCACCCTCAAGTCGCTCGGCGACCGCTTCGATCATGTGGAAGGTTCTAGTTCCAGAACTAGGCGCAGACATAGAAGCTCACTTCGGCTCACAACGTGCGCTACCGATATCCGACCGCTAACCCTCTACGCCAGACGGGGTCTCCTTGCCGCTTACGTGTTTTAAGCTCTCAGGGACTCGGATGTCGAAGTGCACCAGGGGCGACTCTCCTGGTTCTGTTCAAGTCAGAATAGGCGAATACTGAAGAAGTACCAGCGACGATACTGCCAGCCTAGGTAGGCGCGTGGGCCTACGTGGCCGTGTAAAACGGTCGAGCCACGGTAGAATTCCGATGCGGCGTTGCGGCAGCCCTCGGACACCGCGGCAATCGGCTTCAAGACTATAGGCGCACTCCTGTGGGGCCATCGTCTGGTTGAGGAAAATCATGTCAAACGAGAGTAAGTCCAATTCACTTTCTGCGTTCGAGAGCCTTGAATCGAACGTGCGGTTTTATTCGCGATCATTCCCCGTTGTGTTCGCGAAAGCCGCGGGAGCCATTCTGCACGACGAGAACGGCTGCGAGTTTATCGATTTTCTCTCTGGTTCGGGCGTCCTAAACTACGGTCACAACGATCCGTATTTCCTCGACGAAGCAACGCAATACCTGAGATCAAATGGGATGATACACGGTTTGGACAT
The DNA here is from genome assembly GCF_020193575.1 of Ensifer sp. IC4062. GTDB lineage: Bacteria > Pseudomonadota > Alphaproteobacteria > Rhizobiales > Rhizobiaceae > Sinorhizobium. The sequence goes on from NZ_JADYVD010000062.1 coordinate 9,735, forward strand.
GGCTACGCCTGCCAAAAGGAACTTTATGGAGTGCTTTGATGCCATAATACTCCGTCCACGTGGTCTGAAATACAAATTTCAGTTCCCCGGTCCGACGGGCGCTAACGCGGTGGAAGCTGCTTTGAAACTCGCACGCAACGCCACTGGACGACACGGTGTAATTTCATTCACCAACGGCTTCCATGGCATGAGCTTGGGTGCGCTCGCGGTTACTGGCAATCGATACTACCGGGACGCGGCAGGTATTCCGCCAGCCGGCGTGGCGTTCATGCCCTATGACGGGTATTGGGGACCCGATGACGACACTTCGGAATATCTCGATAAGGTGCTTGCTGATGCAAGCAGTGGTGTCGATCTGCCGGCAGCAATCATTATGGAAACCGTGCAAGCTGAAGGGGGCATCAACCCTGCGCGAAAAGAGTGGCTGCAGTCGATCGAGCGGATATGCAGAAACCATGGCATCCTTCTGATTGTTGACGATATTCAGGCAGGTTGCGGACGAACCGGCAATTTCTTCAGTTTCGACTTTGCGGGTTTATCGCCAGACATTGTTCTTTTGTCCAAGTCTCTAAGTGGGTCTGGACTGCCGTTGTCCCTTTTGCTGCTTAAGTCCGAACTAGACGTTTGGCGACCCGGCGAACACAGCGGCACTTTCAGGGGCAATAATCTTGCGTTCGTGACGGGGGCCGCTGCTTTGCGAAAGTATTGGACCAATGACAGGCTGTCGGCGCGGGTTACGGAAACAGGACGCATCATAAGCGAGCGCCTTCACCAGGTGAGTCAAAGCAACCGAGCCAATAGGCTTTCTGTGCGCGGAAGGGGCATGATGCTGGGACTCGATTGTGGCACAGGTGAGCTGGCCGAGAGGATCGTCCGTAAGGCCTTTGAAGAGGGACTTGTGGTAGAGCGATGCGGAGCAGAAGACCAAGTTATCAAGGTTCTTCCTCCTTTGACGATCGATGAGCAAACGCTTCAACGAGGTCTGGACATTCTGCACAAGTCTGTGCAAGCACGTGCCTGAAGTGGAGTGTGGCTGGCGACATCGCGGATTCAACTGGTCCCGGCGACATATCGCGCCGTCGGAAAGCGGTTACGACAATCAAGACTCCATGACAAAGTACCCCACAATGCCGATGACACCATCCCCGCTCGTACTATTTCATAATAAGACGTTCCGTTCCCTCTGGTCAGCTTCACTTGTATCGAACCTTGGCAACCTGGTTGAGGGAATGGGTGCGGCGTGGCTGATGATGAGCATTGCCAGGTCACAAGAAATGGTGGCACTCGTCCAGGCATCGACCACACTGCCGGTCATGATCTTTTCCCTCGCAGCAGGAGCGCTGGCGGACAACTTTGATCGCCGGCGCCTTATGCTGGCGGTGCAACTGCTCATGCTATGCGTATCCGCCGCCCTGGCGTTTCTCGTTTATGCGGGGGCAGTGACACCGTGGATGCTGTTGGGTCTGACCTTCCTGGTCGGCTGCGGTTGGGCGCTGCATGACCCACTTTGGCACGCCTCGATGGGAGATATAGTGCCCCGTGAAGATCTGCAGAGCGCGGCGGCATTCAACAGCATGAGCTACAATCTAATGCGCAGCATTGGTCCGGCGATTGGCGGCATCATCGTCGCCACAGCTGGTGCGGCCTTCGCGTTTCTGTTCAATGTCTTTTGTTATTTTGCGATGATCGTCGCTCTCTGGCGATGGAAGACGGAACGTGCACAAGGGTTGCTGACGCGAGAACCTTTCAGCAGTGCGATGGCCGCGGGATTCCGGTACGTGCTCTTGTCGCCGAACCTCCTCAAGGTGATGTGTCGGAGCCTCGTTTTTGGCCTCACCGGCGTCGTCATTGTGACTCTGTTGCCCCTCCTTGCGCGAGATCAGGTTGACGGCACTGCCACGACCTACGGTATCATGCTCGGTTTCTTCGGTCTTGGAGCGATTTGCGGGGCCTTTCTCATCGGACCGGTTCGGGAGGTTCTCAGCAATGAATGGGTCATTCGCAGCGCATTTTTTTTGCTGGCCATCAGCTGCTTCTTTCTGGCATGGAGCGAACACGTTTGGCTGAGCTGCCTGCTTCTCATGCCTGCTGGTGTGGCGTGGGTGCAGGCATTATCGCTGTTCAAAGTTACGGTTCAACTTTCTGCACCGTGGTGGGTCGTTGGACGTGCGTTGTCACTCTATCAAATGGCCACATTTGGCGGCATGGCGGCGGGGAGCTGGATCTGGGGCGAACTGGCTGGCACGGAGGGTGTTTCTGGCGCCTTGCTCGTTGCAAGCCTTGCACTTATCTTCGGTGGGTTGATCGGAATCGTGCTTCGCCACCCGGGTTTTGAGACACTCAAGCTCGATCCGACCAACAAATTCAGCGAGCCGGTGCTGCAACTTGACTTAGGACCGCGAACCGGGCCGATCTCGGCGACGGTCGACTATTCCATTGATCAAGAAGATGTTGCTGAGTTCCTCAACGTGATGGCATTGCGGCGAGAATCCCGGCTTCGAAATGGCGCCAGACAATGGGCGCTTCTCCGCGACCTGGAAGAGCCTCACATATGGACGGAAAGCTACTTCCTACCGACATGGGTGGAATACGTGCGCCACAATCAGAGGCAGACACATGCCGATGCTGAAATCGTAGCTCGCCTTGAGGCGCTGCATCGGGATGATTGCCCACCAAAAACCCGCCGCAAAATTGAACGGCAAACATGCCTGCGCCGTCGGTGAAAAGCTCCCAACCATCCAAGCGCCAACCTGAATTGATTGGGTCCGATGGCTAGGAACCCGCCTCATTAATCTCCCTCTCAAAAATCCTCAAAGTTCCGGTGAGGAGCTTTATTGAGGAGACTCCGTCTGGCGGATGGGTTAGCGGTCGAATATCGATGGCGCATGCTCACGAGGCTCCTCCGCTGTTTGGTTCTGCTGCTCGCCCGCCTGCGCCTCTTTCGAGGAACTCGTCACGCATATTCGGCCGGGAACTCCTTGCCGGTCGCCGCTCAAGAGCGGCTGCGATCGACTGGTTGCGCCGCTCACGCGGCCGCCGCTCCATCTCAGATACTTCACCCATTCGAAGTAGCTGGCGGCGACACCGCCGGCGTTGACATAGAGATCGGGAAGGATGATCACACCGGAATGCAGATTCCTGTCGGCTCCAAACGTGACGGGACCGTTGCCGCTCGGCGACGAGATGAAGAATGGATAGTATTCTCCATCACCGCCCTAGACTGCGAATCGCAGCTCATCTGATTGAGCGGAGGCCCGCACATCAACGTACCAACGTACGGCATGGCTAAAGCCGTTAGCGCGGTTGACGTTGTCTGCAAGAAGCGTTTTTGGTTTCCCCCCGTTCCAAAATCCGTTTGCTAAACTTGGGGAGTCCTCCCAAGGACATCGGCGGGGCCATGGGGCTGTCGGGAGTTCCACGAGGCTCTCGCCGATCCGACGCACACCGACCAAATCGCGCAAAAAATCTGAAAGTCCCTTCAGGCTGCGGTCTTTACCGGCCTTTGCAGGATGCTTACGCTGCGTCCATAGAGAACACCGGCTCGTACTGCTGCACCAAAGCAGATTCAACTCCCAGAAAAAAGAACGATCAAGAGATTGGCGACAGGTTCTCAGTCATCGTGTGTTTAATGAGGTGGGACACTTCGCGTCGCGTTAGCCAAACAAGCCAGTCATCATCTTCGATTCCCCGGTCGGGTAAGCGCAAAATGGACCCGTGTGCTTCTTTGTGGAGATAACCATACAGGTCGGCGACTCCCTTTTCGATCGACCAAGTGGGAACGAGGCCGTAAATGAAATCAGGTGACCATTTCGCCCACGCTAACCCAAATGCAACGCTCGAAAACATTCTGGGTAATCCCTGCCCTCTAAAGTCACCTCGAAGCCATACGTCGCCTTGGTAAACTACCGCCCCTGTTATCTTCCGAGCGGTCGATGCACTGCAAACACATGAGGAGCCTGAACTGGCTTGGCTCTTCGGGTCCGCGTAGCAGGCTTTCAATGACTCGAGGTGTTCAGCCAAGTTGGTTGCCCTTAGATCGTCCACACGTAGTGCCTGAACATGCGCTACCTCGCCCGAGCGATCTTCTCCGATAATCCAAAATGCACGGCCAGGCTCGAGCCGTGAACAATCCGGCCGGAACATCGGAAAGGTTGGCGATTTTCCAACGATGCTTGTGGTGATCTCAAGGTATCGTTCAAAATCTTCTCCCATTTTGAAACGAATTCCTGCTTTGCGGGCTGCTCCATCAAACGAACAAATATATCTCGATACGTCAAGAGGTGTCACAAATATCTCCATTGTTTAGTGCCTCGCATAGCTGACTGTTCCCAAAGAATAAGGGCCGTTGTCGTAGAATATACTATCATCCCTTGTAGTTGACCCGGCGGTGTCATTCAGAAGATCACCATCTACCCGACGATCGTTCGCCGGCCGGGAACACCCTGTTTTGCGGCTCGGGCAACCGCACCTTCCTATCGGCGAAAGCCTTTCGGCAGTGAGGCGACGGTTTCTCGAAGCCCATCTGCGTCGGCGCACAACAACGTCGCCGATTACAATCTCGATCGCCGCGCCTGCGGCACGCGCTGCGGTCACCTCGCTAGCCGAACGCTGCAAGGAGGCATGGTCCAGAGCGTCACGACGCCAGGCGAAGAGTTGCGACCGATGAATGCCGATCCGATGGGGGATCGCCGACACGCTCGCGCCCGGCTCCAGCGCCTCCGCCACCACCTGCGCCTTGAACTCATCCGACCAGCGCCGGCGAAGCTGCCGTGGCGCACCTTCGAGGCGCTCGCGACCGCTTCAATCATGTGGAAGGTTCGAGGCTATCGTGACATTTTAACGGCCTGGCGATTCCCAGAGCAGGCGCCATATCAGATTCACAGCTGGCTTTTGGAGGTCAGCTTTTGAAGGTGAAGTTCTTCGTGACGATCAGTGGGAGCAAATCAAACCGTTCTTTCCGGGAGGACGGCAGGGGTAAGCGCGGCCCGCGCAGCGACGGCCGGCGCTTCTTCGACGCGCTGTAATGAATGGCGCGCTCGGGTGCGCGCTGGCGCGACCTGCGGGAACGGTTCGGTTCCCACCAGACGGCAAAGCGGCGTTACTACCGCTGGATTGAGGCGGGCGTGTATCACGGCCCGATTCAAGCGTCCTCAGATCTGGGCTCTTCATAGAAGCGCCGATTGGACCGGCGCCAGAGATCTCGGCTAGACGGCGGCTGCACTCGCCAGAACGATGCCAAGCCATGAGCTTCTCCTCAATCAGCTTGATCTCGGCAAGTAGCTCTCGATACTCCCCGACCATGCATAGCGAACAGCTCACGCGCCAACTCCGGCAGAAATAGATCGGCTGCAAGGCGCTCCAGAAGGGGTTCAATCCTGCATATCCCCTTGGCCGCTATTACACCGAATTCCATCGCATAACCGCGGTTCGGATCAATCTCTCGCGTACACCAAGCAGCATAAGTGCTGCTGCTGGTCCGCGGCTTTAACCCGCACGAAGCGCGTTGTCGGCCCGCTCATATGAAACGGCGCTGTTGGCGAGAGTGGGGGTTCGTTTGTACCGACACGACCTGCAACTGGGCCCGTTAGAATCAAGCAAAACTAAAGAGGAAGCTGTGGCACTACCGACCTAGGTAGGCGCAGGAGCCGAGCTTGCCGGCTAAAAAAACGAAACCACCGCAAGATTCGGCTAACCACTGGTTTGTGACGGAAGGCCTGGTACATCGCAGCGATCAGCTAAAAAAAGGAGCCTCGGTGCTTCGAGGCCCCATAGGCTTTTAGAGGATCAAGAGAGGGCCCCATAGTAATCGACTATTTGCCCCTCAAGGCGGAGGTGCGGCCACGGTCCTTCCGTCTCTGCTCAGAACGCCGCAACCCCGTGTTCACTTCAAACCTGAGGTCAGACACGTTGAAAAGCGATGCCGAGTGAAGCTCGGTTGGCCTCACAGCACGTAACGTGGAGATTAAGCCAATGGGAAGAAGAGCGCTCGTTCTGATTGAGGGGCATAGGGGTATTGGCCTGCTGTTCGTCCAAGCAGCCCAGCGTCTTGGCCTGCATCCAGTTACCCTGTCGACCGATCCTGCTAAGTATGGCTATCTTGCGGCGGAAGGGATCGAGACAATCCGTGTGGATACAGACAATCTCGATGCGCTGATCGACGAATGTTCTCGACTGCGTGCAACCTATGACATTGCTGGCATTACGGCGGCCGAGGAGGAGGTCTATGCGACAGTGGGCAAGCTCTGTCGATATTTCGATTTACCCGGACCGAATCCCGCGTCGATCGAAAGCTGCTGCGACAAATTCGCTCAACGCCAGCTCCTTGCGGGGGCCGGCGTTCCCACTCCTGCTTATCGCCTAGCAGCGAATGCGACGGACGTAGAAACCTCTGCTGCCGAGATCGGTTTGCCGGTGATTGTTAAGCCAGCTGTAGGCAGCGGCAGCAGCGGTGTCAGATTGTGCCGCGATTTTGATGAGCTGGCCGAACATACGAGCTATCTGTTGGGCGGGAAACACACTTGGGGATCGTCGCCGCGCATTTTGATCGAAGAATTCGCTCGAGGCCCTTACTATTGCGCCGACATCATGGGAGATGAGGTGATTGGGATTTCCGCCGGCGACTTCGGGCCCCCGCCGCATTTTGTCTTTCGTGAGGTGACGGTTCCGGCCGATCTGACTTTTAAGGAGCATGAACGTATCGCCGATCTCTCGCTAAGCTGTTTGCGAGCTCTCGGGCTTGGGTGGGGGCCAAGCTGCATTGAATTCCGGTGGACGAAGCTTGGCCCAATAGTCATTGAAGTCAATCCCCGTCTTGCTGGCGCGCCCGGTCCTCAACTGATTCAGTTGGCTTACGGTGTTGATCTCATCACCGAGCACATCAAGTTGGTCACCGGCGACGAATGGAATTTAAAAAAAAGACGTTCGCACACTGCAGCGGCGCGGTTCCTGGTTCCTGATCGCGACGGCATCCTGGATCGGGCCGACAACATTCGTCAGGCGGCTGCTATACCAGGTGTCGCCGAGGTGAAATGGTATATTGAACCCAAGACGTCGATCGTCAGGAAATTCGACTATGGAGACTGGATGGGATATATCACCGCATCTTCACCCAGTCTTGCTGGTACCGAGGCGATACTTCAGCGCGCCCTCGATCTAGTCGGTTGGTCGATCACACCATTTCCCGCCCCTGGCAAGGACGGGCGCGCTATCTGACTACCCGGTCCACAGGTTCGAAAGGTGCTTCAGGACCTCTCTATGCGCTCTTGGCATTGCTGCGCCGTCGTCGCAAGCTAAGGGAGGATTGACTCCCGTGGGCGAACCGGAGAGTTGATACAGCGTCGCTCCGGCTTTCCGCAGCAGTCCGGAGCGGCGCTTCTCTCGAAGCCGATAGCTGCACCCGACGGTGATCACCATTGAGTGGTGGAGCAAGCGATCGAGGATCGCGGCGGCCACTGCGGGCCACCCAAGACGCTCCCCAGTCTCCCTCGAAGTGCCGGCATTGGTGCCGATGCCGGGGACGGACGGGCGCTCGGTGGCCTGTCATGTGTCAATCGGCGTTCAAAATTTGCACGCCGGAACTGTTGGAAGCCGTTTGCGGATTTGATTTGCAAAGCCCTGGCACGGGCAATCAGCTCGTCAGTGTCGGCCCCAACTCCTCGACGGTTATACTAGAGCGTGCACTCATAACGACCGGATCCAGATGCGTGTTGCGACCAGCTTTATGGCTGCGAGGAAGTTTTGAGCTTCTTTGCCATAACGCTGGCTATGCCCCTGAATTGTTTGAGTTTGTTGAAGAGGCGCTCAATCTGATTTCGCTGACGATAGACCCAGAGCTGAAGGGGAAGCCATCATTTCGGTTTGTTTCGCCGGGATGTTTGCCCAAGCACGTTTTCTTTGACGGGCTCTCGAAGAGAGTTGGTGTCGTAAGCCCTTTCTGCCAGTAGGATTGCGCCGTTGCACATGTCCTTCAACATAGGCTCTGCCATTCGGCTGTCGTGAGCCTGCCCGGCCGTCAGATCGACGCCGATCAGCCTGCCATCGGCATCGCCGACGGCGTGAACCTTTGTGGTCAGGCCGCCACGGGGACGTCCTATGCAGCCATCGTCTCAATCCCCTTTTTTCCCGTCGCGGCATGCTGGTGAACACGGACACAGGAACCGTCGATCATCACGATGTCACCGTCGAAGGCCTCGGCGACCTTGCGTAGAACATAGTCCCAAACGCCTGCCTTTCTCCATCGGGCAAAGCGATGGTAGCAGGTCGTGTATGGACCATATCGCTCCGGCACATCTGTCCAAGGCGAACCAGTTCTAACCGCTACAGAATGCCATTGATTACCCGCCGGTCATCGACACACGGCATGCCACGGCTTTTGTCCGGCAACCACGGTTGAATGATCGCCCACTCGAAATCTGTCAGGTCGAAGCGACCGCGGGTCATGCGAGGCATCCAAATCAAAGCCTCATTGAATCAAAATATGCGGGAATGGAAACCAGATTAAAGATGTCTGCTGATTCGAAAGATCCTAACGTTTCCGGCACTTGCCCATCAGTTCAACATGGCAAGGACGTCCGGTGCGATGACATACAATTGGCCCTGGAGAACGGGATTCGCGAGATCGTGTAGAGCTGCTGCGACGATCTCTTCGTGACCGGGCTCGAACCGAATACCTTTCTGCATTCAGGCTTATTGGCACAACCCGCCACCCTAACGGCATCGATTTCGCCAGAGGCAAATCGATGAAGGATGGCGACAATATCAGACCGTCTGAGAGTGACGACTGGTTCTGCGTCCCAATCAAACGCGGCCAGCGCAACCTCCAGGTCCGGCAACGGAATACCTAGTTGTATCAGTGCAGAAAGGGTCGCTCGTCTTCCCATTGTCATTGTCCTCGTACGATTGCTTAAGGATTTCTGTCTCTGTCCGTGTTGCTGAGCATGGCTGGGAAAAGACGCTACCATGCGAGTGACGAAGTCCGCGTCGCACTTGGCTGCATTGAATATCCATCGCCGGAGCGCGGACATGACATGTCATCCGGAGACCCGGCTGTAAGTGGGACCTCGACGAAGTCGCAATCAGCGTCGCAAATCATACGCATCGACGTTTGGTGAACAACATCCGATCGTTCTCGACAACTGGGTTCAGAGACACGCAATCGTTGCGGACGGGATGGTGTGGCGTGCATTCGAAATCACACCGCCGCCGCAAACGCCTGATCAGGTTTACGTCAAAAAGCCGCTGCCTCATAGCCTCCGCGGCATAACAGAGGTCGCAAACCACTTACGAGCAGACACAAGACTGTTGAAACAAACCGAGCTACTTCTCGGCTACGTTGGTTCATGCCCCTACCTAGGACGGTAGTATCGTCCCTGCCTCTTCTTTGGTCTAACTCAAGGTCGAAGTAAATCGCAGGAGCCGAAAATGTCGCGTCAGATGAAGTTCGTAGCGTTTCTCATGGCTGGGCCAACTTCCCATCACCATGCAATGTGGCGCCATCCGCAAACAGAGAACAGGTTTCTCGACCCGGTGTTCTGGGAATCGCTGGCGCGAACACTGGAGGCCGGCAAATTTGACGGCTTCTTCTTCGCCGACGTCCTGAGTTTTTACAACGAAACTACAATGGCACGGGGCGGCCAGATGTCCCTGCTTGACCCTATCCCCCTTGTCGCTATTATGGCGCGGGCAACATCGCACATCGGGCTTGGCGTGACAATATCGACGAGTTTCCAGGAGCCCTATGCGATAGCTCGCGTACTCTCCTCTCTCGATGTGTTGAGTGGTGGTCGTATCGCCTGGAACGTCGTTACTTCTGCGATTGATCGGGAGGCGCAGCTCTTTGGTGAGGCGCTCCTGCCGCGCAGTGAACGCTACGATCGCGCCGAAGAGGTCCTAAAAGTGTGTCTCGACTTCTGGACGGGGTGGGCCGACGGTGCGCTCTTCCTTGACAAAGAAAGCGGCGACTTCATTGATGAGGCGAAGATGCGCCGCACTGATATCACCGGGAAATATGTCGCGGCAAAGGGCGTGTTTACCGTACCGCCGAGCATTCAGCGGCACCCGGTCATCATGCAGGCCGGATCTTCACCGCGCGGTCGCGATTTTGCCGCCAGCTACGCCGAGCTTGTCTTTACGCTTCAGCATTCGTTGCCCGACATGCAGGCATTCTATGGCGACATGAAGGATCGCGCCGACAAGGCGGGGCGGAGTCCGGACGATTGCGCCATCCTCGTTTCCGTGGACCCCATCATCGGCGAAACGGAATCGATCGCCCGCGAGAAGCAGGCTTACATCAATGACTTGGTCGACCCTCGTCTCGCCATTCCCTTTATGTCCGCCCATATTGGGGTCGACCTGTCGCAATACCCGCTAGACAGGCCAATTAACGACATCCCGGCAGAAGCCGGCTCGCGTGGCTCTTTCGATGTCATCCTTCAGGCGACGAAGGCCAGTAATCTTACGCTCCGCGAGGCGGCGAAACATTTTGCTACAAGCGAGCTTTGCCCCCAGGTGGTTGGCACGCCTGAGAGCGTTGCCGATCAGCTTCAGGAGTTCTTTGATAACAAAGGGTGCGACGGCTTTATTGTGACAGCCACGGAAATGCCAGGGTCTTTCGAAGCCTTCACGCGATCTGTGGTTCCGATTCTTCAGAAGCGTGGAGTCTTCCGAAAGAAGTATCCGGGATCTACACTGAGGGAAACGATCCAGATGTAATCATCGCCCATCTTGGTAAGTGGTTTGCGACCTCTGTTATGTCACGGAGGCTAACGGGCTGCAGCCGTTGAATAGGACCTGATCCGGTGTTTTCCGGTGAACTGTTGAATGCGGGCGTCGGCTCTTCTGGAAGGTCAGATACCTAGCGGCAAGGAAGCCGAACTCTACCGAGTCGCGGGGCCCGACGAACCTGACAATCGGCCGCTTCAAATTTTCACAGGAGTGACAGAAGAAAGCGATGTCCACTCGTCATACGGACCCGTCCTTCGACGACATCGGACACGCGACATCGCGGTTGTAAATGCCTTTCGCATTTGGCGCGGCTCTTGCTTAACCGCAGATGCGTCGGCGTCACCAACCGAGGAGAGATAATTCCATGATCACGCTCACCGAAGATACCATCATGCTGCCTTGGGTGGTCCTGATCCGCGACGCACACCAGCGTGCGCTCCGCGCGGGGGGGGGGCACGCTCCATGTCAGTAATTCTGCTAACCCCAAGGTTGCGCTTGCGTCCATTGGCCCCAACCGACGTGCTGCGGCTTCACACACTTCATAACGACCCTTTTGTCGTGAATGCCATCTATGATGGAAAGCCTCCGTCCTGGGAAGACACAAACTGCTGGTTTAAACAGGTTCTTGCCGATTGGGACAGGTATGGCTACGGTGTCTTCGCTGTATTCACGCGCGGCGGCAACGGCCGGGAAGGCAACTTCCTTGGACGACGCGGCTTAACTCTTTTGCCGGACAGCGACGATCTGGAACTCAGCGCGTGCTTTCACCAGGCTGCAGCCGGCAGTGAATATGCCCCCGAGGCGGGATGCGCAGTCCTCGATTTCGCCTTTACGGCCCTAGGAGCGCCGAGGGTCCTGTGTTTTGTGCGCCCTGAAAACCAACGTTCCTTACGTTCAGTGTGGAAGATGGGGTTCCGGCAGATCAATGATCGATGGTTTAACGGCCAGCAGAGGCGCTGCTTCGAGGTAACACAGCGCGATCTGGCCGGAATCCTTGCGGCAAATCCAAACTTTGCCATAACCGAGCATGGCATTCCCCCTGACCGACCATTGAATGCGAGCTCATAAATATCCCGGGAAGTGGCGTAGCAGGGTAGCGGTTGCCATCAGTGTTTTTCCGGAAGGGTCAGGTTGTCGAAGCTCAATCGGTCACCAAGGATCATGTCCCAGGGAGTGCTGTAGGTGGCGGCTTTGGTCGCCGCGTTCTCCGGCATGGACCGGGATGATCGGCGCACCTCGGCAATGTCGATGTGGAAGTAGCCGAGCGGGTAGCTCTTGAACTTCTTCTTTTCCGGCCTGTTCCCGTCAACATCCGGCAGGCGGCCGATCCCGTGGGCTGCAGGCAGCGGTGCAGCGAGGAGCGCGTCAGGTGCGGGATGGTCGGCTGCAACGCATAGAGGCAGTCATCAAGGGGTAGCAGCGTGTAGCGCCGAAAAGCAACTATAACCGCTTCTTCCTCGACGGAGAGGACCGTCGATCTCGGCTTCTTCCGGCTGGTCGGTAGGTCTGCGACCGACGTCCGCTTGCGCCACTTGGCGACAGTCTTCTGATTGATCCCGTAGCGCTTCGAAAGCGTCCTCAAGCTCTCTCGATGGGGTTGTCTAATCGCAGCCGTGGGGTCAAGTATCTTGATATGAGACGCGAGGGCCAGGTTACAGCGTTGTCTTCGTGGTCGGCAGAGGCCGCCGCATCATGGGCTTCGTTGGAAGAGCCTTCAATGTGGACGACGCTCTCGGCTGGGTCAGCGGTGCAATCCCATCAACGGGAATGGCTCAGCCAACGTCCCGGCGGGGACGTCTCAGGCGCTCAGATACGGAACCCTATCACCAGCTTTCATGCCGCAGCTCCTGCATTCGGATCGAAGAGCTCGCCGGTCTTGAGCATCGCATGCATGAACGGCTAGTTTGCGCGCGACAGCGACGGCGGCTCGGTTGAAGCGAGCTCTCCCGGAGTCGGAGACCCTATGTTCGTAGGGCGCTCTCTTTCTTGCTGCGGGCCAAGATGACGGACGCGGCCTCATAGTGAAGTCCTCGCAAGTGATTGTTGCCACGCCGGGATATGCGCCCGTCATAATCGACCTCTCCAGATTGATACCGACGGGTCGTCCAAGCCCCGACATTCCAGGACTTCCTGAAGTTGTCAGGCTCTTCAACGGCAGTGACGAAAGACGTTGGGGTGATCGCGCCTACGCCGGGGATAGACATGAGAAGGCAGCAGGCCTGGCTCTCGCGTGCATCCCTGATGAGTTGACGTCCGAGGTCAGCGGCACGGATCCGGACACTGCGCTAGACATCCAGAAGCGGTAAGATAATAGCAGCAAGCTGCTCGTGATCGACAAGCCGGCTCCGCACGTTCCGCTCGAACATACTTCCCTTTCCGGCCGGAACAACAAGACCGAAGGTTTTCATGACGCCGCGGATCTGGTTGGAAAGTTCGATGGTGATGCGAACCAGCCGAGTGCGTGCAGCGACGAGCGTACGGGTCAGCATGCTATCGAAGCCCTTGACGCGTACCTCACGAAAGAAGCCCACCCCGGCAAGATGCGCCAGGCCATGGGCATCATTCGCATCGGTTTTGTTAGGCGCAATATCGAGAGCCGCTTTGGCATGACGCGCATCAATGCAGATTGCCGGCACTCCTTCGGCGCGCAGCGCATGATAGAACCACACCGACAGCGGACCGGTCTAAAACACCACGAGTCTGACCGCCGGTGCCCACTTGCGGATGAGCTCGGCAACGACTTGGGATCCGAGGCGCACTTCCCGCGAGATACGTTTGCCGTCGCAGCGGATCGATACCGCCGTCTCTTTCATCGACACGTCGAGACCGATATTCTTCAATGGCTGTTCTGCATTCGATGCGTGGACCCGGCGTCCAGTCGAGAGCCCGCATTTCCATCCTATCGGGGAACAGCCACCCTCCAAGGCTGTGATTGACTTCCAGGGCGACGCGCTCCCGCGATTACCCAATGTGGACGGCGCCCGCACCGGCATCATCCTCGCGAGAGGCGTGCCAAGATGGCTGCTGTCGAGTACTCATCTGAAGGAGCACCGTCAACGGGCAAGACCACAACCGACCTCAACGCCGTTGTTCTTCGAATCAGGTTGGTGTCTGCAACCCGAGCCTACCGGAGGACACGATGACCACCGCTTCGCCGCCCGCTCACTGCGGCGCTGGTGAGGGCGCGCTCGCGAGCGGCTGCGCTACCGCCGAGCTACGCCACCTCTTGGGAGTACGTCATGCCAAGCTGATAACCGCTTGTGGGTGCAAGTCCCATCCGGCCAAAGCCGTAGCGGGCAAGCCGGGACCGAGTCTTGCGGGCGTCGCGGTAACGCGGGGTCTGAAGTGTAGACAGGAGCCATGCGGGGTGCGGGAATGAGCCTCGAAAGGTGGATGTTCACGGAGGCCGAGTGTGTTCCCTAAACATGAAGGCAATACGAGCATCATCGCTACGCGAGATGATGCCGCTCCGTCGGGGTCGATGGCCGGATCACGCATGGAAGGTAGTTATCGGAACATGAGAGGCCCGACCGGGTCCGCCAGATTGGTCTCTGGCGGGGGTCAGCAACAAGGCACTGCCAGAGTTGCCGACCGAGCTGAGGTCGGGAGTCGGACTGGTTCATAGTACCGATGAAACCGTCGAAGGAAACGAGACGTGCGGAGGGAAGGGACCAGCCCGAGAGGATTCCGCAAGGGGAGGCCGGGATCCGGACGCAGAGCCGGGTTATCCTGATGCCCAACCTCGAGCGGGTGAACGCGGCGGCCAGACAGGCTGCCCAAACCCGGTTCACCTCGCTGCTGCATCATGTCGATCAGGCTGCCCTTCACCGGGCATTTAGACGACAGAAGCGGCAGGCAAGCGCAGGTGTCGATGGGATGACTGTGGCGAAGTACGAAGAAAGACTGGAGCAAAATCTCCATGATCTCTGCGATCGGGTCCACACGGGTCGCTACCGGCCACAGCCGGTGCGGCGTGTTTACATTCCCAAAGCCGATGGCGGAAAACGGCCACTTGGAGTGCCCGCTCTGGAGGATAAGATCGTCCAGGGCGCGGTCGCTGAAGTGCTCAGTGCCGTCTATGAGGCCGACTTCTGCGGGTTCTCCTATGGCTTTAGGCCAGGACGTAACCCGCACATGGCGCTGGATGCATTGCATACAGCGATCATGAGCCAACGCGTGAACTGGGTGCTCGATGCCGACATCCGCAGTTTCTTTGACTCGGTTGACCACGAGTGGTTGCTGCAGATGGTGGCGCATAGAATTGCCGATCCCCGTATCGTGCAACTTATTAAACTATGGCTGCGGGCCGGAATTCTTGAGAGCGGCGAGACGTATGAGACTGACAGGGGGACTCCGCAAGGGGCGGGCATCAGTCCGCTCCTCGCCAACATCTTCTTGCACTACATCCTTGATCTCTGGGTACATCAATGGCGTCGTCGCCATGCACGCGGCCGTATTGTGATCGTGCGCTATGCCGACGACTTCGTCATGGGCTTCGAGAAGAAGGATGATGCGCAGGAGATGCTCTTGGCCCTCAAGGAACGGCTAGGCGAATTTGGTCTGGCGCTCCATGAGGGGAAGACGCGGCTAATCGAATTTGGCCGGTTCGCGGCTTTATCTCGACAACGGCGTGGTGAGCGAAAACCGGAGACCTTCGCCTTCCTGGGCTTCATTCACTATTGTGGATTGACCCGTGATGGCCGGTTCATCGTGAAGCACAAGACGGAAGGGAAGCGTCTGACGCGAAAGCTCAAGGCGTTGCGCGAGGGAGCACGGCGGCACATGCACATGTCGTTGGCTACCCAGCACAAGTGGCTTGCCGCTGTGCTGCGTGGACACTACGGCTACTACGGCAGGCCACATAACTATCCCGCGCTCAACGGGTTCTATCAGCAAACACGCCGCATATGGTTCCGCTGCCTGAGGCGGCGAAGTCAGAAAAGCCGGCGGATGAGTTGGTTGGAATTTGAAATCCTGACCGCACGCTTCACGCTGCCAGTCCCACACATTACTCGAACTTGGGCGCAGGCTCGGATATGACGCGGGTTACTCTCGGGAAGAGCCGGGTGCGGGAAATCCGCCCGCCCGGATCTGTGAGGGCGAAGCCGAATGGCATAGCTACTCGACCACGACCTGCTCACCAAGCGCAATCTCTTGTGGGATACGGCGCAGCACTGCAAGACGAGGCGGGAACTTTGCGCCGGTGGCTGACCTGGGATCAGAGTAGCGGGAATGGCACAACACGCTAAAAAGCACTCGACCAGTTCCTAAGAAATGCTAATGTAGATCATGTTGCGACGAACGGTTGAATCTGCCTAGTATGCTGCCGAGCTCTACCGCGAGCACTAGGCCCCAACGGCCTGATCGGTTCGATCGGTCGCCGGGGCAACCCCTATGACAAGACCAGGCCCGAGAGCTTCATGAAGACGCTGAAAGCTCGAGGTCGTCTATCCGATGGCGTCACACTCCTTTGAGGACAACACCGAGCACCCTTCCCACTTTAACGAGGAGGTCTACAAGAAGCGCGGGCTTTCATTCAACGCTCGGCTAGGCGCATCGATGACGTCTTGATCGTTTCCCTCAGGGTCGAGCCCGGATACTCCTTGCGGAAAACACCACGCCTCTGGAGAATCGGGACAACGGAGCGCGTGAAGGCCTCGAAGGAGCCGGGCATTTCGGTCGGTGTCACAATGAAGCCATCGCAGCCCTTCTTATCGAAGAATTCCTGAAGCTCGTCGGCCACGCTCTCGGGCGTCCCGACCACTTGAGGACAAAGCCCAATTGTGGCGAAACGCTTGGCCGCTTCGCCGAGTGTGAGATTGCTGGCGTTGGTCCCTTGCAGGATGGCTTCGAAGAAGCCACGCGCTATCGCCGGCATGCGGCCAATCGGCTCGTCTATCGGATATTTCGACAGGTCGACGCCAGTGTGAGCCGACACGAACCCGATATTGAGGCGATCATCAACCAGTTCATTTATGTATGCCTGCTTCTCACGGGCGATCGATTCCGTTTCGCCGACAATGGCGCTCACCGAGACGAGGATGGCGCAATCGTCGGGATTCCGCCCCGCCTTGTCGACACGGCCCTTCATGTCGGCGTAAAACTCCTGCATATCCGGCAACGAGCGCTGGCCCGTAAAGACAAGCTCGGCGTAGTTAGCGGCGAAATTGCGCCCGCGCGGTGAAGATCCGACCTGCATGATAACAGGGTGCCGCTGGGGGGTCGGCGGAACGGTGAACGTGCCCCTTGCGCCCACGAATTTTCCGGCGATCGCGGTGCGCCGCACCTTCCCCTGCTCAATGAACTCGCCACTTTCCTTGTCGAGTACGAGCGCGTCGCCGGCCCATGCCCTCCACATGTCCAGCAAGATCTTGAGGACCTCTTCAGCGCAGTCGTAGCGTTCATCTACCGGCAGGAGCGCACCCTTGCCGAAGTTCTGCGCCGCCCGGTCGTTTGCGGAAGTCGCGACATTCCATGCGATGCGACCGCCGCTCAGCAGATCAAGCGAGGCTAGCAGGCGGGCAACAGCATGGGGCTCCTGGGAGCTCGTCGATATCGTCACGCCGAGGCCAATGCGCGACGTCGCCCGCGCCATTATAGCGACAAGCGGGACCGGATCCAACAGCGACAGCTGGCCGCCGCGCGTCATGATGGTTTCGTTGTAAAATGATAGGGTGTCGGCGAAGAAAAGCCCGTCAAATCTCCCGACCTCGAGCGTTCGCGCCAGCGATTCCCAGAACGCCGGGTCAAGAAACCTGTTCTCGGTTTCCGGGTGGCGCCACATGGCAGCGTGATGGCAAGTTGGCCCCGCCATGAGGAACGCTACGAATTTCATCTGACGCGACATTCAGGTCTCCTTCATTTGGCTTTTGACGTATATGCCGCCATCAACGCAAAGGGCATGCCAATCGAGAGAACACTCAGCTAACTCGCTGGCCTACAATCCATTTTCCGCCAGCCAACAAAAGAGCGGAGCCAGACGTTCTCGCAATATTCAAGGATTTGCGGAATATATTGTCGGATTTAGCACAGCATCTCGTTCGAGAATCTGGCGAGGCGAAAGGGAAGCAAGTTGACGCGCAAAGGGGCGCACTTCGAGGAACATCGAGCGGTCGCCGTTTCGAACGCATTCTTGGAGCTTCTCCCGCCAAGGGCTTATCCACTAGAAATAATGGCGAAGGAACTCTTCGAGCTGATGAGCCTGTCTCGCGATAGAGACAGCCGCCCCCATTTTGTAAGCGGGTAACGCGACAGCTTAGCAGATTGACACCGGCGGGGGACGCCCGGAAGAGTGCTCATCAAGATTGGAGCCGACACTCAGGAGGATGAAGCAAACAATGGAGAAGTTGTTCGACGGGACTGATCGACCGGGGAGTTGTCGCTGAGCGTCGCGCATGGATGGGGTCTCCGCTACCGCTACTTATAAACCGGCGCTTCAGGTGCGTCCGCATCGGGTCAGCGTCGTTCGCTACTGCTTACATCGTGGAAGAGTGGTGGTGCTTGACGGGTATCGGCGATCTCTGTGAAAGCATTTTCAGATAGATCGTCGCGGGCCAAACGAGCCGTCCTCTATTCCTTTGCAGGTAAGCTCAGGACTGATCCGTGCCGCTCTCGATGCAGCTGCCATAGCAATCGACCAGGCCGTTCTCGGTTCCGCGCGGCAACCAGCGCATAGAACTAAGGCGACCATAAAGGCAAACCGACCGAGCCTGCGGTCTCTAGGCTCCAGACTCAATTGGCCCACCAGATAACAATCGCAGCGATGTGGACGGCTGCCTGGAAGTTTGTGGCGAGCTTGTCATAGCGGGTCGCGATCCGCCGCCAATCTTTGAGACGGCAGAACATGCGCTCGATGACATTGCGGTTGCGATAGGCTCGTGGGTCGAAGGGATGTCGGCGTTTTCTGGTCGGGTTGTTGGGAATGACGGGAATGGTTCCGCGGCTGGTCAGATACTGGCGCAAGGCATCGCTGTCGTAGGCGGTGTCGGCCGCCAGGCAATGGGCGACCGGCAGTGGTTGCAGCAACGGCACGGCGGCGCGCACATCGCCCATTTGGCCGGGCGAGATCTGCAGGCCGAGCGGACGGCCGCGCCCGTCTACGACGGCGTGGATTTTCGTCGTCCGGCCGCCGCGGGAGCGACCGATCGCTTGCGTCTGCGCCCCCCTTTTCCGCCGGCGGCCGAGCGATGAACCTTCGCGGTCGTGCTGTCGATCATCTGCATGTCGCCCGGACTGGCTTCGACCAGGGCCGAAAACAGCTTCTGCCACAGGCCGCGGCCGGCCCAGCGATGGAAGCGGTTGTAAATGGTGGTTGGCGGGCCATAGACGGCCGGGCAATCCTGCCAACGGCACCCGACGCGCAACACATGGACAATGCCGCTGATGACGCGGCGGTCATCGACCCGGCGGGCACCGGGCCGGTTCTTCGGCAGCAGCGGCTCGATGACGGACCACTGCTGATCGCTCAACCAGAATTCACTTCCCATGATCCCAAACTCCAATCTACTCGGAACAGAATCACGGAAATCAAACGTCATCAATAGGCTGATTGAGTTTTGACCCTAGAGTCCTCCAGTGACCAGCTCTCGCGATCATATGCCACCAGTCTCGTAACGCTGCGAGTGGTCGCAGAGCACTACACGAGGGTCAGGCGGGCTTCGCGCTGGTGGTCCCCAACCGGCTCTGAGCCTAAAGGTGCTCAGTAAGGGTTGTGTTGTATAAGTCGCCTAAACTCATCTGCTGCACAGATGTACTTGAGTTGAGCTGCCACTGAACTTTCACCCGGCTGCGATTAGAGCGAACCCGATCTGATTGAATCGTTTTGGCTATTGCAAATCAGTTTTGGTCTGATTCGTAGACGTCCGCCGTGGGGAGGCGGCGGACATGTCGAAGGCCTTTATCGATGGATCTGCGGGTTCGGGTTCCGGCGGCGGTCGCGCAGGGCCTGCCGCACCGAGCTGCAGCGGAACGTTTGGTGTCGCGCTGCCAGCATCAGCCGCTGGCGCAGTCGTGAGCGTGAACAGGGCGACGCCTGGCCCGCTTGGCGGCGATCGTCGCTCGGGTCGGATCGAGGCACATGAGTGTTTCGTCGACGGCTTGGGCCCGGAGAAGGACGCTACCTTGGAAGAGGTACGTCGCAGTCTGGCGGATCGGAACCTCTTCTTCGGCTTGGAGACGATCCAGCGTTTTCTTCAAGCGGCACAACATCTCGCGCGAAAAAGAGTGCGCATGCCTCGGAGCAGAACCAACCTGACATCCTGACGCGGCGGCAAGACCGGTTCGACGGCGAACTTGACCTTGATCCGGAACGTCTCGTTTTTATTGATGAGACTGGATTTCCGCCAACATGGCGCGCAGCTACGGTCGATGGCCGCATAGGCGAACGCTTGCGGATCAGCGTCACTGGAATACGACAACCTTAATAGGCGCTCTGACTTGCGCGGCTTCATCGCCCCTTTGTCATCGACAGGCACAACCGCCTCTCGTTCGAGACTTACGTCGAGGAAGGTGCTGCTGCCCATCTGCGTCCCGGTGACGTGGTCGTTATGGACAATCGCTCTCCAGCCACAAAGGGCCAACGGTTTGCGAAATGATCGAAAGAAATGATCGAAAGCGGTGGTGCGAAGCTAGAGTACCTCCCGCCATACAGGCCCGATTTCAACCTGATCGAAAACGCATTTTCAAAGCTCCAAGTCGTGTTGAGAAAAGCCGCCGAACGGACCATCGAGAGCCTCTGGACAACGATCGGGCGACTACTCCAACTCTTCACCCCAGACGAATGCCGCACCTATTTCGCAACGCCGGCTATGATGCAGCGTGATTGGATTTCCGCTCTAGGGGCTCGGCGGTTTTGAGTACGGAATGGATGCGGTGTGACCAACCGGCGCAAACGCAAGCTTTCATCTTGCGCAGCGTTGGAGCCGGTTACGCCGATGGTCCAGCATAGTCTGGATCATGTCCGAGGAGTGGTGTAGATGATGGCTTTGCTCGCCGAGTTCTCCGTTGGGAAGAGTCTACCTGCCGAAAGAAGTGACCCGCTCAACGGAGAGAAACGCCAATTGCCCCAACGGACGGATGGTCAGTTCATCAGGAGGCCGTTGCAATCCGACCGCGGTCCGCCGTGAACGAAGGGAACCGGACTTACTCGACCCCTGGTCGCCGAGAAAACCCCCGCGCCTGTCGATCCCACACCTACGACTTACGAAGCCACGCATTTGGAGCGCAAGTAAGGTTGGTCCCAAATGCATCCGTATAATAAGTGTCGACCAAGAATCCTGATTGCTCCATCAATTGCAATCCATCCATGACTTCTCTAGTCGCGTCTATAGGAACATCCTCAATCACATAATAATCTCCTGGCATCAGAAATTGACTCAAGTAGGAAAATATTGAAAATACTCGAACGTGCGCATCGTCGATCAAAAGCCAAGGATGAGGTAGCCCCTTCAGCAAGCCTTTATCCATGGTCTCAACGTCCAGAAGGTCAACCTTGTGGAAGGTAAGATGTGGGTGCTTTGCATCTTTATGAATACAATTGATGTGCAGATCGAATGAGTGGACTTCACCAGGCTCATCACAAAGTAGGGACATCTGATCAGCAAACCAGAGGGCGCTGCCGCCTTGGAAGGAACCGAGTTCAATAATTGTCCTGGGTTGAAGCTCCCAAATGAGCCTTGTGTATAGAGCCAGATCAAAGGGAGTTTTGATGTTTATTAGTCCCTTGTACGTCAGCGCTAAGGCCCCAATTGCTGTGGAGCAGTCCGGAAAAGTCCATGGGTAAATAGACGATCGCCAACCTCGCTCCGATGGTTTTGTAAAGCGGTCGGCATGATCGGCGTTCACGACGCTGACCACTGCCTCGAACATACCCTGATCAAGAAGCCCGCCGGCCCTTGTTTGATCGGGATAGTTCTCATGAGCTGCGTCCCAAAATGCTTTGTATCCAGAAGCCAGTTTCATGAAGGGTCTCCCTACAGCGCTTGTCATTGTCTCGTAGGGCAGGAACATCGGCCCCAATTCAAGCCGAAATAAACTACTTGGTTCCTCTGTTGGGCAACTACCAAATCAAATAGGGCTAATCAGACCTGCGCGCGTCTGTGGTTTCTTTTGCTCTACTGTTATCTTTTTGAATTGACGGTGCCCTGCGGGAGCCGAAGCGCTCCTTGCAAAGATTGCCATAAATATCCTGCTCTCCGAGGAGCTGCGAGAATAGTCGCATCAGGACCGCGCTGAGCATCGGGCGGCTACTCGACAAAGGATCGGATCTTCACGCTCGCACAGCTCGGTTTCATCGAGCGGTGTGAGGCTGACCGGGTAGACGCCCCCTTAGGGCATCTCTGTGCCGGAGTGGTGTCCTCGATCATCACTTGAATGGAGGCGTCCATGTCGGAAGCGATCTGCGAACCCGCATAGCAGCCGACCATCGCGTTTCGCGCTCGTGATCTTCTGGTGCGTCAGCGAACCCAAACGATCAATGCAATCCGCGGCCATTTGGCTGAGGTTGGGTGGCGGCACAGGCGGAAAGCAGAAGCTGGCGCGACATCCCGGATGGGCGAACGCAGCCTGCGCCGCTGCTGATCCTGGGCGCGAGCGCGACCGTGCGCTGGGCTATGCGTAAACGCTCGACCGTGGATCCGATTGGAGACTGTGGCGCAACGGTCAGCGGGACGGGAGGGAAAACTAGCGAATGGACACACGCTTTGGGCGCGCGAGGTTGATTTGGACCCGGGTCCGCGAACTTCCAGACGGCCAGCGGCATTATCAGAGCCGCATCAAAGGCCGGCCACATGTCGGCACCTGACCACGCTGCGTTGCACGAACGGGGGCATCCACATATTGATTTCCTTGGTCCGCCGGGAACGGGCAAAAGCCACTTGGCCACCGCTCAGGGCGTCGTCAGGCCGGCAGGAGCGTCTACTTCACCACGCTCTCTGACCGCAGTGCTCGCACGCGCCGAACGGGAGGGCAGGTTGCAAGAGCGCATTCGCTTCTTTTGTAGGCCAAGCCTGCTGATCGTTGATGAAATCGGCTGTCTGCCTGTCAGCGCCGGCGGCGGCAATCTGTTCTTCCAACTCGTCAACGCCCGCTATTGCCGAATGAGGCTCGGCGACCCGGTCGTTGCCACCGCGCTGCTCGACGGGCTTCTGCATCATGCCGTCGTTGTGCAGGTCGAAGATCAAGCTTTCGACTCAGTCAGCTGCCGAGCTCATGGGAGCATGTGCGCTCGAGGGCGCTGATCACGCCGCCAGCCTTCAGCCGCTGCCGAAACAAAGGGGGCGAACGCCGAAAAACGGCCACCCTTCGTGGCGACTCCGTCGGCATAGTTGGGGAATTTTATTGGTGAGCGCGACGAACAGCCCACCTTTCCTTTTGTGATCGAGGCCGCGAGATAAGCTCCTTAATCGATAGGAGCGGAACGGGATGGTTGGAGATCGCGCTGATGCCATGCTTGAAGTCATGGATGAAG